>NZ_JBEPRY010000017.1:0-176743 GCF_040548605.1 Bradyrhizobium sp. JR4.1
GAGGGCGACAATCACAGTCTTGGCCGGAGCCTGTCGCGACCCAGACCTTCTCTCTCGACGTCTTCAGCCTCAAAAGCCAATAGCGCAACAGGCCCCTTGTGGGAGAAGGTGGCGCGAAGCGCCGGATGAGGGGTATGCCTCCGCGAATACTATCGCAAGAGAGTAGCTCGCGGAGGCAAACCCCTCACCCAAGCGAAGTTTTGTCTACCAGCGGTGCTGCCCTCTCCCACAAGGGGCGAGGGCACAGCCATCCGCAATGCGTTTGACTTTGAAAGGGAAGGTGGCGCGCTACGTCCCCGGCTTCTCCATATCCCACTCGTTGCGGAACACGTGACCATCCGTGTCCTTGGCTTCCGCGCGAAAACGCTTCGCGCCGTTGGACACATAGGTGAAGCGCAGATTGGGATCTTCCGAGATCGAGATGCCGCCTTCCATCGAAAGCACGGGGCTGTCGTCCTGCGTCAGCTTGAGCTGGTTGACGAAGAAGGCGGGAATGTAGAGCTGCGTGACCTGGTCCATCTGCAGCCCGGAATTGTTGGGATGGCCGATCATGATCTGCGCCTCCCGCATGCGGCTCGCGGGCGCCTCTTCGCGCGCGAATTGCCGGTAGCGCATCTGGCCGAGCCGGTTCTGGGCTTCCTCGGCATTCTTTCCCGCTGGTGCCGAGCAGCCGCCGGAGGCCTTCACATAGACTTTCGAGACGTAGAGCTGTCCGTCGCTGAGCTCGGCCACCGCATGGACGTCGGTGTAGTTGTTGACGCGCACGCGCGTCGAGATTTCAGTGACGTTGGCATCCGGTCCGAGCTCGAATTTCGCCGCCATCGGCGCGGGGTTACGATCGATCACCAGCGTGATCGAACGGATGCGGCGGGCATCGCCGGGCGAGAGCTTGCTGCGCAGGGTCACGGGCACGATGGCCGCGTCCTCGGCGCGGTACGGCATCTCGATGCCAATGACATTGCCGCCGTCATTCATCGGACGGTTGCTGAAGATGTCCTGCACCAGTCCCGGCCAGGGATCGTAAGCTTCTTCAGCCTGCACCGGCACGGCGAATGCAATGCCGAGGAGCAGGGCGATCAGAGGCAGTCGGCGCGTGCATCCCGTCATGGTCATGGTCCTGCGGACGAAGCAACGTAACGGACATCGTAGCGCGTCCGCTACTCCCATTCAATTTCCGAAAATGCTGCGGTTGCGTTGCGAGCGTTGTAGTCGTCGAACAGCTCCCAGTGCGGCCGTTCCGAGGCGGCGGCCTTGTCAGCGGCGGTTCGGATCGGTTCGCCCTTCTTGTTCGCTGCCCGGACGTCCGTCAGCAGTGCCATCAGATAGCGCCGCTCATCGATCAGCGCCGCAGGCCATTCGCTCACGGGCCCGTGACCGGGAACGACGCGCTGCGCCGGAATGCTCTCGAGTTCCCCGAGGGTGCCGAGCCAGCCGCGAATGCTGCCGTCCATCACCGGAATATGGCGGAGGAAGACGAGGTCGCCAGCGAACAGCGTCTTCGTCGTCTCATCGAATACGGTCAAATCATTGTCGCTGTGCCCGGCCGGCCAGGCCCGCAAGCTCAGGCGGCGCGCGCCGAGATCGAGCGTCATTGTATCCGTGACAAGCATTGTGGGCGGCACGATATTGACGGGAGATATCAATTCGTCGCCCATGATGCGCCTAAAATTGTCGAGATAGTACGGGCCGCGCGCAGCCAGCGCCCGCGGCAGCCTGCTGTGACCGACGAAAATGGTGTCTCCGACGGCGAAGGCCGCATTGCCGAAAACATGGTCGGGATGGCCGTGGGTATTGATGACGTAGCGGATCGGCTTGCTGGTGCGGGCTCGCACCGCCGCCAATAGCGCCTCGCCCTCGCGAAAGCTACCGCCGGTATCGATCACGGCCACCGCATCCTTGCCCACGATGAAGCCGACGTTGGCGATGTCGCCCTCGTTCTCGCGGGTCATCAGCGCGATGGTCCCGGAGTGTACGAATATTCCCGGCGCGACTTCGCTCACAGGCAATTCGGCCGCTGCGGCGCATGCTAGCGTCGCTGTCACCAGCAGGGACAAGGCTGCGATCACGAGAGCGATGCGAGACACTTTTCCGCCTCAGTTCAAAGGGTTGCGCGCATTGCACTGCAACAAAGAAAGCCAGCACAAACTCTGGCAAGACATGGCGCGTCATGCGTTGCATGGCTAGCATTCAAACAAGCCTAGGAGGAAGCGCGATGACGGAGGCCGGACGACATCGTCGCTGGTTGTTTTCACTGAGTATCCTGGTTGCGTCTTGCGCGTTCGGCGACGTCGCCATCGCGCAGACCAACGAGACGGGTGACCTCTCGTTCGAGCTGGTCGACCCCAAGGTGCTGCGCGTCTGTTCCGACCCGCGCAATCTGCCGTTCTCGAACGAGAAGGGCGAGGGGTTCGAGAACAAGCTTGCCGAGCTGTTTGCGGACAAGCTCCAGAAGAAGCTCGACTATGTCTTTTTTCCGCAAGCCACCGGCTTCGTGCGCATGACGCTCGGCTCGCATCGCTGCGACGTCATCATGGGCTTCCCCCAAGGCGATGACCTCGTGCAAGGCACCAATCCCTATTACCGCACGAGCTATGCGCTGGTCGCGAAACCAGGCGGCGGGCTGGAGGAGGTCGACACGCTCGAGGATGCCAGGCTGAAGGGCAAGCATGTCGGCATCGTCGCCGGTACGCCGCCTGCCACCAACATGGCCATCGCGGGACTGATGGGTGATGCAAAGCCCTATCCGCTGATGATCGACACGCGCTACGACAATTCGGCGCAGGCAATGATCGATGATCTCACGGCGGGCAAGATCGACGCCGGCGTGCTGTGGGGACCGATGGCAGGGTTCTACGCGAAGAAGGCGGGGTCGCTTCATGTCACGCCGCTGGTGAAGGAAACCACCGGGCCAAAGCTGGTCTATCGCATCGGCATGGGCGTGCGTGGCGCCGACCAGAACTGGAAGCGGCAGCTCAACAAGCTGATCCAGGAGAACCAGGGCGAGATCAACAAGATCCTGCTCGATTTCGGCGTGCCGCTGCTCGACGAGAGCGATCGGCCGCTCGGCGCGGAGACGGCCAAGAAGGCACCATGACATGAGGCGGCGCGTTGTCGCTGCGCTGGTCGCCGCCGTGCTGATGGCGCCGGTCGTTGCGCAGCAGCAGGAGCCGTTCGAGCCCGAGGGTTATCGCACCGACAACTACCGCGCGCCCGTGCCGGCGACGCTCGGCGGCGCGCGCGTGCTGTCGACGTCAGAAGCCGAGGCGATCTGGCACGCGAAGAGCGGCGCCTTCATCGACGTGCTGCCGCGCGCGCCGAAGCCGAAGAACCTTCCAGCGGGTACCGTCTGGCGCGAGGCGCCGCGCAAAAACATTCCGGGCAGCATCTGGCTGCCGGATACCGGCTACGGAACGCTGCCGCCCGCCATGGACGACTATTTCCAGCGCGGCCTCGCGCGTGCATCACACGGCGACAAGACCGCGCTGCTTGTGATCTATTGCCTGGCGGATTGCTGGATGTCCTGGAACGCCGCCAAGCGCGCGCTCGCGTATGGCTACTCCAGCGTCGCCTGGTATCCCGATGGCACCGACGGCTGGGAGCGTGCAAAGCTTCCGACTGAGGAGGCGCAGCCCGAGCCGCGGCCGGAGCAGTGAAGAATTGAGCCGAGCTGTGTCGTCGATGGCCTCGTGGTTCGAGACGACCGCTTCGCGGTCTCCTCACCATGAGGGTCTGACATCTCGCCACGAAACCAGACCTCATCCTGAGGAGCCCGCCGTAGGCGGGCGTCTCGAAGGATGGCCGCAAAGATCCCGGCCTACTGCTTCTGCAGCTTGGTCAGCGTGCCCGTGCCGTTATTGTCGGTCGCAGAGTAGCTCACCCGGTCGCCGGCGTGGACGGCATCGAGCATCGCGGCGTCCTTGGCCTTGTACTCCTGCAGCGCGCCGGCCCCGCCTGCGCTGCCGCCGACTGTGCCCTTCTGCGTCTGCTGGATCGAGATCGTGCTGTTGAGCCGATCAATCCGAGTGACCATGCCGGTCAGATCGTCAGCGAATGCGCTGCCTGCGAGCATGCTGATGGCCGCAGCGCCTGCGAGGATGAATTTTGTGGTTCCCATCGAGGCCTCCCGATGCCTTGGATTACCCGTCGACAAGACATCCTAGACCGATTTGGTTCCGGCATATAGCACAGGTTAATGATCGCAATGGAGGCGCGGGAACCTGCCGCAAGCGGTCAATGAGGCTGACGCTATTCCATTTCCTGCTGGATCACGCGTCCGAGCGCAAACAGCCGCTGGTCGATGGTGGTGGGAACCTCGCAAACGAACCGCACGACCTTGTGGCGGTCCTCGAAAATGCGGGTCTTCCAGATCAGCTCGTTGCTGAGCGCCTCGACCTTAGCCTCGTCGCGCGGCGTGGCGCCCTGGAGCGCCTGGAGCTGGACACTCTCCTCGCGGATCTTGTCGGCGGCTTCGCGCTGCTTGCGGCTGACGCGTTCCAACCCGCTCATGACCTGCGAGCGCTGAGCGTTGAGCGTGTCGAACAGACCTGCGAACAGCAGTTTCGCATTCGCGGTCTTGTCGGCCGCGGAGCCCGCCAAAAACTCCTTCACCAACTTCTCGGCCTCTTCCAGCGGTGTCTTGCGTGCCGACAGTTTGGCGACCAGCGCGCTGACCTTGGCGTCGTCCTTCCACTTGTTCTGCACGTCGTCGAGCGAGGGGCCAGCCCAAACGGCCGCGAGCGAAATTTCCGGCACTTTTCCCTGCGTGCAGGGCCAATCCGGATAGCGCGGATCGGCCGCGCGTGCCGCCGTGCCCGCGGCTGCGAGCATCAGAGCGGCCATGGCCAGAACCCGAACCGTCATCCTTCGCCTCCCGCAGGGCCCCGTCGCGCCAGCCCGCGCGAGGGATCATAGGCCAGAATCGCGCCGATCATGAAGACGATTGTGCAGGTCGCGACCACCGCCAGCGAGATCCAGTTGATCTGTCCGTACAGCGCGAAGCGGATCAGCTCGACCGCATGGGTGAACGGATTGGCCTCGCAGACATAGTAGAGATATGGGCTGCCCTCCTGCACCCGCCAGAGCGGGTAGAGCGCCGATGAAGCGAAGAACATCGGGAAAATGACAAAGTTCATCACGCCGGCAAAGTTCTCCAGCTGCTTGATGCCAGAGGAGATCAGCATGCCGAGCGAACCCAGCATCAGTCCGGACAGGATCAGTGCCGGCAATACCGTGAGATAGCCTGACAGAGGAGGGGTGATGTCCCAGAACCAGGCGATCAGCAGGAACGCATAGACCTGGAGCAGCGACACCGCGGTGCCCGCGAGCAGCTTGCAGAACAACAGGTAGCCGCGCGGCAGTGGGCTTACCAGCAGCGTGCGCATGTTGCCCATCTCGCGGTCATAGACCATCGAGAGCGAGGATTGCATGCCGTTGAACAGCTGGATCATGGCCATCAGCCCGGGCGCGATGAAGACCTCGTAGAGGATGTAGGTCTCGTAGGGCGGGATGATGGAGATGCCGAGCACCTGGCGGAAACCGGCGGCGAAGATGAACAGCCACACCAGCGGCCGCACCAGCGCCGAGACGAACCGCTCGCGCTGGTGCAGGAAGCGCAGTCCTTCGCGCCAGACGATGCCCGTGAGGCAGGTCATGTATTCGGCGGCCGAGAAGCCGCGTGGCGCCTCGCGCATGCTGATGCTGCTCATGCGCCACCGCCCGGCACGGTCTGCGCGCCGGTCAGGCGCATGAAGGCGGAGTTGACGTCCTGCGCGCCGGCTTCCGCGACGACGCGGCTCATCGGTCCCCGCGCCAGCACCTTGCCCTGGTGCAGCACCACGAGATCGTCACCGGCCATGATCTCGTCGAACAGATGCGTGGCCCAGAGCACGCCGATGCCTTGCTCGCTCACGAGCTGGCGCACATGGCTGATGATGTCGGCGCGCGCTTTGACGTCGAGGCCGACGGTGGGCTCGTCCAGCAAGAGCAGGCGTGGCCGATGCAGCAGCGCACGGGCGATCTCCAGCCGCCGCATCTGCCCGCCCGAGAGATCGCGCACCTTGCTGCCGGCGCGCTCGGTAAGCCCGATGCGACCGAGCAGCTCGGCGGCTCGCGCGCGGGCCTCGCGGCGGCTGATGCCGTGGAGTGCGGCGTGATAGAGCAGGTTCTGCGTCAGCGACAGATCGAGATCGAGCGTGCGCGGCTGGAACACGACGCCGAGCAACCGCAGCGCTTCTCCGGGACTCTTGCTGACATCATGGCCGAAAATGCCGACGCGGCCGGACTGGATGCCGAACAGGCGCGTGATCAGCGAGAACAGCGTGCTCTTGCCCGCCCCGTTGAGGCCAAGCAGGGCCGTGAAGCTCGCGGGCTGCACGTCGAAGGACACGTCCATCAGCGCGCGGCGCGGGCCATAGGCGTGGCTGACGCTGTCGATCGATAGCGCGGGCACACCCGCCGGATCGGGCCTTGGTGTTTCGCGTTGTTCGGCGATGGGAGCAGGGCTGGTCATGGCGCGATCGTGATACCCCAGGGCAGTTCGCCCACCTGAATGGTCTTGATCACCTTTTGCGCGGCGACGTCGATGACGGAGACGTCGTTCGAGACGCCATTGGTGGTGAGCAGAAATTTTTCGTCCGGCGTGAAGGCCATGTGCCAGACCCGTTGTCCCACCAGCAGATATTTGGTCACCTTGCGCGAGGCGGTATCGACCACGGCGATGCGGTTGGCTGGCCCGAGCGCGATGAAGGCGGTCTTGTCGTCCCGGGTCATGCCGATGCCGACGGGCTGGATCGCCTCTTTCCTCAACCCCGGAATCTCGAAATTGATCTTCCCGGTCACCTCGTGCTTTGCGGGGTCGATGATCGAGACGGTGCCGCCGATCTCCGAGGACACCCACAATTCGGAAGCGTCGTGCTTGAATTCGGCAAAGCGCGGCCGCGCGTCGACCAGCACGTTGGCGACGATCTGGCGCGACGACGTGTCGATGAAATGCGCCATGTTGGTGGTCTCGGACGTGTTGATCAGCGTCTTGCCGTCCGGGCTGATCGTCATGCCCTCGGGCTCGACGCCGACCTGGATGTCGCCAAGGCGGGCGCGCTTCTCGAGGTCGATCACGGTCACCGTGTTGTCGTTCTCGTTCGCGACATAGAGGACCTTGCCAGCGGCATCCTGGGCGAACAATTCCGGGTCGGGCCCGGAGGGCAGGCTGTCCACCACGGTTTGCGTCTTGGCGTCGATCATCTGGATGGTGTCGTCGTCGCCGACCGCGACCATCACGAACTTGCCGTCGCGCGTGAAGTCGATGCCGCGCGGGCGCTGGCCGACCTTGATGGTCTTGGTCACCGTCCAGCTGTCGGTGTCGATCACCGACACCGTGTTGCTCTTCTCGTTCGAGACATAAGCGATGAACGCATGCGCCGGCGCTGCCGCCAGCGCCAGTCCGAACAGCAACCCAACACGCCACGTGCGCAACATCTGCTTTCTCATTTCAGCTTGCATTTGCTCTCCGGGCGGTCATAGCCGAGCGTGTCGAGCTCGGAGACTTGATGCAGGAAACCTTCTTGCGGCGACACCGACACCACCATGCGGCCATCGACCAGCAGGATCGGCTGGCGCAGCTGCAGGTTCCAATCGCGCAAGGTCAGCTTGGTGCCCTTGAAGGCGGCGACCGAGAACTCCGGGCCCTTGATAAAATCGGTGACCTTCTTGATATCGCCGGAATTGGTGCGCGAGGTGGCCTCTCCGATCATGCGCACGGCCGTCCACGCCTGCATGTCGAGCGCGGTCATCCGCCGCGCGTTGAGCTTGACGAAGCGGTTCTGCATCTGGATCGCGCCCCACTGGTCCTGCGATGCGTCCCAGCTGCGCGGCACGAGGCCGGCCGAGCCGGCGACGGGGCGAGGATCCCAGGTGCGATAGGGCAAATAGGCGCCGAATACTTCGCTCTCGTCGGCGGCGACCAGCACGTCATAGGCCGGAGCCTGTTGCGTGAACACCGGCATCTGGCGCTGGATCAGCGTCACGCCCGAGTCCGTGCGGCGCGCGCCGCCTTTGTCTTCGAAGCTGCGCTCCTGCACGATCTTGGCGCCGAACCGCGTCGCGGTGCGCCGGAGCGCATCGGCGAACAACTTGTCCTCGTCATGCGAGCCGACCACGAGCAGCCAGCGCTTCCACTGCTTCCACACCAGATATTGGCCGAGCGCATCGGCCAGCATTGCGCGGGTCGGCGCGGTATGGATGACATTGGCGCGGCAATCGGCCTCGCGCAGCCGCTCGTCGATCGCGCCGGCGTTGAACAGCAACGTGCCGCGCTCGCGCAAGGCGTCGGCGACTTTCAGCAGCGCGTCGGCCGGCAGATCGGCGATGATGAAGCCGTTGCGTGCGGCGAGGTCGGTCGCGGCCTGCACGGCATCCTCGCCCTCCTTGATCCGCCGCTCCTCCAGCGCAAAACGCTGGTTGAGGAATTTGCCGGTGGTGTTGTTGTCCTCGATGGCGAGGCGCGCGCCGGCGACGCCGTCATTCTCCGCGGGCTGCTCGACCAGCGACAGCGTCGATCTGCTGCCGGCGATTCCGAGATAGCCGACGCCGATCATGACAGGGTCGGCCGCGAGCGCACTCGTTGCAGCAACACCCAGGCCGATCAGGCCGACCAACCATCGGATCATGTTTCCTCCAGATGTTCTCCCCGGCTTGACCGCCGATGGAGAATTGTCTCTGCTAAAGCATGACCGATTTGTCAGGCCATGCAACCCCGCATTTCGTCCTCACGCTGCCACGCCGGGAATCACGATCATGCGAGCGCTGATATGTTTCGCAGCTTTGTTGTTGACGGGTTCGGCCGCGCTCGCCGATCCGCCGAAACTCGCGGTGTTCGACTTTGAACTGATCGACACCAGCCTGCCCGGCGAGTTCTATGGCTCCAAGCCGGAGGAGGCGCGGCTCGACCTCATCAGCGAGCAGTTGCGCAAGGCACTGGTTGAGTCAGGCAGGTTCCAGCTGATCGATATCGCGCCGGTCCGGGACGCGGCCCGTCACGCCAATCTGCAGGCCTGCGGCGGCTGCGACCTCAAGCTTGCCGGGCAGTTGGGTGCCGATTTGGAAATCACCGGCATGGTGCAGAAGGTCTCGAACCTGATCATCAATCTGAACATCTATCTGCGCGACGTGAAGACCGGCAACATGATCACGGCCGCCAGCGCCGACATGCGCGGCAACACGGATGAATCCTGGACGCGCACGATGAGCTATCTGATCCGCAACCGGTTGCTGGCACCGAATTACGGCAAGCCGTGAGGGGGATATTTACTCCTTCAATCGCTCCGCATGCCAGTGCAGGTGATCGCCCATGAAGGTCGAGATGAAATAATAGCTGTGGTCATAGCCCGCCTGCCGCCGCAGCGTCAGCGGGATGTTGGCCTTGGCACAGGCCGCCTGCAGCAATTCAGGACGAAGCTGCTCCTTCAGGAAATTATCGGCCTCGCCGACGTCGACGAGGAAGCCTGAAAACTTCGCGCCGTCCTCGATCAGCGCCACCGTGTCGTGGCTGCGCCACATATCCTTGTTCGGCCCGAGATAGCCCGTCAGCGCCTTGATGCCCCAGGGCACGAGCGATGGCGCCACGATCGGCGCAAAGGCGCTGGCCGCGCGAAAACGGTGCGGGTTGCGCAGCGCGACCGTCAATGCGCCATGGCCGCCCATCGAATGGCCCATCACCGATTGCCGCTTGGCATCGACCGGAAAATTCTCCGCCACGAGTTTCGGCAGTTCGTCGGTGACGTAGCTCCACATGCGATAATTGCGCGAAAACGGCGCTTCCGTCGCGTCGACATAGAAGCCGGCGCCAAGACCGAAATCATAGGCATTATTGGCATCGCCCGGCACGTCGGGGCCCCGCGGGGAAGTGTCGGGCGCGACGAAGATCAGGCCGAGCTCGGCGCAGGCTTTGCGGAATTCGCCTTTCTCGGTGACGTTGGCATGCGTGCAAGTGAGGCCGGAGAGATACCAGACCACGGGCAGCTTGGCGCCCTGCGCGTGCGGAGGAACATAGACCGAGAACACCATGTCGGTTCCGGTTGCCTCGCTGGCATGGCGATACACGCCCTGCACGCCGCCATAGGATGTATTAGTCGAGACAGTCTGTATCGTCATGCCATTATGCTCCGTGGCATCAAACCACATCAGGATTGCAACGCTTGTGTGACCGAATTCGTGGCGGCCGTCAGGCTACGCCACTGTCGATCGCCAGCCGCACCAGCTCGACAGAGGTTTTCACCCCGAGCTTCTGGCGCATGATGGACGAGGTGTTGGCGACAGTCTTGTAGGACGACTGCACCAGCCAGGCGATCTCGGAAAGGCTCTTTCCGGCGCTGAGCAGCCGCAATATCTCCATCTCGCGCGCATTCAGTTTCGACAGCGGACTTTGCGCCAGCGCGGGTCCCGCAAAGGCGATGCTGCGCGCGATCGCGCTCGGCAGATAGGTGCCGCCGCCGCCAACGGTGCGAATCGCCTCGACGAGATCGTCGGGGTCACCGGTCTTGGAGACATAGCCCTTGGCGCCGCACTCGATCGCACGCGCGGCAAAAGCAGGGTCGTCGTTCATGCTGAACATGATGATTCGGGCCTCGGGCGCGCGCTCGAGGATGCGGCGCGCGAGCTCAAAGCCGGACACGGTCGGCAGGTTGATGTCGATGATCGAGAGGTCGGGGCGCTCGACGATGAAGACGCACTCGCCGTCTTCGGCGTCGGCGGCCTCCAAAATCTCGATCTCGCCCTCGTCGGCCAGCACGGCACGGCAGCCGGAGGCGACGATGGGATGATCGTCGACGATCAAAATGCGCATAGGCGTTCCTCGCGACAGCGTCTTGGCCTGTTTCGCGCGCGGCCGGGATTGCTGTACGCTTTCGATTAGATATCGGGCGCTTCGCCTCTGTCAACGTTATCGGACAGGCGCAGGCCAATCCTTCGCGGGGGCACGGGCGATACCAATGTGGCAAAATCTATCCTTGCGCGGGCGCATCAACCTGCTGCTGGCGCTGCTGCTGGCGCTGGGACTCGCCGTCAATATCGGCCGCCAGGTCGCAGAAGCCGGGCCGCGCGTGCAGGCCGAGGACCAGAGCGTGATCCGGCTCGCGCGCGAATTCATCGAGATGATCGTTGCGGATCTCAACGAGGCGCCCGATCCTGATGCCAGGCTCAACCAGATTGCGCGCGACCTCAGTCGCCTGCGCCATGTCAGCATCGCGCTTCGGGACGAAGCCGGCAGTCCGCTGACGCAGCCGCGGACCGACGTCGATGACGACACCCGCGCGCCGCCGGCCTGGTTCGTCAGCTTGGTTCATCCCGAGCAGACCGCGGTGAGCGTACCCGTCTCGATCCATGGCAAGCCGGGTTCGCTGCTGATCACCTCCCATCCCGATGACGAGATCGCCGAGATCTGGGACGCCATCGTGACCCAGCTCGAGGTCGGCTCGGTGATCGCGCTGGCGCTGTTCTTGGTGATGATGAATGTGATCGGCCGGGCACTGGCGCCGCTCCAGTCGCTGGCGGATGTGATGGCCGAGCTCGAAGACGGGCGCTATCAGGCGCGCGTCGCGCCGGGCGGCGCGCCGGAGCTCGCCGCGATCTGCACCAAGCTCAACCATCTTGCGGCGACGCTCGGTGACGCCATCGAGGACAAGCGGCGCCTCGCCGAGCGCACGGTGTCGCTCCAGGACCTCGAGCGCAAGGAGATCGCGCGCGAGCTCCATGACGAGTTCGGGCCATATCTGTTCTCGCTACGCGCGCATGTCAGCGCGCTGGCGAAGCAGGCGGATGGACGCGCCCCGAGTGCCGAGGCCGTGCGAAAACACGGCAGCGCCATGCTGGAGCAGATCAACGCGCTTCAACAGTTCAATCGCCGCGTGCTGGAGCGCCTCCGGCCCGTCGGCCTGGCCGAGCTCGGCCTGCGCCGGGCGCTGGAATCGCTGTCGCGGCTGTGGCGGGAGTCGCATCCCGATGTCGCCATCGAGACCGTGATCTCGCCGGCGCTTGGCGTCACCGGGGAGACTGCCGACCTCACCATCTACCGCATCGTGCAGGAGGCGCTCACCAACGTGTTCCGCCACGCCGGGGCGACCTCGGTCAATGTCGTCATCGAGCCGGTGGCGCAGGCGGCAAGCGATGGCCGCAGCGGTGCCCGGGTGCGGATCAGCGACAACGGCCGCGGCATGGAGCCGGGCCAGAAGCTCGGCTTCGGGCTCGTCGGCATGCGCGAGCGGATTCTGGCGCTGGGCGGCACGCTCAACGTCGTCTCGGGTGACGGCGGTCTGACCGTCGAGGCACTGGTTCCGACGGCGGCGGCCTGATCGCGTCGGGAAAAATTCCCGATTTTGTCGGGAAAATTGGTGCGGATACGGCCCGACCTTTTGTGGCTGGCGCACGCGTTCCTGCCGATTACACTCGTCTCGACCAACCGGCGAAAATCAAAACAGCCGGTGGTCACGGATGGGAAGGCTCGGATGGGCAAGGCTCTTTGGTTCAAAGCTATTTGGTTCAAGCGTCGTTTGTTGATGGCCTCGGTTTCGACCGCGCTGCTCTCCGTCTTCGCGATCCCCGCGGGGGCCGCGCAGGATGAAGAAACTAACGTCCAGAACTTGCCGCCTGTCGAGGTAACGGCGCCGCCGCGGTCAACGGCGCGACGCACCGCGTCATCGCGACCGGTCGCGCACATCGGGGCACCGTCATCCGCCAGCCCCAAGACGCGCCTTTACGTCTACCCGACCGCGCCGGGTGCCGGCAGAGGTCTTGACGTCGACAAGGTTCCGTCGGCGATCAACGCCGTCGACGCCAGCCAGATCAAGCGCACCGGCTCCTTGAACATCACCGACGCGCTTCGCGACAACATCGCCGGCGTTAACATCACCGAGGTCACTGGCAATCCGTTCCAGCCGAATGTCGAATTCCGCGGCTTCGTCGCTTCGCCCGTGACGGGCACGCCGCAAGGCCTCGCGGTGTATCAGAACGGCGTTCGCATCAACGAAGCCTTCTCCGATGCCGTCAACTGGGACCTGATCCCGACCGCGGCGATCCGGTCGGTGACGCTCGTGACCAACAATCCCGCCTTCGGCCTCAACGCGCTAGGCGGCGCGATCAATTTGCAAATGAAGGACGGTTTCACCTATCAGGGCGCGGAGCTTGATCTCATGGGCGGCTCGTTCGGCCGCATCCAGGGCTCGGCGCAATGGGGCAAGACGGTTGACAAGAACTACGGCGTCTATGCCGCGCTCGAAGGCCTGCACGACAACGGCTTCCGCAATTTCTCCCAATCCGACGTGCGGCGCTTCTACGGCGACGTCGGCTACAGGGCCGGCGACAGCGAATTCCACGCCAATATGGGCGTCGCCAAGAACGATTTCGGCGCCAACGCCACCGTTCCCGCCGAGCTGCTCGACAAATATTGGGGCGCGACCTACACGACCCCGCAGACCACTTCCAATCGTGTCGGCTATCTCAACTTGACAGGCAAGGTCGATGCGACGCCGACCTGGACGCTCGAAGGCACCGCGCATGTGCGCAGGTACGAGCAGAAGCTCGTCGACGGCAATCCGACCGACGCGCAGGAATGCACCGATCCGGGGCTCACCGGCCTTCTTTGCTTCGGCGACGGCGCCACACCGGCAAACGGCGTGAACGGCCTGCCGCTTGCCAATCCTTTCGCGTCCGGGACCGTCCTCGGCGAGATCGACCGCAGCTCGATACGTTCGACCACCTTCGGCGTGTCGGGGCAGGCCACCAACACCGACCAGCTGTTCGGCCATGACAATCGCTTCGTGATGGGCGCGACCTATGACGCCAGTGTCACGCGCTACAACGCCACCGCCGAAATCGGCACGATCGGAGAAAACTACGTCGTCAGCGGCGGCGGCCTGTTCCTGGGGCCAACCGGCGTACCTGATACCGTTGCCGGCCCTGTCTCGCTGCGGACCGTCAATCAATATAACGGCCTCTATGCAATGGACACGTTCAATATCACGGACGCCTTCGCCATCACCGGCGGCGGCCGTTTCAACGTGGCGCGCATCACGCTGGAGGATCAGCTCGGGACCGATCTCAATGGCGATCACACCTTCACCCGCTTCAATCCGGTGATCGGCGGCACCTACAAGATCACGCCGGAGCTGACGGCCTATGCCGGCTATTCCGAAGCCAACCGCGTTCCGACGCCGCTCGAGCTCGGCTGCTCCGATCCTGCCCGTCCCTGTCTCATTGCTGCGTTTCTCGTCTCCGATCCGCCATTGAAGCAGGTCGTGTCCAAGACCGTGGAAGCGGGCCTACGCGGCAGCAGAGAGTTGAACATCGGCACGCTCGGTTGGAAAATCGGCGGCTTCCGCGCCACCAATATCGACGACATCGTCGCCGTTCCCGCAGTCGGCCGCACCGGCTTCGGCTATTTCTCCAACGTCGGCCGTACCAGGCGTCAGGGGCTCGAAGCCGAGGTCAATATCAAGTCGCCCACGCTTCAGTTTCAGGCGAGCTACGCGTTTGTCGACGCACGCTATCTCGACGCTTTCGCACTCGGTTCCGAAAGCCCGTTCAGGGATACTGTCACCGAAACCATTCAGGTGCTGCCCGGCAACCAGCTCCCCGCGATCCCGCGCCATCGCGTCAAGGTCGGCGTCGACTATGCCGTCACCGACGTGTGGAAAGTCGGCGGCAACGCGCTGTTCGTCTCCAGCCAATATCTGGTTGGGGACGAGTCCAACCAATATGCGAAGCTGCCGTCCTATACCGTGTTCAACCTGCACACGTCCTACCAGGTGACCAAGAACGTCCAGCTCTACGGCAAGATCGACAATATCTTCGACAAGCGCTATGCGACCTACGGACAGTTCTTCGACACCAAAGCCGTGCCCAACTTCACCAATGGCGCCGCCGAGTTCAGCGACCCGCGCTCGCTCAGCCCGGCAAGGCCGCGTGCCTTCTATGCGGGGATGCGGGTGACGTTCTGATCTGGCTCGGTAAGCCCGGGGTGGCGCCGCCCGGAACGGCGTGTCACGCCGGCTCTGTTCTACCTCAAGCCGATTGACTCATTGTTCATGTTTTGTTCTTATGCTGTTCGTCCAGCCAAGGGAGCGAGCCATGGACAACCGCATCAACGAAATCCGCAGGATCATCAGGGCGTTACGCGTCAGCATGCGTGAGGCCGAGGCGATCATGCATGAGCAGATCAACAGGGACGAGGACTGCAGCTTCGTCGCAGGCGAAGTCATGAAGATGCGCACGGTGATGAGCGGGCTCGTTCAGGAGCGGGCCGCACTCGGAGACACCGACCCGATCGTCGTCGCCAGCCTCTTCGTTCCCCGCCGTCGGCCGATGCCATCGCGCGTCGGTGTTGAGAAGCGCCGGCTGGTGCCGCCGCGAGAGATGGCACGGGCATGAAGGGGGAGAGGCCGACCTACTTTTCCGACATGCAGGAGCCCCCGGAATTTCTGAAGGCTCTCCATCATGCGCGGCGCCTGTCCTGCCTCGAGGGCTGGTGCCGCATGCACATCGAGGCCATCCAGGTTGCGATCGACCAGTATGCGGAAGCGGCTCTCGGTAACCGGGAGTTCTTCCTCAACAAGCCGCACAGCATCGGCGAGAATCGGAGAAGTGGTGACGTGCCGTAACAGCGGCGCATGTCGGCGTATCGACCTTTCGAAATCTCCGATGATCCCTTGCGCCGGCGAAGCTTGGCGTCGCGTTGTTTTTACCGATCGGAAACCATAGCGAATGATCCTAAAATTGTAACGAAACTGTTCGGCTGTCTCTGCGTCGGTTCGTTGGAGGGCCCGTCCGATGACAGAGCACCAGTTGAGAGAGCAGGAATTCCAGATCGCGCGTTACCGGCATTTGGAGCGCGAAGTGACCGATCCGCTTGCCGCCTGTCTGCTTCACAGCATCATTGAAGACCTCGAAGCCGAGCTGCGCAGGAATAGTCCGGATTGGCACGGGCCGCGCGATTAACGCTTTGTTAGCGCTGATCGTGTCGATGATGCGCGAGGGAATACCGGGAGACTGCTCCCATGTTGAAGGACGGCACCTATGCGGCGTGGTACAAGACGCCGCTCGATCAGGGGACCGGGATCGTCCATGTCGCAGACGGACAGATCTGGGGCTGCGACAGCCTGATGACCTATCACGGCTCTTGCGAGGTCGACGGAGATCGCTTCACCGCCACCGTGTCGACGAAGCGCCATACCGACGGACGCGCAACGGTGTTCGGCGTCGACGATGAGCTCACGCTGGATATCGAGGGAAACTGCCCGGGCAAGGTCGCGACCTACACGGCGACGGCAGCGCAAGTGCCGGGAATGATCCTCCAGGGTACGCTGATCCTGACGGAACAGCAGACGCCCGCGCCAGAACGAACCCGGCAGATACCGCCGTTCAATCCCGACAAGCTGCCAAAGTTGCCGAAGCGCTCGCGCTGAGCGAGGAAGCCGCCGTCATCGAGCAGTTCACTGCGAATACGAAAGCTGATCTTCCGTGACGACTCGCTCGATTTTCTCCGACTTGCACTTGATGCGGTATCGGAGACGTCCATCGGCCTCGATGGGCATATGCTGGACGATGGTATAAATCATCGGTGGCTCGGTTGCGGCACGTCCTTGTGGGCCTTGGGGCTGGTGGCGAACGTCTTCATTCAGCTTGTAGGCATACGACATAGATCTACCTCGAATTCACAGTGACTCTGACGCGGGGTCAGTCGTTGTATCCCTGGCAGGACAGGCACTTGGTCCAGCGGAAGAGGTTACCACAGTATGATGCGGTCGAACCGCGTCATAAGTCAGTCGTTCTCTTGGTTGACCGGTGCAGACAGACAATCGCCCAGAGCGGAGCGGCGATGGTTGCACCATATCCCATATTTGCGAACTTTGGTCGTAATTTCCGTGGGGTTTATGGCATTCTGTGAGCCTACGGGCCCCTGTCGAGGGGAACTGATAACTTCCTCGCCGGATTGGGCTGGAATTCGAATGACGGTGGGGCTGATATCTCGACTTTTGGGGTAGCTCGGCCGACGATCGGCGTGGCCCCTTTCGGACAACTTTGTCGCATTCGGCAATTCTGCATCCTCAGCCTTCGGCTCGCCCGCTTCTCAAACGACCCGCGATTCGCCATGGTGCCGCCGCAACAGCATCGCCCCGGAGCACTATCAATGTCGGACAAGGTCTCGCGTCGCCAGTTCGCCACGCTGGCGGGATTGTCCGCAGCCGGCATCGCCAATCCTCTCGGAGGGGCGGACGCCAAGCCCGCATCCCCGCCACGGAGCGGGGACGGCTTTCCGGCGGGCTTCGTCTGGGGCACGGCGACCTCGTCCTATCAGGTCGAGGGCGCGGTCAACGAGGACGGACGAGGGGCCTCGATCTGGGACAAGTTCGTCCGCATCCCCGGCAAGATCGAAGACGGCAGCACCGGCGACCGCGCCAACGAGCACTATCACCGCTACAAGGAGGACATCGCGCTCATCAAGGAGCTCGGCTGCAAGGCTTATCGCTTCTCGGTGGCCTGGCCGCGGCTGTTTCCGGACGGCGACGGCAAGCCCAACCCGAAGGGACTCGACTTCTACAACCGCCTGGTCGACGAACTCCTCAAGAACGGCATCGAGCCGTGGCTGACGCTTTATCATTGGGACCTGCCGCAATCGCTCCAGGACCGGTTTGGCGGCTGGCGCTCGACGGAGACCTGCAAGATCTTCGGTGATTACGCGGCCTATGTCGCCGAGCACCTGACCGATCGCGTCAAGAACGTCTTTACACTGAACGAGAGCGGTCGGTTCGTCCATTTCGGCTACGGCATCGGCATCGACGCCCCCGGTGTGACGCTGCCGCAAGCCGAGGTCAACCAGATCAGGCACAACAGCGCGCTCGCACACGGGCTCGCGGTGCAGGCGGTACGCGCCCATTGCCGCCGAGGCACCAGGGTGGGGCCGGCCGAGAACATCGATGCCTGCGCCCCCGCGATCGACACACCGGAGAACGTCCGTGCCGCCGAGATCGCGCTACGCGAGATGAACGCCGGCTACCTCAACGTCATCATGACGGGCCAGTACACCGACGCCTTCCTGAAGTTCGCCGGGCGCGACGCGCCGAAATACACCGATGCGGAGCTGAAGATCATCTCCTCGCCGGTCGATTTCCTCGGCCTCAACATCTACGCGCCGCAGAACTACGTGGTGGCCTCCGACCAGGGCGCGGGCTTCATGCCGCTGCCGATCCCGAAATCGTTCCCGCACATGAATTCGGACTGGCTGCGCATCGGTCCCGAGACGATCTACTGGGTGCCGAAGCTGGCGGCGAAGATCTGGAAGACGGACGCGATCTATATCAGCGAGAACGGCACCTCCGGCGACGACGTCGTGACGCCTGACGGCAAGATCTACGACACCGACCGCATCATGTATTTGCGCAACTACCTCGCCCAGCTCCAGCGCGCCACCGCCGAAGGCGTGCCGGTGCGCGGCTACTTCCTCTGGAGCTTGATGGACAATTTTGAATGGGTGTTCGGGCTCAACAAGCGCTTTGGGCTCTACCACGTCAATTTCGACACGCAGGTGCGCACGCCGAAACTCAGCGCCAGCTTCTATCGCAACGTGATCGCGAAGAACGCGGCGGGGGTGTGATTGCTCTCCCGCGCCCCGTTCTTGCTGGGGCGCGACGAGCTTGGCTCGCGCTGAGGAGACAGGGTGAGGGGTTCCGCCAGCGTGCATTGACTCCCTTCGCCTCCTGATTCAAAACGCCTCTAACCATTCAAAAAGAGGAAACGCCAATGACCGACGCACTTATCATTGATGCCTGCCGAACTCCGCGGGGCGTCGGCAAGGCTGGCAAGGGGGCACTCTCGGGCATTCATCCGCAGCAGCTGGGAGCAACAGTGCTGCGCGCGCTCGCGACGCGTACCGGCATCGACACCGCCGACGTCGACGACATCGTCTGGGGTTGCAGCGCGCAGGTCGCAACGCAAGGCGGCGATCTCGGCCGTATGTCGGCGCTGGACACCGGCTACGACGTGCGCGCCAGTGCCGTGACGCTCGACCGCTTCTGCGGCTCCGGCATCACCAGCGTCAACATGGCGGCAGCCTCGATCATGGCGGGCGCGGAAGACCTCGTCGTCGCCGGCGGCTGCGAGATGATGTCGATGGAAGGACGTCGCGGCGGCGGTCCGATGATGATGGACAACGGCAATCTGCGCCTGCGTGCGCGGCATCCGCAGTCGCATCAGGGCGTCTGCGCCGATGCGATCGCGACGCTGGAAGGCATCACGCGAAGGGACGTCGACGCGCTCGGCCTCGAAAGCCAGAAGCGTGCCGCGCATGCGATCGCGAACGGTCACTTCAAGAAGAGCCTCGTGCCGGTGCATCGCGAGGACGGCAGCCTCGCGCTCGACCATGAAGAATATCCGCGGCCGCAGACCACGATGGAAGGGCTGAGCGCATTGAAGCCCGCGTTCCCCGCGGTCGCCGACCATGTGCTCGACGACAAGGGCACGACCTATCGCGGCCTGATCCTGCAGAAGTACCCCGATATCGAGATCGATTTCATGCACCACGCCGGCAATTCGTCCGGCGTCGTCGACGGCGCCGCCGCGATCCTTCTGGCGTCGCCCGCTTACGCCAGGGCGCACGGCCTGAAGCCGCGCGCCCGCGTGGTTGCGATGGCCAACATGGGGGACTCGCCGACGCTGATGCTGAACGCGCCGGTGCCGGCGACGCGCAAGGTGCTGGCGAAGGCGGGGCTGACCATCGACGACATTGACCTGTTCGAGATCAACGAGGCTTTTGCCGTGGTCGCGGAAAAATACATCCGCGACCTCAAGCTCGATCGCGCCAAGGTCAACGTCAACGGCGGCTCGATCGCACTCGGCCACCCCATCGGCGCCACCGGCTCGATCCTGATCGGCACCGTGCTCGACGAGCTCGAACGGCGCGACTTGAAGCGCGGTCTCGTCACCATGTGCGCGGCCGGTGGCATGGCCCCGGCCGTCGTCATCGAACGTATCTAGCGCGAGCGAAAGCTCGTCGCGCCCCGTAAAATTAGGGGAGAGAAAGTACCCGCGATCGCCGCATCGCGACGATCTAGGCTTATTTTCCAGGGTGAATCGCGACCGGACTCCGACAAAGAGGCCGGTCGTCGCTTGTCGAAAGCATCGAATCAGCTTTAGCAAGGCTGCGTGCGGGCCTTTGAAACAAGGTGAAATCCGCTGCCTGAGGCTTCTTCCGCTCCGGAAGTGGCTAAAAAGCAGGGTTTTTTGCCACAGAGGGCCAAAAAAGCCCGTAAAACCCCGACAAAACTGTGCAGAAGGCTATAGGCCTTCACCGGTTGGTCTAATATGCAGCCGTCAACGAATCAGAGGAGACACGATGGCCACCCAAATGTCGAAATCGCAGCTGATCGAAAAGATCGCGACCACCACCGAGCTTTCCAAGCGTGACGTCAAGAGCGTCATGGAGACGCTGACCGACGTCGGCCACAAGGAGCTCAAGAAGAACGGCCTGTTCCTGGTGCCGGGCTTCGCCAAGTTCGTGGTCATCAAGAAGCCCGCGACCAAGGCGCGCAAGGGCACCAACCCGTTCACGGGCGAAGAGATGATGTTCAAGGCCAAGCCGGCCCGGAAGATCGTCCGCGCCCGTCCGGTCAAGGCCGCCAAGGACGCCGTGGGCTAACAACGCAAAGGCCCCCTCGCGTGGAGGGGGCCTTTTGTTCGGGGCTGTCGCGAGGACTTGAGACGGAGGGCTCAACCCTTGCGGCGCTTCGCGCGGACCGGGATCGGCTGAAGCCGCGGTCCTGATGCCGCCAGCGCATCGCGAACCCCGTCGATGGCGCGATCCAGCAATTGGCGCAGTCGCTGCGTCGTCCGCGATCGCTTCGCTCTTTCCAGCAGTTTTTTCATCGCATTCACTCCGCCGCTTCGACCTTGGCATCGGCTTGGGCCTCGGCCGGCTCGAGCGCCGCGGCGATGGCTTCGTCGACGCGCTCCAGCCAGATGAATTCGAGGTTGTCCCGCGCGCTCTTCGGGATGTCGTCGTAGTCCCGCTTGTTGCGCGCCGGCAGCATCACCCGCTTCAGCCCCGCGGCCGCAGCCGCCACCACTTTCTCCTTGATGCCACCGACCGGCAGCACCAGGCCGCGGAGCGAGATCTCGCCGGTCATGGCGGTGTCGCTGCGCACCGTGCGATTGGTGAGCAGAGACGTCAGCGCCGTGAACATCGCAACGCCCGCGCTCGGCCCGTCCTTCGGGGTCGCGCCTGCGGGCACGTGAACGTGGATGTCGCTCTTTTCGAACAGCTGCGGATCGATGCCGAGCTGCGTGGCCTTGCTCTTCACCAGCGTCATCGCAGCCTGCACGCTCTCGCGCATGACCTCGCCGAGCTGGCCGGTCAGGATCATCCCGCCGCGGCCGGATACCCGCGAGGCTTCGATGAACAGGATGTCGCCGCCGACCGGCGTCCAGGCAAGGCCGGTGGCCACGCCTGGAATGCTGGTGCGCTGCGCGATCTCGCCCTCGAAGCGCGGCTGGCCGAGTACGGTGCCGATATCCTTCGGCGTCACGACGACCTTGGCAGCCGTGCCTTCGGCGACCTGCACGGCGGCATGGCGGAACAGCTTGCCGATCTCGCGCTCGAGGTTACGCACGCCGGCTTCGCGGGTGTAGCCGTTGACGACCAGCTCCAGCGCCTCCGGCTCGATCTCGGCCTGCTCGGCCGTCAAGCCGTTGGCCTCGAGCTGCCGCCGTACCAGATAGCGCTTGGCGATCTCCAGCTTCTCTTCCTGGGTGTAGCCGGTGAGGCTGATCAGCTCCATGCGGTCCAGCAGCGGACCCGGGATCTGGTCCAGCATGTTGGCGGTCGCGATGAACACAACGCGCGACAGGTCGAAGGGCACGCCCAAATAATTGTCCCGGAACGTCCCGTTCTGCTCGGGGTCGAGCACCTCCAGCATCGCGGCGGAAGGATCGCCCTGCACGCCGCGACCCATCTTGTCGATCTCGTCCAGCATCATGACGCAGTTCCGGGTGCCCGCCTTCTTGATGCCCTGGATGATGTTGCCGGGCAGCGCGCCGATATAGGTGCGCCGATGGCCGCGGATCTCGGCCTCGTCATGCACGCCGCCGAGGCTGACGCGCACGAAGGGACGGTCCATCGCGCGTGCGATGGATTGACCGAGCGAGGTCTTGCCGACGCCGGGCGGTCCGACGAAGCACAGGATCGGCGCCTTGCCCTGCGGCGCCAGCTTGCGCACCGCCAGATATTCGATGATCCGGCTCTTGATCTTCTCCAGGCCAAAGTGATCGGCATCGAGGATGCGGCGCGCTTCCTTGATGTCGATCGGCTTCTCCGCGGGCAGCGCCCACGGCAGCTCGATCAGCCAGTCCAGGTAAGTGCGGACCATGCCGGCCTCGCCGGCGGCCTCCGGCATGCGCTCGTAGCGGCGCAGCTCCTTCTTCGCATGCGCGTCGGCCTCGGGCGGCATGTTGGCCTTGGCGATGGCAGCGGTCAGCTCGGCGACCTCGGCCGCCTTGCCGTCGCCTTCGCCGAGCTGGCGCTGAATGGTCGCCATCTGCTCGCGCAGGATCGCCTCGCGCTGCCGTTCGTCGAAGCTGGCGCGGGTCTGCTGGCCGATCTCGTTGCTGATGCGCAGCACCTCCAGCCGTTCGGCCAGATGCTTCGACACCTTCTCGACACGCAGAGCGAGGTCGATGGTCTCCAACACCTCCTGCTTGTCCTGCGGCTTGATGTCCATGAACGAGGTCGCCAGGTCCGCCAGCGCGCCGGGCGCGGTGGTGCCCTGGAACATCGCGATCAGCTCGGGCGGCGCCTGCGGCAGCAGTTCGATCGCCTCGATGGCCTGGCGCTGCAGGTTGAGCCCGCGGGCCTCGATCTCGGGCGTGCTCGTGGCCGGCTCCGGAATCTGCTGGATCCGCGCGGCCGGGAACGGCGTCCCCGGCAGGAAGTCGAGGATGCGCGCGCGCTGCACGCCCTGGCAGACGATGTGATGGGTGCCGTCGGGCGCGGTGATGTAGCGCACGATGTTGGCGATGGTCGCGACCCGATAGAGGTCGTCCGGTCCGGGCTCCTCGGTCTCGGGGCTGCGTTGCAGGACGATGCCGACCGGCCGCTGCTCGCGCAGCGCCTGCTGCGCGGCAGCGACCGACTTCGGCCGCGCGATCGCGATCGGCGCGATGGCGCCGGGGAACAGCACCATCTCGCGCACCGGGATGATGATCAGCGCGTCTTCGGGAATCTTCACGTCGGAATTGCTCTGGGGATTGGTCGGTGCGGTATTCATTGGTTCGGTGGCCATGATCGACCTCAGGATTTGGCGAGGCGCAGCGCGACGCAGCCGTCCATCACGAAGCGGCTGATGGCGTAGCGGCCAACGGGTAATGCAATGCGGCGCTCAAAACGCCCCTGCGGCAGTTCGAGCCGGTGGATGCGGGCGTTGCGAAGCTCCGGCGGAAGGGTGCGCTGGCCGGAGATGACGAGCGCGCCGTCATGGATGACAGTCTCGACATTGTCGGGATTGACACCCGGAAGCGCGACCAAGATCAGAAGCTCATGCTCGGTTTCGAGCACGTCGATCGGTGGCTCCCAGCACGCTTCCTGGCGGCCGAACTGCTGGCGCAGCCGTTCGGCGCGAGTCAGCGAGTCCAGGGCTTCGGACAGCATCCAGTCGAGGGGATTTTTGGGTTGCATGATGCGGGCTCGGCGGTGGGGAACGCTGAATATGGGGCCGGTTCCCGAGAATTCCAGCCCGGCGGCGCGCAGGTGCCATGCGGATCGTGCGATCCGAAAACACAAGCGCCGCGGCCTTCCGGCCGCGGCGTTTCGTCGTCACGCCACGTGGGGCTCAGGCCGCCTGGCGGTATTCCTCTTCCGCCTCGAGGTTGATCACGGAGGTGGCGAGCTCGGTCAGGGTGTGATCGGTCGCCTCTTCCTCGTTCAGCGTCGCCTGCAGCAGCTTTGCCGCGTCCTGCATGCCGAGCTCCTCGGCCCAGGTGCGCAGCGTACCGTAGCGGGAGATTTCGTAATGCTCGACCGCCTGCGCAGCTGCGAGCAGGCCGGCGTCGAGCGCAGGAGCGTTCTTGAACTCCTTCATGATCTCGGCGCCTTCGTCGGTGATGCCGTTGATCGCTTCGCAGGGCTTGCCGCGGGCCGGCTTGCCCAACATCTTGAAGATCTGGTCCAGACGTTTGACCTGGCCCTGGGTCTCGCGCAGATGCTTGTTGAAAGCCGCCGCGAGCTCCTTCGAGTTGGCGGCCTTGGCCATCTTGGGCAAGGTCTTGATGATCTTGTTCTCGGCGAAATAGATGTCCTTGAGCGTCTCGAGAAACAGGTCGCTCAACATCTTCGGCGCCTGACGGGCGCGGCCCGTCGACGATTTCTTGGTCGTGCGCTTCTTTGCTTTCTTGGCCATACATCCTCCTCTTGAGGTGACACGCGAAGGCATCGCCTTCCGCAATCCTCAGGCGATCAAAAGCTTTCGGAGAACGAAAGTTCCAAACGGCAACCTGCGCTCAGGTCGGACGCTTGTAGGGATCTTCCTGCCGCTGCCGCGCCTCGGTGTTGCGGTCGAGCTGTGCGCGCTCGCGGCGCCGCAGGCGCCCCGCCTTCGCCACGCCGTAGACGAGGACCGCACCGAGCACGAAGGCTCCGATGAACCAGAGCCAGAGCAGGTTGCCCGAAAGGTGACCCAGCAACATTCCAATTCCACTGTCGCTCATTGTGCATCTCCGGTGATTTTCAAAGCGGTTCTGCCGGGCTAAGTCAGTCCGCCAGCCATCGTTCCTGCGTCCAGGGAGCCCACCGAGACATGATCGATTTCTCCCTGTCCGCGTTTGTGACGTTGCTGCTGGTGGTGGATCCCGTTGGTCTCGTGCCCGCCTTCCTCGCCGCGACCGGAGGCATGCCCGACAAGACCAAGCGCACCATCGCGCTACGCGCGCCACTGATTGCGGCGTCGGTCCTGGTGGTGATCGCCCTGATTGGAAACTGGCTGCTGCGCCAGCTCGGGATCGGCATCCCTGCCTTCCAGATCGCCGGCGGGTTGCTGCTGTTCGGCGTGTCCTATCAGATGATCTTCGGCGACCGTCCGCATCGCGAGGCCCGCGAGGCCGACAAGGCAAGCTCCGAGCATGCCTCCGACGTCGCGGTATTCCCGCTGGCGATCCCGATGATGGCCGGTCCCGGCGCGATCGCGACCACGCTGCTCCTGACGGGCGATGCCGGCTACGGGCCGAGGCTCGCGATCATCATCGCGGTCGTGCTCTGCGTCTGCTTACTTTGCATGCTCTGCTTTGTCTCCGCGAACATGATCGCGCGGAGCCTTGGGCGCACCGGCAACGCCGTCCTCTCGCGCGTGCTCGGCATGCTGCTCGCGGCCTATTCGGTGCAGTTCGTGATCAATGGCATCGCGGCCGTCCGGGCGAGCTTGCCGTAGAGCTGCGACAATCTGTTAATGCGTTGATTTTCATGTTTATTTCATGATGCCATGAGGCGGCTGGCGCGATCGCGCGCGATCCGGTCCGCTTTCTCTTGCGCTGCCATAATGCTTGACGTACTCCCCGTCTGACAGGCGCCCATCGTCAGGAAATCGAGATGTCGATGACAGCGGACGAGCTCGACAAGAGACAGGCCATCATCGGCGCCTGCCGCCGCATGAACGCGCTCGGCATCAACCAGGGCACCTCGGGCAATATCAGCGTCCGGCATGTGGACGGGC
The DNA here is from genome assembly GCF_040548605.1 of Bradyrhizobium sp. JR4.1. NCBI lineage: Bacteria > Pseudomonadati > Pseudomonadota > Alphaproteobacteria > Hyphomicrobiales > Nitrobacteraceae > Bradyrhizobium > Bradyrhizobium sp. JR4.1. Next base: position 25,734 of record NZ_JBEPRY010000017.1, read on the forward strand.
TTCTGGTCACCCCGACCAGCGTGCCCTACGACGCCATGACGCCGGACCAGATCGTGTTCATGGCGATGGACGGCTCGCACGCGCCCGATCAGAAGCCGTCAAGCGAGTGGCGCTTCCACCTCGACATCCTGAAGGCCCGGCCAGACGTCAACGCCGTCGTCCACGCCCATCCGACCTATTGCACCATCCTGGCGATCATGGGCCTGGAGATCCCGCCCGTGCACTACATGATCGCAGCCGCCGGCGGCGACAGCATCCGCTGCGCGCCCTATGCCACCTTCGGAACGGCGGAGCTGTCCGAACATGCAGTGCGGGCGCTGGAGGGCCGGCTTGCCTGCCTGCTCGACCATCACGGCATGATCGCGATCGGCAAGTCGTTGGACAAGGCGATGTGGCTCGCCGTCGAGGTCGAGACACTGGCGCGGCAATATCACGGCTGTCTCCAGATCGGAGAGCCGCCGCTGCTGTCGAGTGCCGAGATCGAGCGGGTCCGCCAGCGCATGTCCGGTTACGGCATGTCGGAAGGGTAGGGCGGGCCAAAAGTGTTCCTGCGGATCAGACATCTCGCCGACCGCAAGGGGACGAACCGCGTCATGGTTCGGCTGCGGGCGCTGCTGCGCAGCAACGAATTCTATCTGATCCCGCTGGCGCTGGTGATCGGCACGCTCGCCGGCGCCATCGTGACGCTGATGGCCGAGATTGCGCAGATTGCCCATATGGTGATCTACGGCATTCCCATCGACGTTCGCCTGTCCGCCAATACCAGCGTCAGTCCCTGGGCCGCGTTGATCGCGCCCGCGCTGGGCGGATTGGCGCTCGGGATCATGGAGTGGTGGCGGCGAAGGCTCAAGCTCTCCAGCGCGGTCGATCCGATCGAGGCGAACGCGCTGCGTGGCGGCAATCTGTCGATGCGCGACAGCGTGGTGGTGTCGAGCCAGACCTTGATCTCGAACGGCTGCGGCGCCTCCGTCGGCCTCGAAGCCGGCTATACCCAGATCGGCTCGGGCATCGCCTCGCTGCTCGGCAAGTTCTTCAATCTGCGCCGCAACGATCTGCGCCTGATCGTCGGCTGCGGTGCCGCTGCGGCGATCGCGGCCGCCTTCGGTGCGCCGATCACCGGCGCCTTCTACGCCTGCGAGCTGATCGTCGGCGTCTATTCGGTCGGCAGCGCTGCGCCAATCCTCGCCGCCTCGCTCGCGGGTGCACTGACCGCGCAATGGCTCGGCGGCGCGCCATACTCGCTCGAAATACCCAAGGTCAGCGCCGTCGGCGTCGAGCAATATCTGGCGCTGATCGGGCTCGCGCTCGTCACCAGCGGCGTCGGCATCGCCGTGATGCGCTCGTCCTCGATGTTCGAGCGCCTGTTCAAATGGCTGCCGGTCTGGCTGCGCCCGGTGATCGGCGGCCTCATCGTCGGAGGCTTTGCGATTGTCACGCCGCAGGTGCTGGCGGCCGGCCACGGCGCGATGGTGCTCGATCTCTTTCACGACATGACGATCGGCCTGATCGCGCTGATCATCGCCTTGAAGGTGACGGCCTGCCTGATCTCGCTCGCCTCCGGCTTCCGCGGCGGGCTGTTCTTTGCCTCGCTGTTCGTCGGCAGTCTGATCGGAAAGTTCTTTTCGGCGGTGCTGCTCTTGATCAGCCCGAACTTCGTGATCGATCCGCTGGTCGCGATGCTGACGGGCATGGCGACGCTCGGCGTCGCCATCGTCGGCGGTCCCTTGACCATGTCGTTCCTCGTGCTCGAGATGACCCGCAACGTCGACGTCACCGCCGTGGTGCTCGCCGGTTGCATCGTCACCTCGATCTGCGTCCGCTTCATGTTCGGGCACTCCTTCTCGACCTGGCGCCTGCATCTGCGCGGCGAGACCATCCGCAGCGCCAACGACGTCGGCTGGCTGCGCAACCTCACCGTCGAGCGGCTGATGCGCTCCGATGTCGGCAAGGTGCCGTCGACCACGACGATCGCCGCGGTCCGCCGCGAATTCGCGCTGGGCTCGCGGCCCGGGATCGTCATCGTCAACAATGCGGACGAATATGTCGGTCTCGTCCTGCTGCCCGACCTGTTCTCCGGCGATCTCGACACCATCGCCGACGAAATCCAGGTGATCGAGCTCGCGCGCCTGACCGAGATCGTGCTGATCCCCGAAATGAACGTGAAGTCGGCCATGGCGGTGTTCGACGAGGCGGAAGCCGAGATGCTGGCAGTCGTCGATTCCACCGACAGCCGCAAAGTGGTCGGCTTCCTCACCGAGACCTTCGCCCGCCGCCGCTATGTCGAGGAGATCGACAAGGCAACGCGCGGCGTGCTGGGGGCGCTGTCGTAAAGTCACGCGGAAGCGGGACGGCGTGCGTCACGCGCCGCCGTCCGCGCCTGCTATCGGCTCGGTTGGGCGGGAGCCGCAACGACGCCCTCCACGATCCGGCGGACCAGCGGCAGCACCATCAGCAGCGTCGGAAAGGCGACGAGCCATGACAGCGCCCAGGCGCCCGGCCAGGTCGCGAGGAACGCCGGCGTTGCGCCGAGGCTTCGAAGGGTGGAAATGATCGACACCACGGCCGTCATGAGGACGGACAGCACAAATGGGATCACGATCGGCGCATAGCGCGCCGGCAGTTTGCGAACCGCAATCATCTGGTTTCTCTTTGGAATAGGACGCGTCAGTCACGGTGAACCCAAGAATGGCATCGATCCCGACGGCGTCGGTTGATGCGTTGGTTCACGTAAAACGCTTACGGCGACCGAAAAACGGTGCGGCTGTTCATTATCCGCTCATGTTGGATGGTTCAAGCTGGATCTGGTCGTTCGGTTTACAATCGTTCAAAGCGTGGCAGATTGCAGCGATCACGAAACCATTTCAGTAGCTTGCGCATTAAGTCTTGTTTGATGATGTCGCTTTGAGCGAGAACAGGGAAGGTCAAGATGAATAAGGGACCGATGATTTCTGCAGCCGGCCGCAACGTTGCGTTGGCAGCTTTCGCAAGTCTTGTTCTGATTGCGGCCTCTGTCACGCCTTCGGCTGCCAACTCGCCCGCGCCCAGCAAGGCCGCTGCCGCGGGCCCGGCCGCTCCGGCTGCCACCGATTTCAGCGCCGCTCGCCGCCACCGCTACTATCGACGAGGTCCGAACGCTGCAGGCCTCGCCTTCATGGGCGTGGCGGCAGGTCTGATCGGCGGCGCGATCGCAGAGAGCAGGCGCCAAGAGTACTACGAGGACCGCTATAATTACGGCCCCGGTCCTTACTACGGCGGCCAGGGATATTACGGCGGCGGTCCCTACTATGGTCCGCGTGGCTATTATCAGCCGTATTAGGCGCCTGTCCTCGCCGCAGTCTCGTTTCGCGCCAAGGGGCGGTGTTTTGCACCGCCCCTTGTTGCTTCTGCGCGAGGCGTCTCATTGCGCGACCTGTGTCGCGGGTGCGTCAATCCTCTCTTGAAAAAATATTCCACTTTACCGAAATTCGGTTTTGACGTATGTATCGGCCATCCCGGCTCATCCTTGAGGGGCGATCTTGTGGTCGTCATATTCGCGAGCCGGGCTTGCGGTGGACGCGGCAGCGTTCGGGTGCGAGAGGTTTGGGCAGGGCGGATTGCTCTCCGTGAGCCCGAGGCTTCGTTCCGACGAGCGGCGCTGCTAGGCTTCGTCTCGTCATCAGGTCGGCGGCAACGTGCACAACGTCGTCGAAACCGGTGGTGAAATGGCGGGCCGTGCGTACGGCAAAACCGTGTGGCCCTGTCGTCCAGTGATTTCTGGTGGGTTGGAACCTGAAAACCCTCGATCATTGAGGGGTTGTAAGGATCGCCACCGGGCGCTTGGTCCGGCCTGAAACCGCCGGGCCCTATTAGGCCCTAGTTTCACATGGTGGTTCAAACACCCTTCCGTTTCCAAGGAAAGCGAGTGCGTTGCGACGACGGACCTGTTTCGGCTCCGACATCCTCAAGCTCCCGGCTTGCTGGCACGCTGATCAGTCATTTACTTGGTCAGCTTCAAACCACGCTGGAATCTCCTGCGACGGAATCGACACTCTCGGCAGGTGCGGGATGATGGTGCCTGCAGTGACAATCAATCCTTCGGCGAATTTCGCTCGCGCAAAATCCCGCGCTTCTGCTTCAGTGACGAACGTCTTGGTCAGGCGCGGATGTCGCCGTCTTTGCAGCGTGCCATCCATGGGCACTTCAAACGTTACCACGTGTACTTCATACCGCGAGGCCGCTGCTCGTCATCGGTCCCGGTCCTCCGGGCCGAGATGACCGCGACAGCTCCTTTCTGCCCAGTCACCTGCAAACTGGCTTATCGCCGCACGCCGACGCGGTTGACGCCACCATTGGCATTGCCACCGGCATTATGGCGTACCGCAGCGCGGGCCACTGGACGCGCACCCAGCACCACACCGGCCCGAGCAACGCAACCCGCCGGGTAGGCAGTGTATTGGCAATACACGACTGCATTGGCTGGGCTTGGATTCAGCGTGAGACCTGCAAGGCCCAAGAGGGCGCTAGCAGCAATCCCGCTAATTGTCGCTGACTGGATCGAAAGACGCTTCTTGGGATGCATGCGGGTCTCCCTTTTGTGCCTGCACAAGAGATACACGGACGCCGTCTCTGGTGCGGCTGCAACGCAGCGTGTCCGCTAAAGGATCGCCGGCGTTGACACAGATCAACCAAGCGTTCGCCTAGCGACGCGGGAACCCCACACAAGAGGTGAGTGCAGCGCACACGTGTCGGTGCAGCTCCTGCGGCTCAGGTGGTAGGCGTGAGCTTACTCGCTGAGCCCGTACTGCCGAGCTCGAGGGTGACGAGCCTCGCGAGAAGCGTTGCCGGATAAAGCTGACCGATCACGCTCTCGATGTTGCAGAGACTTCGTGCCAACGGATGCACCGGAACGATGTCTCCATACCCAGTCGACGTAAGCGTGACAAAGCTCATGTAAAAAAGCGATGCGGCGACCGAATGATCGTCCTCGAAAGCTATTCCCTTGATTGCGTCGGGAGCCGCCAGCCCTACAAACAGGAACAGCGTTGCAAAGGCCACCGCAATCAAAAGGTACAGAAGGATCGCTCCGATAATTCGGTGATATGTAACGAGACCTCGCCTGAATACGGCCTGAAGCACGACAGCGCCTAACGTGCAGGCGATGACCAGCCATGCGCCGGCCAAAATGTGAAGGTGGTACGGTACTGGGTAGTAAATGCGCAGGAAGAATACGGCGACGTTGAAAACGAGCGCGAGCGACATCAGAACGAGAGCAGTCGGATTGTTGGAGATGATCACCATGCTGACGATGATCGCTAGCAACAGGCCATCCGCAAACAGATGAAAGGCGGTAATGCCCATTGCTTGTAGCGGGGCGAAGACAAAAATCAGTAATGCCAGCACTCCCGTGAGCACCGAGAGCAGCCAGTCAATGCGTTCTCCGCGCAAACGGCGCAGCTCGCTTACGGGCGTCTTCATCGATGTTCCTAAGGCCTGGCGCTGACCGCAGCGCTGCACCTTTGTACAATTCAGGACGAAAGTTCAGTCTCGTTGACCTAGATCAAGGGAACGGGAGCAAACCCGGGCGCGCTCAGTGAATGGGTTAGTGGCCTGCCGCAGCCTGTTTGAGCGGTTCGATCAGCTCGTGCGCTGAGAACGGCTTCGTTAGAAATGCGACGCATCCGGACAGCAGTGCGGCGTCGCGAACGGAATGGGTCTCATTGCCGGTGATGAAAATGACGGGGACCAAAACGCCTCGCGCTTTGAGTTGATGTCGGAGGTCGATCCCGGATCGCAGGTTGAGGTTGATGTCCAAGATGATGCAGAGTGCGTTGGCGATGTCGGCGTGCTGCTCCAGATCTTCGGCAGACGAGAAGAGGAGCGGTTTATAGTCATGTTGGCGGAGCAGCCGCCGTACAGCCCTCAGCATTCCGGGATCGTCGTCAACGACTATGACTTGCCTGCTGTGCACTCCGGGACCTCTGATCGCTTCCGGGGCATAATCGCTAGCGGCTCTGCGGAGCCGTGGCGTTTACCTAAGATACTTCTTTCAGCTCAGGGCGTGTGTTCCGTGTTTGGGGAAAGAGCGCCGATCCTCTCGGCAAGAGATACCAGCTCAGCTAACGACCGGACCTGCATTTTCTCCATCACACCGTGACGGTGAGCTTTGATCGTGCGCTCCGTTGTTCCAAGCGCGTGAGCGATCTGCTTGTTGATTTTGCCCCGAACGATGAAGTTGAAGACCTGTCGCTCGCGCGGCGTCAATGTAGCGAGACGAGCACGGGTCGCACTTACTTTGTTTTGCAGATCTAATGTCGATTGATGATGTGCCAACGCTCCTGCGATTGCGCGAAGAAGGTCTTCGGAGCTTACCGGCTTGCTCAAGAAATCCCGAGCGCCCGCCTTTATGGCCCGCACGGTGATAGGAATGTCGGTATGACCGGAGAGAAATATGATCGGCAATGCCGAGTCGAATTCGCCCAATTTTTTTTGCAAGGCCGGGCCGTCCAGATCGGGCATTTGCACGTCGAGAAGAATACAACCCGGACTGCCGTCGCTCGGCAGTCGGTCGAGCAACTCCTGCGCTGACGCATAGACTGCGACCTGGTAACCGGCGTGCTTCAAATGCCGCTCCATGGCCCCCCGGAATGACGGATCATCGTCGACAATATGCACGAGCCCAAACATCGGTCCTCTTTCGCTGCAAAAATGTACCGCGCAACTCGGGGAGAGTAAGTGTCGTTTGGCCCTTGTTCAGGCATAGCTGATCTGTCGCTGCGATCTACTACCAAAGTCTCAATGCGGTTTGTGCCACGCCGTCGTGCCGCGCAGCCCTGACGATGGCGACACTCCGCATGGACGGTCGACAGCTACTACCGTGCCCTGCCAAGGCGCGAAAACCGGGCGATGGCACTCTATCAGAGATTCAACCGGACGTTTTCCAGGTTGCGTTGCGGATCGCTACCAAATTATGATCGATGGTCAGGTAAGTCATACGGCGTATGACGATGCGAGATTTGGCGGACCTGCGGCCTTGCACCAGCCGTGCCAGCGATGGTGCACCTCGCATTGCGATTGGGACTGCATGTTGAAGGCGTTCGCATTATCGATTTGTGCTGGCTTCCTTCTGCGGGCGACCTGTCATGCTGCGGAGCTGACAGAAGACACCGCATTCGGCCCCGCGCCAGTCGCGCCAAAGGTTGACTTTCAGTCGCTTCGGATCAAGGGGCTCATCGTGGCGCTGCCTGGCCCGCAGGACACCGTCGATCCCGATTTCGCCGGCATCCGATCAAGTCTCGCGGCACTCGGGATCGGCTACGTCGGCTACACGAACAACAACTTTTACGACAACATGCTGCCCGCCGAACGGAACACGTTTGGCCAGCAGGTCTATAATGGCCAGAAGCCAACCTTCTTCACGAATAACGTGATGCAGATGACTTACGACCTCAGCAGATACGGGATTTCCGACGGTCAGATCGCGGGCGGCGGCATCTACAATTACGACAGCTGGGCACCGGCCGGGCCGAACGCATTTAGCCTTGCGACACTCAGCTATTATCAGACCTTCCTGAACCGGCAGGTGGAATTGAAGGTTGGATATTTGGCCAATGTCGTTGAGTATTGGGGACCATTTCTGGCAGGCAATTTGTCGTCCAGCATCTTTGGACCGAGCGGACAGATTCCGGTCGCGGCGGGTCTAAGCGCCTGGGCCTGGGCGAAACCGGCGATCAACATCAAGGTCAACGGCCCGGAGGGGCTATATGACAAATTCGGTGTGCAGGTGGCGAGCAGCCCGGATGGTCCCTTCGCCGAGAAGACCGCTAACCCGACCGGCCTGGACTGGTCGACGCCGAACAGTGGATTCCTCGCGATCAACGAGGTTGGCTATCGCAAGGAGGCCGCTCCCGGCCAGCTTGCGACCTGGGTGCGTGCCGCAGCTATCATCAACACCAGCAAGTATGTCGATTTCGAATTCGGCGGTCGGAATGCCGGGAATTACGCAGCCTATCTTCTGGCGGATCGACAATTTGTCCAACTTGTTCCAGTCGAAGGTCAGGCGGCAAGGGGGTGGTACGCTGGGCTAACCGCGATGTACGCTCCGCCGGAATTTAATCGCGTCAGCGAGTACTATGAGGCACGCCTCTATGGCATAGGTCTGCTGCCGTCCCGGCCAGGCGATATGGTATCCTTGGTTGTCTCCCGCAATGTCTTCACCCAATATCTGGTCGATGCCGCCGTGCGAGGCGGCCAGCTCGCGCATACTGACAATTTTTCGATAACTGCAGCCTATTATGCACCCGTTGCGCCCGGCATCCGTGTGGGCATCGGGCTCGGGTACACCAATAACCCCACGCCGGTGGTCTATACGCCGCAGACCGGGAGTGCCCTTAACGTGTTAGCCAATGCGACGATGTACTGGTGAGGCGACCATCGCGATGACCTCGCTAAAGCGGCACGTTTGTGTGTGGGTCGCTGCCGTTGTCGTGCTTGTCGTCTCGATGGGGGGCACAACCGCCCAAACCCTGTCTGGCCAGATTGCCGGCCAACCGAAAAAGATTTTGCTGCTTCATACATTCGGTCCGAATTTTGAGCAGGGAGCCGCATGGAGCAGAGAAATACAGAGAGAACTCAACAAACAATCGCCTTGGCCGCTGAACATTCAGGAACACTCGCTCGTCACGGCGCTGGACGGGGACGACGCCGCCGATGCGAAATTTGTTGAGTATCTTAAGGCGCTCTATACTCAACGGCCGCCAGATTTGATCGTCGCTCTTGGTGCCCCCGCTGCCCTCTTCGTCCAGCAGCACAGGCCAGACCTCTATCCGACGACGCCGATGCTGCTTGCGGCAGTCGAGGTGCGGCGGGTTGAGCCATCCATGTTGTCCGAGCGGGACGCTTTGGCCGGGGTGCGATACGATCAAGTCGCGGCTTTTGAAAACATTTTGCGGCTGTTGCCGGAGACAAAAGCCATCGCGATCATCCTCGGAAGCTCCCCCAGTGAGCGCTTTTGGGCTGCCGAGAGCCAACGGATAGTCGGTCCACTGCTGAAGAAAAACAAAGTTGAGTTAATCTTTTTCGGCGAGCAGCCGTTAGCGGATATACTGAAAGCAGTTGCGACTTTGCCACCGCACACTGCACTTTTTTATCAGCAGCTAGCGGTGGACGGTGCAGGTGCCGTCTATGGAGACAAGGAGCCATTGAGGCGCATCTATGAAGTCGCCAACGCTCCCATTTTTTCGTTCGATCAGTCTTATTTTGTCGGTCAGGTCGTAGGCGGTCCGATGTTTTCACCGGCTGAGGGCGCCCAATCAATGGCTGCTGTTGCCGTGCGCATGTTGGGAGGCGAGAAGATCAGCGGCATCAATCCCGTCGGCTTCTCAGCACCGAAATACGATTGGCGACTACTTCAGCGCTGGAACATCAGCGAGAGCCGCCTGCCGGCTGGGAGCGAAATCCTGTTTCGGGAGCAAACTGCATGGCAGCGTTATTCCTCACAAATCGTGCTGATAGCTGCCGTTCTTCTCGCCCAAGCTGGGTTAATCTTGGCCCTGCTCAATGCACATCGTCAGCGTCGGTTGGCGGAAGTACAAGCGCGGCAGCGAATGAAAGAACTCGCCCACGTCAACCGCTTCTCAACCGCTGGCGAACTTACCGCGTCGATTGCCCATGAAATAAATCAGCCGCTAGGGTCCATTCTGACGAATACCGAAACGGCACAGGCGATACTTAAATCTCCCAATCCGGACCTTGCCGAACTAAGCGAAATCCTGGGCGATATTCTACGGGATGATCAGCGCGCCAGCGAAGTCATCCGAAGGATACGAAGCCTGATGAAAAAGGCCCCCTTCGACCCGGTACAATTGGACCTCAATGATGTTGTGCGGGAAACCGTAGATTTTCTTTCAGCACTGGCCATCGCACGACAGATCGAATTGACCAGTCTGACCATGTCGAATGCGCTTCCGATCGTCGGTGACCGCATTCAACTTCAACAGGTTGTTCTGAACCTTGTAATGAACGGCATCGAGGCGATGAAGGATACGCCGCCTGGACATCGCAGCATCAGCATCCGGACTTCGCGCGTTGAGGAGTTCGCCCAGTTATCCGTTTCGGATCGCGGGCCCGGTATTTCCGAAGACAAGCTAAACCAGGTTTTCGAACCTTTTTTCACCAGCAAGGCGGAAGGCATGGGCATGGGGCTGTCCATCGCCCGCACCATTATCGAGGCGCACAACGGGTTCATTTCGGCAAAAAATCGCGATCACGGCGGCGCAACGTTCCGGATCAGGCTTCCCATTGTCGGTTGACCCAAACGGCAGCCGTGCGCCAAGCGCAGTGGTCGAGCCGATCCATCCAAAGGCGACCCGGTTCTCCTGCTGATGGAGGAGGAAAGGGGCGTGTGGATGCGGGCACCTTGCAGACCATGCTCCGGAAAGCCCAGGCGCATCGTATAGGTCAAAGAACAAATTTCAGCGCGTCTTCGCGGGCTACCGAACAGCGCCGGCGCGCCGGCCCTTGCCCCGTGCCCGACGCGGATCGAACTCATCAACCGCATTCTGCCAAGCCACGATCTCGTCTTCATACCAGACGCGCCGGTTCGGGCTGATGTAGGTGCATTTCGGAAAGCGACCTGCCTTCTCCATGCGATACAGCGTGGTGCGGCTCACCGGGATGATGTCCAACACCTGAGCTTCGGTGAGCATGCGGCGCGCAGCGGTGATGTGCACCACTTCGGTGTCGGCTTCGGCGAGTGCTACCTTTTTTGCGGTCATCATGTACTTCCATCATCTCGACGGGCCGGTAGACCTGGTCCGCGTCTTCATTACTTGGCCGTGCACTCCAGGGGGGCGCAAACGACCTGCATCACGCGCTCGGACTCGATCTCGATGAACTCGGGGAAAACACCGTGGTCCGAGAGAATCGCGCGCAGTTCGGCATCCAGTGCCGCCTGCCGGAGCGTGCCTGTCGCCAGCCGCTCTTCCTCGACTTTGCCCAGATACCACTCGGCGAGCTCGCGGATGAAGTGAACGCTCAGGCCCTTCTCGGAACCTTCCGCTGCAAGCCTCGTCGGCCTCTCTGTGCCGCCCGGAAAAGGCGTCACATCCGTCACATCCGTCACAGCGTCTGTAGCCTGAGCATTGTGATGTGACGGATGATCCTTGCCGGTGACGCTGCAACCGTCACAAGCGTCACACGCTCCCCCCTGAACAGCCTCGCTTGTGACGCTTGTGACGGTTGTGACGCCTTCTCGGGGACTGAGAGAGACGGGAGGGGGCAAATAGCGCCGCCACGCATCTTCCAGATCGGCGAGGAGGTAGCCCTTGCACTGGTTCGCCCCATGCGGCCGGAGCTTGTCGGACTTGATGCCGTAGCCATGCAGCCGGCTCGCCAGGGAATGGTCGTTGAAGGGCTCCTTGAGGTGGCTCCACGGGGCTGCCTCGAGCGCGTGCAGCGCCTCCAGAATTGCCTTAGTTGGAAGCCCTTTCGGGACGGTCATCTGGATCGCCGCGTCGGCTGCGGCGAAAATCGTCCGCAAATCAGACAGTAGGCGGATGTTCAGGCTCGGTGGTGTATCGGTAGTCGCGGCGGCAACCAGCGCGACGGCTGCTTTGCGCGCCAGTTCAGGCCACTCGCCACCCGCAAGGTCTGCAACCGCCAGCAGCGGCTCCCACAGGTCTGCGGTCCGGTCCTCGATGCCTGAGGGCATTTCCGGCCGCGCTGCCTCGGCGTGGCCTGCGCTGGCTGCCGCCCAGTCTTCGAGCCGGAGGAAGAGATTCCTACCAACGGGGGCGTGGGTGCGGTGCCGGAAAGCCTCGACGTGCTCGTTGGGCGCGCGCCGCCGCATCCGGATGACCACGCTGCGCGTCATGATCGAGTCCGGCAGCCAGCCCAGCCCTGCCAGCGCGACGGCGGCAAAGCTTTGCACGTCCTCGGTCTCGACGCGCTTTCCGTAGATGACGCAACGACCGAAGGTGGCGCCGCGGCGGTGACCGCTGTTGAGGAACGACCGAACGTCCTCATGCTCCCGCGCCTTCGGTCCGAAGATTGCGTCGATCTCGTCGAACAGGATGGTCGGCGGTCCACCTTCGCCCCCGCACTTCCGATACAGGTAGGCGGGTGAAACGTTCGTGGCATGCACGGGCCTTGGCACCAGCATCTCAGTCACCTCCAGGGCGCGAGTCTTGCCCGACCCAGGTTCCGGCGAAAGGAATGCAAGCCGCGCGGTGCTCTCCCATGCGCTCATCAGGTGCGTGTGTACGACCCAGAGGGTATGCGCGATGGCCGCGTGCACGGAGGGATAACTGACGAACCGGCACAGGAAGCCACGCACGTCCTCGAGGAGCGCGGCGCCGGCTTCAGCAGGTGCCCCGGCGTTGCGGCGCACAAGCCTGCCGGCCTCGGCTTTCAGCTTCACGGCGCCCTCGAACGAGGCGCGGGATGTCGGCGAGGCGCTCCTGCCGGCGGTCATCACGCGGAGTGTTGGACTGCTCCATTAACCCGCGCAGGAAATTAACGACGGCACCAGGCTCCATCCCGGCATAGATCATCTTGCAGGAGAGATCGCGCAGATTGTCGTGGAGCGAATGCCCGGCGAGAATGTCGCGCTAGACGCTGGGAAACCTAACGGAGCTGATCATTGCGATCACCGCGCTTCAGGCCGGCCAGTATATGCTCGTGAAAGCGTCGATTGCCGGTGCGATTGTCACCAACGCCCTGTTCATGCTCGGTGCCTGTCTATTGCTCGGCGGCCTGCGCTATCACGTCCAGGAATATAATCGTGCCGGCGCGCGGCTCTACTCCGGTCTCTTGCTGATGGCCACCGTCGCCCTGCTCGCCCCGTCGGCGGTCGCCGACCTCGATCTCGTACAAGGCGAGGCTGTCATGCGGAAGCTCAGCGTCGGTCTCGCCATACTGCTCATCATCGCTTACGCGCTCGGCCTGCTGTTCTCACTGAAGACCCACAAGGCGCACCCGCACTGGTGCTGCTCAGCTATGTCGTCGGACCGTCGCCAATGAGCCTGCAGTTCTGGCCGGGCGCCGTCACCATGGTGATGATTGCGACCGTGACCGCGAGCTTCATTACGAGCAGCGGGCGCTCGGCCTGGTTCGTCGGCGCCCTGCTTATCTTCATCTACGCGGTCTTTGCGTTGACGCTGTACGTGGTCCCGCCAGCGAGCCAGGAGATTGGGTGACGCCAACACCTCCTTTTCATCACCGTCCGTCGGCGCCGTGCCGTTTGTGAGTGAGTCCGTTGTTGGCCCGGAGCCGTCTGTGAGGGCAGCGTAGAGCACGTCTGCTCTGCCCCCGAAATCAGACGTCAACTTGTTCTGCTATCGCGAGGGCGTCGTCGACCTCGATGCCTAGGTATCAAACGGTGCTCTCGATCTTGGTATGCCCCAGCAGGAGTTGTACGGCTCGCAGGTTGCCGGTTCGGCGATAGATCAAGGTTGCCTTGGTCCGGCGAAGCGAATGCGTCCCGAACAGGTGCGGATCCAGTCCGATATCAACGATCCAGTGAGATAGGAGTCGGGCGTACTGGCGCGTCGTCATATGCCCACTCCGCCGCCGGCCAGTGAACCAAGTATTCTCCCGACTTCTTGCCAGTTGGAGGAGGAGCAATGTTTCCGCGTGAAGGACGCGAACGGAAGGCGTGCTGCGCTGCAATACCAAGACCGGGTCGATCTCGGTGACGTCACCCGCGATCCCAGCAGGTCTCGAATTTGCAAACCGCTGAGGACATGCTTTGCTCCGTTGCCTCAAGAAGGTCAGTTGCCGCGCCTTATAGATGCTCACCTGGCAGCCCACCGCGCGGTCCGCTTCACGGGTCGTTGGGAAAAGGGGACCGGGTTCATGCCGCTGAGGAGAGGAAAGGCCATTGGGTATGATGCCGACCTGATGGCGTTCAAGTTTACGATGAGGAATGGACAGCAAATTGTGCAATGCCAAATTAGCACTGCCGCGCTTAGCGACTTGGCTGATCGCCGGAGAGGCTCGAAGGGGGACTTGCTTGCTGAATTTAAGGCTCGTCGCGTGCTGATCGAAGCCATAGCGTCCGCACTGTTCGACCAATCATCCAATGAGAAAACAGTGGTCAGTATTTTTTCGAAACACATTCCGACCAGCCGTTTCGGCAGACGTCATACGATAAAGCCGGGAAGTAGCTGAATGGTCGGATAGCGCCTATTCGCCGCGATCTCCGCCGAATGAGTGACTTTACTCAAAAAAATACAAACAAATCATCAGCTTAGACGAATGCTCACTTTGGTCTTGAGTGTTGTCCATCGGATACAGGTCTTTGGGAGATTTCCGCCTATCGTGCCACCATAGATCGATCGGCAGTCGTGCCAATGACCGCTTCGCCTGAAGCGCATAACAAGTGGGGATTTAATGATGAAGAAGTTTTTACTAGGCACGGTAGGCGTGCTTGCTCTCGGAATGGCTGTGCCAGCCTCGGCTGCCGACATGCCGATGAAGGCTGCGCCGGCTCCCTACGTTGCCCCGATCTACAACTGGACCGGCTTCTATATCGGCGGCAATGGCGGCTGGGCGCAGAACCACAATTGCGTGGATTTCCTTGACGCGGCTGGCGTGGCCTTCGCTTCTGGCTGCCGCGATCGGTCCGGTGGCGTCATTGGTGGCCAGCTCGGTTATCGCTGGCAATCCAGCCAGTGGGTGTTTGGTCTGGAAGCGCAGGGCGATTGGGCGGATCTCAGCAACCAGCGCGTCAGCCTCATCAATCCTGCGCTCTCAACTCGTACCAAAACCAGTGCCATCGGCCTCTTCACCGGTCAGATCGGCTACGCTTGGAATGCGTCACTGTTTTACGTGAAGGGCGGCGCGGCGGTGACGGACAACCGCTTCAGCGTCCTCGAAAACGCTTTCGGCACTGAACTCGTGGCGCAAAGCGCGACCCGCTGGGGTGGCACCGTGGGTGTTGGTTGGGAGTATGGCTTCGCGCCGAATTGGTCAGCCGGTATTGAGTACGACCATCTGTTCATGGGGCACCGCAATAATTCGTTCACGGCCCCTCCCGCTCTTGCTGGATTTGTGAACGACCGGATCACGCAGGACGTGGACATGCTCACGGTGCGCGTGAACTACCGCTTCGGCAATTACGGCAGCCCGGTCGTCGCGAAGTACTGATCTCGCGTTATTTAGAGTTCTCCAGCAAACGAAGGTCGGCAGAAATGCCGGCCTTTTTTGTTGGAGGGTACAATCTAAAAGTCCTCAGACCCGCCACCCGCAATCGAGCCCTCGGTTAGCTCTGTCCCCTGCACCGGCTAATGACCCGCCGCGAACCGCGGCGGAGGATCGAAGACATGGCTCAAATCCAAAAAAACCGCGAGCGGAGCGGTGCGCCGAGAGCGCGAGGAAAAGTGCGCTAGACCGGCTCACGCTTATCAGACGCACGAAAGGCAGCGCCGACGTGATGATTGCCTTCTATACGCGTCACGCTCCCTGCGCATCAGGCTGTATGTCGACGAGAACTTCCCTTGAAAAACGGATCAAGTTTCACGGGTTCCCCGGTATCTTTCCAGTACAGTTGTTTACCGGCGCTCGCCGCCACCGCGAGGCGGTGGTGACCGCCGATCAGCGTATGCTCATCCGATGCCATCGCAACGATCTCGCCAGCTTCGTCCACGATGTTTCGCATGCGCCTTTCTTTGGCGGCCGTCGCGCGGGCATCGTTGATTTGGATCATGTGAGGCAATAACTGGTACCAGTACCTGACCGAAATCAATCCCGGCCAACCGCCCCGGAGAGGTCCCGCCCTTCGTCCGAAACGCACGAACCGCACACGCTGGCGTTGCAGCGAAAATCCGATAGTTTAATTCGTTCCGGCGCTTTAGATGTTCGATCTGCGACAAGCAAACAACCGTTTACCCGGTGCCTGCAACAGTTCAGTCCGAGCGAACTCTTGGTGGGCTGCCATCGCTCTGAACAGGATCGTAGCGCAAAACGCTAGCGGGGTTGCGCTATGTCGGCATCCAATTCGAGGGGATCCCGCGCAGCCTCAAAGCGGGGAATAAGATCGGCAGGCAACGCTACCAGTTTTGCTGCACGGTTGATCGACGATCCGAAAACTGTGGCGGCAGCGATGTGCTTTGCGAGCCTCGTGTAGTCGGACCATATCAAGTAGAACATGAGTGGTGGCTGCTCTCCATTCGCCAACAGTTGACTGGAGCGTTCGCCAGCGCCCTCAGTTAACCACCACCTGTGAGCTAGCGTGACGAGACTTCTGAAGTGACGAATAGTGCCCAACTGCTTACTTGGCTGAACGCCGGCCAATTTAGCGCAATGTGTTAGCCAATTGAGACCAGCCAAGATAGCAATCGAAAAATCAGTCGCCGCCGTTCCCGTGAAATCGACCACGGTCTCGTCGTGAGGACGCTGGAGGAGGTAAGCGTCTATCATTTCGATTTGCCGGTCTGCATCGCTTAGTAAGTCAAAGTCGGCCCTTGGCACCATCATTACATAGCGCATCGCTTCCAGCCGGGTGTGATCCCAAACCGAGCGAACATCACCGTTCAAATCCGATAATGCCCGCTTGCACGCTGGATAGATCAGTTCGCCCTGATCGACCTCATCGAGATATCGAGGAACGTGGCGGCGCAATTCATCGAGGATAACGTGCGGTCCGAAGAAGCGGTGACCGCCCGCTTTGTAGTCGGAATGTTTCCTGAGCCGCTTTCTGGGTTGCCACCAATCAAACAAGTGCCTTGACTCCCAGCCAGGCGAAGGAATCGGGAACAAACCCTGATAGCCGCTACCGCCATCGGCAATCCAAATGAATAGCAATCACCCTCAGCTCGCTCCGGCCCTTTTAGAGGGGGATCGTTGCGGCTCTCGTATGAACCGCAGCTTCCGGGCGCGGTCGATCGAAGGCTTGAGATAAATCAAGGTCCCGATCGGCTCAAAGGGCGCAAGATGCTGCGGTGGTGGGTTAACTCAGGGTCCGTTATGGCGCGGTATATCGACAAGATTATACAGCCCGGCGAACGGTTGCTGTATTCGACCAACGAACACTGGATGTACTTTCTGCCCGCAATCGCTGCGTGGATCGTGGTGGTCGCATTTTTGGTGCTGTGGCGCTTCTTTACTTCCGACGTGCTGGCTTCGGTTTGCTTGGCCTTCGCGGCGGTAGCTGGGCTTGCGGCTTTGTACTGGACGGCGACGGCTTGGTTTCACCGCTGGACCACCGAGACCGACGTGACCAACATGCGGGTTGTCCACAAGACAGGTTTCATCAAGCGGGACACCTTTGAGATGAGCCTCGACAAAGTTGAGAGTGTCGATGTCAAACAGAGCATTCTTGGCCGCTTCATGGACTACGGCGACCTCACCATTCAGGGTGTCGGCGAAGGCACGCGAACCATTACCACCATCACGGCGCCGCTCGCGTTTCGCAACGCCATCACGACAAGGCCGGTTGGTACGTGAACCAAGGCGTGGTGTGACAGCCGCCAGCCTCACGAAAAAGCATTGCCGGCCAGCCGTCAATGCCGCCGACCTGAACGCACCAAGCCGCTGAATTGGCGAAGATCAAGGTCAGGGTGACTTCGGCAGCTACCAGCAATCATAAGCGGGTGTTACCTCTGACCATTCCGATCCCAACATTCCGCCCCCGGGGAAGCCCCGCTGGGCATTTCGCCTCGATATCTGCAGGGAAATGACCCAATAACCGGCACCAGTACCTGCTCGAATCAAATCTCGGCCTACACCCCCCCGGAGTGCACCCGATCATCCGCCATCGTGCGAACATCCAGAGGCTTTTGCAGGAGTGGAGCCGCGTCTGGGTCAAAACCGCCCGGATGAAGAAGCGAAAGCGCAGGTTTAACACAGGCGTCATGAAGGACCTCTTCTGGCCCTAAGCGGAAGTGCGGGTGGAGACGTGTCACGTCGACTGTCAGAGGCAAACCGGACGCCGCGCCCGCTTTAAGTTCACGCCGCCCCCCCGTTGCAGACGTTCTCGGAGGGATCAGGCGATGCCATACATGGTGCGCCCGTGCGCTTTGCTCAAAGGACAGCGCAAAGGCCCGGTTTGATGGGGTTCTCTCCGGGCCTCTGGCTCCGCTTCGTCGCGCGCCGGTTCGGGATCGAGAACCGTCACAGACGAGACGCCGGCAACGATTGCAACCACAGCCTGAGTCGGATGGTGAAATTGAGGCGCAAACAGCGCCGCGTATGCACGGCGATCCGCGTTGGCCTGCGGAGCACCTCAGAAAGACAAGACAAGCAGTGCCACCAGCACGAGGTTGAACGTGCCTAACGCTAGCACGGCGACATCAAAAACCCGGGTCAAACTGATCGTAGTGTCCCCCGATACACGCCAACCGGGTGAAATAGTAGAACTGCCACAGCACCCGATGATGGAAGGCTCTCCACGCAGACTGCAACTGAGTCGATAGGGAAGATCGCCTGAGGAGCCGAGAGCACTTGTCCCAACACTGCTGAAGAAGCGGGTCAGTTAAGAACCTTTGATCCATCTCAAGTCTTGGAAGCAAGTGCGACGTCAGCTTGGCCCGTTCATCGCTCTTCGAGGAGGTGAGAATGATCAGGTTGGTTGCAATTGGCGCGCTCGCTCTGTCTCTCGCGGTGTCGGCGCAAGCCGCGCCCGTTGCTCCTGTGCTCGCGCAGCCGGACAGCATAATCACGGAAATCGCTGCTGCCTGCGGCGCGGGCAGAACTCGGGTGAACGGTGTTTGCGTGGCACGAACAACCGTCCGGCAAACCCGTCGAGCCGTCCGCAGATGTGCGACCGGAATGACCTGCTAGCGCCTGGCTCAAATAGAGCAGTAGTTTCTCTCGCGGTCAGCGTAGCTGATTAGGCGAAGAAACGCGTCTCGACCGGTAGTGCCGTGGCCAATGAGCAAAGCCCCGCATGGATTGAAGAGCACCGCGTGCGCGGTGCACTGGACGACGTGATCATCGTTCCACTTGCTTTCATAGCGATCGCCGCGAACAAGATCCTGCGTTTCACTATCGCGGTTTTAATGCGATTGCTCGACTATACTTTCCCTCTGGTCATGGAGATCGTCTGGCTTCCGCTTTTCGCGGCCAAGGTTCTGGGTAACCTAATGGTCGCTGTCACCGCCGGTGCGCTGTGGATCCTTCCTCTGTCTGAGGCGAGGCGTCGAAATTGGATCGTGTCGATGCGCCGTCGCTGGTCGTGGCTCCGGCGCAAAATTAGCTATCGGGCGTTCGAGCGAAGCCTGCACGTTGCCTTTGCAAAAGGTATGGCGTGGGTGTTTCGAAAATGTCGTCATCTCACCCCGAACACTGCATTGCTTGTAATCGTGGCTGCGGTAGTGTGGCTTCCGATCTCTTTCGGGGTCGCGACAGTGATGCATGCGGTATTGTTTGCCAAATTAGCGTCTTGGCCAGCCTGGATGCAGCTTTTGCATCCGTTGGCTACGGTGATCGCTAAGAGCAAGCTTCTGGTATTGCCGGTTTATCCGGCAGCGTGGCCGCAGGCGAAGAAAAGTTCGTTCGCTCGACTCATGGGCAGGGCCTACGAAAACATCCAGCGTCAGTACGTCATTAAAAAGCTAGGCTACCGTTATAGACAGGCCGATACGGTCGGCCTCGCAGTGCTTCACGCGTTGATGCGCTCAGCCTGTTTTGCGTCGCTCGCCGGATGGCTTCGCAATGCGCACGTCGCTGAACATCTTGGCGTGGAAAGACCCACGCAGAAATTGCGTTCGTTCTTCTCCCGGTGGTCGATCAAGTTTTCAGCCGAATATTACGAAGCACAGGAGCGGCAAGCTTCGAATGTTCCGCGATAGATCGCTGCGAAGACACTGCCGGGCTGGCTACGGAGATAAACCTGTTGCAAGATGCACAGACCGGCGGGAGCCGCCCCGTTCAGTTCCCTGCCACTCCTCCATTTGTCCTTTTCTCGCGCAATTCCAACCCGATGGCGAACGCGCGATGTTCCGTCTTCATCTGATCATCGCGTGCGAGAGTTTGCGCATCAGACGGGGATACGGAGGCCGCCCTCTGGAGACGTTTTCTGACAGCAGCGCTACAAAACCGAGTGGCGGCCACCGCAACATTCTGCAGGCTGATGGGTGAACTGCCCTTTGGCTCCAATAGTCGGGCGACTTCTTGGTAGAGGCATTCTTCTCTATCGGTGACTTCGGCCGCATCGACAATCACGGTGGCCTGGATCGGGTCAAGCTGCGCGTCGGTTCTGCACGATGCGCAAAGGATTGCCACCACAATGAAGAGCAATGCTCGCGTCATCTTTTCATCTCAGAAACCGGAAAGCTCGAGAATTACCAGCCTGTCCCGATCAAAAAAGGGCGATCGCCGAGCGGAAGGTTGATCTAAGTCAACTCTGACGTGCCTGGAGAAGAGCCGGCAGGTCCGACGTTTCAAGATGCTAGGGGGGCAAGGGCGGCTTGGTGGCACCAGCAATATTACCACTATCAAGTGGCTTGTAACCGCTTTCTGAACGCGTTGCGGGTCCCGTTATCCAGTGCGAAGTGCTCAGCCGAAGATGCGGCTTGATCTGAATCAATTCTGCCGACGGCAGAGAGCAACATTGCTGTTGGCCCAAGGCATCTAGGGAACGCTTTTCGCCGCGGCTGCGACTGACCAACAGACATGGATGGGCCGGGACAGGCGTAGGAGGAATGCCAGTCGAACCCGGTTTGCTGCAGGGGGACGTGATGCTCGAAACAGTGCTGGGCAGTGCAAGGTTCTTCCGGCGAACTGGTCCGCATCCACTCGCGCTCGTCGCTAGCACGGCGCGGGGTGTGGCAGACGAACGTGAACTATTGCTGGAAGGTTTGGCCCCTTTGCAAGCGGCCGGGCCGACTCAAGTGAGCTTTCTAGACAATCGCCGTTACGCTTCCGCCCTGGATCAAACCTCCGCCGGCGCGGTGCTCGTTCACCCTGATATGGCTTCACGAGTACCAGCGGCAACTGTGGCGATCCAAACGAGCGAACCGTATGCGGCTTGGGCCCGCGTTGCTGCCCTGTTCTACCCTGTACCACCGCCATGTCCTGGTGTTCACCCTTCGGCAATAATAGCGGATGGCGCTCAAATTGATCCTTCAACAGAAGTTGGACCCCTGTGTGTGATCGGAAGCGGAGCGGAAATAGGGCCGGGCTGTCGGATCGGTCCTTGCGCAGTCATCGGAAGCGGCGTCAGCATCGGTAGGGACTGCCGGATTGGCACACATGTGAGCCTGAGTTACGCGGTATTGGGAGCACGCGTTTACGTATATCCGGGTGCGCGGATTGGCCAGGAAGGGTTCGGATTCGCATCCACCAACGGCGGGTTTCTCTCGATCCCCCAGCTTGGGCGAGTTATTCTGGAAGATGATGTCGAAGTTGGTGCCAATTCGACGATTGATCGCGGATCATCGCGTGACACCGTGATCGGCGCTGGCTCCCGCCTCGATAACCTCGTGCAAATCGGCCACAATGTTACTCTCGGCCGCTGTTGCGTTGTAGTTGCACAAGTTGGGATCTCGGGTTCAACCGTGCTTGAGGATTTCGTCCGCGTCGGAGGGCAGGCGGCTATGGCGGGGCACCTCCGGATAGGGCGAGGTTCGGAGATCGGCGCGCAAGCGGGCGTCATTTCGGATCTAGCACCCGGTGCTAGGGTTCTCGGAAGCCCTGCCCAGTCGATAAAAACCTTCTTCCGACAGATTGCCACGCTTAAGAAGATCGCCGCCCAGAGGAACTGAAAAGGCGGCCAGACTGGCTTGATCTACCTCAAGGGTGTTGAGCGGCGATGCGCGTTGAGGACGAGTCGCAGGAGGAGCCTAGGCTTAGGGGGCTTTGGTAATTCCTTATGGTAAAACGCGACCCGTCACTGCCGGATGAACACCGTTGCAAGGGGTGGTCGCGGCGCGACGTAGAAACGCGCTGCGCATCTCACACAGGACAAGTGCTCGGCGATATCAACGCGCAGTCCGGATCGCAATTGGTCCGATCCGCAATCCGGACACTTTCCGACGTTTAGAGATTTAAGAATGTCTGTCTCGCTCATGGCCCACGACGGTCAGACGCCGAACGAACGCTTGATGTGCTTCGCCATAACCATAGCCGCCTCAGTATACTTTCCATTTGATACTTGCTGATCACACAGCAACAAAAAAAGCAGCGCGACAACGGCGATCATAAAGCCTTTGAGCATAACGGTCTCTCCATGAAGAGACTGCCAACCGAGCAGATCTTGATAATGGTAAGTTCAAACGAGTGTCGCCGCCGCGACGATCGCAATGGTCTCAACGTTGGCAAGGACCTATTAAAGTTCCGTAAAACAGAACCGAAGGGGCGAGCGCCCTCGATCTTCGGACCAATCAATAATCCCTCGGTGAAGCATGGGAAGACGCCTCTAACAGGCTGGTCAATATAGTTGGCGTAACCGGCAGGACCTATCAACCCGCGCCCGCTTCAGTTGTGACGAGAGGTTCGGCTATTGATTCGCTTGGTATTCCAGCGTTCCTCGAGGTCGCCCAACGATCCCTTAGAACTCACAGCTTGGATCCGCCAACGATGGCGGGCAAGGGCGCCTAGTCTCATCCGGGCGCCCTTATGCTGAGGTCTTAAGACCCGCGCCAGACGTGCAACACGCCTTCGCGAAAGCCGCCGACGAAATGATCTGACAGGTCCGCTGGCAGCATTTGGGCTGAGATCATCAAACGACCCGCTCACCATGGTCGCGAGCTCGTGTGCCGACGCATGCTCTGCCCAGCGGCGACCCAAGGCCAAACTCGTTGCCGATCTGCCGTTGCGTCCATGGTCCAGGACTATCTCCGCCTCCGTGGCCCCGGCGAAGCGGATGCCGCGCCGGGGCCTGTACGTTCTCGCCAATTCTGAGAAGCTTGGGGGCTGGAAAGAATCGGCAAGGCGCACCGTAGACAAGCAGATCTGCAGCCTGCGGCTACTGCACTTTGTGCCAATGGGTGAATGCCGACCGGAGTCGCTGTCGGGCTGCCGGCAACATCGATCGAAGTCCGCAGATGGTTCGACGAGCGCGTCGCCGCGAACGACCTCGGCGGCTCTCAGCGACACCGGAATCACTCTGGCTCTTTCGGACTACGGCCCTTAGTCAGCCTGTTATGCAGAAACCGCACGCGCCGAAAATGAGACGGCCTCAGTCTGGAAGACTGAGGCCGGGGGGCATTGAGTACCGTTGGGGTCGGTACTCTACAATTCTAATCACGACAGGCAAATTTGCGTATTGACCTAGAGGACAACAGGAGCAGCTTCCCGTATCCGAAGTTGCTTGGCTGCTTGGCTATCGCGAGCTGAGTTCACTCAGACACGCGTTCAAGCGATGGACCGGAATGACACCACGACAGTTCCGGTCCAGGTCTCCACACAGGCGGAGTCGCAGCGCAAAACCCTAATTGCCGTTGATTACTTTCGACGAGCGCAGTGCTTGCCTGCGTGTGGAGCGAAGAAGGGTGACGTCATTGGCGCTCGGGTTTGCAGGCCGGCTCAAGTGCTATTCATAGTGTACTCAAGGACAATGCCCTTCGGTGCAATTGCGAGTCCCTCTGCCCTGCTGCAGCTTGCTCCGGAGCAGTTCACTTGGAAGAGGGGGAGATCATGTCTTGTCATGCCTCGATCCGACGGCACTTCCCGGACCCGTCAATCACGACCGAGGACCGCGAGACGTCGCTGGCGCAAGAACCGCGGCGAGGTTCTATTTTGATGCTCGCAGGATTCCGAACCGAAGTTGAGACCCAATTGGTGATCGATCGACTCTTGAGTGAGTACTTTACGCCCGAATCGCGGCAGGCGTAAGCGCCTTCGCGGTCTCTTGCGCCAGTGCTCGCCATCCTTCCTTCGCGAGGACATACTTTGCTCGAGCCGGAATGGTTGGCAGGGACATTGCTTCGCCGGCGTTGATCTAGATCAACTAGGCAGTCGCCACGACGCCCGAATACAGTTGTCGTCACGGAATGTGTGATCATGCTGTTGCTTGATCTGGTTTCCAATCGTTGCTCGGGAGGTCATCATAATGAGGTGCAGATTGCTTCTGCTTGCGCTGGTCGTAGTCTCCTCAGCTTTCGCCAGTGAGGCGCGCGCCACGACGGCCGATATTCGCAGCATCACCTGTGGCGAATATCTTGCCATGTCGGCTGCCCCGTCAAGCAAGTTTTCGGCTTGGATGACCGGTTGGTTTAGTTATGAAAGTCGGAGGACGTTTGTAGATTTTGACCTGCATCGGGCAAATGTCACAAGCGTAAGAGGGTGGTGCCAATCCAACCCAAATGCCAGTGTGATGGTAGGGCTGGAAAAATCGATAGGCGTAACTGCTGTGCCTAACGCTACGCTGGATTTTAACAAGATCACCTGCGGAACTTGGCTGGCATACGGTCCAGCAGATCAAGATTTCGTAAGATACTTCATGAGTGGCTATTACAACGCAGCGGCAAGCAACAGTGTATTGGACTACGAGCGCCTGCAGCGGAATTCCAGTGCGGTCGTTGCGTATTGTAAGAAAAACAAATCCCGGACTCTACCAACGGCCATTCAGAATAGAGCTACCTAGGTCGAACCAGTTTGCAACCGCTTGCGAGCAACGGAGCGCGCTGCATTAGCGTGGCTCCTGCGTAACAGCGCAATTCATTTGAGCTTCGTTCACTGTGGCATGTTGGACTAGACTCGGTTCACCGTGATTTTGGTTTTTGCCAGTTCGTTCGGCTCTGATGAGCACGCATGTGCGAAAGGCTTACCGATAAACGTTTTTAGAAGGAAGCCAACCGCCCACGTCCCGATCTGATCATTGCACTTGTCGCAGTACTGATTTTTTGAGGTCTGCCAAAAGGCGGTAGTCATTCGCCATCTGCAACAGTTTCTCCTTCATCGGCGATCCCGGCGGCAGCGCGGCCGCGTCCTCACGCATCGCGTTCTCAACTTCATCGCACTGAGCCGCGGTCAGCGGTTTTTCACACACCGGTCCCCTCCGCCAATCTGTCTGATTTGAACCAATTCAGAACGGGGCGCTCCGAATGCTTCTTTTGTGCGCGCGCTGAGAAGCTGTCACAGGCTTGTCACACGGCCTATGCGACTTCGGCGCATCTCACAGAAATTTCTTTGCCGTTTTCGCATAGCGTAGCCGTATCGCTCGGTTAGGATTATTGTCATTGCACCCTGAGCGTGTACGCATTGATTTAGTGGGCCCAAAGTGTCGCGGAGCAAAGTACTCGGTTTCGTCGATCCCTTTCAGTACGCGGCAAACGTCCGCTCGGCTGACATTGAGATATTTCCCACGGTTAAAGGCAAATTCAGTGCTCAGCTGACGCAAGTAACGTTCGCCTAACTGTGGATGCAGCGCTTCGAGGAAACTCTCCCGCGCATTCACAGAGGAACGATTAAGCCTGATCGCAAGGTATTCACCTTCCTCACCGAAGATCAACCAGAGGTCTACAACCGCGGCAGGGCTTGCTGAAGTTCTCACCCCCGGTAGCACCGATCGGACAGGCTTTCCCCGAAAGCCATCGACAGCATTTAGCGACCCTGCATCGACGAGGCTGGGCCAATTCTTCGGGTCGGCGGCCGATCAGCATCCTGGCCTTTCCGGCTTCAGCCTCTTGAGCGGCGGGCGCGAGGCTTTCATCGTTCGTCTGGCGTTGGCCGACTTGGCCGAGCGTAGCCTCGACATGCAGTACTACATGTGGGATGGCGATACGACCGGTCGGATCGTCGTCGACCACGTGATGAAGGCTGCCGATCGCGGCGTCAGGGTGCGCCTCCTCGTCGACGATCCCTTCTACAAGGACAGCGATTCCGTCAAAGCGTGCCTCGACGCTCACCCCAATGTTGAGATCCGTCTGTTCAACCCGCTCACTAACCGGCGCTGGTCAATTCTCGATTTCATTTTTGATTTCGGCCGGGTCAATCGACGCATGCATAACAAGTTGATGGTTGCTGACAACGCGGCCGCAATTGTCGGTGGCCGCAACATCGGTGACATCTATTATGGGGTGAACACCATTGCTAATTATCGCGATCTGGACGTGTTGGCAGTTGGGCCTGTCGTCCCAGATCTCTCGAGGGTTTTCGACCAGTACTGGAACAGCTGCTCAACCGTGCCGATCTCAGCCATCGTCGACAGCGAGCATGGCGCAGACGATCTCGATGTCGTCATGTTTCGATTGCGTGAGGCGATTGCGGCGGCCAACTATCCTTATCCAATCGACCATGACCTCTACCAGTTGGCGACCCAGAGCGGCGAGCTTCGCGACAATCTCGTATGGGCTAACGGCTATATTGTCGCCGACGATCCGGAAAGCATCGCCCCCGGCAGGGAGAGTGATAATGTCATTGCTTTCATCCGGGAACGGATCGCACATCTGAAAAAGGAACTTTTGGTCGAATCGCCGTACTTCGTCCTGCCGGCCGGAGCGCAGGCGACCGTTACGGGGCTGCAGCAGCGGAATGTTCGTGTGCGCGTACTGACAAACTCACTCGCTTCGAACGACATGCTTCCGGCCCACTCAGGTTATGCCAAGACCCGACGGCGGCTGCTCGGGCATGGTATGGAGCTATACGAACTGCGCCCGGACACTGACGCTTTTCGGTCTGGTTGGTCGCTCGTTTCCGGGCGGTCACGAGCGGCATTGCATGCCAAGGCCATGGCCTTCGACGGTGAAGCCGTGTTCATCGGTAGCTTCAATCTCGATCCGCGCTCTGCCGTGATCAACACCGAAGCGGGCCTCTACATCGAGAGTGCAGAGCTGACTAAAAGGCTGACTGACTACATGGGGACCGGTGTGGCTCCCGAAAATTGCTACCGCGTCCTCCTCGATCCGAAAGGGGAATTGGTGTGGGAGACGGAGAGGGACGGTCAAAAGGTGAGCTATCGGGACGAGCCCGACGCTGGCTTTCGAAGACGTTTGGCCGCCAACCTATGTAAGCTCCTACCTATCGACTCGCAACTTTGACGCTGGTTCGTTCGCGACCGACGGCGAGCAACAGCCATGACTTCCGAACGAGGCGCAGAGGCCGCTTGCAATTGTGGCCAGCACACTATCCGCGGCAACCCCTAGCGGCTTGGCATTCCACGCCCCCCGTCGAATCGCAGTCCCCGGGCTGGAAGTCTGCGAAATGACTGCCGTTCTGCCGCCTGTGATGCGTCGCCGCGCGTTCAAACAGGCCCATAGCTTGCATTCGCTCGCATGCGAACTGGGCAGGCACGCTCAACCGTTGCAGCGCTGCTGCCCGGCCTCCATCACGCTATGCTCTGCTTTGACGTGGAATTGAGCGCGCAACTCGGCACCAACGCTAGTCGTTAAAGGTTGAAAGGCTTGCTAATGTGTCGATCAATGGTTGCTGACTTATCGTAATGAAGCCGACATTTGGGCGGTCCAGATCGAGTATTACGAATATTACGCTACAGACTAGAGCAGTCGTAATGAGAACAGGAGTTCGAGTCCGGAGCGGGTCAAGCCCGCTTGCATAGCCCGCAAAGCCGCACGCAACAGCAGCCATGCCGGAAAGCATTAGTAAGACAATGTGCGGAATGAAGTTTTGCAACGCCGCAAGACGCTTTCCTTGGTCGTCGATCATCTCGTTAAGCGCTTGGATAAATAACCCTGTTGGCACCATACTATTATCTTTGGCAGAAAGAGCTATTACCTGCTGCCATAGCGCTTCTTGGATCGTGTTCGAACGATCAACAAGCGTCGGAAGTTCCGCAAAAGGCTTGCCGGCCGGAACGATCCGTATCTGGGCATATTCCCGAAGGAGCTTCAGTGATTCGGCCCGATGAGGTGCTGGCAGGAGGCGTGCGCGCAGAGCCGTCGTGCCAATCGCGTTCGCTTCAACGAGAACCGCTTCGCGCCGAGCTTCGAAACGTGTGAGCGCCATCAGAAAAGTGAACCCAATAATCAAAGCTAGCAATCCCAAAAGCGATTGCTCCAGCGCAGAGATGTTGGCGCTCGCGCCGTGACCCTCGGTCCGTATTCCCAGTCGCCATCCAAATTCGCTCGCTAGAAAGACAATGGCGGCGCCAATTGAGAAAATGACGAGAAAGTAGAAGTTGTACAGTTGCCCCACGACCTCACCTTGAAAATTCCCCCTGTCGCTTGTGATGCTCAGAACAACTGATCATACTTTTGATCGAGATCATGGTCTTGGTATTAGTCATCCGCTGACCGGAGCGCGAGCGGGCCTCCACTGCTACCCACAGGGCTTCTGAACATTAATATATTGTCTCGCAGCCGGCCGTCGCCGGATCGCACACAAATGTAGACACATGATCGCCATTGCCTTGATATACTTAAGTTTTTTAGGCCTAAACCTTCCCTACGCAGGGGGATGGTCTGGCCCGAGACCTGTGATGGGCTCAGAGTTGGTCGGTGGCGCAGTCAGGCGACGAGCCGTGGCCCTCCATGCTCCAGGCCCTCGGCGACAGGCTCGCCGACGATCCGCCGCAGCTCGGTCGCGATTCCGTCCAGCACCGCCCGCTTTTCCTTCATCCGTTGGGAGTGGTTGTAGACCTTGCCCGTGACGGTCGGCACGATGGTCTCGCCCTTCTTTGTCACGGCGTGGTCAAGGCATTTGGCGATGGCAGCATCGTCAAAGCCAAGATCGCCGGCCAATGTTGCCGCTGTCCGGCGCAGGTCGTGCGGCGTGAACCGCTTGAGTCCGAGCAACTCGCAGAGACCGGTGGTCTTGGTCTTGTTCTTGTTCGTTTCGTGTTTCGTGCCGCGCAACGCGTCGGCCATCGCTTTGCGGTGGATCGGCTGGCCCTTGTATATCGGGCTCTCGAATACGAACTGCGGATCATCCGAGGTCAGCGCCTCCTTGATGATCTCAAGAGCCAGATCCGACAACGGCTGCTGGATCACCCGCCGCTTCTTGACCCGCTTGAGAGGTACGTCAAAACGCGGATATTTGCCTTTGATGTCAAACAGCTCGTCGCGATGCGCACCGAGCACTTCGCGTGATCTCAGCATGGTCACCAGCTCGAACTTGAGCGCGAGGCGGGTGCGGCGGTCATAGGGCAGATCATTGCGGTCGAGGCCATGCCAGAAAGTCCTGATCTCGTCCTCGGAGAGAACCCGAGTGCGCGGATGCTCGGGATCGAGCTTGGGCAGGTTGATGCAAGGGCTGGCCGTCACATAGTCGCGGCCTGCCTCCGCCGCCCAGTTGAACAGGCCCGACGCTGCCTTGCGCATGTGGCGCGCGTTGCTGACCGAGGGCCTGCCAAACGTCCCCGCGACGATGTCGTTCGATAGCGTCGCGATGTCATGCTTTGTGACATCGCCCGCGAGTGTTTTACCAAGCCGGGCACCGAGGAAGCGGCGCAGGTGGGTCGCCGTATTTTCCCAAGCCTCCAGCCGGGGCCGCATCTCGCCGTCCGGCTTACGGACTGGCTTCTTCATCCAGTCGATCCGCTCCTCGATGA
This sequence comes from Bradyrhizobium sp. JR4.1, assembly GCF_040548605.1. NCBI lineage: Bacteria > Pseudomonadati > Pseudomonadota > Alphaproteobacteria > Hyphomicrobiales > Nitrobacteraceae > Bradyrhizobium > Bradyrhizobium sp. JR4.1. Next base: position 55,099 of record NZ_JBEPRY010000017.1, read on the forward strand.
TCTCGGCGACGGTCTTGCCGCGCTTTGCATTGTTGGCCTTCTGGTCCCGGAAGGTCTGGGCGAGAGCCTCGCCACCCCTTGCCTTGAGGCCATAGACCCTGCTGCGCGCGTCCTCGACCGTGAAGGTCTCCGCATTGTAGACGCCGAGCCAGCCGGTGCGCTGCTTCCCGGTCTGCCTGTCGGTGAACTTGAACGAGAAGGTTGCTGCGCCAACCGCAGTGATACTGACATAGAGGCCGGCGCATTTGCGGTCGTAGAACTTGGTACGCTTGGCAACCCGCTTCTCGCACAGGCGGTCGGTCAGGATGACGCTGCTGTTGCGGCCGCGCTTGCCGACGGGGGAGGGGGCGATGCTACTATCCATGTGGTTTCGGCTCCTAAGGCTTGGGACCAAAGGGCTCGGCTTGAAGGCTTTCAGTTTGTCGTGCGGACGCTGAAAGACTTAGGGCCGGGCCCTTAAGTTGGTGAAGCCCGCTGAAACAGCCTGCATCAGGGTAGTCGAAAAGCCCTTATTTTAAAGTCTTTTGTTAGTTTCGGCGTGTTTCACCGAATGCCAAAATATAGACGTGTGGTCCTGGCCGTCGTTGCTACGGTCAAGCCCTGACGAATGCGGCATCTGCGTCAACCGGCGCGGTGTCGGTGACTTTCGCTGGGGTGAGGGAGGCCAGAACGAACTCGGCTCCCGGGAGAGCACGGCATAAGCCGTCCAACCATCGCGCAGGGAAGGCCGAGTGATTGGCTACACCTGTATGCCGCTGTGCGGTTTTCCTGCGTGTGCTTTTCGCGCAGCGGACCGCGGGTGCCAGGTCAGCACCCGGCCTTCCCTGCGCCCTCTTGGACAAGAGGGTGGAATGACCAAGCAAAGCTCGGGCGAGATCAGCCGCGAGGCTGCGAAGCTGTGTCTGCAATTCAAAAATGCGAGCTGGAAGCGTCGCGTTACCGCGTCATACTCCGTCATTGCGAGCGCAGCGAAGCAATCCAGAAATGCATCCGTGGAAAATGTCTGGATTGCTTCGTCGCAAGAGCTCCTCGCAATGACGACGTGGAGGCAGTTTCGCTTGATCGCGCTAGGCTTCCCGCATCACCGTCCCGCTGGTGCAGACATCGCGCCGTTGGAATAGCGCGACCAGTCGGGCTCGGTCGGCTGCGACGGCCACAGCGCGGCGTTGGAGTCGCGCACCGACTGGGTGATGGGATGGGGTTGCGCCTTGCGGACATGACGGCGGTCGTTCGCCGCGGCAGTCTGGATGATGGCGGCGGCAATCAGCGTCGCGCCGAGAATGATAAAGGTCTTTTGCATCGTTACTTTCTCCCGTAACGGCGCCCGGCTGTGAGATGTTTGTGTGGTCGCCGTTGCGGCTGACATGGCGATGCGCCCAGCCGATATCAGCGTTCGCGACATCACATTGGGGCGAGCCAATTTTCTAGCCTCGGCTAAATATTCGGCAATCGCGCCCGCAGCCCCGATGGACTTGACCTGCGCAATCCGGTTCAATGGGCCAAATCTGGTTTCTGGGCGACAATGATGTCGAAATATCTGCTGGTCCTTCTGCTGATCGCCTCGCCGGCCGTGGCGCAGGTCAAGCTGACCCCAAAAACCTCGGCGGCGCATCCGGACCCCTGCGCGCCGATCGGACGGACCGCGGACGGCAAGCTGGTCTACTCCATGAAATGCGAGAATTTGCCGGTGCCGCCTCCGCCGCCGCAGGCGGAACTGAGGGAGGCGCCGCAGCCCGCCGCCGAGCCGGAGCCCGAGACGCGGCGGAGCGGCGTTTTCGGCTGGTCCTACGACCGCAGGTAACCGGCCGCGCCCCTTGCGCGAAGCCCGACGGAGTGCTCTTTGCCTGAAAATTCCCCGTGGGGCCACCGCCCCCGATCCAGAGAGATGAGATGACCAAACTCGTGATCCGCGCCGGCGACTTCACCTTCGATGCCCGTTTCGAGGAGCAAGCGGCGCCCAAGACTGTCGCCGCGTTCCGCAAGGCGCTGCCGTTCGAAAGCCACATCATCCACGTGCGCTGGAGCGGCGAGGGCGTGTGGATGCCGCTTGGCGACCTCGATTTCGGTGTCGGCTACGAGAACCACACCAGCTATCCTGCGCCCGGCCAGATCATCCTCTATCCCGGCGGCATCAGCGAGACGGAGATCCTGATGGCCTATGGCGGCGTGCACTTCGCGAGCAAGATGGGCCAGCTCGCCGGCAACCATTTCATCACCTTGACGTCCGGCCTGGAGAATCTGGCGACGCTCGGCAAGAGCGTGCTGTGGAAGGGCGCGCTGCCGATCCGCTTCGAGGAAGTCTGAGTGACTGGTACCCGCTACCCGCGCGATCTCCGCGGTTACGGCCGCAACCCGCCGCACCCGCAATGGCCCGGCAACGCGCGGGTCGCGGTGCAGTTCGTCGTTAATTTCGAGGAGGGCAGCGAAAACAACATCCTGCATGGCGACCCTGCCTCGGAAGCGTTCCTGTCCGACGTGCTCGGCGCACAGCCTTGGCCCGGCCAGCGCCACGCCAATATCGAATCGATGTTCGAATATGGCTCGCGCGCCGGCTTCTGGCGGCTGTGGCGGATATTCAGCCAGCGGAAGTGGCCGACCACCGTGTTCGGCGTCGCCACAGCGCTGAAGCGCAATCCGGAAATCGTTGCTGCCATGAAGGAGGCGGGCTGGGACATCGCCAGCCACAGCCTGAAATGGATCGAGCACAAGGACATGACCGAGGCGCAGGAGCGCGCGGAGATCGCGGAAGCGATCCGCGTCCACACCGCGGCGACCGGCTCGCGGCCGCTCGGCTGGTACACCGGACGCTCCTCGATCAACACCAACCGTTTGGTGATGGAGGAGGGCGGCTTCCTCTATCTCAGCGATTCCTACGCAGATGATCTGCCCTATTGGGTCAAGGGCGCGAGCGGCAAGCAGCTCGTCATTCCCTACACGCTCGACGCCAACGACATGCGCTTCATCAATCCACAAGGCTTTGCCGAAGGCGAGCAGTTCTTCACCTACCTGAAAGATGCCTTCGACGTGCTCTATGCCGAAGGCGAGAGCGCGCCGAAGATGATGTCGGTAGGCCTGCACTGCCGTCTCGCCGGTCGCCCCGGCCGCGCGGCGGGGCTGATCCGCTTCCTCGACTACATCGGCAAGCACGAGCGCGTCTGGGTGCCGACGCGTTTGCAGATCGCACAGCATTGGCACGACAAGCTCGCGCACCTTGCGGCCGACGCATTCGAGATCGGGTGAGGGCGATGTCGCAGATACCGCTGTCCGATCTCAATGTCGCGAGCTTCGACGATTTCGTCGCAGTACTTGAAAACGTGGTCGAGTACTCGCCTTGGATTGCCCAAGAAGCCGCGGCGCGCCGTCCGTTTGCCGGCATCAATCCACTGCTCGACGCGATCAAGGCGGCGATCGCGAGCGCTGAGCCCGAGGTGCAACTGGCGCTGATACGTGCGCACCCCGACCTTGCCAACAAGACTCAGCGCGCAGCGGGACTCACGCCTGACTCGAGTGCCGAGCAGAATAGCGCCGGCCTCGACCGTCTGTCGGACGCCGAATACGCGGCCTTCGAGCGGGCGAACAATGCATATCGCGAAAAATTTGGTATCCCCTATATCGTCTGCGCGCGCCGGCATACCAGGGATTCCATCCTGCGGGACTTCGAGGCGCGGCTGCAGAACATCGCCAAGACCGAGACACGCCGCGCGCTTGAGGAAATCTCTCGTATCGCTGCTCTGCGTCTCGATCAGCTCGTCATCGCCGATGACAAGCTCAAGGTGCACGGCCGGCTTTCGACCCATGTACTGGACAATCACGCCGGCAAGCCCGCGCCGGGTATTCCGGTCGAGCTGGTCGAGCTCGCCGCGCTCGGGGAAAGCCGCGTCATCGCGCGCACCGTCACCAACGCAGACGGCCGCACCGACCAGCCGCTGATCGGCGGCCGCCCGCTGCCGATCGGCCGCTACGAGCTCCGGTTTAGCGTGGCCAAATATTACGCCGAGCGCAACGTGCAGCTCTCCGACCCGCCGTTCCTCGACGAGATCCCGCTACGCTTTGCGATCAGCGAGCCGGAAAGCCACTACCACGTGCCGCTGCTGGTCACGCCGTGGAGCTATTCGACCTATCGCGGCAGTTAAACATGTTGCGCGGATGAGGCGACCGCTGCTGCATCCGCTTCCGCCGGTGCGCCGCCGCTCAACCCGTTGAAGAAGGCGTTGAGCAGCACCGAGACGATTGCACACAGCAGGATGCCGGACTCCAGCAGCGGCTGCAGATCATGCGGCAAATTCCTGAAGAAGCCGGGTGCGGCGAGCGGGATCAGGCCGAAGCCGATCGAGATCGCGACGATGAAGAGATTGTAGCGATTGGTGCGGAAGTCGACCGAGGTGAGGATACGTGCGCCTGTCGCCGCGACCATGCCGAACATCACGAGGCCGGCGCCGCCGAGCACGACCAGCGGCACGGCCTCGACCAATGCGGCGAGCTTCGGCAACAGGCCGACCACGAGCATGATGCAGCCGCCCGTGACCGTCACCCATCGCGAACGCACGCCCGTGACCGAGACGAGACCGACATTCTGCGAGAACGACGTGTACGGGAAGGTGTTGAAGATGCCGCCGAGCAGCGTGCCGACGCCGTCGGCGCGCAGGCCTCGGCTCAGGGCTTCGCGGTCGACCGTCTTGCCGGTGATGTCGCCGAGCGCCAGGAACATGCCGAGTGATTCGATCATCACCACGATCATGACGACGCACATGGTGATAACTGGTACCAGATGGAATTGCGGCATGCCGAAGCGGAACGGGATCACGACCGCGCCCCAGGAGGCCGCAGCGACCTTGTCGAAATGCATCACGCCCAGAATGGTCGCGAGCACGGCGCCGGCGATGATGCCAAGCAGCACGGCGACGTTGGCGAGGAAGCCGGTGCCCCATTTGATCAAGCCGAGAATGAACAGCAACACGAACAGCGAGATGCCGAGCCCCTTCAACTGTCCGTAGGCCGGATTGGGAAAGCTGCCGGCGACGCCGTCGACCATCCTGGTCAGCGTCGGCAGACCGCCGCCGGCCCAGTTGATGCCGACCCGCATCAGGGAGATGCCGATGACGAGAATGATGCTGCCGGTGACGACGGGCGGGAACAGCGGTAGCAGCCGGCTGACGAACGGCGCCGCGACGATGCCGAACAGGCCGGCGGCGATCACTGAACCGTAGATGCCGAGCAGGCCGATCTCAGGTGAAGCCGCCATCGACAGCATCGGACCGACGGATGCGAACGTCACGCCCATCATCACAGGCAGGCGGATGCCGACACCGGGAAGACCGAGGCATTGCACCAGCGTCGCAAGTCCGCAGGCGAACAGGTCGGCGCTGATCAGGAAGGCGACATCCTCCGGCGGCAGCTTCAGCGCGCGCCCGATGATCAGGGGCACCGCGACCGCGCCGGCATACATCACCAGCACATGCTGAAGCCCGAGCGCCAGCAGGCGCGGGACCGGCAGGACCTCGTCGACGGGATGCACTTCGCTGCTCATGGATTAATCCCCCGAAATATGCCTATCCAAACTTATCGTGCAGCGCCGGAAACAGCCGGTCCGGCTTGAATGGCGGCGCAGTGAAGCGGATGCCGGTGGCATCGGCAATCGCGTTGCCGAGAGCGGCGGCGACCGGATTGTACGGACTCTCGCTCATCGACTTCGCCCCCAGCGGGCCGATCGTGTCGGAGGTCTCGGCGAAGAAGACCTCGGTGCGGGGCACATCGGCGAAGGAGGGCAGGTGGTAGTCTCGGAATTTGGGGTTGGCGACGCGGCCATCCGCATCGATCACCATCTCCTCGTAGAGCGCGGCACCGAGCGCCTGCGCGACACCGCCTTCGACCTGACCACGGCACTGCATGGGATTGGCCACGACGCCGGCGTCCGCTGCATGCACGCTCCTGAGAATCCGGAGCTCGCCAGTGGCCTTGTTCACGGCGACGCGAAAACCCTGCACGTTGAAGCCGACCGAACGCGGCGTGCCGCCGGAATTGCCGGCGCCTGCGAACGGCTGTCCGCGTTCGCGCGCGAGCCTTGCCAGCTCCACAAAGGACATGCGCCGCACGCCACTGACGACGGCTTCGCTATCGAGCGTGCAACTGCCGACGTCGCAGAGCCATGCGCCGGCGGCGGCCGCCTTCAGCTCGGTCGCAAGCTGCATGGCTGCGGCATGCGTCGCCTTGCCTGCCACGAACATGCCGGCGCTGCCATAGGCGCCGGTGTCGTGGCCGCCATGGGCGGTGTCGGACTGGCGCAGGCGGATCCGGTCGACGGTGGTCGCAAGCGTGGTCGCCGCGATCTGCCGGTGCACGGTGCTGGTGCCGTTGCCGAATTCGGCGGTGCCGACGGTGAGGTCGAAGCTGGCGTCGTCGTTGAGCGTGACCATCGCATCCGCGAGATGGCCCGCCGGGGGCACCGTGTCGATCATGGTCAGCGCGACGCCGTCGCCGATCAGCCACTCCGGCGACAGGTCCGGCTGTGGACCATCAGCCTGCATCGCGCGCTCGACGAGGTCGAGGCACTGGTCGAGCCCGTAGGAGCCGTAGTGCACGTCGTGGAATTCCGACGGCGGCGGCGACACCATGGGATCGCCGGGCTTGATGACGTTGCGCCGGCGCATCTCGTAAGGGTTGATGCCGAGCTGCTTGGCCAATTCGTCGATCGCGGCCTCGACCGCGATGAGTGTTTGCGGCAGACCATAACCGCGAAACGCGCCTGCTGGCACCGTATTGGTGTAGACCGCGTAGCCGTCGACCCGCTTGTTCGGGCAATTGTAGACGCTGATGGATTCGGCCAGCGAGTGGAACATCACTGGGCCGGCGTGATTGCCGTAGGCGCCGGTGTTGGAGAGCACGTCGAGCTGGAGCGCCGTGAGCTTGCCGTTCGCGTCGGCACCGGCCCTGACGTGGACCCGCATCGGATGCCGCGTCGAGGTTGCGATGAACTGCTCCTCGCGGGTGAGCTCCAGCTTCACCGGCCGTCCGGTCTTGAGCGCGGCGAGCGCCAGAATGTCTTCGACGAACATCTCCTGCTTGCCACCAAAGCCGCCGCCGACGCGCTCGCAGAAGACGCGGACCTTGTCCATGGGAAGTTCGAAGATATCAGACAGCGCGCGTCGGGTCAGGAACGGCACCTGCGTCGAGGTGCGGACATTGAGCACGCCGGAAGCATCGAGCCAGGCGAGGCCGCCATGGGTTTCCAAAGCGGCATGCTGCACACGGTGACTATGGAAGGTGCCCTCGAAGGTGGCGGCGGATGTCGCGAGCGCAGCCGCCACGTTGCCGAATTCGCCATGCGTCTCCGCAGCGAGGTTGCGCTGGGCATAGGCGATGCGGTTCGCGGTGGTGCGATCGGGATGAATGACGGGCGCGCCGGGCGCCATCGCCTGCTCCGGATCGACCAGCGCGGGCAAAATCTCGTAACTGACCTTCAGCCGGCGGCATGCGTCCTCGGCCGCGGCTTCGCTGTCTGCGACCACGGCGGCGACCTTCTGGCCGATGAAGCGGACGATGTCGTCGAGAACACGGGTATCCTCGGGATCCATCCAGTCCTTCTCATGCCGCGCGGTCGACATCAGAGTGGTTGGCGCATCCTCATGCGTCAGTACCGCGTGCACGCCGGGAACGCGCAGCGCTTCCGACTTGTCGATCGCGACGATCCTCGCGTGGGCGTGCGGCGAACGGAGCAGCTTGATATGCAGCAGGCCGTCGATCTGCGTGTCGAACGTGTAGCGCGCCTTGCCGCGCACGACATCGGGGCCAGCCGGCGCCGGCAGGCTGCGGCCGAATGCGGCGCCGGCTTCGACGCCCGCCTCGACATTGGCCTTGCCGAGCAGCGCGTCCTCGATCGCGCGATAGCCGGTGCAGCGGCAGATATTGCCCTTCAGCGCGACGCCGAGATCGGTGCGCTGCGCCTGGTTCAGCGAGGCACAGGTCAGGATCATGCCGGCGGTGCAAAAGCCGCATTGAAAGCCCTGCGCATCGAGGAAAGCCTGCTGCATCGGATGCGCGCCGCTGTCACCGCCGAGGCCTTCGATCGTCGTGACCGCGCGCCCGTCGGCGCGGAACGCCGGGATCAGACAGCTATGCACCGGCTCGCCGTCCAGCAGCACGGTGCAGGCGCCGCAATCGCCGGCGTCGCAGCCCTTCTTCACGCCGAAATGGCCGAGCTCGCGCAGAAACGTGCGCAGGCACTGGCCGGCGCGCGGCTCCTGTGGAAACGTCGTGCCATTAACCTCGAAGCTCATGCCGGCGGTGCTCCGAGGAGTTCGTCGCGGATCTCTTCGGCGAGCCGCAGTGTCATGTGCTTGCGCCAGAGCGGCTTACCGTGGATGTCGGTATGGTAGAGATCGTCCGTGATCTGCTGCGCGATGGAATCGCGAAGCGCTTTCGTGTCGGGGACCTCGCGAAAGGACAACCGGATCGGCCGCACCGTCGAGGCGGTGACCGTGAGCGTCAGCGTGCCATCGGCATCCAGACTGCCGATCAGGAGCGCCGCCGAGCGGCCGACCGGCGCCAGCGAGATCTGGCGGAAGGCCGTACGACGTTTCAACGCGGCGATCGGAATATCGATCTGCCGGAGCAGGTCCCCCGGCGCCAGACGGTTGAGCTGGTTGCCGCTGACGAAGTCGAAGACGGGCATCACCTGTTCGCCGCCGCCGGCCTTCCAGATGGTGCAGACGCCGTCCAGCGCAGCGGTGAGCGAGATCATCGGTCCCGCCGGAAGCGACATGCAGAGATTGCCGCCGACGGTCGCCGTCTTCCAGATCTTGAACGAAGCCAGGAAGGCGCGGCAGCACTGGTTGATCAGCGGCGCCGCGAACCAGTCGGGTGGGCAGGCGAATCCATCGAGCTGCGCAACGGTGCAGGTGGCCGCGATGCTGAAATGGCTCTCGGTGACCGTCAGCGCCGGCCACTTGAGGTCGGCGAGATCGATGAGCCGAGTAAGGTGAACTTGCGGCTCCGAGAACAGCCAGGTGCCGCCCGCGAGCCAAGCATCACCTGGCGTCCAAACGGGCAGCTGCGTGCGCGTTTGCGGATGGGCGACCGCTGTGATGGTATTCAAGTCCATGGCGACGCCAACGCTTCCAACGAGTGAATCGAACCAGGAGAAAGTCTTGCAAGACGAGCGCCAAGTCGCAACAACAAGTCGCAGCAAAAGTGCAATCAGGCCCGCCCCTGCCTTGCAGGCCTGTCGTCGGCGGATGTGAGGAGGAGCAGGTTGATGAGCGACGCAAAGCCGATCTGGATCAGGGATCCCCTGGCTATCCTCGCCGATGGCGCCGAGCGCGGGATCGTGGTGAGAGGCGGCCGGATCGTCGAGCTGGTGCCGGCCGGCGCTGCGCCTGCAACCGCTGACGTCGCGGTGTTCGATGCTGGCGACCACGTCGTGCTGCCGGGCCTCATCAACACCCATCACCATTTCTACCAGACGCTGACGCGGGCGCTGCCGGCGGCGATGGACCGCGAGCTGTTTCCCTGGCTTCAGGCGCTCTATCCGGTGTGGGCGAAGCTGACGCCTGAAGCTCTCGAGCTCGGCGTCACCGTGGCGATGTCCGAATTGCTGCTGTCGGGCTGCACCACCACGACGGATCATCACTACGTTTTTCCGGCGGGGCTCGAAGACGCCGTCGATATCGAGGTGGCGGTGGCCAGGCGGCTCGGCGTGCGCGTGCTGCTCACGCGCGGCTCGATGAACCTGTCGCAGCGCGACGGCGGTCTGCCGCCCGATAGCGTCGTGCAGGATGAGGACACCATCCTCGCCGACAGCGCGCGGGTGGTCGCCAAGCACCACCAGCGCGGCGCGGATGCGATGGTGCAGATCGCGCTCGCACCTTGCTCGCCGTTCTCGGTGACGACGTCCCTGATGCGCGCCACCGCCGATCTCGCAGACAAGCTCGATGTGCGCCTGCATACCCATCTGGCCGAGACCGAGGACGAGAACAAATTCTGCCAGGAGATGTATGGCTGCCGTCCGCTCGACTATCTCGAACAATGCGGCTGGCTCAATGCGCGGACGTGGCTCGCCCATGGCATCTTCTTCAATGCAGACGAGATGAAGCGGCTCGGCAAGGCGAAGACGACGATCAGTCATTGCGCCTGCAGCAACCAGCTTCTGGCCTCCGGCTGCTGCCCCGTCTGCGAAATGGAGGAGGCCGGTGTGGGCATCGGCATCGGCGTCGATGGCTCGGCCTCGAACGATGGATCGAACCTGATGCAGGAGGTCCGGGCTGCGTTCCTGCTACAGCGGGCGCGCTACGGGGTGACGAAGGTCAGTCATAAGGATGCGCTGCGCTGGGCCACCAAGGGCTCGGCGGCCTGCGTCGGTCGACCGGAACTCGGTGAGATCGCCGTCGGCAAGGCGGCCGATCTCGCGCTGTTCCGGCTCGACGAGCTACGCTTCTCCGGCCATGGCGATCCCCTGGCCGCGGTCGTCCTGTGCGGGGCCCACCGGGCCGATCGGGTCATGGTGGCGGGGAAATGGGCCGTGATCGACGGAGCGATCCCGGGCCTGGATGTCGCCGATCTGATCAGCCGCCACAGTTCCGCGGCGCGGGCGATGCAGGCGGGATAATCAGCAAAATAGAAAGAGGGGGCGACCACAAGTGCCGGGTGCTTCTGGCCACCCCCTCCGAACCTCCTCCGGGAGGAGCAGGTGATTTAGGCGATGCAAGAAGCGTGCTACTTGCCCGGCAGCTTGTCGTCGATGCCTTTGACATAGAAATTCATGCCGAGGATCTGGCCGTCGTCGAGATTGGCGCCGCCCTTGCACTCGACAGGCTTGCCGTCCTGCCCAAGGACCGGGCACTTGAACGGATGCAGCTTGCCCGCGGTGATCGCGGCCTGGGCATTCTCGGCGATCTTCTTCACGTCGTCAGGCATGTTGGTGTAGGGCGCCATCGCGAACATGTGGCTGTCGAGGCCGCCCCAACTGTCCTCGGATTTCCAGGTTCCGTCGAGCTCGGCCTTGACCCGGGCGATGTAGTAGGGACCCCAGGTATCGAGGATCGAGGTCAGCTGGGTCTTCGGCCCGAACTTGATCATCTCGGAATCCTGGCCGAAGGCGAGCTTGCCGCGTTCGCTGGCGATCTGCATTGCCGCGGGCGAATCCGTGTGCTGCATGATCACATCCGCGCCCTGGTCGATCAGCGCCTTGGCGGCGTCGGCCTCCTTGCCCGGGTCGAACCAGGTGTTGGCCCAGATGATCTTGACCTTGATGTTCGGGTTGATGGTCTGCGCGGCGAGGATCGTCGCGTTGATGCCGGAGACGACCTCGGGAATCGGGAACGAGCCGATATAGCCGAGCACGCCGGACTTCGACATCTTGGCCGCGATCAGGCCCTGGATGTAGCGGCCCTGGAACCATTTGGCCGAATAGGTCGACATGTTCGGGTTGCGCTTGTATCCGGTCGCGTGCTCGAAATGTACGTTCGGATATTTCTTCGCGACCTTCAGCGTCGGATCCATGTAGCCGAACGAGGTGGTGAAGATCAGCTTGTTGCCGGCGCGGACGAGCTGCTCGATGGAGCGCTCGGCGTCGGGGCCCTCAGGCACGTTTTCGAGAAAAGTGGTCTCGATCTTGTCGCCGAGCTCCTTCACCAGGGCCTGGCGTGCCAGCTCATGCTGATAGGTCCAGCCGAGGTCACCGACCGGGCCGAGGTAGATAAATCCGACTTTCAGCTTGTCGGCGGCGGAGGCTGCACTGACGCCCCCGGCAAGCAAGAGCCCGGCAGTCAGCGCAAGAAGTGATTTCCTCATCATCAATCTCCAAACATCAGGGGAAAGCCACGATCCGCAACGTGCGCGCCCCATCGCGCCCGCCCCGGAAATGAAACGCTAGCGGTCAGGCACGAACACGGTGCCAAGCGCAGCCGGTGCGGTGGATCCGCCCGTGCGCGCGCGGGAGAGCAGGACCAGGACGATGACAGTCGCAAGGTAAGGCAGCGCCGACATCAACTGCGAGGGAATGCCGACGCCCCAGCCCTGCGCGTGCAGCTGCAGGATCGTCACCGCGCCGAATAGATACGCGCCGACCACGAGGCGGCCCGGCCGCCAGGACGAGAACACCACCAGCGCCAGCGCGATCCAGCCGCGGCCTGCGGTCATGCCCGGAATGAAGAACGGCGTATAGGCGAGCGGCAGATAAGCGCCGGCAAGTCCGGCGCAGGCGCCGCCGAACATCACGGCGAAGGTGCGGATGCGCAGCACGGGGTAGCCGAGTGCATGCGCAGACACGTGGTTGTCGCCGCAGGAGCGCAGGATCAATCCTGGCCGCGTGCGGTACAGGAACCACCAGACGCCGGCGACCAGCGCCAGCGAGAAATAGACGAAGGCGTCCTCGCCGAACAACACGCGGCCGACCAGCGGAATATCCGTGAGACCGGGAATGTTGAGATGCAGCGCCGGCGTGATGCGCTCGCCGACGAAACCGGCGCCGATCAGGCCGGAGAGTCCGACGCCCAGGATGGTCAGCGCCAGCCCTGTCGCAACCTGGTTGACCGCAAGCCCGAGCGCCATCAGTGCGAAGACCAGTGACATCAACGTGCCGGCGACGATGCCGAACAGTGCGCCAATAAAGATCGAGCCGGTCAGCCACGCACCTGCAAAGCCACATGCGGCGCCGACGATCATCATGCCCTCGACACCGAGATTGAGCACGCCGGATCGCTCGGTCACGAGCTCGCCGGTCGCCGCGATCAGGAGCGGCGTCGAGGCGGCGAGCACCGCGAGGATGATGGCTTCAATGAGTTCCACGAGCCACCTGTCGGTTCGGGAAGACCAGCTTGAAGCGGTAGAGAATGAGGGAATCGCAGGCGAGCACGTAAAACAGCAGGATGCCTTGAAAAACCTTGGTGACGTCCAACGGGATCTTCATCGCGATCTGCGCCTGCTCGCCGCCGATAAAGGTCAACGCGAGAAAAAGGCCTGCAATTAATATTCCAAGCGGGTTCAGCCGGCCGAGAAAGGCGACGATGATCGCGGTAAAACCGTAACCCGGCGAGATGCCGGGCTGGAGATGCCCGACCGGACCTGCGACCTCGATGATGCCGGCGAGACCCGCCAGCGCGCCCGAGACGGCGAAGGTCAGGATGATCAACTGGTTGGAATTGAAGCCGCCGAACCGTGCGGCGCGGGGCGCCGCACCGACCACGCGAATCTCGAATCCCTTGATCGTTCGCCCGAGCAGGATCGCCACCGCCGCGACGACAAGAAGGGCGATGATGGAGCCAAGATGCAGCCGGCCGCCTTCGATCAGCAGCGGCACCGTTGCGACCGGATCGAACTCGGCGGTGGTCGGGAAGTTGAAACCGTGCGGATCGCGCCAGGGGCCGCGCACGAGATAGTCGAGGAAGAGATCGGCGACATAGACCAGCATCAGGCTGGTCAGGATCTCGCTGGCGCCGAACTTCACCTTGCAGATTGCCGGGATCAGCGCGTAGAGCGCGCCTGCGGCAGCGGCGAGCACCAGCATGACCGGCAGCACCCAGATGCCAGCGTCGGTGCCCTGCGTCTTCACCGCAATCCAGCTTCCGGCGACCGCGCCGATCAGGAACTGCCCTTCGGCGCCGATGTTCCAGGCATTGGCGAGATAGCAGAGCGACAGCCCGATCGCGATCATCACCAGCGGTGTCGCCTTCACCGCGATTTCCTGCAGCGAATAGCTGTCGGTCAAAGGCGCGATGAAATACGCGTGCAGCGCGAGCAGCGGATTCTTGCCAAGGATCGCGAACAGGATGACCATGGTCACGATCGTGAGGCCGATCGCGATCAGCGGAGAGATCAGCGCGATCGTGTTGGAGCGCTCGGCGCGCTTCTCAAGCACCAACTGCATGCGCGGCCTCCCTCGGCTCCAGCGTGCTGCCGCCCATCAACAGGCCGAGTTTTTCGCGCGTCGCCTCGCTGGTGGCGAGCGGTGCGGACAGATGGCCATGGAACATCACCGCGATGCGGTCGGCGATTTCCGCGAGTTCGTCGAGGTCCTGGCTGGTCACGAGCACGGCAGCGCCTGCGGTTGCGAGATCAAGCAGCGCCTGGCGGATGACGGCGGCTGCACCGGCGTCGACGCCCCAGGTCGGTTGGCTCACCACCAGCACCGCGGGATTGCGCAGGATCTCGCGTCCCACGATGAATTTTTGCAAATTGCCGCCGGAGAGGGATGCTGCTTCCGGATCGCGCTTGGCCTTGCGGACGTCGAAGGTCTCGGTTGCGCGGTCGACCGTCTTCAGGGTGGCCGCAGTATCGATGAAGCCGTGATGGACCATGCCGCTGGCGGCGTGCCCGGTGAGCAGCGCATTCTCCGAAAGTTTCATGCGCGGCGCGGTGCCGTGGCCGAGCCGCTCCTCGGGAACGAAAGCCGCGCCGAGCTTGCGGCGCTGCGTGATCGAGAGATGGCCGGCAGCAAGGCCTTCGATCACGATCGTGCCGGGATCCTTCGACAGGCGTTCGCCGGACAGCGCGGCGAACAGTTCGTCTTGGCCGTTGCCGGCGACCCCGGCGATGCCGAGGATCTCGCCGCCTTTCAACTCGAACGAGATGTGCTCGAGCCGCACGCCATGCGCCTCGCCGGGGGCGAGCGAGAGATCGTTGACGACGAGGCGCGGCACCGTGGTCTGCCGGCCGGCGGCCGCCTTCACCTCCTTGATCTCGCCGCCGACCATCATGCGCGCGAGCGAAGCGGCGGTCTCAAGCCTGGGATTGCAGGTCTCCACCTTCTTGCCGCCGCGCAGGATCGTTGCCGTGTCGCACAGGCGCTTCACCTCTTCGAGCTTGTGGCTGATATAGAGGATGGCGCGACCTTCGGCCTTGAGCCGCTCCAGCACGACGAAGAGCTGGTCGGCTTCCTGTGGCGTCAGCACCGCGGTGGGCTCGTCAAGGATCAGGAATTGCGGATCCTGCATCAGCGCGCGGACGATCTCGATGCGCTGGCGCTCGCCGACGGACAATTGCCAGACCTCGCGTTTGGGATCGAGCGGCAATCCATAAGTCTTCGACACCTGCTCGAGCCGCGCCGACATGTCCTTGAAAGATTCTTTCCCGTCGAGGCCGAGCGCAACGTTCTCAGCGACGGTGAGATTGTCGAACAACGAGAAATGCTGGAACACCATACCAATGCCGCGGCTGCGCGCTTCCGAGGGACCGGACAGCACGATCGGCTCCCCCTGCCAGCAAATCTGGCCGGCGCTGGGCTGGATCAGCCCGTAAATCGCCTTGACCAGCGTCGACTTGCCGGCGCCGTTCTCGCCCAGCAGCGCGTGGATTTCCGTTGGCCAGATATCGATGTCGATGGCATCGTTGGCGAGGAAATCCCCATAGCGCTTGGTAAGCCCGATCGTCCTGAGGAGCGGGGACTCGCCGGAATGCAGGCCGTTAGTCGTTGAATCCAACATTCGCTGATGCGCTTGCATGGGGAGAAGTGCCTCAATACTGAGCTAGTTTGAACCGCCGCGTAAGGTGTGAAAAAGCGTCATCCCTTGCTCAACGCTTCGGCAGCACGAGGTGTCGGCGAGTCGCGGCTCTCGCCAGTGGCGATCGTCCTCAGATACCTTCCGAGCAGCCTTGGCAGTCACGGCTTGCGTGTAACGCCTGTTGCAAATTTGTGACGGCTCAAGCCAAATCGGAACCCGCTATGCAGGCTTGGCGTGAAGTTGAGCAGAGACGCGCCATCGAGCGTATGCATTTGCGAACACCTCGACAGTGGCTCCCGCCCATCTTGTCTGCATTGTCCGGCCGACATGAAAAGGCGAGCGAAATCAAATGGGAATATCCGGCAATGGCCACTCTCGCCCGACGGCGTGGCGGTGACTTTGGCCTTCCAAATCCGCCGGTGAAACGCAGCGCCCTGTGCAAACAAGCGGCATGCCTTGAAACAAGTTGAGGCTTCTCACTCCGGGAGATCGGCGCAAGTGTCGCACCCAAGGGACGTTCATTTTTACGTGTCCAAACTTGGGGGTATTCAGGATGTCGTTTCGTTTCAAGGCAATTGCAGCAGGCGCGCTGTCACTTGCTACGGTTGCTACCAGTGGCCTGGCTCAGGCGGCGGATCTGCCGGTCAAGGCTGCCAAGAAAGCGGCCGACCTTCCGTTCTTCCTGGTGATCGACGACCGCGTCACCTTCTCCTATATCTTCAATGCCTCGCAGCCCGGTGCGTTCACCAACACCAACGGCGTGATCAACGCCAAGACGACGAAGCAGGTCTACTCCTTCACCCACTTCGATGCCTGGACCTACGGCACCAATTTCTTCACCATCTCGATGTTCAAGTCGGACCACAACGATCCGGCAGGCCCGTGTACCGCCACAGGCGTGGTCGTTTCGCCGGCTGCGGGCTTCGCAGCGACGCCGACGAGCTGTGCCGGCGCGACAGAAATCTACGGCCTTTTCCGCTCGACCTTCGGCTGGAACGAGATCTTCAACACCAAGGCCTTCACGCAGGGCCCGCTGCATAACATCTCGTTCGAGGTTGGCATGGATGCCAACACGGAGAACCGGTATTTCGGCGCCGCCAAGCGCGACGTCGTCGCCGGTCTGCAGTTCGCCTTCGATCTTCCCTATAAGGGCTACTTCAACGTCGCGCCGCTCGTGTACTGGGAGTTCGCCAACCACAACTCCTTCTCGCAGTGCGGCGCCGGTTGGTCCGCTCCGTGTATTGCCGACGGCAACACGTCGTTCAAGCCGACCTGGGCGATCGAAACCAACTACTATATGGACCTCGGCTTCCTGCCGCAGAACATGCAGTATTTCTCGATCAGCGGCCGCGCGGCGTGGTACGGCAAGAAGGGCACCGACACTGAGCCGCTTCCCGCCAGCGTCGCCAACGGCGTCTATCCCACCAAGGTCGAGTTCAACTCCGAGCCGATCCGCCTGACCCTCGATGCTTCGAAGGCGGTTTGGGGTGAGAAGTACTCGCACTTCGTGGACGTCTGGGTCGCCTACCGCTATTGGCAGAACAAGTTCGGCCTCGATCACAACAACGCCGTGGCCTGCACCACCCTGGCCGGTGGCGCGAGGGTGAGCACCGGCTCCTGCACCGAGTCCTCGCTCTACTCCGGTGTCACTGTGAAGTTCTAGCCACCTGACACGCTTCAGGTGAACGACGATGGCGCCGCGTCAAACCTCCGCGGCGTCATCTTCGTTTGTGGGTAGGAACGTAGGGGATGAGCCGTCGGCGCGCTCTACGAAATTGAATTGGTGTTTGCTACTTCGTCCACACGCCATCGTGCAGCGCTTCGGCCTCGTCTTCGAGCAGCGGCCCCGCAACCTCTGTCGGCCGCTGGCCACTGGCAAAGACCTCGCGACAGGGCAGGTCGAGCGTCGGGTTCTCCGGATGATCGCCGGTGATGCCGCGCAGGCGGTGCTCGCTGAGCCCATAGACGACACGACCGATGCCGGCCCAGTAGATCGCGCCGGCGCACATCGCGCAGGGCTCGGCGGAGGAATAGAGCGTGGCCTTCGCCAACACCTCGCGTCCGAGCGTGCGGCAGGCCTGCGTGGCGGCGAGGCGCTCGGCATGCGCGGTGCCGTCGTGATCCGGCATGTAGCCGTTCTCGGCCTCGATCAGCATCTTGCCTTCAGCATCGACGACGATGCAACCGAAGGGATGATTGCCGTGGGTGAGGGAACGGCGGGCGACCGCAAACGAAAGGCGGAGGAAGTGCTCGTCGCGCTCGGACCCGCCGCTCATCGCTCTTCCCTGGTCAATGCCCCGCCATATGCCGGCCGACAACGGTCAGATCGGCTTCGCTGGTCCGTGCTTCATACACGAATTCGCCGTGGAACATCACCACCAGCCGATCGGAGAGTTCAAGGAGTTCGTCGAGGTCCTCGCTGACCAACAGCACCGCGGCGCCGCGGTTACGCGCGGCCATGATCTCGGCATGGATTTGCGCCACCGCTGCGAAATCGAGCCCGAAACAGGGATTGGCTGCGATCAGCACCTCGACGTCGCCGCCGAGCTCGCGGGCCAGCACGGCGCGCTGGACATTGCCGCCCGACAATGCCGAGATCGGCGTGTCAGGCGTGCGGGTCTTGATCTTGTACTGGGCGATCTTCTTCCCGGCGTCGACGCGGAAGGCGCCGCGGTTGAGCCACCAGCCGCCGCTTGCGAAGGGCGCGCGGTCGAACTCGCGGAAGGCGATGTTGTCGGCGACACTCATGCCGCCGACACAGGCGTTCTTCAGCGGCTCCTCCGGCAGGAGCGACATATTGTGCCGCCGCATCTCCTCGCGGCTGGCATGATAGGGATCGCCGGCGACGCGGATCTCGCCACTTTCAGCTTCGCGCTGCCCGGCCAGCACCTCGACGAGCTGGCGCTGGCCGTTGCCGGAGACGCCGGCGATGCCGACGATCTCGCCGGCACGGACCGTGAGGGAGACGTCGTGCACGGCGATGGCGCCGGCGTCGTCGCGCGCGCGCATCTTCGCCAGCTCCAGCCTCGCCTTGCCAGCCTCACCGGTGCGCGGCGGCTGTACCGTCAGCTCCTCGGCGCCGATCATGGTGCGCGCCATCGCGTCCGGCGTCAGTTCGGAAACCTTGCCGGCGCCGGCGAGCTTGCCGCGGCGCAGGATCGTGACGTCGTCGGCGAAGGCCATGACCTCGCGGAACTTGTGCGTGATCATCAGGATGGTGAGCTCGCCCTTGACGACCATGTCGCGGAGCATGCCGAGCACTTCGTCGGCTTCCGCAGGCGTCAGCACTGATGTCGGTTCGTCCAGGATCAGGAAGCGGCGCTTCAGGTAGAGCTGCTTGAGGATCTCGCATTTCTGCCGTTCGCCCGCGGAGATGTCGGAGACTCTTGAGCTGAGCGGCACCTTGAACGGCATGCGCGCGAGAAAGGCCTCGAGCTCCTTCATCTCTTTCGGCCAGTTCACGACGGCCGGCACGTCATCGCGCGCCAGCACCAGATTTTCGGCGACCGTCATCGCCGGCACCAGCGTGAAATGCTGGTAGACCATGCCGAGGCCGAGGGCGTGGGCGTCCTTCGGATTGCCGATCGCCTGCTCGCGCCCCCCGACGAGGATGTCGCCTTCGGTGGCGTGATAGTAGCCCATGATGCATTTGACGAGGGTCGACTTGCCGGCGCCGTTCTCGCCGAGCAGCGCATGGAACGAACCCGGCCGCACTTTCAGCGCGACATTGTCCAGCGCCAGGAAATCACCGAAGCGCATGGTCATGGCGATGGCATCGATGCCGAAGGCGCCCGAGGGCGGCGGCGTTTCGCCGACGATCACGAAATCTCTCCGATGAAAGCGTCGGAGGTCGAGACCGCACCGAACACGCCGCCCTGCATCTTGATCATCTTCAGCGCGTGCTCGTGATTGCTCTTGTCGGTCGCACCGCAGCAGTCATGCAACAGCACGCATTCGAAGCCGCGGTCGTTGGCCTCACGCATGGTGGTGTGAACGCAAACGTCGGTGGTGATCCCGGTGAGCACGATGTTCTCGATGCCGCGCACGCGCAGAATCAGCTCCAGATCGGTGGCGCAGAACGAGCCCTTGCCGGGTTTGTCGATGATGGGTTCGCCAGGCAGCGGCGCGAGCTCCGGGATGATGTCCCACCCGGGCTCGCCGCGCACCAGGATGCGGCCGCACGGGCCGGGATCGCCAATGCCGGCGCCGATCTGCCGGGAACGCCAGCGCTTGTTGCCGGGCAAATCCGAGAGATCGGGACGGTGGCCTTCGCGGGTATGGATGATGTGAAAGCCCTGGCTCCGCATGGCCGTCAGCAGTTTCTTGATCGGCTCGATCGGTGCCCGCGTCAGGGACAGGTCATAGCCCATCTTGTCGACATAGCCGCCGACGCCGCAGAAATCGGTCTGCATGTCGATGATGATGAGCGCGGTGTTCTCGGGGCGGAGATCGCCGTTATAGGGCCATGCATAGGGCTCGGACTTGATGGTGCGCTCGGGCATGATTTCGCTCTCTAGCGGGTGATCGACAATTCGGCCGGGGCTCCGGTCAGCGTCCGTTTCGGCGAGCAGGTGATGATCATGATCGCCAGCGTCAGGATGTAAGGGGCGGCGTTGAAGAGGTGATAGCCGGAGGTGACGCCGACCGATTGCAGCGCCGGGCCCAGTGCTGCAGCACCGCCAAAGGCGAGCGAGGCCCACAGACACAGCATCGGGTCCCAGCGCGCGAAGATCACGAGCGCCACGGCCGTGATGCCCTGGCCCGAGGACAGGCCCTCGTTCCAGCTTCCGGGATAGAACAGCGACAGGAACGAACCGCCGATGCCGGCGAGGAAGCCGCCGACCATGGTCGCGCGCAGGCGGATCAGCAGCACGGAGTGGCCCATCGCACGCGCAGCGTCCGAACTCTCGCCGGCGGTGCGGATCAGGAGGCCCCAGCGCGTGGTCCGGAAGGCCCAGTAGAGAATTGGCGCGAGCGCGACGCCGATCAGGAACAGCACGTTGACCCGTAGGGCCGCCCGTACCTGCGGAATGTCGCTCCACCAGCCGAAATCGATTGCGGGCAGTCGAGGCGCTGTCGGCTCGATCAACGGTTTGCCGAGATAGAAAGCTAGGCCGGTGCCGAACAGCATCAGCGCGATGCCGACCGCAATGTCGTTGACGCGCGGCAGTGAGCAGATGCCGGCATGCAGGGCGCCCAGAAGCGCACCGGTGATGCCAGCGGCGAGCACGCCCAGCCACGGCGATCCCGTGAGATAGGAAATGCCGTAGGCGCTCATCGCGCCCATCACCAGCGTGCCTTCGAGGCCGAGATTGATGCGGCCTGAGCGCTCGGTGATGCATTCGCCCAGGCTCACGAACAGGAACGGGGTCGAGACGCGAATGGCGCCGCCGAGCACGGCGAGCGGGACGGTCCAGAGTCCGATCGAGCCGTCTGCCATTTCAGGACTTTCCCTTCAGAAACCCGATACGGCCGTAGAGCGCATCGCTGGCCAGTACGAAGACGAAGATGATGCCTTGCAGCACCAGCACGGATGCATCCGGCAATCCGAGGCGGCGCTGCAACAACCCGCCGCTGGCGCTGATGCCTCCGAGCAGGATCGCGACGGGGATAATGGCGAGCGGATTTTGCCGCGCCAGGAAGGCGACGAGAATCCCTGTGAAGCCGTAGCCTGCGGCGAGGTTGGCATTGGTGCGCCCCTGCACGGCGGCGACCTCGACCATGCCGGCAAGGCCCGCGGCGCCGCCGGCGAGGAAGCAAATCGTCAAAATGAGCTTGCTGACGCCGAGGCCCACGATCTTCGCAGCGCGGATGTTGCCGCCGGCAACGCGCGCGGCGAAGCCGAACACGGTGTGATAGATCAGGATATAGGCGGCAATCGCGGCGATCAGGCCGAACACCAGACCCCAATGCACGTCGGTGCCAGGTATCGATCCGATCATGTTGGCCGCGCCGATCTCGCGGGTCGACGGCTTGTTGAGGCTGGCGGGGTCGCGCATCGCGCCTTCGACGAGATGGTTGAGGACCGCGAGCGCGATGTAGACGAGCAACAGGCTCGATATCGTCTCGTTGACGCCGCGATATTGCCGCAGCGCGCCCGAAAGCATGACCCACAGGCCACCGCCGATCACGCCGCCGACGACCATGGCGATCTGAACGATCAGCGGCGGCATGCCCTGAAGTACCAGTGCTGCGCTGGTTGCCGACAGCGCGCCGATCAGGAGTGCGCCTTCGCCGCCGATGATGACCATGCCGAGCTGCGCAGGCAGCGCCGTGCAGAGCGCGGTGAGGATCAGCGGCGCCGCGCGCGTCAGCGTGTTCTGCCATGAGAACCAGGTGCCGAACGCGCCGTAGTACATGTAGAAATAGAGGTCGAGCGGGTTCTTGCCGAACATCGCGACGAAGATGCCGAAGACCACGAGCGCGCCGGCCAGCGCCGCGCCCGGGATCAGGATATATTCGATCGCTCCGCCGTGACGCTGGAGGAATCCCGGATCGGCGGCCGGGGCAACTGTCCCGACCGCTTCAACGGGATCCGCAGCTTCCGCCGTCACGAAGTCGCCCCGACCACGCCCTCCACGAGATAGTCCATCTTCTCGAGTTCGGGGTCCTTCTGGCCGCGATCGGTGCCGGCCGCGATCACCGTCTTGCCCTTGTTGTCGACCAGCCCTCCCTTGAAGATGGCGTAGCCGTCACCGGACAAGAACTTGGCCTTGACGTCGTCGGCGTGCTTGCGCGCCTCGGCGGAGACCGCTTCGCCATAGGGCGAGGTCTTGACGATCTCTTCCTTGAGGCCGCCGCGATAGAAGTTCGGGATGCTCTCGCCGGCGGTGATCATCTTGACGAACTTGGGGTACAGCGCTTCCCAGTTCCACTCGGCTCCCGTGAGATACGCTTTTGGCGCGAGCGGAGACTGGTTGACGTGATAGCCGCACACCATGGCGCCCCGACGCGCGGCGTTCTCGACCATGGTCTTCGGACCGTCGACATGGCAAGTGAGGACGTCGACGCCCTGATCGATCAGGCTGTTGGTTGCCTCGGCTTCCTTGACCGGCATCGACCAGTCACCGGTGAAGATGACCTGCGTGGTGGCCTTGGGATTGGCAAGCCTCGCGCCGAGCGCGAATGCGTTGATGTTGCGCAGCACTTGCGGGATCGGCTTGGCGGCGACGAAGCCGAGCTTGCCGCTCTTGGAGCTATAGCCGGCGACGATGCCCGAGATGTACTGGGCTTCATCGATATAGCCGAAATAGCTGCCGGCGTTCTTCGGGTCCTTGTCGCTCCACAGGCCGCCACAATGCTCGAAGTGCAGCTTCGGGAATTTGTTGGCCATCTTGACCATGTGCGGATTGTAGTAACCGAACGAGGTCGGGAAGAGCAGGGTGGCGCCGTCGAGATTGATCATGGACTCGATCGTCTTCTCGACCGCGTCGGTCTCGGGCACCTTCTCTTCTTCCACGACTTTGAGGCCGGGAATCTTCTTCAGCGCCGCCGCGCCCTGCGCATGCGCCTGGTTGTAGCCATAGTCGTCGCGCGAGCCGACGTAGATGAATCCGATGGTGGTCTCGGCCGCGAAGACGGGACGAATGCCCGTCGCCGCACCGAGGGTGACGGCCGCACCGCCCTGCAACAAATGACGTCGTGAGATCCTGCCAAATTCCATTGCTTGCTCCCCTTGGCGGATGCACCGCCTCATCTCGCTGCGCCGGTCTGGCGGAGCCCGGGATCAATTGTCGCAAGCTTCGTGCCAGAGGCTATTGAGAGAGCATTTCCGAATAAGCCATTGGAAATATATTGTTATTTCATGTGTTCCGAACCTGAGCATGAAAGAAGCAGATGAAATTATAGGCATTATTTTATAGTTGTATGCAATGGAGTTAAGCAGGTCTTACCCGGCTTGAACATGTGCATGACGAGGGCCGGGCGGTCTGCCGGCGGCGGCATTCCATGCTAACCACGCGCTGCTTGGACCGGCGTCGGCAGCGTGATTTCGCTGGCACCGAACTTGAATCGATTGCCGCCAGGACCGCCGTCGCCGCGGTCCCAAGAGATGGAAAGCTCGCCGAGATGGCTGCTGGTAACGCCGTTCAGAATGGTTCGCTCGGCGAAGAGATCGTGCGAGGGATCAACGAGCTCGCGGCGATCTCGGAAGAAGGCGACAAGCTCACCCGCGTCTATCTGACCAGCGAGCTGCGCAAGTCGGCGGACCTCATCCTGAGCTGGATGCGCGACGCCGGCATGAGTGCGCGTCTCGACGCGATCGGCAATGTCTGCGGGCGCTACGAAGGTGAGCGGCCGGGCGCGCCTTGCCTGATGCTCGGCTCGCACTACGACACCGTCCGCGATGCCGGCAAATGGGACGGGCCACTGGGCGTGATCACGGCGATCGCCTGCGTCGCCGATCTCAACCGCCGCGGCAAGCGCCTGCCGTTCGCGATCGAAATCGTCGGTTTTGCGGATGAGGAAGGGGTGCGCTTTGCCTCGACCCTGCTCGGCAGCCGCGCGGTAGCCGGCACTTTTGACGAAAGCGTCCTCAACACACGCGACAGCGATGGCGTCGCCATGCGCGATGCGCTGGTGCAGTTCGGGCTCGATCCCGATCATATCGGCGCGGCCGCTCGGGCCCGGCGCGAGCTGCTTGCCTATCTCGAGCTGCACATCGAGCAAGGGCCGGTGCTGGAAGCGCAAAACCTGCCCGTCGGGGTGGTCACCGCGATCGCGGGCGCGACACGGCTTGCTGCGCGGCTGACCGGCATGGCGGGGCACGCGGGCACGGTGCCGATGGCGCTCCGGCGCGATGCGTTGGCGGGCGCGGCCGAATGCATCGGCGCGATCGAGCAGTTTTGCCGCACCGACGAAGGCGGGCTGGTCGGCACCGTCGGCTACATCCAGGCGAGGCCCGGCGCGACCAACGTCATTCCGGGCGAGGTGTCGTTCACCATCGACATGCGGGCGCCGACCGACATGCACCGCAAGCGCGCGGTCGCCGATGCCGTCAGGCAAATCGAAGCCATCGCAAAGCGGCGTCAATTGACGCTTCAGCTCGACGTCACCCACGAGAACCGCACCGCGCCTTGTGCGCCCTGGCTCAAGGAGCAGATCGCGCAGGCGATCAAAGCGGAAGGTTTTTCCGTCTTCGAGCTGCCGAGCGGGGCCGGGCATGACGGCATGGCCATGATCGATATTGCCGATGTCGCCATGATCTTCGTCCGCTGCCGCGGCGGCATCAGCCATCACCCGGACGAGCATGTCGAGCTCGCCGATGCCGACGCCGGCGCGCGGGTGCTGCTGCGCGTGATCGAGAATTTTCGGCCGCAAGGGTAAAATCGGTTCCGCACGTCACCGGATAGAGACACGAATCAGACAGGTCTGGAGCCGCGACGGCCTCCCGCCGGACCACGAGACCCATTCGACGGCGCCTATGAACAGCGGCATCTCTTCTCCATCCCATCGCGGAAACCGGTTTTACCAAGGCCTGACGGCGACCTTCGTTGCCAACGCGCTTCAGGCGGTGAACTTTCTCGGTGATCGATTCCTGAGGAAGTCGCATCATCCGTTCACGTCCATCGAGGACCTTTACCGGCACTCGATGGACAGTGCCTTTGCGGTATCTGAGTCCTTTCTCGTCACCGGCGCGCCGCACGCCTCTGCGTATTATCCGCGCGACTTCGCCTGGTTCTATCCCGACGTCCTCGATCCCGACACCATCATGGATTCGCAGGATGCGGTGCGCCGGGCTCGTCTGCTCGACAAGAGCGTCCGCCTGCTGCTGGAAGCGGTTCGCGCCAACGTCGTCACGACGACCATCGTCCCGGCCGGGCGCGCCCGGTATCTTGGCGTGAACTATTTCTCGCGCCCCTCGGATACGCTGCTCGGCATTCTGGCCGGCCTGCGGCAGATGATCTCTGCCGAGGAGAGGGCGTCATCCTATCTGGCGATGTCGCAATGCGCGCATGCCGGCCGCCTGCTCCTGGCCGAATATTGTGGTGATCTGAAGCGCGCGATCCTCCAGCTCGCAAGCGAGCTTGAGCCGTTCAATGATGATGGCTCCACGTATTTGCTGTGCGACGCCAGTGCTCCGCGCTCCGCGGCAACCGACACCCGCGCCGAGCGCAGGCGTTTCGTCACCAATGCCTGCGTCTACACGACATTCGTGTGGGGCGTGCAGCTCGGAATCGTTGACGAGAACGAGCTGAAGCGGCGGCTCGGACGTGACCTGGCGCAATACAAGAGGGACCTGCTCCGCCTGTTCGGCAAGGGCGGCTATATCAGGCATTCCCTGGATGGCCCCACGGAATCGCCGGTGTTCTCGGTCGCGCTGGATTTCGCCAGTGTGCATCGCGGCTTCTGGGATATGAGCGAGCCGGCCGAGCGCGCGCTGTTCGCGGCCACGGCGGATCTGATCATTGCGGAGCCGCGCTTTCGCATCCCCAGCACATTCCACTTCCTGGTGTCCGCGGATAATCCGCGGAACAAGATGATCCACAAGATCGCGGCTCCCGCCTACCAGGGACGTTCCTCCTGGCCGACGTTCAACGTCGAGTTCGCGGATCGCATGCTGGATTATGACGAATTCTCGGGGAGCGATACCTACCGATCCTGCGCCCAGGGAATTCTGAAGGACATTCGCACCGCGACCGAGGTCCACGGCGGCTATCAGGAACTGATCTCGGAACAGGGCCTGAAATATCGCACCTGGGCTTACAAGGGGGCCGTGGCCCACTCCTGGTTTCCGCGTTTCCTCTCCGTCTGGAGGAGGGCGCATGGAACGCCGCTCCTCCAGTGGAATGACTGAACGGCGGTCATTACCCCGCCGTCACGTCCACAAGCTCGCCACCGTCGAGCACCTTGGCCGCCTTGGCGCGGTCGAGGTCGCCTTCCCAGGCGGCCACAACCACGGTCGCAACGCAATTGCCGGTGAGGTTGCCGACCGCGCGAGCCATGCCGATGAACCAGTCGACCGACAAAACCAGCACGAGGCCGATCGCAGGGATGCTCGGCACCGCGTTCAGCGTCGCCGCCAGAATCACGATCGCGGAGCCCGGCACGCCATGCGCGCCCTTCGAGGTGATCAGGGAGACGCCGAGCACCAGCAGGAGATCGCCGAAGGACAGCGGCGTGTTGGTCGCCTGCGCGATGAAAACGACTGCGAGCGTGAGATAGATCGAGAAGGCGTCGAGGTTGAAGGAATATCCGGTCGGGATGACGAGGCCGACGACGGAATCCTTCACGCCCATCCGCTCCAGCTTCTTCATGATCTGCGGCAGCACGGCGTCGGACGAGGCGGTCGCGAGCACGATGGTCAACTCCTCGCGCAGGTAGGCGAGGAATTTGAGGATGTTGATGCCGGCGAGCGCCATGACGCCGCCGAGCACGCCCAGCACGAAGATGCCGACCGAGACGTAGAACAGCGCCACCAGTGAGACGAGCTGCTTGAGCGAGCCGACGCCGTATTTGCCGACGGTGTAGGCGACTGCGCCGAGCACGCCGAGTGGAGCAACGCGGACGATAAGCCCCATGACGCGGAACAGCACGGTCGAGGCGGCATCGATCATCGACGTGACGAGCTTGCCTTTCTCGCCGCCGACCAGTGCGAGGCCTACGCCGAACAGCACGGCGAAGAACAGCACCTGGAGCACGTCGTTGCGCGACAACGCGTCGAACGAGGTGCTCGGGATTACGTTGAGGAGGAAGGAGCCGATGCCGCCGCCCTGAAGCTTGTGGGCGTTATCGGCATAGGTATTGAGGGCCTTGGCGTCCAGCGTCGAGGGATCGATGTTCATGCCGTGGCCGGGGCCGAAAGTGTAGGCCAGGATGAGACCTACCACGAGCGCGACTGTGGTCATCACCTCGAAATAGACCAGCGCCTTGACGCCGACCCGTCCGACCTTCTTGAGGTCGCCCGCGCCGGCAATGCCGTGCACGACGACGCAGAACACGATCGGCGCCACGATCATCGAAATCAGCTTCAGGAAGGCGTCGCTAAGGATCTTGAGGGAGATGGCAAAATCCGGCGCGGCCACACCCAGGATGATGCCGAGGATCAGCGCGGCCAGGACCTGGACGAACAGCGATGTGTAGAGCGGCTTTGGCTCGGCGGCCGGGGCCGCGGCAATGGTCGACATGGTGACTCCCCCGTTTTGACGACGTCTCGATCGTCGAAAGGAGCAACTAGCGTGCCAGATTGTCGCGGTTTTCGCTGAGGAGGAGGTCTATTTGGTCGCTTTTGCGGTGCGACCGGGCATCCGCATCGGCACCGGGAAACCGTTCGAGGTACCGTCGGTCACTGGACAGGCGATTTTGCGGTCCTACGGTCACGTTCCGCACGCGGGTGGCCGCGTCACGCCGCGAGATCTAGCAGCCGACACGATCCGCGTACCAGCACCTTGCGTCCATTCGGGGTCATGACCGGGACGCCGTCGCAGACGACGACAAGACCGAGCTTGACGAGGCTCTCGATGAGATTGGCCTTGGAAAGGCGACCGTTCGACACCGGGTTGCGAAGCGCCTTCAGGACCTCCCATTGGTCTGGCGAAAGATCGAAGTCGATGTCGCTGCTCATGCTGCCTCAAGCCATAGTGCCGTTCGTGCGCCTCTGTTAGTGGCGCTGCATGAAGACCGTGCGACGACAATGAGTCGGGAATTCGGTGAGGTGTTTAGAACTTCTCTTCACAAATTGCTGCACGCCATTGCGCCACAAGAGTTAAGACCGCTCGATCACTAGGATCGTCCGGGGCCTTGATCACATATTGATGATGTGGGCTTGATGTTGGTCCGCGGACAACCGCACTGCACGGGAAGCGCTGCTGTCCCATTCTGCGTCGCAATATGCACAGAAATCATGAGACGAAGGGTTGGAGATTTTGTTACGCTGATTCGCGGGGAATAGCTTCACACGGCAGGAGTGGAGTGCATGAACAGACTGGTCGAAATTCGCAGTCAGGAATCCCTGTGCCGGGAGCGCGCCGCGCTTGATTTCCAGCGCCGGGTTTTCTGGCTTGCGCAAGCTCAAGAATGGGAGCAGCGCGCGCTTGACGAGATCGCCTATCATTTCCGGGAGTGCAATGTGGCTCAGACGGAGCTGGTGCGAAACTGACGTCGGCTGTGGGTAAGGCCTACTGATAAGTCGCCACAATATCGGACACCGCGCGCTCGAGCTGCTGCGCGGTCGCGCACTGGCGCACCACGCTGCAGAAGGTCGCATAGCGCGGCATCTCGGAATCGCCAAAGCCCCAGGCGAGACGTCCTTCGGGATTGAGCCACACCAGCCGTTTCGAGCGCTCCGAGATGCGGCGCAGGATGTCGGCGCGCGGATCGAGATTGTTGCTGCGGGCATCGCCCAGCACGATCACCGTGGTCTGCGGCGTCAGCGCGCTCATGAACTCCTTCTCGAAATCGACCAGCGAAGAGCCGTAGTCGGAGGAGCCGAAGCCGACCTTGGACATGATCTCGGCCATCGCCTCTTCCGGCGGTTTCGATTCAAGGATGTCGCTGACTTCGATCAGATGCGAGGAGAAGGCGAAGGAATGGACGTCGTCGACGACCTCGTGCAGCGAATGGATCAGGAGCAGGAAGAAATCCGAGACCTGCGCGACTGAGCCCGAGACATCGCAGAGCGCCACGATCTTCGGCCGGTCGCGATGCTTGCGCTTCCAGGCTGTGAGAAAGGGGATGCCGCCCCAGGCGGCGTTCCGGCGCAGCGTGCGGCGGACGTCGAGATGACCGCGCCGTTGGCGCTTGCGTGGTTTCGAATAGCGCTCGCGCAGGCGCCGTGCGATCTGGCGGATGAGAGCGCGCATCTCCGCGACATGGCGCCGCTCGATGCGGGCAAGCGGCGCGTTGCGCAGAATCTCGTTGCGGAGGTTTTCAGCCTCCTCGCGGGCATAGAGCGCAAGCCCCTGCGCGACGGTGTCGCGAACGGCTTCGCGCAAGGCATCGAGCGCGGCGCGAAGCCGCTCGGCCAGTGCGGGATTGGTCGGGGTCAGCTCGTCGAGATCGTCGCGTAGCCGCTGGAGCCCCATGGCGTCGAGGATGCGGCTGGAGAAGATGCCGCGCTGGGTGGAGTAGCGGATGTCGGACAGGGAGGCCGCACCTGAGGCGCTGGCGATCGCGGCGGTGATCGCGTTGCGATCCTGCGACAGCAGCATCTGCGCGAGGGGGCCCAATTCTGCGGGAGGCGAACCGCCGCTTGCATCGCTGGCCTCACCAGATGATGGAGATTGATCCGCGTCCTCCGAAACATCGTTGCTGTCGGCTTCAGATTGTTCCTGCCGCGGCTCCGGCTGGCTGAAGAACAGGTCGAAGCAGTCACCGAGCGCGAGCTTTTCGTCCTGCGACTTGGCGAGCGTCAGAAGGAGCGCATCGCGCAGGATGGTCCGGTCGGAAACGCCGACCTGCGCGACCGCGCGCATCGCATCGATGCTTTCGGCAGGCGAGACATGGACGCCGGCGCCCCGTGCCGCACGGAAAAAACGATGAATATTCTCGCGCATCGGCGTCAACCGAAGACGTTGGATCGTGCTGCCTTGGCAATGAAGGTCGTAATCTGAGGCTGAGCCGCCTCGATGTCGGCCTCGTATTTCAGGAGCACGTTGAGCGTGTCCTTGACGATCTCGGTGTCGAGCTCCGAGGCCTGCAAGAGCACCAGCACGCGCGCCCAGTCGATGGTCTCGCTGACTGAAGGCAGCTTCTTCAGGTCGAGCGAGCGGATTTCGTGGATGAAGCCGACCATCTGCCGCCGCAGCGTCTGCGAGATGTTGGGGACGCGGCTCTCGACGATGCGCTCCTCGAGCCGCTGCTTGGGGAAGCCGATGTGCAGATGCAGGCAGCGCCGCTTCAGGGCATCGCCGAGATCGCGCTCGCTGTTGGAGGTGAGGATCACCGTTGGCGGCGTGATTGCGGAGACGGTGCCGAGTTCGGGGATCGTGACCTGGAAATCGGAGAGAATTTCCAGCAGCAACGATTCGAACTCCGCATCGGACTTGTCGATCTCGTCGATCAGGAGCACGCAGCCGCCCGGCTGCTCCAGCGCTTGCAGCAGCGGCCGCGGCTCGACAAACTCCTTTGAGAAGAACACGTCGCCGAAATCGTGGAGCTGATTAAGTGCAGCGTGCAGAGTCTGCGCGCCGCCCAGGACTTCGCCGAGCTTGTCCTTGAGGATCTGCGTGTAGAGAAGCTGCTTGGCGTATTTCCATTCATAGAGCGCCTTGGCCTCGTCGAGGCCTTCGTAGCATTGCAGGCGGATCATCTTCAGGCCGCGCCAGGCCGCGATCGCCTTGGCAAGCTCGGTCTTGCCGACGCCCGCGGGCCCTTCGACCAGGATCGGCTTCTCGATCTGTTGCGACAAATACACGGCGGTCGCGATCTGCCGGCTCGCGATGTAGCCTTGCGCGGCGAGGCCGCTCTCCACTGCCTCGATCGCTGTCGAGGGCTTCTGTTCAGCCACGAGAAGGCGCTCCCAAAGGTCTTGATTGAGGCTTGTTCTGCCTGCGTTCACGGCAAAGAACAAGCCTCGTTTGGGAGAGGCCAGACCGGCGCCAATGGGCGTTTTTTCCGCTCAACGCAAATAGTTGGGCGGCTACCGGCCGCGCGATCAGTGCCGCAGCAACTCCGGCTTGCGGATCGTCTGTCTGACCTCGGCGCCGCAATCTGCGCATTCATAGACGAAGTCGATCTTGGCAAGACTCCAATGCGGTTCGACCTCGCGCACATACATCGGAAGGAACCCCATGCAAGCAGGGCAAATCACAGGCGCGATCTCGATATCCTGATGATGCTGTACATAAGCTGGCATCTCGGCTCTCCTTCGCAGACGACCTCCAAACCCGCGCGAAGGCTACTGCCGGCCGGCGCAAGGCCGACATCAACTCTTTCGAACAGAGGCGGAACAGCGGAGGTTTGTCGTTCGCTGTGACATTCTTGTTACGTCTCTGTACTGTGACGGGCGGACCAAATACCTATTTCAAAAGCCCGATCCGGTATTCGGACTCTGACCTCAACGATAAGGGAGCAACGCCCATGACGCATGCCATTCGCTTTCACAAGACCGGTGGTCCGGACGTGCTGGTCTGGGAGGAGGTCAGTGTCGGCAAGCCCGGACCGGGCGAGGCGCGAATCCGCCATACCTCCGTCGGTCTCAACTTCGTCGATATCTACAACCGTTCGGGCCTTTACCCGGCGCAACTGCCGAGCGGGCTTGGTAGCGAGGCTGCTGGCGTCGTCGAGGAGGTCGGGCCCGGTGTCACCGATGTGAAGCCGGGCGATCGCGTCGCCTACGGCGCCTCGCCGCTCGGCGCCTATTCCGAGGCGCGGCTGATCCCGGCCGACCGACTGCTGAAGCTGCCGGACGGTATCGACGACAAGACCGCGGCGGCGATGATGCTGAAGGGGCTCACCACGCAATATCTGATCCGGCAGACCTATCGCGTGAAGGCCGGCGACACCATCCTGCTCCATGCGGCCGCCGGTGGCGTCGGCCTGATTCTCTGCCAGTGGGCCAAGCATCTCGGCGCGACCGTGATCGGCACCGTCAGCAACGACGAGAAGGCCAAGCTCGCCAAGGCGCATGGCTGCGACCATGTCATCATCTATAGCCGCGAGGATTTCGTGAAGCGCGTGGACGAAATCACTGGCGGCAAAAAGGTGCCGGTGGTCTATGACTCCGTCGGCAAGGATACGTTCTTGAAGTCGCTCGACTGCCTCGCGCCGCTCGGCGTCGCCGCGCTGTTCGGTGCGTCCTCCGGCGCTGTCGAGCCGCTCAATCTCGGTTTGCTCGCGCAGAAGGGCTCGCTCTACGTCACCCGACCGACGCTGTTCACCTACGCCGCCAAGCGTGAAAGCCTGGTCGCGATGGCAGGCGAGCTGTTCGACGTCGTCAAGTCCGGCGCGGTCAAGATCGAGGTGCACCAGACCTATCCACTGAAGGACGCCGCCAAAGCCCATGCCGATCTCGCCGCGCGCAAGACCACGGGATCAACCGTTCTCACGGTGTGATCTCCGAACGGGCTGTGGCGCAAGCCGCTTGGGCCTGCGTCACGTCCGCTCATGCTTGCGCAGATCGCGGGCGTGATCGAGGCGCAGGGCCTGGAGGTCGACTTCTTCGGGCGGGATCCGGGGCAGGGCAGCCTCGGCGAGGATCGCCTCGGTCACGTCTTCGACCGAGTTCTCCACGATCTCCTGGATGAACGAGATATTCCGATATTCACCTGAGGCGACGCGGGAAATGACCTCGCGCCTGGTGATTTCAGGGTCGACGACCGCTTCCCGGCCGCGGCGCCCATAGTCGATCATCACGACGAAATACTGCATGAAACGATCCTGCCGTGCCCCATGGTCGGGCACGGCAGAGTATTTCCGAAAAACGGAATCAAGTCAAGGTGCATTTCGAAAAAACGGAATTAGAGCCTACTTGCTCCGCTTGCGAGGGCGCGCCGACTTGGCGCGCAACCGCTCCAGCTGCCCTTTGGGCATGGACAGGCAGATCTCGCCGACCCACTCCAGTTTCACGCCGACGATCTGCTTGGCATTGAAGCTGGTGAGATTGACGACGGAGGGGGATTTACCCCGCTCGATAGTCTTCAGATAGCGCTCGCCGGTCTTGAGCCGGACCACGGCCTCCTCGCCGTAGAAGCTCGACAGCGGATGGCGCTGGTCCTTGTAGACCACGATCACGTCGCCGCTCTCGTATTTGGGCAGCATCGAATCGCCCACGATCTCGAATGCGATGGTCTCCTCCATGATCGGAAAGGGCAGCGCGATGTCGCCAAGGCCTTCCGGGGGAACCTGCTCATAATCCGGCTCGATCACGGCACCGGCCCCGACGCGGCCCATGATCGGCGCGAGATTGAGCTCGAGATATTCCATGATCGGGATGATTTCCGAAGCCTTCACAAGGCGCTCGCCGCCGAGGATCTCCGAGACAGCGCCGGGGCGAACGCCCATGGCAGCCGCCAGGCCGCCCTTGCTCTTGCCCGTCTTTTCCAGGCCCCGTTCGATCATTGCAGCGTCCAACATGGTGATTCCCTCGATTGTCCATCGTCCCGCCTCTTGTAATCCGAAATTCGGAATTGATGCAATTATGAATATCAGAATTGTCGCTTGACTTCGACTTCGGAATACCGGAATGTGGGCTCCGCCTCGCGATCGTGCGATCGGAGGAGGCGCATCACAGGACAGCAGCATGGAACCGGGCCATTGGTCGTCGGAGCACTCCGACGCGCTTCGCGACTATTTTCTCAAGGGAATGTCTTATGCGGAGATCGGAAGACGGATTAACGCAAGGTTTGGAACGGCTTACACGCGCAACGCGGTGGTCGGCCGCGCCAAGCGGCTCGGGCTGGTCGTGCAGATACGGACGACCTGCCCGTCGATCGTCCCGGCGTTGCCGTCGGGAGCCTGTCTTGTCCTGCCGCACCGCCCCACGGGGCTGACCCTGCCGCCGAAATCCGCGATGAAGCCTGCCGCGCCCGTCAAGTTGCGCTGCGTCGGCGTCCAGCCCCGCTTGGTCCCGTTGGTCGAACTCGCTAGCGAGGACTGTCGCTATCCCTATGGCGGCGACAAGGACGGGGAGGAGATCACCTTCTGCGGCCATCCGCGGGACCCGGGCTCGAGCTATTGCACGCCGCATGCGCGCCTGACGCGCCGCGCCGGAGCTGGATCCGTCCGCGTCGCCGGCCCCGTCGTGCTGAGGCTGGTCTCTGCCGCCTGACCTGACGCCCGCCCGTTCAATCGTCAATTTCGCAAGGAGTATCCGAGTGGCACGTGTCCGACGCAACAGGTCCTATAAATTGGCGAATGTCTACGACCGACGCTCACGTGAGATACCGTTCAATGCGGAGGTGGCGGAAGTCGAGGTGGACAATCCGCTGGCGCTCGACCCCGGCGAGAAGATCATGGCCGTGCGGTCGATCCGCTGCGATCCGCTCGGCCGGCTGCACGCGCACCATCAGATCGACGAGGCACAGTATCGCGGCGGGCGCGCCTTCCAGAACGATTGGGAGAGGGCCGAACGAGGCCTTCAGGCAATGGACCCGACTCGCGAATATGTCGATGGGGCGCGCACGCGCGAGCCGGTCACCGAGAGCCAACGCGAGGCGGTGCTGCGGCTGAACCGGATCGAGCGCGAACTCGGCACAGACGGTGCCGCGCTAGTGCACGATGTGTTGGTGCTGGGCCTGACCATGGACGAGATCGGCCAGCGTCGCGCCGTCCGTACGCAGCGCTGGATCGACTATTTTGCGCGGCGTTTTCGTGAATGTCTGGACCGGCTGGCACTGATCTATGGCTTTGCCACGGAAACGGGGACACGGCGTTCAGGGCAACACAAATGAGACCGGCGGGGGGGGGGCCCCCCGGGGGGGGGGGGGCCGGGGCGCGGGGGGGGGGGGGGGGGTGGGGGGTGGTGGGGGGGGGGGGGGGGGGGGCGTGTGCGGTTGCGGCCCGCCCCCCCGGCCGCCCCCCCCCCCCCCCCCCCCCCCCCCCCCCCCCCCCCCCCCCCCCCCCCCCCCCCCCCCCCCCCCCCCGCCGGTCTCCTGCTTAGGGATGCGGTAGGATCTGGTAGGTCGTGGCATAGGGCTCGACCCGCAGTGAGGCGTTGGCCAAAAGCCCGATTCTGGCGGTCGGCGCTTGCTGCAATTCGCCGTTCGGACCGCGATGCACGTTGTATTGCCAGACGGTGAGATCGCCCTTCTGCGCCAAGGCGTGTGCAACGGCGCTGGCATCATTGCCGCCGAGGGCCTGAAGCTCCTCCGTCGACAATCCGACGACGATTTCGTCCTTGATGGTGACGATCTTGAACAGGTTCATCCTGGTCTCCTGCGCCCACGCGCTTGGCATCGAGAAGGTGAGAAGCGCGACTGCGGCGCCCTTGATGAGATCGCAGCGAGAAAGCATGCCGTCGTCCTTTGGTGCTGGGGCGCCAGAATCGATCAATGCATCGGCCACGGCGCCCGTGATCTGCGTGACTGTTCCGCCACCGCTTTGTCGTTTGTTCCTCGAAAACGGTTCACGACGTTTATTTCGTCGACGATACAACCGCCGATGCCGGACTCAACAATTACGTGTATACGCTGAAGAAGCACTAATTCGCGTCCACCAACATCCATTCACATCCGAAACAACACGAATTGCAGCGTCGATTGACGGCGATCGAGGCTGGATGCTGATCGATGACGCTTCTTGACGCAGGTGGGTGACGGCGGGCCATATTCCTGTTATCCGGAATTGCCGTGGTGCGATGCAGACGGAGCATCGCTGCGCCAACTGTTAGGCTTGCCGGAGGGGTTGTTTCTTGACATAGTTGCAACCTGCTTAGGTGTGCTTGCTTGCACATGTGGCTCGGCGTGCGAACACACCCGGCTCCTCCGGCCGAAAGCGAGCTGTCGCCATTGCATCCGGTTGTGGCATCCGGGTGTGGCGTTTGGTTCTTAGTTGGGATCTCGATGTTGGATCACGAAGTCCGATGCTTGTCATAGGTGCGAGATGAAGAACCTCAATTTCGCAGCTGAGCTGCACCTCAAGCTCGGCGCGCCTGCAAGCGGCACCGTCGAAAGCCTGCGCCTGCTCCGCGCGTTTCTGAAGCTCGCGCCGCGGCAGCGCTTCGAGGTCATCAAGCTCGTCGAAGACCTCGCCACCGAAGAAGCTCTCCCCGAACACCCCCTGTCCTGAGCCTGCCTGCGCGCCGGCCTTACGCCTTGCCCTTCGTTTTCCTGCCAGACCCGGCCGCCGGGCGACGTCTTCCTTCGGCTGGACGCTGGCAGGCGATCCGGCAAGTGTGGTATTCAGTTCTGAAAACGGGAGGAGTGCGACCATGATCGAACCGAAGCTCGAAGTTCCGGCCGAACTGCGCGACCTGGCCGAGAAGACGATTGACCAGGCGGAAAAGGCATTCGGCATGTTTTTCGAAGCCGCCACCAAATCGATGACGACCGTTCCGGGCGCGGGGGCGGACGTGTCGAAGCAAGCGCTCGCTTTCACCGAGCAGAACATGAAGTCGGCGTTCGAGCATGCTCGCAAGCTCGTCCATGCCACCGACCTTCAGGAGGCGATGCGAATCCAATCGGATTTCCTGCGCAGCCAGTTCACCAGTGCCGGAGACCACATGCGCCAGATGACCGGCAGTCTCATGCAGCCGGGGAAGGGCAAGTCCTGATTCTCGGTGTGTTCACGGCGCGTCCACAGATTGGACTTACGCGGCGTGAATATTTGCACATCGATACTGGTGCCGGTCCATGATGGGCTGTCGAATGGACCTCATTCGCCGCCCATCATCCTTTCCGCTAATCCTTGTCGGTTCTCAGGCAGGGATTTGCATCTGTCGCAGGTGTTTTGACCAATCGGTCGCTCTGCTAACGCAGCGATGCGATGTAGGCCGCGATATCGCCGGCTTCGATCCGGCTCAAGGGGAAATTCGGCATTTTCGGGTGCGGGTCTAGCAGGAAAAAGGCGAGCCTTTCCGAACTGAAGTCAGGCCTGCGCGCAACGGACACGAAAGAGGGGACGTCGGCACTCGCCTGTGTTTGGCCGTTCGCCACGACATGGCAGCTGGCGCACCAGCGCCTCGCAAGGTCGGCGCCGTGATCTGCATCGGCGGCGAGAGCGGACGACGTGCCCACGCTCGAGGCCACGGCAACCAGCAGGCAAATTCGTCTCAAATGCCGGTGCATAGAGCAACCCTGTGTGTTGTTGGCTCGCGACGCCGTCCTCATCCGCAGCACGAACCCGGATACTGCGAGAGGTCGATGCGGGCAATGATCGACCGCAGCAGCTTGCGAGCCGAACGATAGAGGTGCCGGGCGAATCTCGGCGTCCTTGCCGCAGGCAGGGCAAAGCTTGTTGTATCGAGTCTTTTCGTATCAAGGCTTTCGATGGAGTGCGACACGTGCCTCTCCGAGATGGCGAGGCTCTTTCTATCGTGGTCGGCTCGCGGCAGCCTTGATCTGCCGCAAAGGGGCCAGACTAATAGTCGCCGGGGTTCATGATCATCGGGCTTCCTGTATCGGCCGGCGCGAGCGCGCTGCTGGCACTGTCGCGCAGGAAGCGGTCGAGTGTCGCCTGGATCTTCTCCTTGACTGCATCGGGGCCGCGATCGCTCATCTCGGTATGCTGTGCGCCAGTGTGGATAATATCAATGCCGCGCGCCTTGGCCTCTTCCGGCGTCGGCAGCACGCCGGGATCGGTTACAAAATGCGGATCCTTCGAGCGGAACGACAGGATCTTCATGTGGTCGCTAAGCACGAAAGGCACCCGCAGATTGTCCAGCGTGATCACTTTCGACACCAGCTCCGGGTGCTGATGAGCGACATACATCGAAACGTCGCCGCCGTTGGAATGGCCGACGAGCGTGATGTGGTCGTAGTCGGCGTTGTCCTGCCGCCGCTTCAACTCGCCCAAGGTGAAGAGGATGTTGGCCTCGCAGCGGATATAGACCTCGCGCCGGCCGACATATTGCTGGCCGGCCTTGGTCACCAGGGGCGGATCGCTCGGCAGATCCTGCTGGATGCTGGCGACGAGATAACCGCGTGCGGCGAGCACGTTGGCGAGGAAGGAATATTCGGTGGCCTTGACGGTATTGCCGTTGCTGATGATGGCGAGCGGGAGCTTCCAGAGGCCGAGATTGGCCTTGGTCTCGTAATCGCGCCGTACAGCGATTTCGACCGCGATCGGCCGCTGGCGCGCGGCGTCGAACAGGGTCAAAACCTCATGGCGGATCGCGAACCGGCTGACCACGAAATATTGGCCGACGCCGAGGACGCAGAGAAACGCCAGAACTGCAAACACCCTTTTCATGGTTCCGTCTCAAATCACTTTTGACTGAACATGGCTATTGGGAACTCCCGGATCGAGCGATCGTGAGCAGGCTACGGGATTAAATTTAGGCAAGCCTGTGCGCCGCGCCCCAAAAAGGGCCGCATGTCGGAGGCACAGCGCGAAGGGCAAGGGATTTACAGACAACCGCCCTTGCCGCGTTCGGAGCAGAGCCGCAACGCGCTAGTCAAAGTAAAAAGGAGGCGCGGGCTGCGGCGCTCGTTGTCGGGCGCCCGGTAGCTCAGGGGGACAGCCACGCCGAGATCAGCCTGGAAATCGGCCGGCAGGAAGAACCGCACGCCAGCTCCGGCCGAGGTCAGCGACAGGCCGTCGCTCAGGCGGTAACCGTCGTTCCAGACTGCGCCGGCGTCACCGAAGGCATAGAGCTGATAGCCGGTCCAGTAACGGAAATTGAGCTTCTGGTCGAAGCGCAGCTCGAGTGAGCCGGCAAGACCGTTGTCCCCACTGATCTCTGCTGCGCCATAGCCGCGCCCGAAGGCAGCGCCGCCGAGATAGAATTGCTGCGAGGTGAACAGCGGCCGTGACGCCGTCTGGCTCGCAGCGGAAAGCTTGAGCGACCAGACGTCGTTGAGCGTCTGGTAGCGCGTGAACCAGAGGTTTAGCACCGAGAAGTTCGATGACGCGCCATCGCGCGACAACAGATCGTCGTCGAAATGCGAGGCACCGAAGATGTCGAGGCCCTGGCGGTAGGTCAGCGTCGCGAAATTGGTGCCGCCGAAATGATCCTGAAGCCGGTAGTCGGCGATCAGGCTCGCTGTCCTGATGTGGTCGTTGTACCAGGCGCCGTAAAGGTCATGCTCGGACACGTTGCTGAAGGTCGTCGCCGCAGTCAGGGTCAGCGAGGACAATCGCGACTGCAGTGGGACGATGCTGGCACGCAGCTCGAACGCTTCGGTTGTGGTGATGTCGCTGTCGAGGCGGCGGGCATCGCCCGGCCTGACCGCGCTGTATAGGACGGACCCGCCGAGGCGCACGCCGTCGATGCCGACGGGTGCATCGTAGGACAGCCGTGCGAAGCCAAGCTGGCGGGGGTCGTTGGCGATGGTCGACAGGTTGACCGCCAGCGTGTCGCCGGGCGTGAGATAGGAGTTGAACGCGCCGGTCGCGTATGTCTGCCACGGACCGACTGATGATGAGCCGAGATTGTCCAGACCGAACGACGAGAAGACGTGCCAGGTCTTCAAATAGACGACGAGGCGGAAGCGGCCGGTTGCCCCGCCGATCTCCTCCAGTGCGGTATCGGTGATCCGGACGCCAGGTCTGCCGTTAATGAGAAAGAGCTGGCGTTCCAGCGTCGTCAGGCGCGACGGTTGCTCGGCCAGAACCGGCCCAAGCATCGGTCTCACGCCGAACTGTTCGGCGCCATCGCCTTTCAGCTCGGCCTGGACGATGGCGCCTTCGATCACCTGGATCCGGAGCAGGCCATCGGCGATATCCTGCGGCGGCACGATCGCACGGCTCAAGTGAAGACCATCGGCACGGTAGAGATCGCTGATCGCGCCGGCGATCACGGCGAGATCCGCCTGCGAAACCTTCTTGCCGACATAGGGCTGATAGACCGCGGCGATGCGATCGGGGGAAACGGCCCGGGCTCCGCTGACGTGGATGCCGCGCAGCACGAACTGAGGCTTGGTATCGCCGCCGGTGCTGGGCTGGTCGACTGTTGGTAGCCTGACCGGAGGACGGCTCAGCGATTCCCGCTCGGTTTGGTTTTCAAAATATTTCTCAGGTTGGCGCGGATCGAAGCCAGGCTGGCTCGCCTGCTGCGCGAAAGCCTGAGGAACTCCCGCGAAGAACGGCGCCAACAGCGCCATTGTGGTAATGAGATGCCGCTTCCCGGCGCGCGCGACGCGCCCGTCCCCGTAGTTCGACGGAGATGTGCCCCTGATGCGGTGAGGGTTCGTTAGCCACATGATTTTTCATAGTTTTTTATGGTCAATGAACGGTTAACGTGAGCGCTCCACTGGCCGCTTCCCGCTAATCCTATGTTGAGTGATTTCGGATACCCCTCAGGCTGGCTGTAACGCGGACTGAGGATCGTCATGCTGAGCAAAATTGGAATGCGGTGCACCTTCGCGGCTGCGCTGATCCTGGGAACGGCTACCGGCGCATCCGCCGCGGACGACGGCGTCTGGTCGGTCGGCAAGGCCACCGGTGAGGTCTGGGTCGCCACCAGCGGCGCTCAGCAGGTGTCCTTGAGTCAGCAGGAGGCACTCAAGCCCGGCGACACAATTCGTACCGGACGTAATGGCCGCGTGCTCCTCGTCCGCGGGGAGGAGACGATCCTGATCTCTCCCAACTCGGTGGTCGGCTTGCCCACCGAGAGCAAGGAGGGTCTCTCGACCACTATCATCCAGCAGGCAGGTTCGATCCTGCTCGAAGTCGAGAAGCGCAACGTCAAGCATTTCGAGGTCGAGACGCCCTATCTCGCCGCTGTCGTCAAGGGCACACAGTTCAGCGTCACCGTGAATGCGGGCAGCACCAAGGTCGGCGTGCTTCGCGGCCAGGTCGAGGTCTCCGACTTCAAGACGGGACAGATCGCCCAGGTCCTGCCGGGGCAGGCCGCCACCGTCTTTGAGCACGGCAAGCCCGGCCTCTCTCTGAGCGGCTCCGGAACGTTCAATCCGATCGAGCACGGCAAGCCGCGCGCCTCGAGCATCGAGCGCGTCCCCGTGCCGAAATCGGGCCTGTCGGCCCCGCGCAATGCGGCGAACGGCCATGCGATCCATGCGCTCGGTGCGATCGACAAGGGCACCAAGGCGGCCGGCGCACTCAAGCCATCGCAACAGGCGGCAGGCGGTCGCGCGCCCAAGGGCGGTGCTGCCAAGGCCGGCGTCGTGCGCATCTCGAGCCCGCTCGGCGAGGTCAAGCTGAACGTCCACAAGGTCACGCACGGGCTCGCCCACGGCGGCGGTGCTCCCGGACAGGTGCGCAACGCGCACGCCAGCACCGAGACGGTCTGGAGCGACTCGAAAGCGAGCACGACGGCATCCAACAGCACCGTCCAGACTGCGGTCACCACGAGCAGCGGCGTGACGGCTGGCAGCACCAGCTCCTCGGCTGCGAGCACGACAATAGCCGCGACCACGGCCGGTGCGTCCAGCGACGGCTCCGGCGCCGGCAGCGGAAACTCCGATGGCAAGTCCAACCCCGGCAAGGGCAACTCCGGTAACGGCAATTCCGGCAACGGTGATGGCAACAACGGTGCCACCGGTAACGGCAGGGGCAACAACGGTAACGGCAACGGCAATGGCGGCGGCAACGGCAGCGATGGCCACGGCAATGCCTTTGGCCACAACAGGCACTGAGGCGATTTCTTAGGGGATGAGGGGGCGCAACCGCAGAAGCGGGTGCGCGGGAGGATCGGAGTGAAGCGCTATCGTCCGCATATTCTGGTCGTGATCGCGCTGGCGATCGTGCTGTCCACGGGGTGGCATGGTGCGCTTCGCAACGCGCTGACCGACCTGCGGTTCGCTTGGCAATCGCGTGCAGCGAGTGGCAACGTCGTCGTGGTCGCCATCGACGCGCCCTCGATCGAGCAGATCGGGGTGTGGCCCTGGCCGCGCCGGCTGCACGCGGAATTGTTGCACAGGTTAGAGGCCGCGGGGGCGCAGGACGTCGCCTTCGACGTCGATTTCAGCTCGCCATCCGATCCAGCCTCCGACGAGGCCTTCGTGAACGCACTGCGTGAGGCCGGCGGCTCGACCATCCTGCCCTCCTTCAAGCAGCCGACGCCGAATGGTGGCGCAGCTCACATCAATCGCCCCTTAAAGCCGTTCAGCAACCAGTCGTGGCCGGCGCTGGTCAATGTCGCGATCGAATCCGACGGGCTCGTTCGCCGATATCCATTCGGCGAGAAGCTCGGCGATGCCTTGATGCCGTCGATGGCAGTCGTATTGGCCGGGCAGGACGCAAATCGGCGGTCGCCGTTCCTGATCGATTTTAGTATTCGGGCGGGCTCGGTTCCGAGTGTCTCCTATGTCGACGTGCTCCGCGGTGAAACCGCCGCGCTCGACAAGCTGAGAGACAAGAAGGTCATCATTGGTGCGACGGCGCTCGAACTCGGGGACCGCTTCAGCGTTCCAAATGGCCGCATCATCTCCGGACCCATGCTCCAGGCGCTGGCAGCGGAATCGATCCTGCAGAACCGGATGCTGCGCTGGACCTCCGATATCGGCATGATCCTGAGTCTCGCTGTGGTCTGCCTGCTGATGGTGTATTCGTGGCGCCGCTTCGGACCGGGAATTCGCGTTGCAATCCTGATCTCGGCCGGGGCGGTCTTCGAGCTGGTTGCGGTCCTCGTGCAGGCAAGATGGCCCTTCATCATCGACACATCGCTGTTCCACATCGCGATTGTCGCTTATCTGACGGCGATCGCACTCGACGAAATCGATTTCCGCGGTCTCCTGGGGCGCATCGCCGAAAGCCGCTTTCATCGTATCGCGATGTCGCTCGGCGATGGCCTCGTCTGCACCGACGAAGGTCAGCTGATCGCCGTGTGGAATCCCGGCGCCAGTGCGATCTTCGGCTATATGCCCGCCGAGATCATCGGCCGCCCGTTCGAAACGCTGTGCGCCGTATCAGTGGACGGTGACGCGAGGCCGTCCATGCGCGACGCCGCGCGCCAGGCACTCCTGGTCCCCGGTGGGGCGGTCGTCGTCGAGTTCGAAGGGCGGCGCAAGAACGGTGAAACTTTCCCGGTCGAGGCGAGCTTCTCGGGCTGGCAGGGAACGGACGGCTTCCAATACGGAGCCATCCTGCGCGACATTTCGGTCCGCAAGCGCGAGGCCGAACGCGTCAGATATCTCGCCGAGTACGACGCGCTGACCGGTCTGGTCAACCGCAACACGCTGCATGCCGGACTGGTCGTCATGATCGGGGATGCGGGGCAGCGCCCCTGCAAGGTCGCGCTGCTCGTGATCGGGCTCGACGGCTTCCAGAGCATCAATGACATGCTGGGTCATTCCGCCGGAGATCTCGTGCTGCAGGCGGTCGCTGGTCGCCTGAAAGCTGAAGCGGGCGACGACGCTGTCGTTGCCCGGCTCAGCGGAGACGAATTCGCCATTGCGCGCAAAGGCGCAGATGGCGACGAGCCGATCGCAGAGTTCGCCGAGCGCATCGCGCGCGCGTTCGAAGCGCCGCTTGCGACCGGCACGCGGCAGCATCGCGTCAGGATCAGCATCGGCGTCGCCGTCCATCCAGAAGGCGGACACAACGCCGACGATCTCCTGAGCAACGGCCATCTTGCGTTGACCAAGGCAAAACTGACGCGGCGCGGCGGTTATGTGGTCTTCGAGAGCGCGATCCGGCAGGAGCTGGAGAACCGGCTGACGCTGGAGAGTGAATTGGCGCTTGCCGCCGATCGCGGCGAGTTCGAGCTGTTCTACCAGCCTCAGGTTCGCCTGATCGACGCCAGCCTGGTCGGGGCCGAAGCGCTGATCCGCTGGCGGCATCCCGTGCGCGGCTACGTTTCGCCAGGAGAGTTCATGCCGGTGGTCAATAGCTCAGCCCTGTCCGAGCGGATCGGAAACTGGGTGATGGAAACTGCCTGCCGGCAGGCACGCGCCTGGGAATTGTCCGGCGACAGTGTGCGCGTCGCGATCAATTTGTCGCCCTCGCAGATCCACTCCGGCGACCTCGCGCATTCGGTTGCGGGGATGCTCGAAGCGACGGGGCTCACGCCGTCGCTGCTCGAACTCGAGGTCACCGAGGACATCCTGCTACACGACGAAGCCCGGGTGCTCGATATGTTCAAACGCATCCAGCAGCTCGGCGTCCGCGTCCTGTTCGACGATTTCGGCACTGGCTATGCGAGCCTGAGCTATTTGAAGAAGTTCCCGCTCGATGGGCTCAAGATCGACCGGTCGTTCGTGCTCGGTCTGCTCGCGAACTCCGACGATGCCGCGATTGTCGGGTCGACCATCGGTCTCAGCAAGCAGCTCGGTCTCACGGTCGTGGCCGAAGGCATCGAGAATCGCGCGACGGCCGACTTCCTGGTGAGCATGGGATGCGAGGAAGGCCAGGGCTATTTCTTTGGCCGTCCGATGCCGGCGGAGGCATTCGAGCGACAATTCCTCGCGTCCGAGTGCGCGGCCGTCAGCGCCGCCTGAACACCTGTTACGATTTAGCGCCGACGCGCGACCGCGACGCCGAACAGGAAAGCAACGAACAGGCTGGCAAGCGGCGCTTCGCGCGTGATCGCAGCGACGGTCGCGAGGGGCCGGCCCGGCTTTCGCGCATCGTCGATTGCGGAGGTCATGCGGTCGACAGCTGCATGCAGGCCACCTGCGACTTCACCGATGGTGCGGGATACGTCCGTCGCGGCATCGATGGCGCGCTCGGCCATGCCGGGATGTGAAGTGGACTGCGGGATCTCCGTGCTCAAGTGCGCAACCTCCAGGCTGATCATGTGCGGCGGAGGCCGGTACCTTTGGCTATCCGCGCGAGCGCTCGTTCTGAACAGCGGGTCGCATGACCTTTGGCTATCCGCGACAGGCGCCGTGGTTTTTACGGCGGGTACCGGCCTTGGATGAGCAATTCGGCGCGCGGGCTTTTGTTCCGGGACGATGCGCCCCTGCGTGGACCTTCCCCGTGAAACGACGGGTGCGAATCTCTGTTAGGCTGGCTCAATCTTGCTGATCTCAGGAGACA
Source organism: Bradyrhizobium sp. JR4.1 (assembly GCF_040548605.1). Taxonomy (NCBI): domain Bacteria; kingdom Pseudomonadati; phylum Pseudomonadota; class Alphaproteobacteria; order Hyphomicrobiales; family Nitrobacteraceae; genus Bradyrhizobium; species Bradyrhizobium sp. JR4.1. The sequence goes on from NZ_JBEPRY010000017.1 coordinate 100,005, forward strand.
GCTGTGACTGACCGGACCACGACGGATCGAGCCCGGCGCATCGCCCTGCTCGGCGCTCCCATCGACATGGGGGCTTCGCAGCGCGGTACTCTGATGGGCCCTGCGGCGCTCCGCACCGCCGGCCTTGCGACACTGCTAGAGAGCCTGGATTTCGAGGTCGTCGATTACGGCGATCTCTCCGTGGGCGAGCTCCGGGACCTCGCAGACAGGCCCCCCGACAAAGCCAATCACTACCGCGAAATCCAGCGCTGGACGCGCGTGCTGAGCCGCAGAGGCTACGAGATCGCGAAAACCGGCGCGCTGCCGATTTTCCTCGGTGGCGATCACACGTTGTCGATGGGATCGGTGAATGCCATGGCCCGTCACTGGCAGGAGCGCGGACGCGAGCTGTTCGTGCTCTGGCTCGATGCGCATGCCGATTACAACACGCCTGAGACGACGATCACCGCCAACATGCACGGCATGTCGGCGGCATTCCTTTGCGGCGAACCCGGCCTCGACGGCTTGCTCGGCGATGATCCGCGCGCCTCGATCAATCCCAACAGGCTCGACCTGTTCGGCGCGCGCTCAATCGACAAGCTCGAAAAGGAGTTGATGCGCACGCGCCGGATCAGGGTTGTCGATATGCGCCAGATCGACGAATTCGGCGTCGCCGTGCTGATCCGTCGCGTCATCGAGCGCGTCAGGGCCAGCAACGGCGTACTGCATGTCAGCTTCGACGTCGATTTTCTCGACCCCTGCGTCGCACCCGGCGTGGGCACGACGGTGCCGGGCGGAGCGACCTATCGTGAGGCGCATCTGATCATGGAGCTCCTGCACGATTCCGGCGTAGTCGGTTCAGTCGACATCGTCGAGCTCAATCCGTTCCTCGACGAGCGTGGCCGCACCGCGCGCACCGCGGTCGAACTGATCGGCAGCCTGTTCGGCCAGCAGATCGCCGACCGGCCAACCCCCAGCAATGCGATCGCGCCGGGCGAGTGATGGATGAGCCGTTTGTGCATTGCGAAGAAGAGAATTGCCGTCGCGGACGCCAGATTTAGATCAGTCGAGGTCGAAATCGCCTGTTTTTGAAACAGGTGCGAATTGCAAATGCTCGTCGCAGAATGTTTCATGCGGGTCGCGCTTCAGCCGAGGATCCGCAAATGAGCAGCACGAGCGACGCCGACGACAAACCTGCGGGGACGACTCGCCGTCGCTTTCTGCGCGCCGGCGCGGCGGCTGCGGGTGGCACTGTCCTGGGCGCCGGCGCATCGGCTGCCGCCGAGACCGACAACCTTCCACCCAACATTCCCGAATGGATGAAGGCGCCGGGCGAGCCGACGGGGGGCCAGCTCTATGGCGCGCCATCGCCGTTCGAGAAGGGCGTCGTCAAGAACATCTCGAAGACTCTCAAGCAGTACATCTCTGCCTCCAGCCGGACGCCGTTGCAGGAGCTCGATGGCATCATCACGCCGAACGGACTGTTTTACGAGCGTCATCATGGCGGCGTTCCGACCATCGATCCGGCCCAGCACCGGTTGATGCTGCACGGGCTGGTCGAGCGTCCGCTGATCTTCACAATGGACGATCTCAGGCGTTTCCCGTCGGAATCGCGCGTCCACTTTCTCGAATGCTCCGGCAATCCCGGCTACAGCAAGCCTTACGGCAAGACTGCGTCGGACCTTGTAGGTCTGGTGAGTTGTGCAGAATGGACCGGCGTCAGCCTCAAGCTGGTGCTCCAGGAGGCCGGATTGAAGCCGGATGCCAAATGGATCGTCGCCGAAGGTGCCGACGCGGCTGCGCTGACCCGCAGCATCCCGATCGAGAAATGCCTCGAGGACGCCATGCTGGTCTACAGCCAGAACGGGGAGCGGCTGCGCCCGCAGCAGGGCTATCCGCTGCGGCTGTTCCTGCCGGGCTTCGAGGGCAATATGAGCGTGAAGTGGCTGCGGCGCCTGCATGTGACGGCTGAGCCGGTTTATTCGCGCGAGGAGACCTCGAAATACACCGACCTACTGCCAGACGGCACCGCGCGTGAATTTTCGTTCTACATGGAGGCGAAGTCGATCATCACGAGGCCCTCCGGCGGCCAACGCCTGGGCGCGCCCGGCTTCCACGAGATCACCGGCATCGCGTGGAGCGGGCATGGCAAGATCGCGCGCGTCGAACTGTCCGTCGACGAGGGAAAGAGTTGGCAAAGCGCGCAATTGCAGGAGCCGGTGCTGACGCGTGCGTTGACACGCTTTCGCCTGCCCTGGCAGTGGGACGGCAAGCCTGCCGTGATCCAGAGCCGTGCCATCGACGAAACCGGCTATGTGCAGCCGACTCTGGCCGAGTTGCTCGCGGTGCGCGGCGAGAACTATTTCTACCACAACAACGCGATCTGGCCCTGGCGCATCGCGGCCGACGGCGAGGTGACCAATGCGCTGGCGTGAGACTTGCGGCATTGCTGTCGGCATCGTGCTGTGTACGTTCGCGAGCGGAGCGCAAGGGCAAAGCCTGTACGGCATCGGACGCCCCGCGACGGCTGCGGAGATCGCGGGGTGGAATATCGACGTCGGACGCGACGGCAGCAATCTGCCGAAGGGAAGTGGCTCGGTCAGTCGTGGTCGCGAGGTGTTCGCCCAGCAATGTGCATCATGCCATGGCGACAAGGGCGAGGGCGGGCTGGGTGACCGGCTCGTCGGTGGGCAGGGCACGATCGCAACACCAAAGCCGATCCGCACGGTCGGCAGCTATTGGCCGTATGCGCCGACGCTGTTCGATTACATCCGCCGTGCGATGCCGCAGAACGCACCGCAATCGCTGAGCGATGAGGAGGTTTATGCGGTGTCCGCGTACATCCTGAACCTGAATGGACTGGTCGGAGCGGACGCGACGCTCGATGCCAAATCGCTCGCGGCGGTCAAGATGCCGAATCGCGACCGGTTCGTCGGCGATGCGCGGCCGGATGTGAAACACTGAGCGCCTTGTGGTTCCCGCATTGGCTTGGAACTTGGCTCGGCAAGGGCGGAACTCGCAGGACGCAATTGCATTAACCTGCGAGAGGAAAAACCTATGGATTCCACGATGGCAACGGATCGCTTCGCAAATTCCATGTCCTCGGCGCTTCGCCATCCCGGCGTGATCGCGTTGATTGTGGCCGCGGTGACGATTGCTGCGATGCTCATCGTCGATCACGGACCATGGAATCGGGCCAAGACGCAGCCTGCTCACGTCGCGATGTATGCGACCACTGGCGAGGCCGCACGCGCCGCAGGTGCCAAAATTCTCCCGACCGAACCGAAATCACCGATCGAGCCGGCGCGGCCGGGGCCAAAGACGTCCCCGACCGTCAATCCAGTGACGCCGTAAGACGTCTAGTTCTTGCGACCGTAGTTGAGCAATCCGCCGCTGGTCTTCGGCGGATGCGCGCGAAGGGCTTCCTCGTTCGGATCGGTGCCCCAGCCGGGTCGGTCCGGAATGACCAGATGGCCGTTCTGAATATCCGGCTCATGCGTGAACAGCTCGCGGTCCCACGCCAGGCGATCAATGTCGATCTCCATGATGCGCAGGTTCGGCACGGCGGCGCAGAAATGCGCGTTCATCATCGAACAGAGATGGCCGTAGAAATTATGCGGGGCAACGTTGACTTCGAACGCGTCCGCAGCGGCTGCAATCTTCATCGACTGCCAGACGCCGTTCCAGGGCGTGTCGATGATCGCGACGTCCATGGCCTGCTCGCGGAAATAGGGCAGGAATTCGCGCAGGCCCAATAGCGTCTCGCAGGACGAGATCGGATGCGGGCTTTGCCTGCGGATGTAACCGAGCGCTTCCGGATTGAAACTGTCGATCTCGATCCAGAACATGTCGAGGTCGGCGATGGTGCGCAGGATCTCCAGATAGCCCTCGGTCTTGGCGTTGAAGTTGCAATCAAGCAGGATGTCGACGTCGGGGCCTGCCCCGTCGCGGATCGCCTCCAGATGCATGCGCAGGTCGCGCAGGATTTTGCGATCGACGTTGATCTCGGGGGCGAAGGGCGAGCCGAAACCCGGTCGCCAACCGGTTGGCTTGCCGTCGTCGTAGGAGAAGATGTTGGTCTTGAGCGCGGTGAACTTCTTCTCGCGCACCTCGCGTCCCATTGCCTTGACGCCGTCGAGGTTCTCGATCGGCGGCTTGTACCAGGACGGGTGATTGATCCGCCACGTTGCGCAATGCGACCAATAGACCCTGGCACGGTCGCGGATCTTGCCACCGAGCAGTTCGTAGCAGGGCACGCCGAGACATTTCGCCTTGGCATCGAGCAGCGCATTCTCGATCGCGCCGAGCGCCTGCGCCACCACGCCGCCGGCGGCGGGACGTGTGGCCGCGAACAGCTCGGCGTAGATGCGCTCGTGCCGGAAAACGTTCTGCCCGACGACGCGGGCGGACAGGCGCTGGATCGCAGCACCGACGCCGGGTGAGCCAAAACCCTCGTCGAACTCGCTCCAGCCGACGACGCCGTCTTCGGTCGTCAGCTTGACGAAATGGTAGTTTCTCCAGCCGGCATCGCAGGCGAGGATTTCGAGGCTTGTTGCTTTCGACGATCTGGTCATGTCGCTCCCTGTCGCCCGGCGGCGCTTTTTTTCTTTGGCCGGCTCGCAAGCCCGGCTCCAGCCAGGATTGTTAGGCGAACGGTCCTGCGCAGTGAAGCCCGGCGAGGGGCGCCTGGAAGGCCCTTCCCGCCATTCTAAGGGAAAATCCGGTGGGGACAGCCATGATCTTTCCCGGGGTTGTCCTGAAAAGGGACCATGCTTTGACGTTTTTGGCCACAATCGGGATCGACCCTCCGGCCATGAAATTTCTGGCTGTGATTTCGATCCTGGCGCTGCTCACGATGAGTGGAGCCGCCATTTCCGATCAGTTTCTGACGGCCGATCAGCACGCTGCGCACGGGGTGGAATAGCGCAGCGGGCGCAAACATTTTTTGTCTTAGGGGAGACAGCGATGCTTTCGATCGACCAATTCCTGCGCTTCATCGGCGTGCCGGCGGTGTTCGCGGCCGTCATCATCGCCTCGCAGATATCGGCAGCCTTGTCGCAAGGTTAGTCAGCCGATCAATGACGAGCCGAGCAAAGCGAGCACGGCCAGCGCCATCAGCGCGGTGCCGAGCCAGCCCAGCGCGACGAGCCATGACCGGCCCTTGAAGCGACCCATGATCGCCTTGCTCGAGACGATCAGCATCATCATGGCCATGATCGGAACGGCGACGACGCCGTTGAGCACGGCGCTCCAGACCAGCATGTGGATCGAGTCGATGCCGGTGAACCCTAGACCGAAGCCGATGATGGTGGCGGCGGCGATGATGGTGTAGAAGCCGACCGCCTCGTCGGGCTTCGCCTCCAGCGTCGCGCGCCAGCCGAAGATCTCCGCCACGCCGTAAGCGGCCGAGCCCGCCAGCACCGGAATTGCGAGCAGGCCGGTGCCGATGATGCCGATCGCGAACAGGGCGAAGGTGAAGTCGCCGGCGAGCGGCCGCAGCGCTTCGGCGGCCTCCGTCGCCGAATTGATGTTGGTGACCCCATTCGCGTGCAGCACCGACGCGGTGGTGAGGATGATGAAGAAGGCGATGCCGTTCGAGAGCAGCATGCCGGAGATGGTGTCGGCCCGGATGCGCGCCAGCTCCGGACTGCCGCCGTGCTTCAGCTCGCGCAGCGGCTTGTCGCGCCTGCCCTGGTTCATCTCCTCGATCTCCTGCGAGGCCTGCCAGAAGAACAAATACGGGCTGATCGTGGTGCCGAGCACGGCGACGACCATCATGAAATAATCGGCGCTGACATTCGTCTTCGGCCACACCGCCGCGAGCAGCGCCGTGCTCCACGGGATCTCGACCGTGAAGGCGGTCGCGACATAGGCGAACAGCGCCAAGGTGAGAAATTTCAGCACCGGCGAATAGCGCCGATAGGGCAGGAACACCTGCAGCAGGGTCGAGCCCGCCGCGAAGATCAGCGCGTGCTCGTGGTTGAGGCCGCCGATCACGAGCGAGAGCGCCTCCGCCATCGCGGCGATGTCGGCGGCGATGTTGAAGGTGTTGGCGGCGACGAGCATGGCGACGAGCGACAGCACCGCCCAGCGCGGCGCGATCTGCATGACGTTGGCGGCCAGCCCCTTGCCGGTGACGCGGCCGATCCGGGCGCTGACGAGCTGGATGGCGATCATGAACGGCGTGGTCAGAAATACCGTCCAGAGCAGTCCGTAACCGAATTGCGCGCCGGCCTGCGAATAGGTGGCGATGCCGGACGGATCGTCGTCCGCCGCCCCGGTGACGAGACCCGGCCCCAACCTCTGCAACAGCGACGGCGCGGATTTCGTGGGGGCGAGAGCATTGTCGGTCATGGCAGGAGGGGTCTCGGTCGGGGCGCGTCCTTCACAAATGCCAAGGAGGGAACAAGGTTCCCGGGCTTCGCGTAACGGGCTCCTCGCCAATTTCTGATAAAGCGAATCTCCGTTTGACTCGTCGGGCAAAACACCTGTATAAGTGCATCATCGAAGAATACCCGGTGCAGCCTTTGCGCGCGTCCCGGGCGCGCGCCGGCCCGCCATGGCCGGCCGTCGCGCAGTCCGCGCACGGACACCGGCGAGACGTTTGTCCCCTGAGCGCGTGCGGTCGGGACTATTTGACGCTGACGAACATGCCCCAGGCGCCGGCCAGCGCGGCGCCGGAAAAGACGATCAGCGGATTGTCGCAGAACGCGCCGCCATAGGTGCACATGGTGACGCCAAACGAGCCGATCTCGTGATGGCTCGCGGAGTAGAACAGTCCGGACAGCACCAGCAACGCGGCGGCGACGACATACATCGGCGATCTCTCCGAGCTATCCCCGTTGCGTCTGTCGCAAGGGACATGTTCCAGCATGGCGCCAACCCGTTGCATCCTGCCGAATCCGCCCTGCCGCATTTGAACTAAAGTCGATCTTTCCCGCGAGATGCTGTCGTCGTCAGCTGCGATCCCTGCGCAATCGGGACGTGTGATCGGAACCGGAACATCTGCGCGGGAACTCCTGGACGTGCTCGTCATTAATGAACAGGAACAATTGGACCAACTGAGGGGAGTGGCCCATGGGAGCCGAGCGGATGCACCCTCCGCGGTACTGGCGGATGCGGGCGGAAGAATTCCGCACCAAGGCGGACAATTGCGAATATCCCGAGACGCGGGACGTGCTGCGCAAGGTGGCGCAAAATTACGACGAGCTGGCGCGCCGCGCCGCGCGCATCTGCACGCTCGAGAGCCTGGACGAACTGCGGGGGGGGGAGCCGCCAACACCAAGCCGGTTTGATCGTTCAGGACAAACCCGCTTGATGGTTCAGGACGAAGCCGATGATCAGCGCGCGCGATCATGGGGCGTCTAGGCCCTCGCTTCCATGAGAAGCGCCGCCCGCGTGATTGGAACGAATGTCCACTTTGGTACTTAGGAACTCAGTCCTCCAACGAGGAATGAGATGAGCAGTGAACAGCAAGCAGGCCCGGCAACGAGGCCGGATCATTACAAGCCGAGGCCGGCTTGCCCCAAATGCGAGAGGGATACGCGCTGCCTGACTTCGATCTTCGATGTGAGGCGCGATTGCTCGATCCTGATCTATCGGTGCGACGCGTGCCGGGAGGACGTCTGGATTTGAGCGAGCGCCGTCGTCGGCGCATCTCCGGGACGCCCATCGCGGATCTCATAGCAGCATCGCATAGCAACTTCGCCTGTTTCGCTCGCTTGTCGCCTGCATCGACCACGCAGGCGAGACAGCTTACGACCATGCAATCACGCTACCCATTGTTGAAGAAGTGGACAGCGGAAGAGCACGAGCGGCTGAAGGCGTTGGCCGAAGCCGGCTCGCGGCCGGACGAGATCGCCGGCGAGCTTGGTCGCAGCGAAGCCGCCGTGAGAGTGCGCGCCTGGCAGCACGGCATCGCGTTGCGCCTCGCTACGCAGAAGCGCGGACCCTGAAGACCGGCTGGGTCGAAAGCCCGCAGGCGGGCATCCCGCCGTGTGTTCACTTCTGAGCGGTCCTCAATCGTATCTCGACGTACTCTGCGAATGGGCAGCAACACGGGAGCTTGTCATGCTCACCCGCGAGGAATTCGAGGCGGATCTCGACCGGCAGAAATTGCACCAGCTCGATGCAAGGCAAACGACACGACAATTGCTGCGCCGTTCGCGGGAGCAGATTGCGGCATCGATCTCACTGCTTCAGCAAAACGTTCCGAAGATCTGGCACCCTGAACCTCCAGAACGATAGAAACCTCCTGCTCTGTCCCGCGTTTGCGCGCATGACGGATCAAGACACCAGGCAGCGGCCGATTTGTGCTGCGTGCAACAGACCCATGACATTCATCGACGCGGTGGCTTCACCGGATGGCGCGATCGCCATCTTCCGGTGCTCCCGGTGCAACAAGCTGTCCTGGGAGACGCCCAGGCGAAACCAAAACCAAAACCAAAACCAAAACCGAAACCGAAACTGAGGCGTCGAAAAGAAACGGCCCCAGCCCGGGGGGCGAGCTGAGGCCGTGGGGGGCGCCGGTCGTGCATCCGGACCGACGCGCGAATAACTTTTTGATCCCAAAAGCTGTTCCTATTCAGGCGACCATGGACATGGCGCGCCGCGACGAAACACGCCTGAAACAGTGCTGAAACCAGATTGTCTCGAACGCCCCGCCGGCTGCGTCCGACCAACCAAGCGAAAAGGAGATCATCATGATCCAAGTCGGTATCCACGTCGGTATCCAGGTCGGTTCGAAGGAAGAAGTCGCGTTTTTGCTGGCGCTGTTCGGCACCCACACCCAGCCGGTGAAGCGGCCGGCGAAATCGCGGCAGGCGTGAGGCGCTGATCCCATGCCAGGTTTGGCCGAATGCCAGAGCCTCTTGCGGCTTCTGATCGCAAGGGGCGATCCGAAGGCCATCCCGCTCGCGACAGGCGCGATCGACCAATACCTGAACACGGCGCCGGTCTGCATGCGCGGCCGCGGCCTGCGCGTGCTCCAGCGCGACGCGCTCGACCAGCATGGCACTGCGGTCGGCGTGCAGCGCTCGTTCGCCGAAACGGTGGATGCCTATATCGTCGGCAAGCTTGCGGAGGAGTGAGGGGGCCGCGTCGTTTCGCCCTGTCGCTTCGCTCCCTGACGAAAAACCGGGCGCGAGCGCGGCAAGCTGCTCCCGCGCCGCTGGCAGAGGGACGTCGGAGTTCCCGGAACCTATTGATTCCAACAGATTTTTTCGCTGCCCCGGAAACCCTTTGTCCGCTTCGGACCTATTACGGGCAAAGGATGCTGCAATGCCCCGATATTATTTCGACCTGCGCGACGACACCGGTGTAGCGCTCGACGAGGAAGGGCTTGAGCTGGCCAGCTCGCGCGCCGTTCAGGCAGAGGCCGCCAAGTCGGTCGCGGACATGGCGCGCGACGCCATCGTTTCCGCGCCTGCCGCGGGCGCTAGGCAGTCGATGGCGATCGACGTTCGCGATGCCAGGGGTCCCGTGATGCAGGTCAATTTCTCGTTCGCGATCGAGACCTTCAGGACGCCCTCGACATCAGGCGATCATTGACGCGTGAGAACTCCCGGCGGGGATGACTCGGCCTCGAGCACGGCGATCTTGCGGCCGAGCTGCCAGACCTCGACCTTGCCGTGCCGCGTGAACTGCTGCGCGAAGGTGAGGGCGATCGCATCCGACGCGGCCTCGAACGCTTCGGCGGAGCGGAAGACGCCGTTGTCGCCGACGAGATAAGCGCGATATTGCTGGGTCATGTCGGCGGCCTCAGCCCGGGTGAATGCAGCCAGGCGGAAATGTGCATGGCGGTCTCGTCCTGCCGCGCCCGGCGCAGCAGCATCTCGCGGCGGCGCCCCGGCGCGATCGTACGCGCCTCCTCGCGAAGCCGCGCGGCCTCCGCGGCGAGTCGTTCGGTGAGTGTCGTGGTCTGCTTGAAGCGTCGGCGTGTCGGCATGCACGTCTCCCTCGTTCGTCCGGGGCGGGAGCGCTGGTTGGGCGTTCTCATCACCGGCAGATGCCAATTGCCTTGCGGTGATGGATAAAGCTTACGCCCCTCGTCTGAGGCGGCGACATATCATATGATAGGTCGCCGGATTAAATTGCGTGAGCAGGTTCAGTGGCTTGAGCGGGTTACTCAACTTGAGGCAATGTTCACTTTTGGACAGAAGCGACGATGTCTGTGCGCTCGGCCATCTGCCATGATGCGCTTTGAGCCGCAGAGCCGCGGCGTAGATGTTCGGGATGGCTGCGCATCGATTTCACCTCGGCTCTGCCGTCGTTCACCTCCTTCAGCGTTCGGCCCCGACAGGTCGAGCGCGAAAACGATGCGCGGCGGCGAACACGCATGCACGCCGGCGAGAGATCGTGGTGAGGGATCGTGCTCCGCACCACGGTCCGAGAATGAACTAACTCAAGCGTTGACAGTGCTCGCACTTTGGCCGGCCACCGGTGCCAGAGGCGAGGTATTGCCTTTCGATGTTGTTGCCTTCTGTGCACTTGTCGTTGTCGTGATAAACGTTCTTAGTATTCGGCTTTTTTGAAACGGAGCGACTTTTGCCATAATGCAGTCTCGCGTAGGACGAGCGGACGGAATTGACAACTCGCCTAGATACATTTCACGTTTCTGCAACTTTTGGGAGCCTGCATAAATACACGCAACTTGAGTGCACTCGTCGGTACTCGGCATTTCAAAGTCGGTCCGCCGTCGGCGATGGCTGCGCGGGGCCCTTATAGCCAAGCATCCGATAGTTCCACGCCGCGCAAGCAAGCTTGTCGGCCTCCTTGCGCGCCTCCTTGGCGCGTTCGGCCGATATCTTGGCGCGGCTTGGTGGTCATGGGCGATCAAAGCCATGTGCCGGCCAAGCTGGCAAATTATCGATGGGTAGTAGGCGAAAAGCTGGACGAACCACTGCCTATCGTGGCTGTGGAAAACCTCCGGCGGCCTCAGTGCTGCGTCGGCTCTTCCTCGACCGGTTCGCCGTGTTGGTGCTCAAGCGCTTCGCCGAGGTCACGGCAGTCGAAGCGTTCGCCGCAGGTCGGGCAAGTCATGAAGTGATCTTCCTCGCTCCTGGGCTGCCAACCCTCTGTGCGGAATTTAGGTCTCATAGCGGGCTTCCGCCTCTCTTAACGCTGCATTCACCTCGGAACGATCTCGCCCTTCGGTCCAACGCTTCCATTACAGGTCCTCCCTCAACCCTTTGAAGAATGGATGCCGGACTTTCCCCACCGCCGACTTGGCGCGATACTCGATTTCCGCGAGCAGCTTCGGCTCAACCCAGATGCCCTTGTGCCCGATGCGCTTGGCGTAAGGTTGCGTCTTGCGAATGAGCGGCTTCAATCGTTTTTGCAGTTCTGCGGCAGATGTCTTGTCGAATCCGTGGTCGACCTTGCCCGCATAAATGAGATCATCTCCCTTTTGGCGCCCGAGATAGATGCCGCCCCATTTGCCTTCGTCGAGTGCGAAGCCGGCGATGGTTAGCGTCTCTCGCTGCGCGCAAGTTGTCTTGACCCAATTGTTACCCCTGCCGCTGCTGTAGGTGCTGTCGCGAACCTTAGAGACCACGCCTTCCAGCCCGACCTTGCAGGCATGCGCGAACATCTCGCGTCCTTCGATCTCGAAGCTCTCGCTGAACTGCACGTCGGTGCCGGCGATGATCTTCTTCAGCTCGGCCTTGCGCTGAAACAGCGGCAGACCGCGAAGGTCTCGCCGATTCAGATAAAGCAGGTCGAATGCGACGAGCACGATCTTGGGCGATGTGCCCTTCAGCTCGTTTTGAAGGACGGAAAAATCGGTGTTGCCATCGGCAGCAGGGACGACGACCTCGCCGTCGATGACCGCCGATCCCGCCTTGATGTGCCAGGCGTCGTCGGCGACTTTCTTGAAGCGTTTGGTCCAGTCGTGACCGCGACGGGTGTAGACGGTGACGGCCTCGTTGGCCAAATGAAGCTGCACCCGATAGCCGTCGAATTTGATTTCGTGAATCCACCTCTCTCCGGTTGGTACGCGGTCCACCGTCGATGCCAAGGCCGGTTCGATGAAGCCGGGGAAGGGCGCTTTCACCCCGAGCGCCCCCGGCTTACGCTGACGCTGCAACGCCACTGACAAACTCCACGCAACGAACACGTTGATTCGAATCTTTCTGGCCGGATTCGTTCCGACGACGGGCGCGACCTTGTAGGGCGTGGGGAACCGATTGAATCCTTGCGTTTCAGAGATGCAAGGAGAGCAACATGGCTAAAGCGAAGAAGCAGACAACTCGCGGTCGCAAGCAGGACCGCGCGCGCGTTGCGGGTGGGCAGAAATACGAAGTTGGGTACGAGGCAAAGAAGACCGGCCGCTCGGCTTCTGCCGTCAAGAAGGCGGTCAAGAAGGTGGGTAGCAGCCGGAAGAAGGTGGAGCGTAAGCTGGGGCGCTGATAGTTTTGCGTTAGCCCATAGGTTTGTGGCGAGCCGGTCGCGTGAGCGGCCGGTTTTCTTGCGCTCCGTGTTTTGCTCTTCGCTATTTGAGTGCAGCCGGGAACCAGCTGGCCTGAACGTCCATTAATAACCTGGATGGTCCGATTTAGGGGATTTGGCCATGGGCATCGAGCGAATGCACTCCCCGAAGTATTGGCTCATACGGGCTGAGGAGTTTCACACCAAGGCCGACAACTGCGAACACGTGGAGGCGAGAGCCACGCTTCGCCAGGTTGCCAAGAACTATGAAGCGATAGCCAGGCGAGCGCAGCAAATTCTCACTGCCACCGAGAGGGACCAGCGCCACCGTCAGCAAGCTCCCCGGGTGGCACAAGAATACGCCGACGACCAGCGCGAGAACCGTCTCGATCCATCCCGAGCGCCGTAGCTGGGCCGTCATAGTCGTTTTCTTGGGGGTGTTCTAATTTTGGTAGGAACATCAAGCGCAACCGCGCCTTGACCACCATGCCCCACTACTACTTCGACACGCGCGACAACGACAGGTTCGTTCCTGACGAGATCGGGGTCGAAATCGCCACCTTAGCGAATGTGAAGCGTGCGGCCTCCGAGGCAATGGCAGACTTCGCCAAGGACGTGCTGCCGGGCTCGGTAGTTCGTACCCTCTCAATCGAGGTGCGGGACGGCTGCGGACCTGTGCTTAGGGTGGTGCTCCGCTTTGAGATTGTGCACGCCGCTGTTCATTGAGACCGCGCCAGTGAACGCCTGTTCGGCCAAGCACCGACACCGGCAATGACGCGCTGCAAAAAACGACAGCATGGTTGGCTGTTTATTTCGAGCGACACCGCAACGCAGTTCGCTGTATGGTCCCGTCCCGTTTTTCCCACAGCGGATTTGATCACCATGCACTCCATCCAAGGTACGCATATTGCCGCAATCTTCAAACTAGCCACCCAGCAGCTCGAAGCACTTCGCATCCACCCAGAGATCCAAAAGGAATATTCCGAAATTCTCGTTTTGAGAGAGAAGATAAAACTGGCGACCGATCTGAAGAAGGCTCGCCGGCAGCTCCTTCTCGGTGCCCCCCGCGCGCTTGAAGGAGGTGGATGAGGCTCCAAGGACCGAAGATTTTTGATCTAGGTCAAAGTCGCATGGCGCGGGGGCGGTTCGTATGATGCCGTGAGTGATAAGCCGCCGGAAAAGCCAGAAGTGATGCCCCGCGAGAGCGACGAGGCCCGGTGGCGCATCATCGAAAATTATGCCGCGGACCTCCGCGAATTGATCAGGAAGCTGCGCCACAAGTTGGAGGGAGCGGACGTTCCTTGGTCCAGAGCACCGCGCACGGTAACATCTCGGATGATCTTAAACTCTACCATCACGTGCCCGAAGTGCGGTCACGCTGCTACCGAGGTCATGCCGACCGACGCCTGCCAGTTCTTCTATGACTGCAAAGGCTGCGGCGAGCGCCTGAAGCCGCTCTCTGGCGACTGCTGCGTGTTCTGTTCCTTCGGTACCGTTCGCTGTCCGCCGGTTCAAGAGACCGGCAGGTGCTGCTGTAGCTAGCTGCCTTGAAGGAGTGCGGCTGCCGCGCCTGAATCGTCGGGCAAAACACTGGCAGAATAGCATCATTGAAGATCAGCCCGCGCGGAGCAATCCGCCGCGGGCTTTGTATTTGCGGAGACTCGTTACTTAACAAACGGATTTCAAATGCCCAAATTTAGGAGAAGGACCGAGCCGCATCTTCCTGTTGTTCAGCATGTGCCCAGTGAAGGTTTCGGGGCACCAACGCTGGCCGATATCGAAACCCTGGCACGCGCCAAGACCGAAGCCGCACTCAACGTGCTTGCTGCCATCATGTTTAGAGAGACAGCGAATGCTTTTGCGCGGGTGGCCGCCGCAAACGCTATTCCCGATCGTGGGTAGGGCAAGCCGGTGCAGCCCTTGGCTACGGACGCACGGCCGCGCGAATTGCTGCAACGGATTGAACGCATCATCGTACATCCGGATCATTCATCGATAGTCAACAATGAGACCGGCGAACCCGAGGCTTCGTAAGCTTCGCATCGTCTTGTCTCCAGGCGAGGAATTGTAATGAACAAACGGTCGCCATCGACTCCACTGGAGTCTAAAGATATGCATCCACAGCAAGAGAACGCGGCTCCGATCGGTTTACCCCGATGGATGCGCGACGCGCTATCTCATCAGCCGGTCCCCACGCCACCGCAGCAAGCCGGCAGCGTCGATGAGCCTGCGCACGGTGAACGCGCGAATATTCGAATCTTGAGCCGCGTTCCTTCGCGCCCGACCGGAAACTAGTCTGAAGCCGGTCCGAACCATCTCGTGATCGCGTCCGCAAGTCCATGTTGGCTCTCATCTCCCACCCAGGCCACGTGCCCGTCGGGCCGCACCAGCACGGCGCCGGGTGCTGCGACTTGTCCGATCGCCGGAAGCTGCCACGGGCCCTCGCACTCGGCGTCGATGCGATCGACGCGATCTGCCCAGGGCGCGGTGTCGAGGCCGCCTGTCTTGCTGAAACTGAGCAGCAAGCCGCGCGCGCCGTGCAGCAGCGTGAACAGTCGCAGCGGCCGCCCGTCGACCGTCAAATCGAGATCGGGCATGCGGCGCCCGAGCAGCGCGTGTCCTTGGCCGAGATCATAGTGCACGTCGAGCCCGCTCATCATCGCGCCAAAACGTTGGCGCGGCGCGTCCATCGCGAGCAGCTCCGCGACGACCTCGCGCGCGGCCTTGAGGCCGTCCTCGCCGCGGCGGAGCAGGGCGATTTGCGCCATGGTGTTGCGCAAGGTCCGCGCGCCGACGGGATGACGCTCGGCGTGGTAGGTATCGAGCAGGCTGTCGGGCGACAGGCCCTTGACCACTTGCGCGAGCTTCCAGCCGAGATTGACGGCGTCCTGCACGCCGGCGTTGAGGCCCTGACCGCCGACGGAGTGATGGATATGCGCGGCATCGCCGGCAAGCAGCACGCGACGCTTGCGATAGGACACGGCCTGCCGTGCCGCATCGGTGAAGCGGGAGATCCAGGACGGGTTGTGGAGTCCGAAGTCGGTGCCGTATACGGCGACGAGGGCTTCGCTCAGATCGCGGGAGCCGGGCGCGCCGGTGCGATCGAGCGTCGCTTCCGTCACGACGACCAGCACGCGCCCGCTCTCGGTCTTGCTGAGGCCGTGAAAGCCGAGCGCGTCGTGGCGCAGGCCCCATTCCGGCTCGTCTCGCATCTCGACTTCGGCCATGAGGTTGCTCAGCGTCGGATCTGTGCCCGCGAAGTCGATGCCGGCGGCCTTGCGCACCAGGCTACGGCCGCCGTCACAGCCGACCAGATAGTTTGCGCGCAAGGTCTCGCCGCCGGAGAGCGTCACGTCGATGCCGGTCTCGTCCTGCGCAAAACCCGTCACCTCGAGGTTTCGATAGATCGGCACCGCGAGCTCGCTGACCCAGTCAGCCAGGATGCGCTCGATGTGGCTCTGCCGCAGGGCGAGCCCGTAAGCGTGCCGGGTGGGGAGATCGCTGATGTCGAGCCTGGTCCAGGCGAAGCCCGCGAGCTGGCTGATCTGTCCTTCGCGCAGGAAGCGATCCGCGACGCTGCGCTGGTCGAGGATCTCGATGCTGCGCGCGTGCAAGCCGCCGGCGCGCGTGCCGACCAGTTCCTGATCGGCGCGCCGTTCGACGACGGCGACATCGACATTTGCGAGCGCGAGCTCCGCGGCCAGCATCAAGCCGGTCGGGCCACCGCCGGCGATCACCACCGCGTGGTCTTTCACTTGGTGTTGCGTGTGGCGGGCGCCGGCCCCTTTGGCGTGGCCGCGCGTCCGGGACGTCGGAAGCAGTACAGGCATGTGATGACCCCTCGCGTGTGTATGGTGTTCGGGTCGAGGGTTCTACGGCAGGATCGGGGGCTTGAAGCAAGCCCGTTGCACACCACATATCTGGGTGGGGGAGAGGTTAATCCCTTGTCCGCGTTCGCCGCGTTGACACGTCGGGCAAAACACCGGCATAATGCCATCATCGAAAAAGAGTTTGGTTCAACCCGCGCGGACGCTATCCGCTGCGGGTTTTGTTTTGGGTTTTCTGGGCTTGCGACCTTCAGCAGATGCCGGTAGTCCGCTGCATGGTGCTGGCGAGTTCCTCGAACGAAAACGGCTTTCTGATCATGGGAAGGCCGTCGCGCCAGGGTTCACGCCCGGACAATTGCAGGATCTTCAGTTCCGGGCGGTCTCGCCTGGCCCGCTCGGCCAGTTCATGACCGTCCATGCCAGGCATGTTGATGTCGGTGATGAGGATGGAGATATCCTGGTTCTGCTTGAGCCGGTCGAGCGCATCGTGGCCGCTCCGGGCGCTGATGACTTCGCAGCCGAGATCTTCCAGCATGTCAACGATGACATCGAGCACGCTGGGATCGTCGTCGACAACGAGTACGGTATGGCTCATCGCACAACGTTCCTTCTGAAGGAATAAACGCGCCCGCCGTGGCGTAAGTTCCGGCACGGCCTGGTCGAACGAGCGATGTTTCACACCTCGCGCAAGGCGCCGCAGAACGGCAACGTCGAGATGCGCCCCGTCTGCGGAGCGGCCTAATCGTCCTTCGACAAATCGCCGGGTTTGGTGGGAAGGTCGATAGGGCCGCCCTCGCCATTCACGAGATCGCAGTCCTTGTCCTGCATGTCGCCGGCGTCCTCAACGACGGCTTCTTGCGTGTCCCGCTCCTTGTCGCTGCGCGGCTTTCGTCCAGGAAGATTTGGCGACGTGTTTTGTGAGGTCGTCTTGAGTGTCATCTGCCGGCCCTCCTGATCGCCTAACGCGGCTTAAGCGAATTCGTTCGTTTGACACGTCTGCGAAAACACTGGCGGAATGGCATCATCGAAACGAGTTTGGTTCACCCGCGCGGAAATCTTCCGCCGCGGTTTTTTTTCGTCTCGATCAAGATCGGACGGTGGCGGCGCGTTGCGGCTACGCACTCGCCAAACCTGGTGCGCCGCCGGCCGTACCATCGCTGGCCGCGCACGCGCGAACGTGCCGGGCCGCGGCGCTGGGCCAGTGCTCGCGCCGCTGCGGTCTCCGGAGCTAATCTGGTTGTCTCCTACTTCGCCAAGCGCGGCTTCGAGAACATTGAGAGGATCATCAAGCGGTGAAGATGGCAGATGACGAAGTCAGGGCGATCGTTGCCGAGACGCTGGCCGAGCAACACAGGCTTCAGCAGGCGAACATCGATGCCATCGTATTGCGGACAGTAGCATCGGTGCTGGCGTCTTTCGGAATAGACGATGACGATCGAAAAGAGCTAAGGGCGGATTTTCAGCACCTTCGCCGATGGCGAAGGAGCGTGGAGCAGGCGCAGAGCTACACGCTCAAGGCCGTGATTACGGTGATCGCCACCGGCCTGATGGGCGTGGTTGGGCTAAGCGTCAAGTTCGTGCTCGGCAAGTGAGCTTCAGCCGCGACGACATTGCTGCATTCCACTCGCGTCATCCTTCGCCAACGGACCGTCTCATGTACAAAATTCGCATTGTCGATGCATCCGACGACGACATCGCCGATACATTGGCCGACCTTCATCGGTTGACGTTCTTCGATGCGGCTCCCTTGCCACAATTCAAGTTAGGGGCGTGGTGGCTTGCCTATCACGGCGATGAGCCGGTAGCCTTCGCCGGTGTCGTGCCGTCAACGCACATCCGAAATGGCGGTTATTTCTCCAGGGTCGGTGTGTTGCAGCGGCACCGGGGGACGTGACCTCCAATGCAGGCTGATGCGGGTGATCGAGGCAAGGGCACGGCGTATTGGATGGGACAGCATCGTCTCGGATACGACGGACAATCCGGTGTCTGCCAATAACTTCATCCGGGGGGCTATCGGCTCTTCGAACCCCATGTGCCCTGGGCTTGGCCGCATACGCTTTACTGGCGAAAGCGGCTTCGCTGAACGAATGGAGCCAGGTTTCCCGTGGTGCGGAACGAGATTCACGCAACGTAAAAATGGTTCGCGCGAGATGAAGCGCAACACGGAACGTTCAAGGGCCCGGCAGCTTGACAGCTGCCGGGCCCTTATTGCGTATTGAAGCGATGCGGGCGAAGGACTTGCGAAGTCGGCGGTGCCGGGCTTTAAGTTTGCTCCTGCGGGAAATTCGGCAACCATAAGCCGATGTAAGGGAGCGCCGTCGATGCCCACCAAGCCTCAATTGCCGGAACGTTCGTCGCGGGCGACGGGCGCGCCTACCGCGCTCGATGGTCTGCTGGTCGTCGATTTCACGCGTGTGGTTGCCGGCCCGGCTTGTACGCAGACGCTTGCTGATTTCGGCGCGCACGTCATCAAGATCGAGAATCCAGACGGGGGCGATGACACGCGTGCGTATGAACACGCCGAGATCGGTGGGGAGAGTGCTGCCTATCTGAGCCTCAATCGCAACAAGCGTGGCATCGCGCTTGACCTTACCGTGCCGGAGGCTCGTGAGATCGCGCTGGATTTGATTCGCAAGGCCGACGTGGTCGTCGAGAACTTCTCCAGCGGGATCATGAAGAAATTTGGGCTGGACTATGAAAGTGTTGCGCCACTCAATCCGCGGCTAGTCTATTGCTCGATCTCCGCCTACGGGCGCACCGGACCGTTTGCCTCGCGTCCCGGCTTTGATCCGATCACGCAGGCGGAAAGCGGCTTCATGTCGCTCAACGGATTTGCTGATGGCCCGGCGGTTCGCACCGGCCCGCCGATCGTAGATATGGCGACGGGGATGTCTGCCTGCAACGCCATCCTGATGGCGCTGTTGGCGCGGGATCGGCTCGGTCGCGGCCAGCATGTCGAGGTCGCCCTGTTCGACGTCGCTATGGGCATGACCGGCTTCTATGGCATGGCCTATCTGATCAACGGCGAAAATCCCGGCCGGTTTGGCAATTCGCCGAGTGGCTCTCCTACCGTCGGCGTGTACGAGGCCTCCGATGGACCGCTTTACATGGCCTGCGCGAACGACCGGCTCTATCGTCGGCTGGTTGTTGAGGTGCTGAACCGGCCGGATCTGATCACCGATCCGCAGTTTGCCTCGCGCAAGGCGCGTTCCGAGAACAAGGAGCTTCTGCGGGCAGCCATCGCGGAGGTCTTCGCGAGCGATACTCTCGAAAACTGGATGACCAAGATGAAGCTGGCCAATATACCGGTCGGCTATCTGCGGACGGTCGAGGAGGGGTTCAATGCACCGGAGGCGCGAGAGCGCCATCGCTTGAACCGGATTCCACATCGTACGGCAGAGTGGATCCCGAACATCGAGCCGCCGATCAGTATGAGCTTGACGGGAGCGATCAATCCCGTGGCTGCCCCCTTGTTGGGCGAACATACTAACGACGTCCTGCGTGATACGCTCGGATACGACAATCTTCGGATCTCGGAGTTCAATCAAAAGGGGGCTTTTGGATCGGGCAAGCCATCGGAGCAGGTTTGAACCCAAGCAGGGCGTTCCCTTGGAACGTGCAAATCGCGCCCTAGCGCTGCATCCGCTTGATTTGGCGATGTTCCAGCCGCATAAATGCATGAAAGCGAGGGATACGAATGGCGCCTGGTCAAGAGCCGAGCGTGGGCCGGCCCGCGGCGGTGCAATCCGATGAACCTGCCCATGCGGCAATGATCGCGAAGGCCCGGGCGCTCGTCCCACGGCTGCGAGAGCGGGCGGCGCGGACGGAGGAGTTGCGGCATTTGCCGCCGGAAACTGAGCAGGATCTGCACGAGGCCGGCCTGTTCCGGATGCTTCAGCCGAAGCGCATTGGCGGCGCAGAACTCGATTATGTCGCCTTAATCGATTGCGCGGACCTGCTCGGACAAGCAGACGCCTCGGTGGCCTGGAATCTGGCCAATCTGGCGAGCCATCACTGGATGCTCGGCATGTTCGAGCCGACGGCGCAGGATCTGGTCTGGGCCCGTGATCCGGACGCGCTGATCGCGTCCTCGTTCATTTTTCCGGCCGGACGTGCCACGAGAGTCGAGGGCGGATACCGGCTCCATGGCAGCTGGCCGTTCTCCTCGGGCGTTGCCTCCTGTGCATGGAACATGCTTGCAAGCGTGGTCTACTCCGACGATGAGGCGGACGGCATCGAGTATCGGATATTTCTGCTGCCGAAAGCCGACTACAAGGTCCTCGACACCTGGAATGTCGCGGGACTGCGCGGGACAGGGTCTTGCGACGTGGAGGTCAGGGACGCTTACGTGCCCGACGATATGACGGTCGCGGTCGGCGATCTTGACGGTGGGCCGACTCCGGGAAGCAAGCTCAATCCCAACCCGCTGTATGCGCTCCCGGTATTCTCGCTGTTTCCCTACGTCCTGTCCGGCGTCGCGCTGGGAAACGCGCAGGCATGCCTCGACGATTATGCGGAGGTCGTCCGTCATCGCATTTCCACCTACAACCACGCCAGGCTGAGCGACTTTCAAAGCACCCAGATCAAGATCGCCGAGGCCTCGGCGAAGATCGACGCCGCACGCCTGATCATGCGCTCGGCCTGTCTGAATGCCATGGCGGATGCAAGGCGGGGTCATATCCCCGATATGGCGACCAAGACCAGATATCGGCGCGACGGCGCTTTTTCAGTAAACTTCTGCACGGATGCGGTGTCGATGCTGTTTGCCGCGAGCGGAGCACGGGGCCTGTTTACGACGGGCGCGTTGCAGCGGCAGTTCCGCGATGCGCACGCGATCAATTCGCATCTCGCGTTCAATTTCGATGCAGCCGGGACCAATTATGGACGCGTGGCGCTGGGGCTGCCGTCCGAGAATCTCACGCTGTGAGGCCGGCCGATGAATGATCTGCCGAAGCAGCCGGCCGTTCCCGATCCGGCCAACGAACTCGCGAGCGACAGCTCGCCGATCGATCCCCGCGATTTTCGCAGCGCGCTCGGCACCTACGCCACGGGGGTGACGATCATCACGGCCGCGGCTCCCGACGGCAAGCCCTATGGCCTGACGTGCAATTCGTTTGCCTCGGTCTCGCTGAATCCGCCGTTGGTTCTTTGGAGCCTGGTCGTCTATTCCTCTAGCCTGACCATCTTCCAGAACGCCAGTCATTTCGCGGTCAACGTTCTTGGCGTTTCGCAACAGGCGCTGGCGAGCAAATTCGCCAAATCGTCTGATGACAAGTTCACCGGTGTCGAGTGGACGCCGGGCCTCGGCAACGCGCCGGTGCTCGCCGAGAGCGTGGCCAATTTTCAATGCCGCTCAGTCAATCGCTATTACGGCGGCGACCACGTGATCTTTCTCGGTGCAGTCGAGGCCTATACGTACAATACGAAGGAGCCGCTGCTCTTCGCGCGCGGCGCGTTCGGCCGATTTCTCGCCGACGGCTAGCGCAAGCAGTCACAGCAAGCGTGCTTCAGTTCGCGCTGGACGGTTCGGCGCGCCCTGCCGAAAGCTTGTAGATTTCGAGCGCATCCGCGTCCGCGCCTCGCGCGGCCTTGGCGAGCCTGAAAAGTTGTCCTGCGAGCGAGGCCATGGGCACCGGCGTCGACGTCGTCTGCGCGACATCGGCGACGGTATCGAGGTCCTTGAGCATTGTCGCAATGTGACCAAGCGGCGGTGAGTGAATGCCCTGGGCCATCCGCGGCACGAACAGCTGCAACGGAATGGAGTCCGCGAAGCCGCCGGCGAGTGCTTCGGGCAACCGGTTGGCATTGATTCCGGCGTTCACGGCAAGGCGTGTTGCCTCCGCAAGAACAGCCATCGCGCATCCGACGATCACCTGATTGCATAGCTTCGTGGTCTGGCCGGCGCCGGTCGGGCCCATGTGGGTGAACCTTCGTGCCATAGCGTGCACGTAGGGGCGGACCCGCTCGATATCGCCTGCTTTTCCGCCGGCCATGATGGCAAGCGTGCCTTCCTCGGCGCCCTTGGTACCACCGGAGACCGGCGCATCGATCCAGCCCGCGCCGTTCGCCGCTAACAATCGCGTTGCAAGGTCCCGTGCGGCATCAGGATGGATCGACGAGAAGTCGACCACGAGCTTGCCCGCGCCGGGCGCAGTTGAGATGCCCTCGGCCCCGAAGATCACCTCTTCCACGGCAGCCGCATCTGTCACGCACATGAAGACGATGTCCGAGTTCTCCATCAAGTCGCGTGGGCTGGCTGCGCGCCTGGCACCGGCTTCGACGAGCGCGGCCATCTTCCCTTCCGAACGGTTCCAGACAGTGACCTGATGGCCGGCCTTGAGCAGTCGCCGGCTCATTGGCGTCCCCATCAGTCCAAGGCCAAGATAGCCGAGCCGCTCGACGCCTTGCGGGTTTGTCTTGCTCCCTTCAGCCATAGGTTGCCTCCATCTGTCGCTCCGCGACGCCGCGCGACGTTGCATTACCATACATGGTGTATCCCACGACGAAACCGCCCGGCCTGCATGGCTTGCTTGATTGTTTGAACCATGAAACATTTGCCGCGGTCGGGTTGGATGGCGCCGGTCGGCGCCTGGGCAGCGGAGTGGGCACGATGCGAACCGTTTCGAAGTGGATCCTGGCTTTGGGGGCGGCAGCGGCCGTGAGCGCGAGCGCAGGCTCGTCATGGGCGCAGCAGACAATTCGTGTCGGCTGGACGATTCCGGCCGAGGAATCCAAATACTGGATGATGCGCCGCCCGGCTGAGTTTCCCAACATCGGCAAGGCCTACAACATCGAATGGACCCAGTTTCAGGGCACCGCTCCGATGACGCAGGCCTTGGCGGCCGGCGCGCTGGATTGCGCGACGCAGGCACCGCTGTCGCTCGCCAATGGCGTGGTTGGCGGCAACCTCAAGGCCTACATCGTGGCGCAGCACGTCTTCGAGAAGGCCGGTGGTTTCTCGGTCTACTGGGCTGTCATGGACGACTCCCCGATCAAGACGATCGCCGATCTCAAAGGCAAGACGGTCGGGATCTCCGTGATCGGCGGCGGCACCCAGGGCCCGTTCAATCTGTTGCTGAAGCAGAACGGCATCGATCCGGCCAAGGACATCAAGCTGGTCGAGGTCGGCTTTGCCGTCTCCGAAGATGCGTTGCGGCAGGGCCGCGTCGATGCGGTCAACATGAACCAGCCGTTTGCCGCGCGCGCGGAGGCAAAGGGCGGCACGCGCAAACTGTTCTCGCTGTCGCAGGCGATGCCGAACATCGTGCACATCCTGGAAGCCTGCCGTGCCGATTTCGTCGACAAGAACCCGGAACTGGTCAAGGCTTACGTGCGTGACATTACCTCTGGCATGAAGAAAGCGCTGGCGAACCGCGAAGAGACGTTGAAGGTTGTCAACGAAGTCCTGAAGGCACCTATTCCGGTTCTCGAGACCTATCTGCTCAAGGACAATGATTTCGGCCGCGATCCGGGCGCGGCACCGAATTTCCCCGCGATCCAGAAGATGCTGGACATCTACGCGGAGACAGGGATGCTGCCAAAGTTGGATGTCGCGCAATTCAAGCACTCGACGATCGTCGCTCCGCTGCAATAGGCGATCGGGCGACTGAACCGAGCGAGAAGGTCGCGGCGTCCAGGATGATCCGGGACGTTGCATGAAGAAGATGCACGTATGAAGAAGCTCCGATCTCGGATCACGACGGATGGCCTCGACCGGGCTCCGCACCGCGCGTTCATGCGCGCCATGGGGCTCGACGACGCTGCGATTGCCAAGCCGATGGTCGGCGTCGTCAGCATGAAGGGCGAACAGACACCCTGCAACATGACGCACGACTTTCAGGTCGCGGCGGCCAAGACGGGAATCGAGGAGGCCGGCGGTACGCCGCGCGAGTTTTCGACCGTGTCGGTTTCCGACGGTATCAGCATGAATCACGAGGGGATGAAGTTCTCCCTGTTTTCGCGGGAGCTGATTGCCGATTCGATCGAAGCCGTCGTCCATGGTCTCGCTTACGATGCGTTGATCGGTTACGGCGGATGCGACAAGACGCTTCCCGGCGTGATAATGGGCATGGTCCGGTGCAACGTCCCGTCCATTTTCATCTATGGCGGCAGCGCGCTGCCGGGCCGCGTAGACGGGCGGACCCTCACCGTGCTCGACTCCTATGAGGCTGTCGGCAGCTTCATGACCGGAGAGATCGACGGTGCCACGCTCGAGCGGATTGAGCGGGCCTGCCTGCCGACCATCGGCGCGTGCGCCGGCCAATTCACTGCCAACACCATGGGCATGGTGTCGGAGGCGTTGGGCCTCACCATTCCCAACGTGTCGATGGTGCCAGGTGTCTATGCCGAGCGCGCGCAGATATCCAGGCGGGCCGGGCGCCTCATCATGGAGATGCTGGAGCGCGGCGGGCCGTTGCCGCGCGACGTCGTGACGCGGAAATCCCTGGAAAATGGTGCGGCGATCGTGGCTGCTACGGGCGGTTCGACCAATGCTGCGCTGCATCTGCCGGCGATCGCGAACGAGGCCGGGATCGCATTCACGATCGATGATGTCGGCGAGGTTTTCGCCAGGACGCCGCTGATCGGAAACCTGCGGCCTGGAGGCAAATATACGGCAAAGGATGTCTACGATATCGGCGGCGCTGCCGTGGTGATCCGGGAGCTGATCCAGAGCGGGCATATTGATGGCAGTTGCCTGTCGATCACGGGCCGTACACTTGCCGAAGAATATAGCGCCGCCAATGCTCCTGACGGAGAGGTCGTTTACGCGGCTCGCGCGCCGATCATGCCAGACGGCGGTGTGGCAGTGCTGAAGGGAAACCTCTGCCCTGATGGTGCGGTGATCAAGGTCGCCGGGCTGAAGAGCCAGTTGTTCGAAGGCGTAGCGCGCATCTTCGAAGACGAAGAAGCTTGTGTCGCAGCGGTTCGCGACCGCAGCTACAGGGCGGGCGATGTGCTTGTGATCCGCAATGAAGGGCCGGTGGGCGGCCCCGGCATGCGCGAGATGCTCGGCGTCACCGCGCTGATCTACGGCCAGGGCATGGGCGAGAAGGTGGCCCTGATCACGGATGGACGCTTCTCCGGCGCCACCCGCGGAATGTGCATCGGCTATGTGTCTCCCGAGGCCTTCGTCGGCGGTCCGCTGGCATTGGTTCGCGATGGCGACAGGATCCGGATTGATGCGGCAAATCGGCGGATGGATATGCTGGTCGACGAGCAGGAACTCACGGCTCGCCGACACGATTGGAAGCCGCGTCCGCCTCGTCACCGTGCCGGTGCGCTGGCGAAATATGCCCGATTGGTTGGCCAGGCACCGGGCGGGGCCGTGACGCATGAGGGGCCCGCAGAATGGCCCTGGTTCGGATGACGCGGCGCACTTGCCCGAAAACAGCGCGTGGTCTGGCAAGTTTCTTGCTAAGCTGGTGCCGCTGACGGAGGACATTCAGCGTGTCTGTTGCGCAGGGTTCGCGCGCGAACGAAGTGAGACGGGATGAAGGTAGTGCCTTCGAGATCGAGCGGATGGGTGAGACCGGTGACGCCGCAAAAACCGGCTTCTGCAATCATCGAGATCGAGAGCGTCTCGCAGGTATTTCAGACCTCAGCGCGCAAGGACCATGTGGCGCTATCGGACATCTCTCTGGCGATCGAGGAGGGAGCCTTCGTCTCCATCCTTGGTCCGTCGGGCTGCGGCAAGTCGACATTGCTTTACGTCGTCGGCGGCTTCGTCAGCCCGACCAGCGGCTCAGCGAAGATCAGGGGACGGACGATCACGGGACCAGGGCCGGATCGCGGTCCGGTATTCCAGGAATTCGCGTTGTTTCCGTGGAAGACCGTGCTGGGCAATGTGATGTACGGCCCTCGCCAGCAGGGCGTGCGCACCACCGAGGCGGAAGCACAGAGCCGGGCCCTGATCGAAATGGTCGGGCTCAAGGGCTATGAGGACTTCTATCCCAAGGAGCTGTCCGGCGGCATGAAGCAGCGTGTGGCATTGGCTCGAACGCTGGCTTACCATCCTGAGGTTCTGTTGATGGACGAGCCGTTTGGCGCGCTCGATGCTCACACGCGAACGCGGCTGCAGAACGATCTGTTGAACATCTGGGAGCGTGATCGCAAAACGGTGCTGTTCGTCACGCATTCGGTCGACGAAGCGGTTTTCCTCTCGGACAAGGTCGTGATGATGTCGAAATCGCCCGGCCGCATCCGCGAGGTCATCGACATCGATCTGCCGCGGCCGCGCCGCCGCAGCGAGCTGCTGCTCGATCCACGGTACCAGAAATACGTTGTCGATATCGAGCGCATGTTCGACGAGGTCGACGAGACGGGATCGCGGTCGTGACGTCGCTGGCGGCCTTGGGCAAGCGTGCCGCTCCGGTGTTTGCCTGTATCGGGCTTCTGGCGGCATGGCAGGTTGCGTCACTCGCGCTCGAGAACGACAGCTTCCCGACGGCGATCGAGGCGATCCGTGCAATCCCGGACATCCTCGGAGACAAGGAAGCTCTGATCAACATCCTGGCCTCGCTCCGCCGCATGGCGGTCGGGTTTGGCATAGCGGTATCGGTTTCGATCCCGCTCGGCCTGTTGATGGGCCGCAGCCGGGCCGTCGCGGCGTTCTTCAATCCGCTCCTGATGGTGATCTACCCGGTGCCGAAGGCCGCCTTGATGCCGATCATCATGCTGTGGCTGGGCGTCGGTGACATCACGAAGACGCTGGTGATCTTTCTCGGCGTCAGCCTGCCCGTGATCTATCACAGCTTCGAGGGCGCCAAGGCGGTGGAAGAGAAGATGCTGTGGTCGGGCGCCGCGATGGGGCTTTCGCCTGCGCAGCGGCTGGTCCGGATCGTACTGCCGGCGGCGCTTCCAGAAATTCTGACCGGTTGCCGCACCGGACTCGTGCTGGCGCTGATCACGATGATTACCAGCGAGATGATCGCCCGTCAGTCCGGCGCCGGCAATATCCTGTTCAATGCCCTCGACATGGGCCAATACGATACCGTTTTTGCGATGATCATCATCGTCGGCGCGATGGGAATTTGCCTCGATGCGATGTTCGAGCGGGTCCGCGCAAGGCTGGTGCGCTGGTCCGAACCGCAGTTCGACATGCCGCTGAGCTTCTCATGATCCCGCAGCTTCGCTCCACTAGCATTATTCTTGGGCTCGCGCCGATCGTGCTGGTGATCGCGCTGTGGCAAGGCCTTGTGTCATTTGGTTTTGCGCCTGCGGTCTTGCTGCCGCCGCCGGGATATGTCTTCAGCAGGCTGCTTCAGCAACTCGTCACGTGGACGTTCCAGCAGGAGATCGCGGCGACCCTGCTCCGGCTGTTTGCCGGCTTCGCGATCGCGGTCGTGCTCGGTGTCAGCATCGGCATCGCCGCCGCTGCCAGTCCGGCTATCAACGCCGTGGTTCGGCCGATTGTGCGCGTGCTCGCGCCTTTGCCCAAGGTCGCGCTCTATCCAGCATTGCTGCTGCTGCTCGGCTTCGGTCACGGATCGAAGATCACGCTGGTCGCGGCGGATGCACTCTTTCCCATTCTCTTGTCTACCTATTACGGCGCGTCGACGGTGGAGCAGAAACTGATCTGGTCGGCCATGGCGGCGGGAACGCCGCGCTATGAGATCCTGTTCAAGGTGGTGCTGCCTGCCGCGATGCCGTCGATCCTGACCGGTTGCCGGATCGGCCTTGTCATTTCCTGCATCGTGGTGTTTCTGGCCGAGATGATCACGTCGAGCGACGGGCTCGGACATGTCCTCGTCACGGCGGCCCGGACCTTTCAGGCCGTCGATATGTTCGTGCCGCTGATCACGATCTCGCTGCTGGGCCTGATCCTCAATGGCCTGCTGGGGGCAGTGCGCGCGTATCTGCTGCGGGGTTTCCCCGAAGCATGAACTGACGAAGAAGAAACAGGAAGACCGGGAGTATACCATGCTGGCTGATCGCATCGAGGCAAAATGGATCGACGCATTTTGCGAGATTTTTGAGCGATGCGCCGTCAAGGTCGGCGATACCGCGGCGATCCTCTCGGAAACCCAGTCACGTGCGTTGAATGTTCATCTGGCGGAGCTCGCGCTGCTGCGGATGGGCGCGCGACCGTTTCACGTGGTCATGCCGACCCCGCGTAACCGGAATATCGTTCCGGTGCGCTCGACAGGGGCAAGCGAGGCGATCCAGCGGCTCGGCCCGGTGATCACCGCGCTTCAACAAGCCGGCTTCGTGGTGGATTGCACCATCGAGGGCCTGATGCATGCGGTGGAAACGCCCGAGATCCTCAAAGCCGGCGCGCGTATCCTGGTGATCTCCAACGAGCATCCCGAGGCGCTGGAGCGGATGGTGCCGGATCCCGCGCTCGAGAGGCGCGTTCGCGCAGCGGCAAAGATGCTGCGCGGGACCAAGCGGATGCGGGTGACGTCAAAAGCCGGCACGGCGCTCGACGTCGACATGGTCGGAGCTTCCACGGTCGGCGTGTGGGGCTGGACCGACAAGCCCGGGACGCTGGCGCATTGGCCCGGCGGCATCGTCGTCAGCTTCCCCAAGAGCGGAACGATCAATGGCACGCTGGTGATGGCGCCCGGCGACATCAACCTGACCTTCAAGCGTTACCTGACGTCGCCGGTAAAGATGACGCTGAAGGACGATTATGTCGTCGAGCTGGAAGGCGAGGGCACCGATGCCGCAATGATGCGCGCCTACCTTGCCGCCTGGGGCGATCGGGAAGCCTATGCGGTATCGCATGTCGGTTTCGGCATGAACCCGGCCGCGCGCTACGAGGCGCTGTCGATGTATGATCAGCGCGACACCAACGGCACGGAAATTCGTGCCGTCTCCGGCAACTTCCTGTTCTCGACCGGTGCCAACGAATTCGCCGGCCGCTACACGGCGGGCCATTTCGACCTGCCGATGATGGGGACGACGATCGAGCTCGATGGCGTGGCGGTGGTGCGTGACGGGGTGCTGCAGGACGTCTTCGGCTAACCGCGATCGAGCACCGGTGGCCGCGCCAGGTCAAAGTGCCGAAGCAGGTCGACCATGGCCTGAAGCCGTTTTGCCCGATAGGCGTCGATGTCCATGCCTGAATAATCGAGAAAGCCTGCACCTGTGCGCAGGCCGATCCGGCCCTCCTGCATGTTCCGCGAAATGACCTCCGGTGCACGATAGCGGTCGCTGCCGAGTGCGCCTTCGAGATAGCGACTGGCGTAGTAGAGGATATCACCGCCACCCCAGTCGATGAATTCGAGCAGCCCGAGCACGGCGTAGCGGAAGCCGAAGCCGTAGCGGATCGCCTTGTCGATGTCTTCTGCGCTGGCAACGCCTTCCTCGACCATGCGCGCGGCCTCGTTCATCGCCAGCGCCTGGATGCGCGGGACGATGAAGCCTGGTGTCGCCGCGCAGACCACCGGCACCTTGCCGATGCCTTCGAGTAGCGCCTTGACCTCGTCGATGACAGCGGGATCTGTGGCTTTGCCGGGCGAAATCTCCACCAGCGGAATCAGATATGCCGGATTGAGCCAGTGCACATTGAGGAAACGGCGGGGATTCACGATCGCGCCTGAGAGGTCGTCGACGAGGATGGTCGACGTCGTCGATGCGATGATCGTATCGGGGCCGACTTGTTGTGAGGCCGCCCCCAGCACCTTCCGCTTGAGCTCGACGACTTCGGGGACTCCTTCGAAGATTATTCCCGCATCGGACAGTGCCACATCGCTCTGGCTGGCCGGCACCACCGAGACCCGCGCAATGAGCGGGTCGACATCCGCCTCGGTCAGTAGCCCCAGCTTCGACAGGCTGGCAAAGGTCTTCCTGATTTCGCCGAGAGCATCTGCCTCCAGCCTGGCGAAATCTTCCGCCGAGCGGTCCTTGATGTCGATCATCGTGACCGTATGCCCCGCGTAGGCAAACGCGACGGCGATGCCGCGGCCCATGCGGCCGGCGCCGAGACAGGCGATGATGGCTCGGCTGGTCATCGGTCAAAATCCCCTGCGAAGAAGCGTCTGCAAAGCGGCCTTATCGAGATTGCCGAGCCCCAGCGTCTCGAGGGTTCGGCCGCCTTGCGCGAAATCCTCACCGCAAACTGCGCCGCCAATGGCCAGGAATGCTTTGGCCAGCGGCGTAGCCACGCCCGCCAGGCCGGCGACGGAGACCAGCAGCGATAGCCCAAGCCGCAAATCTTCTCTCATGTAGCGGTGCTCGGTCAGCACGATCCGCTCGCGCCAGTCACCGGAATCGGTCAGCCGGTCATGCGAGCCGCGGCCATACATCCAGATCTCGCCTTCCTTGGCATAATGATGGGCGAGCGGAAAATGCGGTGCGCCATATCCGAGCGCCTCACGCACGGCAATCCGTTCGGCATCGAGCGCGTCGGTGACCCGGCGAATCGCGGCTTGCGTTCCTTCCTTGTGGATGTCCCACTTCTCGAAATGCTCGATCGGGCCAGCATTCATCACGATCAGGGGCGGATGGATAATCGGGCCTGCGTTCATTAGCGCACCGGAGAGAGCATCTCCGCACGGCTCGATTGCGCCGGGGAACGCCTGTCCAATCACCGCAAGTGCGCGCGGCGCCTGATCGAGCGGGAAAACGCCGACCGGCAGTCGCTTGGCGCGGATGGTGATCGCGACCTCGAACGGCCCGTGCTTGCGGGTGAGCCAGGGCAAGGTCCCGGTCTCGGCGAAGCTCGCCTTGGCGTGGTTGCCGGAATCCCGCGCAGCCTGGGCGAAGATCATCGAGCCGAAGGTCGCCGGCGGCAGAAACACGACCTGGCCATCCCGCAGATGTGGAGCAAGCAGGCGCGCAATATCAGGCTGCGCGAAGGCGGGGGCGGGACAGAGGATCAGCTCTGCGCGATTGACCGCTTCGGCGATGCCGGCCGTGACCAGCGCGAGCTTGACGTCGTGACCGCCGTTATGATCCTTCACCAGGATACGCGCGCCGGCGGCGCGATGTGCCGCGACCTGATCCGCGTCGCGGCGCCAGAGCCGGACCTCATGTCCCGACAGCGCGAAATCGCCCGCGGCCGCGAAAGAGCCGTTTCCCCCACCCAGAACCGCAATCTTCAAGATGCTTCTCCTTGGGTGCGCGATTGCGCATCAAGCTGCTTCAGCAGGAAATGCTGGACCTTGCCCAGCGCCGTGCGCGGCAGGTCGGTGACGAAAACGATGTCGCGCGGAACCTTGTAGCGAGCGAGTTGGGCCTGAAGATGGACTTTCAACGCGTCTGCTTCCAGTCGACAGTCGGATCGCCGGATCACGTAGGCGATGGGCACCTCGTCCCAGCGTGGATCGGGCCGGCCAATCACGGCGCATTCGCTGACATCGGGATGTTCGAGCAGGACGCGTTCGACCTCCGCCGGATAGATGTTCTCGCCGCCGGAAATGATCATGTTCTTCTTGCGGTCACGCACCCAGAAATAGCCGTCCGCGTCGCACAGGCCGATATCGCCGGTACGATACCAGCCGTCATGCAGCGCATCGCGCGTGGCGTCCGCATTGCCCCAATATTCGAAGAACACGTTGGGGCCGCGCACCGCGATCTCGCCCGGCGCGCCCGCCGGCACCTCGTTGCCGGCGGGATCAATCACTTTCGCTTCGCAGCACAGGCCGGCAAGTCCGGTCGATCCCGCGCGCGAGAGATCGCCACCAAGCCGGGTGTAGACTGCGATGGGACAAGTTTCCGTCGAGCCGTAGACCTGAAGCACGGATACGCCGCGCGCCACGAAGCGGTCGATCAGATGCGGCGGCACGATAGTCGAGCCGGTCGCGACGGCTTTGAGTGACGAAAGGTCGGTCGTAGCCCAGGCGGGATGCTCGCTCACCGCCTGGATGATCGCCGGCACCATCACGGTCAAGGTCGGCCGGTCCCGTTCGATGGCTGCAAGCGCGGTGTCCGGCGTGAAGCGTGCGTGAACCGTGACCGTCGCGCCCAGCTGGAGCGCCGCCGTGGTCTGGATGTTGAGGCCACCGACGTGGAAAAACGGCAGCAGCGTCAGCACATGGTCATCGGACGTCATGTTGTGCATGTGCTGGCTCATGACGCCGTTCCAGAACAATGCCTCCTGGCGCAGCACCGCGCCTTTGGGCCGTCCGGTCGTTCCTGATGTATAGACAATGAGGAGCGGACAGGAGAGATCAGTGTGCGGGTTGCGGCCGGTGCCCCGGCACCGAGCTAACAGGTTTTCGAACGTCGTGCCGCGCGGCGGCTCGAAATCGAGCCCGACAATTGCGGTCCCCTCAAGCTCGGCGAGTACCCCCTCAAATGCCTGCTCGAGGACCAGGACCTTGGCGCCGGCATCGGTGAGGATAAAAAGCTGCTCGGCGATAGCCAGCCGCCAGTTCAGGGGCACCAGCATCGCGCCGAGTCGCGCGCAGGCATAAAGCAGAACCAGATAGTCCGGCCGGTTCAGACTGAGGATCGCAACGCGGTCGCCCCGACCGACGCCGAGTTCCTGCTTCAATGTCGCCGCCGTCCGCTCGATCCGTGCAGCGAATGCCGCATAGCTCAACCGTTCGCCCTCGAAGGCGATGGCTGTCTTGTCTGGCGCGAACGCCGCGTTGCGATCGATCAGACTGCAGAGATCCACCGTCAGTCGTCCGTTTCGCCGGCCTCGTACAGCGCCTCGCGCCCGATCCGGTCGAGGCAGAGCTCGGCTGTCCAGGGCAACATCAGCGAGCCGCAGCGGCTGTCGCGATAGATCCGCTCCAGCGGCAGCGAGCGGAGCATGGCCTGTCCGCCGCAGGTACGGATCGCGAGCGCGGCGAGCTCATTGGCGCCCTCCATCACGGAATATTGCGCGGCATAGGCACGCAGTACCTGCTCCTTGCTCGGATTGGCGCGCGCCTCGGTGACCGCCTGGAACCAGATCGCCTTGATCTGCTCGAGCTTGATCTGCATCTGCGCGACCGCAATCTGCTTGGTCGGATACATCCTGCGCTTCACCGGCGGCATGCCCGGCACTTCGCCGCGCAGATATCGCAGGGTGAAGTCATAGGCGGCTTGAGCAAGGCCCATATAGGTCGGCGACAACGTCAGGAACATGTGCGGCCAGCGCATCGCGGCCTGGAAATAGACGCCCCGCGGCATCAGCGCCGAATCTGCCGGCACGAACACGTCCTTGAACAGCAGCGTGCGCGAGACGGTTCCGCGCATGCCGAGCGGGTCCCAGTCGCCGACGACCGAAACGCCTTCCGATTTCGCAGGGATGGCGAGGTAAAGCGTATTGCGGCGCGAAGCCTTCTCGCCTTCCTCGATCTCGGTGCAGAGAACGCCGTAATAATCCGCATGACCGGAGAGTGATGCAAAGATCTTCTTGCCGTTGACGATCCAGCCGCCCTCGACCGGCCTCGCTTCCGTGCCGAAAGCGACGCCGCCTGCCGCTGCCGCACCGCCCTCCGAGAAAGGCTGCGAATAGATCGCGCCGTCCTCGACGATACGCTTGTAGTGGACTGCACGTCGCTGCTCGTGCTCGGCGCGGGTTTCAGCATCCATGTCGAGATCGTCGGCGAGCGGGCCCGACCACAGCGTCGAGCAGACATGCATGTTCCAGGTGAGCGCGGTCGCGCCGCAATACCGGCCGATTTCGGCTGCCGCCAGTGCGTAAGTTTGATAATTCGCCCCGAGCCCGCCATGTTTCTTGGGGATGGCAATACCGAGTAGGCCGACGCGATGCAGGTCGCGATAATTCTCAGACGGGAAGATCGCTTCGCGGTCGTAAGTCGCGGCGCGGCCGGCGAACACGCTCTGGCCAATCTCGCGCGCCCGCGCGATGATGCCGGCCTGCTCGTCGCTCAGTCGGAATGCGACGGGATCGAAGATCGGCGCATCCAGCGCGACCTTGTCAGTCGCGCCGATGGTCTTGCTGACTTGCATGGTCATTGCGCAGTCACCTTAAGTTTTGATCGCGACGGAATTCAGGAAGAGGCCGAGGGCCTCGTTAAAGGCATCGGGGCGTTCCAGGTTGGCGAGATGGCCCACAGCCCCGAGCTCGACATATTCCGCCGAGGGAATGTAGCTCGCCGTCTTCGCCATCATTGGCGCTGGCGCGTTGTTGTCCTTGGAGCCGGACAGCAGCAGCGTCGGGATGGAAATGTCCTTGAGGGTGCTGCGCTGGTCGAAGCCGATCAAGGCCAGCATCATGGCGCGATAGCTCGCCTCGGGCACGCTTGCCATGCACTCGCGCGCAACCTCAATTCCCTTGGGATCGGGATCGTCGCCCACGAGTTCCTTCACCAGAGAGGGCGCCAGCGACTTCATCGTTTCGCCGCGATCGAGCGGCCCGAGCCGTGCGGCGATAAACGATTTCTGCCAATCGCCGTCGGCCTTGCCGAAGGCCGGGCTGGTCTGCGCCAGCACGACCGCGCGCGCCAGGTTTGGGGAGTGCACCAGCCATTTCTGGACGATCATGCCGCCGATGGAATGGCCGACCAGAATCGGCCTACTCGCACCAAGCTGCTCGATGAATTGCTGGAGCGCATCCGCCAGGGCAGCGATGCTGACGCTGGCGAGCGGCGCCGAGCCGCCATAGCCAGGCATGTCCCATGCAATCGCGTGGAAGCGGTCGCCGAATGTGGCAAGCTGCTGCCGCCAGGCCCGTGCCGCACCGCCGATGCCATGCAGGAAAATCAGAGGTGTCCCGCCCGGATCGCCCGCTGCTTCATAGGCGAAGCGGCCGTCCTTTGTTATCATTGGCGCAGGCTGCGACACGCGACATCCTTTTGCTTGGCTCTTCGATGCTAACAGGCCTGTGAGGGATGGGAAGAGATAATTTTATACTTAAAGCAATTTTCAGGCCGGTCGTCGGAGTACGGTTGTTCGCGGGGCCGAGTCGCGCTTTGTTTGCAAAAGTTTGAAGGTTAAAATATATCGAGAGGGCGATCAGCAGAATGCAAGGAAGCCAGCGCATGTCCGGATTACCGCATTCGCCGCACGCGCTGGTGACCGGTGGCGGTCGCGGCATCGGTCGGGCCATCGCAGCAGCGCTCGTCGAGGCCGGTGCTACTGTGACCGTCCTTGGGCGGGATGCTGCCACACTCGAGGACGCAGTCAGCGCAGGAGCTGCCCATTTTGCGGCCGTCGCCGACGTCTCGGACGAAACCTCATTGAAAGCCGCCATCGCTCAAGCGAGTGCGCGGCAGCCGATCGATATCCTGATCGCCAACGCGGGAAGCGCCGAGTCCGCGCCGTTCGCCAAATCCGACAGTGCCCTGTTCGCGCGCATGATGGACGTCAATTTCATGGGCGTGGTCCATGCTGTCAGCGCTGTGCTTCCGGGCATGAAGGATCGTCCCTATGGCCGGATCGTCGCCATCGCGTCGACGGCGGGGCTCAAGGGATATGCCTATGTCAGCGCGTACACCGCGGCCAAGCACGCTGTGGTCGGTCTCGTGCGGTCCCTTGCACTAGAGATGGCTGCCAGCAACGTGACCATCAATGCGGTGTGTCCCGGTTTCACCAACACGGATCTCGTCGCCGGCAGCATCGAGAACATCATGAAAAAGACGGGACGCAGCCGCGAGCAGGCCATTGCCGAGCTCGCGAAACATAATCCGCAGGGGAGATTGATCTCGCCGCAGCAGGTCGCGGATGCCGTGCTCTGGCTGTGCGGCGAGGGCGCCGGCGCAATCACCGGGCAGGCAATCGCTGTTGCCGGTGGTGAGATTTAGCGCGCGTTGGCCAAGGCGCGGAGCAAGGAAGCCAAGGAGATCGCATGAGCAGACCAGCCAATCCCGTGACCTTACCGCTTGCGGACTATTCGCCGCAGCACTTCCTGCTGGCCGTCGTCGATGGTGTTGCAACCGTCACGCTCAATCGTCCGGAACGGAAGAATCCACTAACCTTCGAGAGCTATCGCGAACTCACCGATTTCTTTCGCGCCTGCGCCTTCGACGATGCGGTCAAGTCCATCGTCGTGACCGGCGCTGGTGCCAATTTCTCGTCCGGCGGCGATGTGTTCGAGATCATCGGTCCGCTCGTGAAGATGGACACCAAGGGGCTGACGGCGTTTACACGGATGACTGGCGACCTCGTCAAGGCGATGCGGGCCTGTCCGCAGCCGATCGTTGCCGCGGTCGAAGGCATTTGCGCCGGGGCGGGCGCGATCATCGCCATGGCGTCGGACATGCGGCTTGCGGCGAGCGGAGCCAAGGTTGCATTCCTCTTCAACAAGGTGGGCCTTGCCGGTTGTGACATGGGCGCCTGCGCGATCCTGCCGCGGATCATCGGACAGTCCCGCGCCTCCGAGTTGCTCTACACCGGCCGGTTCATGACCGCGGAGGAGGGTGAGCGCTGGGGCTTCTTCAGCCGTATCCTCACGTCGGAGCAGGTGCTGCCCCAGGC
Source organism: Bradyrhizobium sp. JR4.1 (assembly GCF_040548605.1). Classification (NCBI taxonomy): domain Bacteria; kingdom Pseudomonadati; phylum Pseudomonadota; class Alphaproteobacteria; order Hyphomicrobiales; family Nitrobacteraceae; genus Bradyrhizobium; species Bradyrhizobium sp. JR4.1. Next base: position 136,556 of record NZ_JBEPRY010000017.1, read on the forward strand.
ACAAGTGCTGGCCAAGCAAATCGCGGAGGGACCGACGTTTGCCAACACCATGACCAAGCGGATGCTGGCCATGGAATGGGCGATGTCGGTGGAGGAGGCGATCGAGGCGGAAGCCGTTGCTCAAGCGCTGTGCATGACGACCGCCGATTTCGAACGGGCCTTCGAGGCCTTTGCCAACAAGGTCAAGCCGGTCTTCAGGGGCGATTAAGCCGGGCTTTGCCGCCGGCCTGCCGCAATGGGGACTTGCGCGAAATTATTTTAGGCTTAAAATAGTTTCGGCGGGTTGAATTGGCGAGGCTCCCATGAAAGTCGCGATCATCGGTGGCGGACCTGCGGGTCTCTACGCTGCAATCCTGCTGAAGAAGCAGCGACCGAGCGCTGAGATCGCGGTGTACGAGCGCAATCGCGCCGACGATACCTTCGGCTTCGGCGTGGTGTTCTCGGACGCCACGCTCGATAATTTCGAGAAGCACGACCTTCCGAGCTATCGCCGCATCACCCAGGAATTCGCCTACTGGGATGACATCGCCGTCCACTTCCGCGGAACGGTTCATCGGGTCGGCGGCAACGGCTTTTGCGGCTGCTCGCGGCAGAAGCTGCTCCTGATCCTCCAGGCGCGCGCGCGCGAACTGGGCGTCGTCCTGAATTTCGAAGTAGACGTCGAGGACGAATCCCGCTTCGCCGAAGCCGATCTGATCCTGGTCGCGGACGGCATCAACAGCCGCTTCCGCGACAAATATGTCGATCATTTCGCGCCGGAAGTCGACCTCCGTACCAACAAGTTCGCCTGGATGGGCTCGACCAGGCCGCTGGATGCCTTCACCTTCATCTTCCAGGAGACGGAGTGGGGCCCGTTCATCGCCCATGCCTATCAATATGAAGCCGGACACTCGACCTGGATTTTCGAGACCGATCCGGAGACCTTCGAACGCGCCGGGCTGACAGGGCTGAACGAGACCCAGTCTGCTGCGCGAATGGCCGAGATCTTCGGCTGGTTCCTCGACGGGCACCAATTGCTCACCAACCGCTCGACGTGGCGCAATTTCCCGATGATCCGCAGCAAGCGCTGGGTCAAGGACAACATGGTCCTGCTCGGCGACGCCAAGGCGAGCGCGCATTTCTCGATCGGCTCGGGCACCAAGCTCGCAATGGAAGACGCGATCGCGCTGGCTGAGGCGATGGAGAAGGCGCCCAGCATCAAAGCGGCGCTGGACGTCTATGAGCACGGCCGCCGCGAAGAGGTCGAGAAGACGCAGCACGCCGCCGACGTCTCGCTGGTCTGGTTTGAGCATGTCGACCGCTTCTGGGATTTCGATCCCGTGCAGTTCGCCTTCGGCGTGATGACGCGCTCGAAGGCGATCACCTATGACAACCTGAAGCTTCGCGCCCCTGACTTCGTGGCGGAGGTCGAAAGATCATTTGCCAAGCGTGTTCGTGACAGCGGCTTCGACGTCGACACCGAGAACCCGATGGTGCCGCTGTTCCAGCCCTTCCGGCTGCGCGAGATGGAGATCGCCAATCGCGCCGTGGTGTCGCCGATGTGCATGTATTCGGCGAAGGAGGGCGTGCCGACCGATTTCCACCTGGTGCATTATGGATCGCGTGCGATCGGCGGTGCCGGCCTCATCTTCACGGAGATGACCTGCGTTGCCCGCGACGCGCGCATCACGCCCGGCTGCACAGGACTGTGGAATGACGAGCAGGAGGCATCCTGGCGGCGCATCGTTGATTTCGTCCATGCCAATTCAGCCGCAAAAATCTGCCTCCAACTGGGGCACGCCGGGCGCAAGGGTGCGACCAAGCTGATGTGGGACGGCATGGATCGTCCGCTCGAGGAGGGCGGCTGGGAGGTGTTTTCGGCGTCTCCACTGCCCTATTTCCCCGACAGCCAGGTTCCGCGCGAGCTCGATCGGGTCGGCATGAACGCCGCGAGAGATGCTTTCGTCGCGGCGGCTGAGCGCGGCGAACGCTGTGGCTTCGACATGCTCGAACTGCACTGCGCCCACGGCTATCTGCTTGCGAGCTTCATCTCGCCGCTGACGAACACCCGCACGGATGAGTATGGCGGCTCGCTCGAAAACCGCCTGCGCTTTCCGCTCGAAATCTTCGAGGCGCTGCGGGCCGTATGGCCGTCGCACAAGCCGATGTCCGTGCGCATTTCCGCGACCGACTGGGCCGAGGGTGGCATCGGCGGCGACGATGCGGTGGCGATCGCGCGCGCGTTTGCCGAAGCCGGCGTCGATCTCGTCGACGTCTCAACCGGGCAGACCGTGCGCGATGCGCAGCCGATCTACGGCCGCATGTTCCAGACGCCGTTCTCCGACCAGGTCCGCAATGAGGCGCGCGTGGCCACGATGTGTGTCGGCAACATCACGACGGCGGACCAGGCCAACACCATCCTGGCTGCCGGCCGGGCGGACCTCGTCGCGCTCGGGCGGCCGCATCTGGTCGATCCCTCCTTCACCATGAGGGCGGCGGCCTGGTACGGAGCGGACGACGCGTTCTGTCCGCCGCAATACCTTCCCGGAAAAGATCAGATTTTCCGCAACAGCGTGCGCGACCGGCAGGATCTCGAGGAGCTGAGAATTAAGGCTAAGCCCAAGACCCGAGCCGAGCTCAAGGCGGAGGCGACAAAGCCGCTTGCGGCGGAGTGACCGCCCGTGCGACTTTGGCCGCATTGCCTGGTGTGTACCGAGTGGAGTGAGGGCGATGAAGGCGATTATCGTCGGTGGCGGTATCGGTGGTCTCACCACCGCATTGATGCTGCGCTCGCGGGGCCTCGCTTGCGAGATCTTCGAGCAGTCCGACACCATCCGCGAGCTTGGCGTCGGCATCAATACGCTGCCCCACGCCATGCGCGAGCTGGCAGGCCTCGGTCTGCTCCAGCAGCTTGACGATGTCGCGATCCGCACCGACCAGCTCTATTACCTCAACCGTCACGGCCAGGAAGTCTGGCGCGAGGCTCGCGGCATCGACGCCGGCCACGATGTGCCGCAATTCTCGATCCACCGCGGCCGCCTTCAGGGCGTCATCCATCGCGCCGTCGAGGAGCGGCTCGGGCCGGAGGCCATCCACACCGGCTGCCGCCTCGGCGCCTTCACGCAGGACGAGAGCGGCGTCACCGCTTACTTCTTCGACCGCTCAGGCGCGCACATCCATACCGCGCGCGGCGACATCCTGATTGGTGCCGACGGCATCCATTCGCGGGTCCGTGACACGCTGTTCCCGAGCGAGGGGCCGCCATGCTGGAACGGCCTGATGCTGTGGCGCGGTGCGCGGGATTGGCCGCTATTCCTCACCGGCAAGTCGATGATTGTGGCCGGCGGGCTCAACGCCAAGGTTGTGATCTATCCCATCGCGGAGGGATCGAGCCCGGCGAGCCGTCTCACCAACTGGGCGGTGCTGGTGAGGGTCGGCGAGGGCAATGCCCCGCCGCCGCGCAAGGAAGACTGGTCGCGGCCGGGCCGGCGCGAGGAGTTGATGCCGCATGTCGCGCGCTTCTCGGTGCCCTATGTCGACGTGAAGAGCCTGATCTCCGCCACGCCCGAGTTCTACGAATATCCGACCTGCGACCGCGATCCATTGCCCTATTGGTCGTCCGGCCGAGTCACGCTGCTCGGTGACGCCGCGCATCCGATGTATCCGGTTGGCTCCAATGGCGCCTCGCAGGCCATCCTCGATGCGCGCTGCCTCGCAGACGCGCTGGTGCGCGCCGAGCATCCGCGCCAGGCGTTGCTTGAATACGAGAAGAAGCGCCTGCCCATGACCGCGGACATCGTCCGCTCCAACCGGCGCGGCGGTCCCGAGGGCGTCATCGACGCCGTCGAGCAGCTCGCGCCTGATGGTTTCGACAATGTCGACAACGTGCTGAGCTATTCCCAGCGCGAGGCGATCGTGCGCGGCTATGCTACCAAGGCCGGCTTCGCCGCAGTGCCGGGACTTGCGGCGGTGCGCGCCTGAAGCTAGCCGCCGGGAGGCGGCGGCAGGAAGTGGATGTTGAACTCGGCGGCCATCGCCACCACGTCCTCCGGCTTCTGTTCCTTCATGTTGTGAAGGCCCCAGAACAGGTCGAACAGCTTGCGGGTAGGTGACACCCAGAACAGCACTTTCGCGGTCTGCTCCGACTTGTTGAAGATGCCGTGCGGCACGCCCATACCGAGCCGGATCAGGTCGCCCGCAGTCGCCTGCGACTCGGAATTGCCGAGCATGAAATCGAGCTTGCCCTCCAGCATATAGAGATATTCATCCTGGTCGGGATGGATGTGCGGCGGCACGAACGTGCCCGGCGGCAGCGTCGCATGCCAGGAGAAGCTGTGCTCCGTGTTGCTCTTCGGCACATAGGTCTGGCCGAGGATGTTCCAGGAGATGCCCTGGATTCCCTCATTGGCGCGCGTGATGCCGGTGATTTCGCTCTTCATTGTGATCCTCCCTCAACGCGACGTGCGGCTTAGTTCGCCGCCTTGCAGTCCTTGGCGTAGCGGTCGCCGTAATTCTCGAAGACTTTTTGGACGATCTCGGTCTGGAACTTGCCGTCCGCGCGCTTGGCGACCTTGGTCAGGTAGAAATCCTGGATCGGATAACCGTTGGTGTTGAACTTGAAGGCGCCGCGCAGCGAGGTGAAGTCCGCCTTTTTCAGAGCGGCCGCGACCGCATCCTTGTTCGAGAGATCGCCCTTCACGGCCTTGACGGCGCTGTCGATCAGCATCGCGGCATCATACGCCTGGAAGGCGTAGGTGCCCGGCACGATATTATAGGCGGCCTCGTAGGCAGCGACGAACTTCTTGTTCTGGGGATTGTCGAGATTGGGCGCCCAGTTCGCGCCGCCGAACATGCCGACTGCGGCGTCCTGCTGCGCCGGCAAGGTCGATTCATCCACGGTGAAAGCCGAGAGCACCGGAATGCTGTCGGCGAGGCCGGCCTGCTTGTATTGCTTGACGAGATTGACGCCGAGGCCGCCGGGCATGAACGTGAAGAGCGCATCGGGCTTCTGCGACGAAATCTTGGAAAGCTCCGGCTGGAAATCCAGCGTGTTGAGCGGCATGTAGGATTCTTCGACGATCTCACCCTTGTAGTCGAGCTTAAAGCCCGCGACCGAGTCCTTGCCGGCCTGATAGTTCGGCACCATCAGATACATGCGTTTGTAGCCGCGATCCTGCGCGACCTTGCCGAGGATCTCGTGCACCTGATCGTTCTGATACGAGGTCACATAGAAGAACGGATTGCAGTCCTTGCCGGCAAACGTCGATGGGCCGGCATTGGGGCTGATAAGGAAGGTTTTCGATTCCGTCACCGGCCGGTGGATCGCCTGGAGGATGTTGGAGAAGATCGGACCGACCACGAAGTCGACCTTGTCGCGCTCCAGAAGGCCCTTGACCTTGGTGACCGCTGCGTCCGGCTTCAACTCGTCGTCGACCACGACGACCTCGACATTGCGGCCGCCCATCTTGCCACCGAGATCCTTGACCCCGAGCGCAAAGCCGTCGCGAACCTGTTGGCCGAGCGCGGCGGCGGGTCCCGAGAGGGTCACGATCACACCCAGCTTGATTTTTTCCTGGGCGAGGGAAGGGCTCACCGCGGTGCCAAGCAGCAAGGCGGCTGCGGCCAACGTCATTTGCGTCTTCATGATCGGTCCCCCGTGACGACGGTCTTGCGTTGCAAGCCGCTACTCCAATCCAAGTTTATGCCGATGATTGCTGCCGCGGCAAGCTAAGCTCAACTCGTCATCCTGCGGGCAGCGGTGCATGCAAGCGGCGCGCCAATTATTTGAAGCCTAAAGAAATCGGCATGCGGTCGATTGTTGCGGCTTTAGGCTTGCAGCCGGCGTCGATTTATTTGAAGCTCAAAACGTTGGGAATCCCTGCCGGGCGCCAATGTCGGCCGTGAGTGACTGCATCAACATGCTCGATTCCGAGACCAAGGCCGTCGAAACTCCGGAGGACCACGCCGAAGAGCTTCGGCTGTGGCTGCGCCTCCTGACCTGCACGACCCTGATCGAGGGCGAGGTCCGTGGCCGGTTGCGGCAGCGCTTCGACGTCACATTGCCCCGTTTCGACCTGATGGCGCAGCTCGACAAGGCACCCGACGGCATGACGCTGTCCGACGTCTCCAAGCGCATGATGGTGTCGAACGGCAACGTCACCGGCCTCGTCGAGCGCCTCGTGGAATCCGGTCATCTCGACCGCCGCACGTCGGAGACGGACCGCCGCGTCCAGGTGATCCGGCTGACGAAACTCGGTCGCGCCGAGTTTCGCAGAATGGCCGCGGAACACGAAACCTGGATCGCCGATCTCTTCGCTGATCTGACCCCGAAGGATGTGCGCGAATTGATGCGGCTGCTCGCCAAGACCAAGGCATCGGCGCAGAAATCGGCCGCTCGCCGCCGGGGCTAGGTCCGCGGCCGAGGCACCCGCCCATCCCGTTTGCCACCGGAAAAAGCACGGGATGCCCAAAATCCGCTATTGCGCGAAATTGCTTTAAGCCTAAAATGTTTCCGAGTTAGTGCTGCCGGGTGCTTTCCATGCTGAAAGGAGCGTGCGATGGCCAACGCCGCCAAGGTCTCGAGCTCGCGTGATGACAACGCTGCGACAGCCCATGTCGATATATTCGCGCGGCAGCATCTTCCGCCAGCCGAGCTCTGGCCGGAATTCATCTTCACGCGACCGGAACTGCAATATCCGCCCCGCCTCAACTGCGTCAGCTATTTCCTCGACCGTTGGGTGGAGCAGGGACATGGCGACGCTCCCTGTGTGATCAGCCCCGCCGTCAGCTACACCTATCGTGAGCTGCAAACGGTCGTGAACCGCATCGCCAATGTGCTGGTCGGCAAGCTTGGTCTCGTCACCGGCGGGCGCGTGCTGCTACGCTCGGCCAACAATCCGATGATGGTCGCGACCTATCTGGCGGTGATCAAGGCGGGTGGCATCGTCGTGGCGACGATGCCACTGTTGCGTGCGAAGGAGCTGTCCTATCCGATCCAGAAGGCGGAGATCGTACTTGCGCTCTGCGATGGCAAGCTCGCCGACGAAATGGAGAAGGCGAAAGCCGCAGCCCCCGGCCTCAAGCGCGTATTCTATTGGGGCAACGGCGCCGGCGACTCGCTCGAGGCGCTGATGGGGGATGCAAGTCCGGAGTTCAAAGCTGTCGATACCGCCTCCGACGACGTCTGCCTGATCGCTTTCACGTCGGGCACGACCGGCGATCCCAAGGGCACCATGCATTTCCACCGTGACATGCTGGCGGTGTGCGATGGCTATGCGCGCAACATCCTGCGCGCGGAGCAGAAGGATCGCTTCGTCGGCTCGGCACCGCTCGCCTTCACGTTTGGCTTCGGCGGCGTGCTGTTTCCGATGCACATCGGTGCCTCTTTCGTCGTCCTGGAGAAGACGACGCCCGATGACATTCTGAATGCGATCGAGCGGTACAAGACCACGATCTGTTTCACCGCGCCGACCGCGTACCGGGCGATGATTGGCAAGCTTCCGGGCCGCGATATTTCCTCGCTTCGCAAATGCGTGTCCGCCGGCGAGACGCTGCCCAAGCCGACATTCGATGCCTGGCTGAAGGCGACCGGCATCAAGCTGATGGACGGCATCGGCTCGACCGAGCTGCTGCACATCTTCATCAGCGCGACCGAGGACGAGATCCGCCCCGGTGCGACGGGCAAGCCGGTGCCGGGGTATGAAGCGAAGATCGTCGACGATTCCGGCAATGATTTGCCGCCGGGCACGATGGGGCGGCTCGCGGTACGCGGGCCGACCGGATGTCGCTATCTCGCCGACGAGCGGCAGCGCAAATACGTCCAGAACGGCTGGAACATCACCGGCGACACCTATCTGATGGATAGCGACGGCTATTTCTGGTACCAGTCGCGCTCGGACGACATGATCGTGTCGGCCGGCTACAACATCGCAGGCACGGACGTCGAGGCGGCGCTGCTCACGCATCCCTCCGTCCTCGAGTGCGGGGTCGTCGGCGCGCCGGACGAGGCGCGCGGCATGATTGTGAAGGCCTATGTCATTGCCGCGCCGGGCGTAACGCCGGACTCCGAGCTCGTGGCTGCGTTGCAGGAGCATGTCAAACGGGCGATCGCGCCATACAAATATCCGCGCGCGATCGAGTTCGTGACGCAACTGCCGAAGACCGAGACCGGCAAACTAAAGCGCTTTGCGCTTCGGCAACTGGCGCAGACCGCGGTGGCGTCCTCCGGCGTCGCGGCGGAATGAGAGAAGGATAGAGAATTGTCAGTGACGACGCCGAAAGGCCCGCACCTCGCGGTGCTGCCGACAGCAGCCGAGGACGAAGCCCGCTCCAGGGCGCAGGTGCTCCAGCCGTCCGGTTGGCCGGTGCCGAAAGGCTATGCCAACGGCATGGCCGCCGAGGGACGCATCGTCGTCACTGGCGGCGTCATCGGCTGGGATGCCGAGGAGCATCTCGCGGACGGTTTTGTCGCGCAAGTGCGCCAGACCCTGAGCAACATCGCCGCGATCCTCGCGGAGGCCGGTGCGCAGCCCGAGCATCTGGTGCGCCTGACCTGGTACGTCGTCGACATGGAGGAGTACCTGGCGAACCTGAAAGAGCTCGGCAAGGCCTACCGCACCATCTTCGGCGCGCACTATCCGGCGATGGCGCTGGTTCAGGTCGTCCGCCTCGTCGAGAAGGCGGCGCGCGTCGAAATCGAGGCCACCGCCGTCATCCCGCGCTGAACTGCGGTCCGTGCGTGCTCAGCTTGCCTTGGTCAGCTTGCCTTGGTCAGCTTGCCTTGGTCAGCTTGCCTTGGTCAGCTTGCCTTGGCGAGGTCATCGTCCTCGGGTGAGTTCAGATATATTCCTGACATGGTGTCGACCCAGCAGAGATGGTCATGCACCTTCTTCACGCCGTTGACGTTCTCCGCTGCGACGATCGCGGCCTGTCGCACGCGCTCCTCGGTGATGATGCCGCTGAGATGAACGATGCCGTCGCGGACGATGACGTTCAGCCCGAACGGGCACCAGTCGTTCTTCTCCATGGTATCGATGATGCGGCTGCGAATGTGATCGTCGTCCGCGGTCGGGTCGGGTACGTCTCGGGCGAGGTCCGCCACCGCCTGGAGCAGGTTCGCGCGCGACACGATGCCGACGATCTTGTCGCCGCGGATCACCGGTAGACGCTTCACATTGTTCCGTTCCATGAGATCGACGATCTCGGCAAGTGCCGTATCCTCGGTGATGGTCACTGGTGAACGGGTCATCACCTCCGAGACCTTGCGGCCGTGCTCGTGGACGAAGTCGCTGGCCGATTTGCCGGATCCGAGAATGAACCGCAGCCAGCGCCCTCGCTTGCGTCCCGTGCCGATTTCGCTGCGGCGGATGAAGTCGCCTTCCGAGACCACGCCGACCAGCTTGTCGGCATCGTCGACGACGGTGAGACCGCTGACATGCCGCTTCAGCATGATGTTTGCCGCCTCGACGATGCTGGTGTCTGGGGTAACCGAGATGACCGACCGGGTCATGATCTGATGGGCGCGCATGCCGGACTCCGCTGGCTTGTCGAATGTCGATGCGCGGAGCCTAGCTCTGGCCTCGTGCTGCGGCTTGACGCAGGTCAAAGGATGAATCGGGCTCTTCCCGGTTGAGCAATCGTGATCGATGCCCGGACTTGATGCAGCTCAACGCGCATCCGAAGCCTCGCCATATCCTGCTGCCACGCCGCCAAGAAGCGGGCAGGAACATTCAGCCATGAGCGTCGTGCAGATATTTCCAAGACCCGAAGAGCCGTCCGCGCAGGCTCTCTCCGTCAGTCCTGTTGTTGAGCCCGAAGCCTCTACGACGGCCCCCGAAGCCCTGGCTGGAAGGCCCGTCGCCGCCGATTCCCTGCCTGTATCGGAGCCATACCCTCTTGACCGCGCGTTTCACGCGATGCTGTCGCGGTTGACGGGCGGGATTTCGCCGCTGGCCTTGTCGCTCGCCTGGCTCGATTGGAGCTCTCATCTGGCTGCGGCACCGCAGCGTCAGGTGGAGATGTCGCGCAACGTGCTTCGCGACATGGGCCAGTTTGTGGAAGCCGCCGCGCATGCGACGTCGCAAAAGCCGTGGTCCGTGATTGCGCCGCAGGGGCGGGATCGTCGCTTCAGGGGGCCAGAGTGGGAGGCCGCACCATTCAATCTGCTTGCGCAGGCGTTCCTGCTCGGAGAGCGCTGGTGGCACGATGCCACGACAGGTGTACGTGGCGTGTCGCACGCAAATGAAGCCATCGTCGAATTTTCGATGCGTCAGATGCTTGACATGCTGGCGCCGTCGAATTTTGCGGCGACCAATCCGCAAGTGCTGGAGAAGGCGTTCCGGAGCGGCGGGGAGAATTTCGTATTCGGCTGGCAGAACTGGTGCAGCGATCTGATGCGCCTGCTCTCCGCCGCAAGGCCAGCGGGTGACGAACAGTTTATCGTCGGCGAGACGGTCGCGGCTTCGCCGGGCAAGGTCGTTTACCGCAATGAGTTGATCGAGCTGATCCAGTACCAACCCACGACTGCGCAAGTGCGACCCGAGCCGATCCTGATCGTGCCCGCCTGGATCATGAAGTACTACATCCTCGATCTGTCGCCGCAGAATTCTCTGGTGAAGTATCTGACCAGTCAGGGTTTCACCGTATTCGCGATTTCCTGGCGAAATCCGGATGCCAAAGATCGGGATGTTGCTTTCGACGACTATCGCAAGCTGGGTGTCATGGCGGCGCTGGACATGATCGGCCGGATCCTGCCGGGCCGGAACACCCATGCACTCGGCTACTGCCTGGGCGGCACATTGCTGTCGATCGCCGCGGCCGCGATGGCACGCGATGGCGACAAGCGACTGTGCACGATCACCCTGCTTGCCGCACAGACGGATTTCACCGAGGCCGGCGAGCTGACGCTCTTCATCAACGAGAGCCAGGTCGCCTTTCTCGAGGACCTGATGTGGCAGCGGGGCTATCTGGACACGACGCAGATGGCCGGCGCGTTCCAGCTGTTGCGCTCCAATGAACTGATCTGGTCGCGGCTGTCGCATGACTATCTGATGGGCGAGGGTGCGCCACCGAGCGACCTGATGGCCTGGAACGCCGACGCCACGCGGCTGCCCTTTCGCATGCACTCGGAGTATCTGCGAAAGCTATTCCTGGGCAACGATCTGGCCGAGGGCCGCTATCGTGTCGAGGACAAGAGTGTTTCGCTTTCCGACATCCATGCGCCGATGTTCGTGGTCGGCACGCTCGCCGATCACGTGGCGCCGTGGCGATCGGTCTACAAGATCCACTACCAGGTCGATGCCGACGTGACCTTTGTATTGACCAGCGGCGGCCACAATGCCGGCGTCGTCGCGGCGCCGGACGAGTCCGGCCACAGCTATCAAGTGCTGATCAAGGCCGCCGATGCGCCCTATGTTGGCCCGGACGAATGGTTGAAGCTGGCGCCGCGAGTCGAGGGATCGTGGTGGCCGGAATGGGCCGAATGGCTGGCCGCACGCTCCGGGTCGCCCTGCGATCCGCCGCAGATCGGAGGCGGAGACCTTGACGGTCTGCCGGACGCGCCAGGAGACTACGTCCACACCTAGTCCTCAGGCTCCGCATTCGGCGCAAGGTCGGCGGAGCGGAACGGCTTGGCCTTGTCGAGTTTCCGGTAGGCGCGCGAGGCGGTCCGCAACAGTTTCTTTTCGCGCTTGCGGTTGAGGAAGCGAATGCCCGCCTCGGGGACGGCCCCGTTCAATGACGCCGCCAAGGTTTGCCCCCGCGCATCGTCGTTCAATCGCCCGAGGGATTTTTGCGCCTTGCGCAATTGCTTGAGGATCGACTTCTGCTTCGTCAGCGATTCGTCGGCGAACAGGTCGTCCAGGGACTCGATCGAATAGGTCAGTCGTTTGTTGAGAAGCCGCAGCTTGTGCCGTTTCTCGACGTCGAGCTTGCGGAGCTTGCGTGCTTTCTTGAGCAGCGTTTTTTCCCATTCCGTGAGTTTCACTGTTGCGTGGTCGGCGAGCGTGCAGCGGCGTAGCCTAATAGCTTCCTTGCTGCGCCGGGTCGACCAGGGGCCGCTCTCGATCCAGGCTGAGGTCTGCTCGACGAGCCGGCGATACCGCGCGGATTGCAGCGCGCGCGCCAACTGGCGATGGCTCTCGGCGCGCTTTTCGTCCCAATGCTGGAGCTCGGCAATCACGGTCAACTCGCCTTCACTCTCGGCGATGACCCGCTCGATCGCCACGTCGAGGTCCCGGACCATGCCGAGCTGGCTGTTCAGCCATTTCAGTTCGGTCCAGACCTCCGGCCGAAGGGCATCATCGACCATCGGCGAGAAGAAGCGGATGGCGGTGCGCAGATGCGTCAGTGCAATCCGGATCTGGTGCAGTGCCTCGGGATCGCCGCGGCAGGTGCCGTCATGCTGGGCGAGAACGGCGGCGAGGTGACGGCGGGCGATGATCCGGAAGGCCGTGTCGCAGACCATGCCGGAGCTGAGGCGGCCGGGCAGGGCATTGCGCCTCGCCGCAGGCTTGACGCGCGCGGCCGTCGAACTCGTGCTGGGTCGCGCCATTTGCAGATTGCCTTACTTGCTCTCGGCGATCGCGTCCCGGCAGTTCTGGAGCGTCTGCTCTTGTGTCCCGGATGCATCGATGGTCGCCCAACCGATATGGCCGATATTATAGTGCTCTTGCCGCGCGGCAACCTCTTGCGTGGCGTCGGATGCGTCGCCCCGGCGGGCTCCGATCCGCGCCTGCCGGGTCGCGAGGTCCGCAACCAGAAATAGGCCGCTCAGCGGCACGTTGCGCTCGCGCGCCAGTGCGGCGACCGCGTCTCGTTCGTCCTCGCGGGCGAACACGCCGTCGATGATCGCTGAATGGCCTTGCGCCAGCACCCGCCCGGCGTGCCGAGCCAATATATCGTAAACGCGGGCCGTGACCTCCGGCGTGTATGCGGATGCCGGCAGGCGGTTCGTTTCCTTGACCCCTAACATCTGCTTGCGGACGAGGTCGCTGCGCAGCACGACGGCCCCCGGCTGCGGCGCAATGTCCGGCGCGAGCGCGCGTGCCAAAATCGTCTTTCCGGTGCCTGACAATCCGCCGACTGCAATCAGCCGGGGAGCGGGCGGTTGGATCAGCGCGCGGGCGAGGCCAAAATAGCGCCGTGCCCTGTCGAGAATGCTGGGATCACCGGAATGCGGCGGCTTCAGCCGTGCCAGCGCGACCTGGGCGCGGATCGCCGCCCGGATGGACATGAACAGCGGCAGTGCGGAGAGCGCGTCGAGATTTTTGACCGGAGTCCCGGCGAGATAACGGTTCAGCACGATGTTGGCCGCGCGTGGTTGATCGTGGTGCAACAGGTCCATTAATCCGAATGCGAGATCGTAGAGCACGTCGGTGGTTGCCATCTGCGCATCGAACTCGATGGCGTCGAACAGCACCGGCTGTTCGTCGATCGCCACGATGTTCGCAAGATGCAGGTCGCCATGGCAGCGGCGCACGAAGCCTTGACGGCCGCGCTCTTCGAGCAAAGGCCGAAGGTGGAGGAACGTTGCGTGCGAGTCTCTGCCGAGTTCTGCGATCTCTTCGGCTTCGAAATGATTGCCGGTCCGCAGGCCATTGCTGTTGCCATCGATCAGGCCGGGGATGGAGGAAACCCATGCACTGCCGTCGGCGCGAATAGCCTGCGCATGCGAAGCGGCGATCGCGTCGGCGACAGCCGAGGCAAAAGTGTCATCCAGCGCTCCGGCGTTGGCCAGATGATCCAGCGTCCGGCTTTCGTCGAAGCGCAACATCTCGACCGCATACTCGATCGGCCGGCCGCTTCCGTCGACCTTCACCGATCCATCGGGCTCTTCCGTGATCGCCACGACACGGTGATAGATCTGCGGCGCCAGCGGCCGGTTGATCCTGATCTCCTCCTCACACGCCGCCTTGCGCTTCTCGAGCGTCGAATAATCGAGGAACGGAAACTGCACGGCGCGCTTGATTTTCAGAGCGCGTCTGCCTTCGAGAAAGACCGAAGCTGCGTGCGTATCGATCCGCCTTACGTTCGGATGACCCGCGGAATTGGTGAGCGCCGCAAAGATCCGGTCCTGGGTCGCAGAATCGTCTGTCATTCCAGCTGGTACGTCCAGATGCGTCGGAAGGCGGCTCGCCCCGCGATCAGGGTAATCCATAGAAGCAGATCACGGCCAGTCCTTGACTTCGGTCAACGCCTGTCTCCTTTCCGATCGGTCGGAGTTCTTGGGCTTGACGAGGATCAAGCGTCCCAACCAAAGCCGGCCTATTCTGGCGCCTGAGGAGAATCCCGATGCCGATCAAGGACGTCTTTCTGCCGCTCGTCGGCCAGTCACGCGGCCCGGCCCTTGCTGCGATCGAGAAATGCGTGGCCGTTGCCGCCGACCTCGGCGCCAGGATCACCGCGCTTGCGCTCGAAGAGGATGTTTTCGTGCGGCCGAAGGTGATGCTCCCCGATGATTCCGATGCGGCCGAGCCAAACGGCTCGCTTGGGGCGGGCGACAGTCAGGATCTCCTGGGTGCGTTCACCCGCGCAACCTCCCGCACCGGCATTCGCGCTCAAAGCCGGTCCGCCAAGGTGCCGGCAGACCAGATCGCGACAGTCCTGGCCGAGCACGGGCGCTTCAGCGATCTCACGCTGGTCCCCGTGAAGCCGCACGACAGCCGAACCGAGCACATCATCGAGACGCTCTTGTTCGAATCCGGACGGCCAGTGCTGCTCTGCCCGGAGCAGCATGTGGACGAACTGCGCCCGGAATTCGAGAACGTCATGATCGCCTGGGACCACTCCGCGCGTGCGGCGCGTGCGGTCGGCGACGCGCTGCCTATCCTTCAGGCAGCCGCCCTAGTCCGCGTGGTGACCGTGGCGGACGACAAGTCCGAGGCGATCGTGCAATCCGGGACGGCTCTCGTCGATCACTTGAGGGAACATGGGGTCTACGCCTCGTTTGAAACCGTGGCGGGCGGCGGCAGCTCGATTGGCAAGGTGCTCGGAAGCTGGGCGAATTCCCATGCCATCGATGCGATCGTAATGGGCGCCTACCATCATTCGCGCCTGAACGAGATCGTTTGGGGCGGTGTGACAAAGACCGTCATTGGCGAGCCACCGTGCTGGGTTATGATCTCGTACTAGGCGGGTGGCCAGTTTATCGGCCTGATCGTCAACCATCGGAACCGCCACCGACCGGGCGCATTTGCTTTCATGTCGACCTATCGTCTGAAGAACCTGCTGTCGCCGCGTTCGGTCGCGCTCGTCGGTGCGAGCGCCCGCCCGGTCTCCGTCGGACGCGCCGTTCTGGAGAACATTCGTAAGGCTGGATTCACGGGACAGTTCGGCCTCGTTAATCCGCGCCATGCGGAGATCGGCGGCGTCACGGCCGTGGACAGCCTCGATCTATTGCCGTTCGTGCCCGAGCTTGTGGTTATCACCGCGCCGGCGCGCGCGGTTCCGGGCATTCTCGATCAAGCCGGGCGGCGCGGCTCGGCGGGCGCCCTGATCGTCTCGGCCGGGCTCGGCCATGGACCGGGGTCCCTCCACGGGGCCGCCATCACTGCGGCCCGCAAATACGGCATGCGGCTGATCGGGCCGAACTGCCTGGGCATCATGATGCCCGCCGTGAGCCTCAATGCCAGTTTTGCCGCGCACATGCCGGGGCCCGGGAATCTCGCGCTGATCTCGCAATCAGGCGCAATCGCGGCCGGCATGGTCGATTGGGCCGCGCAGCGCGGCGTCGGCTTCTCCGGCATCGTCTCGATCGGCGATCAGATCGACGTCGATATTGCCGATCTGCTCGACTATTTCGCGATGGATCACAAGACCCGCGCGATCCTGCTCTATATCGAAGCCATCAAGGACGCGCGCAAGTTCATGTCGGCCGCGCGTGCCGCGGCGCGCGTGAAGCCCGTTGTCTTGGTGAAGTCCGGCCGAATGGCGCAGGGCGCGAAGGCGGCTGCCACCCATACCGGTGCGCTTGCGGGCGCCGACGCCGTCTATGACGCGGCGTTCCGCCGCGCGGGCGTCCTGCGGGTCTCCGATCTGCGCGAGCTGTTCGATTGCGCCGAGACGCTCGGCCGCGTCGAGTCGCCGGCGGGAAAGCGCCTCGCCATCTTGACCAATGGCGGCGGCATCGGTGTCCTCGCCATCGACCGGTTGGTCGAACTCGGCGGCATTCCGGCGAGCATCTCGGCGGACGCGCGCAAGAAGCTCGATGACGCGCTGCCGCCGACCTGGTCCGGCGCAAATCCCGTCGACATCGTGGGCGACGCCGATGCGTCGCGCTATGCGGCGGCGCTCGAGGTGCTGCTCGCCGATCCCGACAACGACGCGGTCCTCGTCCTCAACGTGCAGACCGCGATCGCCTCGGCTGCCGATATCGCAACGATGGTGACCGAACGCGTCAAGACATATCGCGAGAAGCACCGCAGTTGGGCCAAGCCCGTGCTCGCCTCGTGGATCGGAGCAGACCAGAACATCATCGAAACACTGTCCGGCGCGGGCATCCCGAACTATCCGACCGAGGATGACGCCGTGCGCGGCTTCATGTACCTCGTGAGGCATCGCGAAGTCGTGGAGGAGTTGAGCCAGGTTCCACCCGCAATGCCCGACACGTTCGTGCCGGACGCACGTGCCGCAAAACAGATCGTCGCTGCCGCCATCGCAGACGGCCGGCAATGGCTCGAACCCGTCGAGATCAAGCACCTGCTTGAAGCCTACGATATCGCGATGGTGCCCACTTACGCCGCGGCCGATGTCGAGCAGGCGGTGGCCTACGCGGAAGACATCTTTGCGCAAGGCGCCACCGTCGTGCTGAAGATCATGTCGCGCGACATCGTCCACAAATCCGATGTCGGCGGCGTCGTGCTCAATCTGACGACGGTCGAGGCGGTGCGCGCCGCCGCCACCGACATTCTCGCTCGGGCGAGAAAGCTGCGTCCCGAAGCTCGCATCGAGGGCGTCATCGTGCAGGCGATGGTCGTCAAGGCGAAGGCGCGCGAGCTGATCCTGGGCCTCGCCGACGATCCGACCTTCGGGACCGTCGTGGTATTCGGCCGCGGCGGGACCGCGGTCGAGATCATCAACGACAAGGCGCTTGCGCTGCCGCCGCTCGATCTGCAACTGGCCCGCGACCTGATCGACCGCACGCGCGTGTCCCGGCTGCTTCGCGCTTACCGGGACGTGCCGGCGGTGAAGCCTGACGCTGTCGCCATGGTCCTGGTCAAGCTGGCGCAGATGGCCGCCGACATTCCCGAGATCCGCGAATTCGACATCAATCCGCTGCTGGCGGATGAAACCGGCGTGACCGCGGTCGACGCTCGCGTCGCGGTCGGGCCGCCGCAACCGAAGTTTGCCGGCTCCGGCGCCGCCAACTTCGCCGTTCGGGCCTATCCGTCCCAATGGGAGCGCCGCCTCAAGCTCAAGGAGGGCTGGCGGATCTTCGCGCGGCCCCTGCGTCCGGAGGACGAGCCGACCATCCACGCATTCCTGCGTCATGTCACGGCGCACGATCTTCGTCTGCGTTTCTTCGCGCCGATGAAGGAGTTCACCCACGAGTTCATCGCGCGCCTGACCCAGCTCGACTATGCGCGCGCGATGGCCTTTATCGCATTCGACGAGGCGAGCGGTGAGATGGTCGGCGTGGTCCGACTCCATTCGGACTCGATCTACGAGAGCGGCGAATATGCGATCCTGCTGCGGTCCGATCTCAAGGGCAAGGGGCTGGGATGGGCCCTGATGCAGCTGATCATCGACTACGCGAGATCGGAGGGGCTCAAGGCGATCTCGGGTGATGTTCTCAGGGAGAACACCACCATGCTGGAGATGTGCCGGCAGCTCGGCTTCGAGGTGAAGCCGGATCCCACTGAACCGGACATTTGCGACGTCAGGCTGAAACTCTGAGCGCGTCCGTCAGGCGCGCGCTTCGGCCGAATTTGCCGCGGGGGACTCCTTGGCCGTTCTCCGCAAAGTCTTGATCAGGACCGCAATCAGCGGCACCAGCACCGGCAAGATCGTGCTGAGCGGATGATGCACGGCGCCCGACATTTGGGCCTGGAATGTGCGTGCCTCGAGCTGAAGAGCTTCGATGGATGCGCCGTGAATCTCGTTGGCGAGTTCGATGTCGCGGCCTGAAGGCGGGCGGCCGGCAATCACAAAGAGAATTGCTGCGATGACAAAATTGACGGCGCCGAGGATGGCGGCCGCGCCAATGGCACTCCAGATCTGCACCAGTGCGAAATAGGCGGACAGCTCCAGCATCAGGAGGCCGAAGGCGGCGATCAGCGCCGCAAAGGCGCGCAGGCCGAGGCCGATCAGCAGGTGGCGCAGTCGGATGTCCGCGATGATCCTGTCGGTACGCCAGAGCACCCGCAGATGTTTGACGACATTTTCGGTGTTCACCTAGTGCCTCCGCAGCATGAAGCCGACGACCACGCCGAGCGCGAAGGCCGAGGCAAGTGATGTGATCGGGCGGTCCGCAATGAGGCCCTGCAGCTGCTGCTGCTCCTCGTCGACGGTCTCACCGAGCTCGGCGAGCGCGGCCCTGATCTGATCGGCAAGCGCCTCCGCGCGGTCCTTCGAACTGTCGAACATCTCCTCGCCGGCCGTGCTCAGCAAGCGTGTGACGTCAATCTTCAGCGTGCGCAGTTCTTCGCTCATCCTGTCGCTGTCGAACATGGATCTGATTTCCCCGTTAGTGGAAACAAACCTAGGACCCACTGGTCCGACCGCGCTTGATTTGCGTCAAGGAGGCAGACGCGTCGTGGTCTTGAGACAGGTCAAACCGGCTGCCACATGCTGGCCTAGAATGACCGGCTGAATGGGGACCGGGTTGTCCCGATGAGGTGGAAGCGTGAACTCCGAACCGCTGTTGCTGGCAACGCCCTCCGGCGAAGAGCTGAAATTGTGCCCGGAAGGGCCGTGGATTGCCGCGAACGTGTCGATGCTGGAGACATTGTCCCGGTCGGTCGGGGCGGACGTCGATCAATCCAGAGCCGTGACCTTGGACATGTCGGGCGTCAGCGCGCTCGACACGCTCGGCGCCTGGGTCCTGGAAAAGCTGTCGCGCAGGGCTTCATCGTCCGGTCGATCGACCGAATTTATCGGGGTCGCCGACCATTTCAGTGGCCTGATGGACGAGGTGCGTCAGGTCAACCGCCACACGCCGCTGCCGACGCCTGCACCTAACCCGGTTCTGCTCAGACTGAACGATCTCGGCAAGTCCACGGTCGGCGCGCGTGAAGACATCACGATCTTTCTTCAAATGCTGGGCGCGTTGTGCATGGCCGTGATCGGCGTGCTGCGCCGGCCGCGCTCGCTGCGACTGACATCGCTGATCTATCAGCTCTATCGCATCGGCTGGCAGGCCATCCCCATCGTCGTGCTGATCACCTTCCTGATCGGCGCCATCATCGCCCAGCAGGGATTTTTCCATTTCCGCAGGTTCGGCGCGGAGTCCTACACCGTCGACATGGTCGGCATCCTGGTGCTGCGCGAGCTCGGGGTGCTGATCGTTGCCATCATGGTCGCCGGCCGCTCGGGAAGCGCCTACACCGCCGAGCTCGGCTCGATGAAGATGCGCGAGGAGATTGATGCGCTCTCGACCATGGGCCTCGATCCCGTCCACGTCCTGATCCTGCCGCGGGTTGCGGCCCTGGTGATTGCGCTGCCGATCCTTGCTTTCATCGGATCGATTGCCGCACTCTATGGCGGCGGCCTGGTCGCGCAGTTCTACGGCGGCATGGCGCCGGCGATCTACATCGCGAGGCTGCACGAGGCGATCTCGGTCACCCATTTCGAGGTGGGCATCCTGAAGGCGCCGTTCATGGCGCTGGTGATCGGAATCGTCGCCTGCAGCGAGGGCTTGCGCGTGAAGGGCAGCGCCGAGTCGCTGGGACGACAGACCACGACGTCGGTGGTCAAGTCGATCTTCCTGGTGATCGTGCTGGACGGCCTGTTCGCGATCTTCTTCGCCTCGATCGGAATGTGATCATGGGCGAATCGCAAGAGCAGTTCGCGATCCGCGTCCGCGACCTCGTGGTCGGCTTCGGCCGGCAGACCGTGCTCGATCATCTGTCGCTCGACGTGCGCCGGGGTGAGATCCTCGGACTCGTGGGGGCGTCCGGTGGCGGCAAGTCGGTGCTGATGCGGACCATCATCGGCCTCATCCCGCGCCAAGGCGGGACCATCGAGGTTACGGGACGGCCAATCGGCGGCCGCACCGAAGGCGCGGCCACGACATGGGGGATTCTGTTCCAGCAGGGCGCGCTGTTCTCCTCGCTGACGGTCCGGCAGAACATCCAATTTCCGCTTCGTGAAAATCTCGTCCTGTCGCAGGAGCTGATGGACGAGATCGCGATCGCCAAGCTCGAAATGGTCGGGCTGCGGGCGCAGGATGCCGATAAATATCCGGCGGAGCTATCCGGCGGCATGACCAAGCGCGTCGCGCTGGCGCGCGCGCTCGCGCTCGATCCGCCGATCCTGTTCCTGGACGAGCCGACCTCGGGCCTCGATCCGATCGCGGCGGGTGATTTCGATGCGCTGATCGCGACCCTGCAAAAGACCCTCGGCTTCACCGTCTTCATGGTTACCCATGATCTGGCGAGCCTGACAACGGTCTGCGATCGGGTCGCTGCTCTTGCCGACGGCAAGATCGTGGCGATCGGTCCGATGCGCGACCTGCTGCAATCCGAGCATCCCTGGGTGCGCGCCTATTTCCATGGCAAGCGCTCGCAGATGCTGCAACACGAGATGAGATGAGACATGGAAACCCGCGCTCCCTACGTGCTGATCGGCAGTTTCGTCCTGGCCGCGATCCTCGCGGTGTTCGGCTTCGTCTATTGGCTGAACAACACCGGCGGCATCGGGCCGCGCACGAGCTATCACGTACAATTCCAGGGCCCGGTGCCCGGTCTTCTGGTCGGAGCCGGCGTACTGTTCAACGGCATCCGCGTCGGCGAGGTTACCCAGCTCGGGCTTGCGCCGGACAATCCACGCTTCGTCAATGCGACGATATCGGTTGCTTCAACCACGCCGGTGCGCGCCGACAGCAGGGTCGGGCTCGATTTCCAGGGGCTGACCGGCGTGCCGGTAGTGACGCTGGAGGGAGGCGTCATCGTCACCAAATCCGGCGAGACCCCGACCTTGATTGCCGAGGCGGGTGCGGGCCAGAGCATGACGCAAGCCGCGCGTGATGCGTTGCGGCGGGTCGACACCGTGCTGGAGGACAATTCGGGTCCGCTGAAGGACACCATCGCCAATCTCAAGACCTTCTCGGACGGGCTTGCGCGCAACACCGGCAAAATCGACGGCATTTTGGCGGGCCTGGAGAAGATGACCGGCGGCGGAACGCCGGCGCAGAAAGTCACCTATGACCTGCGCACGCCGCAGAACCTCGGGCCGGCCGGCAAGACGCTCTCGACGTCACTGGCCATTCCCGAGCCGACGGCGGTCGCCATGCTCCAGACCCAGCGCATGCTGTTCGCCCCTGGCGGCGACAATCCGGGCTTTGCGGACTTCCTCTGGGCCGACAGCATTCCAAAACTGGTGCAGGCGCGGCTGATCGATAGTTTCGAGAACTACGACATCGCCCACGCGCCATTGCGAACGGCCGATCTCGGGCAAGCGGACTATCAGCTGCTGATCGACATCAGGCGCTTCCGCATCGCCACGGAGGGGGAGGCACGGGTCGAGATCGGACTGTCGGCGCGGATCGTCGACAAGAACGGCAAGGTGATCGCCTCGCGTCTCCTCGACACCAGCGAAAAGCTCGACAAGGTCGAACCGGCCGCGGCGGTCGCAGCGTTCGATGTGGCCTTCACACGCATCGCCAAGGAGCTGATCGGCTGGACGGTGCAGGCGGTGTGACGCCGGCTATTCCAGGGTCTTGAGGTAGGACAGGAGATCGTGGATCTGGTCCGGACTGAGCTCGAAGGCCGGCATGTCGGCGTGGCCGGTGTTGATGCCTTCGGCCAGCGCCTCCCCAAGGCTCTCGACGGGATAGCGTTGGTGCAGGGCGCGCAGCGGCGGTGCGATCTTGAGCGGACTGTTCGACGCACGGTCGATCGCGTGGCAGCGCGCGCAATTGGCTCGCGCAAAGGCCTTGCCGCGTTGTTCGGCGGTCGGGGCCGCCACAGCAGGCGTGATCAGAAGCAACCCAATCAACCCGTGACGCAGCGTTCCTTGCAGCATGTAAAGTGACCCCGATTATGTCCGGGAGAAGAATAGGGCGGGGATTCCCTCCAAAATTGATCTGGGTCAACCGGCTTTGGCGCAGTGCAGTAAAATGCAGCCGCGCGACGGAATGGGCCTGATGGCCACCCGGCGCTTGGAGCGGTCGATGAAGCCCATAGTCACGATTGAACCGAACTGGCAGCTCTGCACCGATTGCGCCGTCCGCGCATCAGCGGTTTGTTCGTCGCTGGATGCGGTCGAGCTTCGGGAATTCGAGCATCTCGGCCGGCGCGTCCATTTTTCCTCAGGCGAGACTGTGTTCTCCGAGGAGGACATCACGACCTCGTTCTACAATCTCCTCGAGGGCGTCATGCGGCTGTACAAGCTACTCGCCGACGGCCGCCGGCAGATCGTGGGCTTTGCCTTGCCCGGCGATTTCCTGGGGATGAATATTTCGGGCAGGCACAATTTTTCGGCCGATGCGATCGGCGCGGTGACGGTATGCCAGTTTGCGAAGGCACCCTTCGGCCGTTTCATCGAGCACCGGCTGCACCTCCTCAGGCGGATCAACGAGCTGGCAATTCGCGAGCTGAACCAGGCCCGGGACCACATGGTCCTGCTCGGCCGCCGTTCGGCGGACGAAAAGGTGGCGGCCTTTCTGCTCGGCTGGCGCGAGCGGCTGGTCTCGCTGAAGGGGGCATCGGACACGGTTCCGCTTCCGATGAGCCGCCAGGACATCGCCGACTACCTCGGCCTGACCATCGAGACCGTCAGCCGCACCTTCACCAAGCTGGAGCGCCACGGCGTGATCGAGATCATTCATGGCGGGATCAGCCTGCTCGATCCGGCGAAGGTCGAGGCCCTGGCCGCAGCCTGATTCCGACGCAGCGCGGCTCGATTTTGATCGGGATCAATGCATTCGGCCGCGTGCCCCGAATAATGCCTGAAACCACAGGGGAGGGCATCATGCCGGCTGACGCGTTGCTTATGAGCATCATTGTCGTGGCAATCTTTGTCACATTCGCCGGGGCTCTGGCCTGGGCAGACCGGCAAACCAGCGCGGGCCCGCTCAAGTCAGACGTCAAGCGTCGAAGCTCCTGAGATTAGGGTCGCATTTTGTGGCGCCCGCGGCGCGGGCTATGCCGTGCGAACTCGGGACGATTGGCAGCGCCTCAACGCAAGGCGGCGTGCGGCGCTTGCAACTCTGCATCGACCGGGACGCATTGGCTCATCCTTCGGCTGCCGGCTTCGCCCCTGACCGCGGCATTTTCGCCGCGTTTGCCTCAAATCGAGAGCATGCTTTCCGGTTGAAAAACTGGGCTACACTGACTACGCAGGGACCCCAGTGCCTCGCAGTCTTAGGAGCCCAGTGGCGTGCCTCAGGACAAGACCGGCGACGACCCCCGACAAGCGGCGGGAAATAAATTATCGGTCCTGCGCAAGCACCCGATCTTTGCGGATCTGGAGCCGGAGGCGCTGGATCAGCTCTGCCGTTACGCCAAGCACACCACGGTGAAGCGCGGCGCGACGATCGCCGCCAAGGGCGATCCCGGCAACAACCTGTTTGCGGTGATCACGGGGACGGTGAAGATCTCCTCTTCGTCGCCCGACGGCCGCAACGCCATTCTCAATCTGATCGGTCCCGGAGAGATCTTCGGCGAAATCGCGGTGCTCGACGGCGCCCCCAGGTCGGCCGATGCGACCGCCAACACCAATTGCGAGCTCTACATCATCGATCGCCGGGACTTTCTGCCGTTCGTGAAGAGCCAGCCGGCGCTCGCAATGAAATTCATCGAGCTGCTCTGCGCGCGCCTGCGCTGGACCAGCCAGCAGGTCGAGCAGGTGATCCTGCAAAATCTGCCGGGCCGGCTTGCGAGCGCGCTGCTCGGCCTCACCGAAGAGCGCAAGTTCGACTCCGGCAGCGGCACGCTCGCCATCACGCAGCAGGAGATCAGCGAGATGGTGGGGATGACGCGCGAGAGCATCAACAAGCAATTGCGCGCCTGGGCGGGCCGCAACTGGGTTCGCCTCGAGCACGGGGCCATCGTTGTGCTAGATATGGATGCCTTGCGCGAACTCGCCGAGAGCAGGCTCGACAGCTAGCTGTCGATGATCGCGACCGCGCGGGTCCAGCCTGCGGAGGCCCGCTCGATCTTCACCGGAAAGCACGAGACGGTGAACCCGGTCGAAGGCAGCTGGTCGAGATTGTGCAGCTTCTCGAGATGGCAATAGCCGATGTGCCGCCCCGCCTTGTGGCCCTCCCAGATCAGGCCGGCGTCTTTCGTTTCGGCATATTTCTTCGCGGTGTGGACGAACGGCGCGTCCCAGCTCCAGCCGTCGGTGCCGGTCAGCCGCACGCCGCGTTCGAGCAGATACATGGTGGCCTCATAGCCCATGCCACAGCCTGAGCTGACATAGTCGGCTTGGCCGAACTTGGCGCCGGCGCCGGTGTTGTCGACGACGATCTCCAGCGGCGACAGCGCATGCCGGATCCGCCTCAACTCCTTCTCGACGTCGTCGGCGCTCGCCACGTAGCCGTCGGGCAGATGTCGGAAGTCGAGCTTCACGCCGGGCTGAAAGCACCATTCCAGCGGCACCTCGTCGATCGTCCATGACCGCTCGCCGCGATTCATGGTTGGATTGAAGTGCCAGGGCGCATCGAGATGCGTGCCGTTATGGGTCGACAGCGAGACCTGCTCGACGGCCCAGCCCTGGCCGTCCGGCAGGTCCTGCGCCGTGAGGCCGTCGAAGAACTGCAGCATCCGCGGCAGGCCCTGCTGGTGATCGATGTACTGGATCGTCGGGTGATTGCCCGGCGGATCCGCCGTCACGTCGTTTCTGAGCGGCACGGAGATGTCGATCAGCTTCCGCGGCATGGGCATTCCTCGGGATGGTCCGTCTTGTTTCGCAGCATCTTGAGGGGGCCGCACCGGCGTCGTCAAGCAACGCCTATCAACGCTTCCCGCGCCCGACGGACAGATGATTTCGGAAAAACAGGACGGTGGGCCGGTTGTCCGCCCAAAGCCGGTCTGATCCATCGATGCAACTCTAGCATTGATCGATGCCGGATTTGGCTTGGACAGAGAATGCCGCGCGCCCTAGGGACGACAATGGCGCTTGACTTCACACCGGAAGTGGAGCGACCCAAGGCGGCCCGCAGCATCTGCCCAACGACATAATCAACTCAGGAGGAAGCCCAGATGAAGATACTTACCGGCGTCATCGCAGCCGCTCTGCTGGCGGTCTCAGCCCCCTTGGCGACCGCACGCGATTTCCGTTCCGCCGACATCCATCCCGCCGATTATCCGACCGTCGAGGCCGTCAAGTTCATGGGCAAGCAGCTCGCTGCGGCGAGCGGCGGTAAGCTCGGCGTGAAGGTGTTCCCCAACGGTGCGCTCGGCTCCGAGAAGGACACTATCGAGCAGCTCAAGATCGGCGCACTCGACATGATGCGGATCAACGCATCGCCCTTGAACAACTTCGTGCCGGAAACCATCGCGTTGTGCCTGCCCTTCATCTTCCGGGACACGCAGCACATGCGTACCGTCCTTGACGGGCCGATCGGCGACGAGATCCTGGCGGCCATGGCGCCCGCAGGCCTGATCGGCCTCGCCTATTACGACAGCGGCGCCCGGTCCATTTACACCGTCAAGGCACCGATCAAGTCGCTCGCGGATGTCAAGGGTCTGAAAATTCGCGTCCAGCAATCCGATCTGTGGGTCGGCATGATCCAGAGCCTTGGGGCCAATCCGACCCCGATGCCGTATGGCGAGGTCTATACCGCGCTCAAGACCGGTCTGGTGGACGCTGCCGAGAACAACTGGCCGTCTTACGAGTCCTCGCGCCATTTCGAGGCCGCCAAGTTCTATAACGTCACCGAGCACTCTCTGGCGCCCGAAGTTCTCGTGATGTCCAAGACGGTCTGGGACACGCTGAGCAAGGAAGACCAGGCGATGGTCCGCAAGGCGGCCAAGGAATCGGTGCCCGTCATGCGCAAGCTCTGGGACGAGCGCGAGCAGGCGTCCCGCAAGACCGTTGAGGCGGCTGGCGTTCAGGTCGTGACGATCGCCAACAAGGCGGAGTTCGTCGACGCGATGAAGCCCGTGTACGACAAGTTCGCGGGTGACGAGAAGCTGAAGAGCCTCGTCAAGCGTATCCAGGACACGAAGTAAGGCCATAGCGTCGGCCCGGCGTTGCCGATTGGCGACGCCGGACCGACGCAGTGGAGGCGCGCAAGGAGACTTGCAAGGAGACTTGGATGACAGACCCTCACGTCGCAGACCACGAACTGGACGTAGCCGGACGCCCGTCCACCGCCCTGCTGTCCCGGATCAATGCTCCCGTCGCTCGGCTGGGCATGTATCTGTCGGTGACCGGGCTGCTCGTCATCGTGACAATCGTCTTCTACCAGGTATTCGGACGCTACGTGCTCAATTCCAGCCCGACCTGGACGGAGAACCTTGCGTTGGTTCTGATCCTGTATGTCACGCTGATCGGCGCCGCCGTCGGCGTGCGCGATGCCGGACATATCGGGATGGATAGTCTGCTGGTGATGCTGCCGGACCACGCACGAGAGAAGATCGAGCTTGTGATCCACGTCCTGGTCGCCGGCTTCGGCGTCGCGATGGCCTATAACGGCTGGATCCTCGGAGCCTCGGTCGGAACGGTCAAGATCCCCAATCTCGGCCTGCCCGAGGTCATCCGCTACGTGCCGCTGATCGCCTCCGGCGTCCTGATCGTCTCCTTTTCAATCGAGCACATTATCGCTCTCCTGCGCGGCGAAGAGGTCGTCCCCTCATGGAACTGATCATTCTCGGCGCCACTTTCTTCGGCTTCCTGGTCCTCGGCGTCCCGGTCGCCTTCGCGATCGGCCTGTCGGCGATTTGCACGATCCTCTACGAAGGCCTGCCGGTCGCGGTCATCTTCCAGCAGATGATGTCGGGGATGAACATCTTCTCCTTCCTCGCCATCCCGTTCTTCGTCTTCAGCGGTGAGCTGATGCTGCATGGCGGCGTCGCCGACAAGATCGTGCAGCTCGCCAAGAATCTCGTCGGACACATCCGCGGCGGGCTCGGTATGTCGAACGTGGTCGCCTGCACATTGTTCGGCGGCGTGTCCGGCTCGCCTGTTGCCGACGTGTCGGCGATGGGGGCCGTGATGATCCCCATGATGAAGAAGGAAGGTTTCGACACCGACTACGCCGTCAACGTCACCACCCATGCGTCGCTGGTCGGAGCACTGATGCCGACCAGTCACAACATGATCATCTATGCGCTCGCCGCCGGCGGCAAGGTCTCGATCGGCGCGCTGATCGCCGCCGGCCTCCTGCCCGCGCTGGTGCTGATGGTGTGCATGCTGGTCGCCGCTTACGCGGTCGCGGTGAAGCGCGGCTATCCGGCCGGCAAGTTCCCGGGCTGGCCCGCGGTTTTTCGCTCGTTCGCCGCCGCTCTGCCCGGCCTTCTGATCGTCGGCATCATCCTGGCGGGTATCCTGTCCGGCGTGTTCACGGCAACCGAATCCGCGGCCGTCGCGGTCACCTATACGATCCTGCTGACGTTCTTCATCTACCGCACCATGACCTTGCCGAACTTCCTGCGCGCTGCGGCCAAGGCGGTGAAGACCACGGGCGTGGTGCTGCTGCTGATCGGCGTCTCCACCATGTTCCAGTATCTGATGGGGCTTTACGAGGTCGCCGACTTCGCCGGCGAGATGATGGGCAAGGTCTCGACGCAGCCCTGGGTCATCTTCCTGCTCATCAACGTCATCCTGTTCGTGCTGGGCACGTTCATGGACATGGCCGCGACCATCCTGATCTGCACGCCCATCTTCCTGCCGATCGCGATGAAGGCGGGCATGGATCCGGTGCAGTTCGGCATGCTGATGCTGATCAACTGCGCGCTGGGACTGAACACCCCGCCGGTCGGAACGACGCAGTTCGTAGGCTGCGCGATCGGCGGCATCTCGGTGGGCGCGGTGATGCGCACCATCCTGCCGTTCTACGCCGCGCTGATCGCAGCTCTGATGTTCGTGACCTACGTCCCCGCGTTCTCGCTGTGGCTGCCCCGCCTGCTGATGGGCTACAAGGGATAGCAGCAACGCAGGGAGACTCTATCCGTGACTGACTATCGCAAGCTCTTCGATCTCACCGGCAAGACGGCCGTAGTGCTGGGCGCTGCCTCGGGCATCGGCAAGTCGTCGGCCGAGGCGCTGGCCGGGCTTGGCGCCCGCGTGATCTGCGCCGATCGTGCGCTTGACGCCGCCGAAACAACCGCCGCCGGCATTCGTGAGAAGGGCGGCTGGGCCGAGGCGGCTGCGTGCGACGCCGCGAGCGCTGCTGATGTCAATGCGCTGGCCAAGACCGTGATGCAGAAATTCTCACGGCTCGACATCGCGGTGACGACGCCCGGGCTCAACATCCGCAAGACCATCCTCGACTACACCGAGGAGGATCTCGACCGCGTCCTCAACCTCAACATCAAGGGCACGGTGTGGTTCTTCCAGGCTTTCGGCCGCATCATGGTCGAGCAGAAGGGCGGCAGCATCATTGCCTGCTCCTCGGTGCGGGCGGTGACCATCGAGCCGGGCCTCGGCGTCTACGGCTCGACCAAGGCGGCCATTGGCCTGCTGGTGAAGGGCTTTGCCTCCGAGGTTGGACGCTCCGGCGTGCGGGTCAACGCGATCGCGCCAAGCATCGCCGAGACCGCGCTGACCGGCCCGTTCAAGCAGCGTCCCGACATCTACAATCTCTACGCCGGCCACACCGTGTTCAACCGCTGGAGCAGCGCCGACGAGGTCGCGACAGCCGTCGCTTATCTCGCCTCGGACGCCGCGAGCTATGTCAGCGGCAGCACGCTGTTCGTCGATGGCGGCTGGACCGCCGTCGACGGTCCGCCGACCGGTCTCACCCAGTTGCACAAATAAAGCGGCTATCTAGCCGGTAAAGCCGGCGCGCTGGCGCAGATCCCTGCGGTCTGCGCCGGTCAGCAACGCGATCAGCGCGGCCGCCTCTTGCGGATGGGCGGCCCGCGTGGTCACGCCGGCCGTGTACATCGTCACGAGCTCGCAGCCCGGCGGCAGCGCTCCCGACAGCGCGATGCCGTCGGTTGCGATGATCTCGGTGGCCTGGGTGCAGCCGATCGGATGCGCAGCGGCGGACGCCGCAAGCTCCCGCATCGCGGTCGCGCCGTTGGGAAAGATCTTGAGGCGCGACGCGACCTCATAGGCGATGCCGAGCTGATCCAGCACCTTCGCGACGTGCTGTCCCGCCGTCGAGGCTTTCGTATCAGGGACGTAGATCGCGTCGGCGCTGCGCAGCACCTCGCGCAAATCAGCCTCAGTCTTCACGGTCACCTTGGGATCGCGGCTGCGGACCGCCAGCGCGGTCTCGACCCGCCCGACATCAGAGATCGAGGAGGGGATGACGAGCGTCTCTTCGGCAAGCCTTGCAAGCAGCGCCTGCGTCAGGATCACCAGATCGGCCGCCGTCCCCGCGCGCAGCTTGTCCGCCATGATGCCGACGGCGCCGAACTCACCGTCAATGCCGAAGCCGGTCTGCGTCTTGAAGGGATCGCTGAGGCCGCGCACCAGGCCTTGCGCCGCGCCTCCGCTCAAAATGCTCACTGTCGTCACGATGCCAGCTCCATGGCTGCAATGATCTTGTCGCGGGTGATCGGCAGGTCGCGCACGCGCACGCCGAGGCAATCGTAGACGGCGTTGGCGATCGCTGCCGTCACCGGGCCGTGGGCGGCCTCGCCGGCGCCGACCGGCTCGATCTCCGCCCGCTGGACGATCTCGACATCCACCATTGGCACCTCGATGAAGGTGAGGATCGGATAGTCGGTCCAGGACGTCGATGTGATGCGCGTGCGGTCGAAGCGGACGCGTTCCTTCAACACCCAGCTCGTCGCCTGGATCGCGCCGCCCTCGATCTGGTTGATGACGCCGTCGGGATTGATGGCCTCGCCCACATCGACCGCCAGCGTCAGCCGCTTGACGCGGATGTCTTCAGTGCCCTCGATCTCCGCAATCGCGGCGCAATAGGCCCCCGTGTTCTTGTAGCGGGCGAAGCCGACGCCATGACCGATGCCGGACTGCTTCTGCGGTTTCCATTGCGCACGTCGTGCCGCCGCGCGAATCACCTCCTTAGCCCGTTCCTCGCGCAGATGACGCAGGCGGAACGCGATCGGGTCTTCGCCGCGAAGGGCTGCGATCTCGTCGAGCAGGGACTCGATCGCGAAGACATTGCCTTGTCCACCAAGGGTCCGCAGCGCCGAGGTGCGCACCGGCATGGTCAGCAGCCGGTGGCTCGTGACCGTCCAGGCCGGGAGGTCGTAGAGCGGAACGGAGTTGCGGTCGCCGCCGCCGCCATTGGCCGCGGGCGGATTGGTCGAGATCATGCGCGGGTAGGGGGACGCAATCTCGGTTGCGGCGAGCAGCGCGGGCTGTGCCGCGCGCCCCGGCCGCGCCGCGTGGCCGTTGCTCCAGATCGCATGGCGCCAACCGACGATCTCGTTGTCCGCATCGAGATCGGCCTCGATCTCGATCGCCATCGCCGCGCCGAACGGCGCGTGAGACATCTCGTCGTGGCGCGACCATTGCACCCGCACCGGACGGCCGCCGGCCCCTTTCGCCAGCAGCACGGCATCGAGCGCGACGTCGTCGGCCGCGTTGTGTCCGTAGCAGCCCGCGCCTTCCATGTGCTCGACGACGATGTTTTCTGCTGGCAGCTTGAGCACGATCGCGAGGTCGGCGCGCAGCAGATAGACGCCCTGGCTGTGCGTCCAGACATGGACACGATCGCCGTCCCATCGCGCCATCGCACACGATGGAGCGATCGAGGCATGCGCGATGTAGGGACGGATGTATTGCCGGCGGAGGGGGCGAGCAGCTTTCTCTAGCGTTGCCGCAGTGGTCCTGGTGTCGATCACGGTAGTCTCGACCGGCTGGCTCTTCAGGAACCCGGCCAGATCATCTTCATCCGGTAGCGGCTCGCCGGCCGACCATGTCGCGCCACTGCGCAAGGCTTTCAGCGCGGCTTCCGCCGCTACCTCGCTGTCGGCAATCACGCCGGCAAAGCCGCCGTCGCGGACGATCGCGACGAGGCCGGGAACGGCTCGCGTCGCCGTCTCGTCGAGCGCGATCAGCCTGGCGCCCGAGATGTCCGGCCGCAGCACGCGTCCGTGCAGCAAGTCCGGCAGCGGACAGTCATGGATAAAGCGCGGCCGTGCGAACACCTTGTCGGGAATGTCGACCCGCTGGACCGAATGTCCAGCCACAGTGCGCTTGGCGACCATCTTCGCCGTCGCGCCCGCATTGGCGCCGTGGTCGAGCGAGACGTCACCAGCCAACTCCCAATAGCTGGTCCTGACATTGCCGGGGCCCGAGATCGTGCCGTCATCGATCTCGAGCAGCGATGCATCGACGCCGAGACGTTCCGATGCCGCGGTGAGGAAGCGCTGGCGCACCTCGGCACAGGCGTGGCGCAGCGCGCGGCCGGATTGCTGGACCGAAAGGCTCCCCGAGGTGACGCCTTCGTTCGGGCTTGCCGCCGTGGAGGCGCGGATCATCTCGATGCGGTCAATATCGACGTCGAGCTCGTCGGCTGCGATCTGCGCCAGGGCCGTGACGATGCCCTGGCCGATCTCGACCTTGCCGGGCGAGATCGCCACACGGCCTTCGCCGATGAGCTTCACCCAGGATGACAGCTTGGGATTGGCCGCAAGGCTGACCGGCAGTGTCGGGGCAGGGGACGGCGCACTCATGATCCCGCCATCTCCGCGGCCGCCCGCAACACGGCCCGGACCATGCGGTTGTGCGATCCGCAGCGGCACAGATTGCGATCAAGCGCGGTTTTCACCTCCGCCTCCGTCGGCAACGGATTGCGCTTCAGCAGCGCCGCCGCGCTGATCAGGATTCCCGAGACGCAATAGCCGCATTGCATCGCCTGCTCGGAGATAAAGGCGCGTTGCAGCGGATGCGGTTGCTCCGCCGTGCCGAGGCCTTCCACCGTGACGACCTCCTTGTCCGCGACCGACCACATCGGCATGTCGCAGGACGCCATCGCGTGGTCGTCGACTATGACATAGCAGGCGCCGCACTCTCCGGCGCCGCAGCCGAAATGCGGACTTGTGATGCCGAGCCGGCCGCGCAGCACATCGAGCAGCGATTGATCCGGATCGGTATCCACGCCCGCCGCCGTGCCGTTGAGCTGGAATTGAATGGTCGGCATTGTCGCTCTACGGCCTCACGATTTGTCGAACTTCTTGACGATTTCGGCCCATTTCTCGATGTCGCCGCGCAGGAACTTGTCGAATTCCTCCGGCGTCATGGACATGGGCACCGCGCCCTGCGCAGTCCAGAGCTTGACGATATCGGGCCGCTTCACCATTGCGTTCACGGCGGCATTGAGCTTGTCGATCACAGGTTTCGGCGTGCCGGCCGGCGCCATCAGGCCGAGCCAGATCGTGGCTTCGTAGCCTGCGACCCCCGCCTCGATCGCGGTCGGCACGCTCTGTAGCACCGCTGAGCGTTGCTTGCCGGTGGTCGCGAGCGCGCGGACCTGGTTCTCGCCGATGTTCGGCGCCATCGCCGGCACGGCGTCGATCATCATCTGCACCTGCCCGCCGATCACGCCGCTGCGTGCCTCGCCACTGTTGCGATAGGGCACGTGGACGAGGTCGATGCCGGCCATGGCTTTGAACAGCTCGCCGGCCATGTGATAGGGCGTGCCCTGGCCGGAGGAGGCGTAGTTCAATCTGCCCGGCTGCGACTTGGCGAGCGCGACGAACTCCTGCAGCGTCTTCGCTGCGACTTGCGGGTTCACCACGATGACGAGATCGGAAGAGTTGACCGGTGCGATCGGCGCGAGGTCGCGCATCAACTCGTATTTGCGCTTATCCGGCGTCAGCAGGGATTCGTTCGCGGTCTGGGTGTTGGACATCATCAACAGCGTGTAGCCGTCGGCGGGCGACTTCGCCGCTTCGACCGTGCCGATGACGCCGCCCGCGCCGGTGCGGTTCTCGATCACGAAGGGCTGGCCAAAACTCTCCTGGAGCGCATTGCCGATCTGCCGGGCCGCGACATCGGCCGGCCCGCCGGCGCCAAAGGGCACGACGATCCGGACCGAATGGTTGGGATAGTCTTGCGCCACGGACGGGCTTGCGGAGAACGCGCTGAGCAGGCCGGCGGCCAGCGCCAGCATGAATTGTCGGGCCGTCACACCCACCTCCCTGATGTCGTTCTTGTTGGCCGGCACTGTAGCGGCAGGGGAGGCGAACTGTCGACGCCTCACAAGGCCGATGCTGCCTGGAATATCCTGCGGTTTTCGGTGTGGCGGCGCCGCTCTTCGCGGTCGCGGCAGGAACCGGCGGCGCACGCGGTCTGAGCAAATCGCATGGGCGTTGCCGGATAAATACCCTCGGCTGACAGGTATTTTGGTGTTACCAAATTGGACATGAACCAGCACGCCAAGATCGAAATCCGCCATTCGACCTGTCCGCATGATTGCCCGTCGGCCTGTGCGCTCGATATCGAGGTGGTCGAGGGACGCAGCATCGGCCGTGTCCGCGGTTCGAAAAAGCAGACCTATACGGCCGGCGTGGTTTGCGCCAAGGTCGCCCGTTATGCCGAGCGCATCCATCATCCTGAAAGGCTGATGTATCCGCTGCGCCGAACCGGTGCGAAGGGCTCCGGCCAATTCGCCCGGATCAGCTGGGACGAGGCGCTGGACGAGATCGGGCATCGCTTCAATCAGGCCGAGCGCGAATTCGGCGCGGAGTCAATCTGGCCCTATTATTACGCCGGCACGATGGGGCTGGTGATGCGCGATGGCCTCAACCGCCTCACGCATGTGAAGAAATATTCGCGGTTCTATCAGACCATCTGCGCCAATGTCGGGCGCATCGGGTTCGCGATCGGCACCGGCAAGATCGCCGGCGTCGATCCGCGCGAGATGGCGCTCTCCGATCTCGTGGTGATCTGGGGCACCAACCCCGTCAACACCCAGGTCAACGTGATGACGCACGCCGCCCGTGCGCGCAAGGAGCGCGGCGCCAAGATCGCGGCCGTCGACATCTACAACAACGAGACCATGAAGCAGGCGGATATCAAGATCATCCTGCGGCCCGGCACCGACGGCGCGTTCGCCTGCGGCGTCATGCACGTCCTGTTCCGCGACGGCTATGCCGACCGCGCCTATATGGACAAGTACACCGATTGCCCTGGCGAGCTCGAGGCGCATCTGAAGACGCGCAACCCCGAATGGGCGTCCGCGATCTCAGGCGTGCCGGTGGCGGAGATCGAGGCCTTTGCCAAATTGGTTGGCGAGACCAAGCGGTCTTTCTTCCGGCTCGGCTACGGCTTCACCCGATCGCGCAACGGCGCGGCGCAGATGCATGCCGCGAACTGCATTCCGGCGGTGACCGGCGCCTGGCAATATGAAGGCGGCGGCGCCTTCTTCAACAATTACGCGCTGTGGCACTTCAACGAATCCATCATCGAAGGCCACGACGCCATCGACCCAACTATCCGCGCGCTCGACCAGTCGCAGATCGGCCGCATTCTCACCGGCGATTCCAAAGCCTTGCACGGCAAAGGTCCGGTCAAGGCGATGCTGATCCAGAATACCAATCCGATGACGGTGGCGCCGGAGCAGGCGCGGGTAGCGCAGGGTTTCGCGCGCGAGGATTTGTTCGTCGCGGTGCACGAGCAGTTCATGACCGAGACGGCCGAGATGGCCGACATCGTTCTGCCGGCGACGATGTTCATGGAACATGACGATCTCTATTACGGCGGCGGCCACCAGCACATCTCGGTCGGGCCGAAGCTGATCGACCCGCCCGGCGAATGCCGCTCCAACCACGAGGTCCTGCAGGCGCTGGCGTCGCGGCTTGGCGCCAGGCATCCGGGGTTCGAGCTGACGCCGCGTGAATTGATCGACGCGACGCTGAAGCTCAGCGACCACGGCGACCTTGCCGGTCTCGAAGCCGACCTCTGGCGCGACCTGCAGCCGGACTTCCGCACGTCGCATTATCTCGACGGCTTCGCCCATGCCGACAGGAAATTCCATTTCAAGGCCGATTGGGCGCATCCGCCGTTCGGCCAGACGATGGGTGACTTCGACAAGATGCCGTCGCTACCCGACCATTGGGCGGTGATCGAGCATTCCGACCAGGCCCATCCGTTCCGGCTTGCCACGAGCCCGTCGCGCAGCTTCCTCAACACCACGTTCAACGAGACGCCGTCCTCCCAAGCGCGCGAGGGCAAGGCGAGCGTGATGATCCATCCCCTGGATGCGGCCGCGCTCGACATCGCCCATGGCGATGCTGTGACGCTCGGCAACACCCGCGGCGAGACCACGCTGATCGCCACGCTGTTCGAGGGCGTGCGGCGCGGCGTGCTGATCGCGGAGTCCGTTCATCCCAACAAGAACCATATCGGTGACCGCGGCATCAACATGCTGACGGGCGCGGACACCATTGCGCCGATTGGCGGCGCCGCATTCCACGACAACAAGGTCTGGATCAGGAAAGCGGTCGCGGCCTGAGCCTGCGCTTCGATCGCCTTCTAGTTTGTGTCGAGGCGCTAAAGCGGCGCCGTACCGCAGATTGCCCTTGCACCTTCGGCCCGAGCTGCCGCAAATGGGCCGCTAAACGGGAGCCCAAGGAAGCGAGCGTACCATGACCGACACCACAGCCGTGATCACCGAGAAGCGCGGCCAGGCGCTCTGGATCACCATCAACCGTCCCGAGAAACGCAACGCGCTGAATGGAGAGGTCATCGCCGGCATCGCGCGCGGCTATCGCGCCGCCCATGACGACAAGGACGTCCGCATCATCGTGCTGACGGGCGCGGGCGACAAGGCGTTCTGCGCCGGTGCGGACCTGCAGAACTCCGGCGCGGCTTTCGCGATGGATCATTCGAAGCCGAATGTCGACTATGCCGATCTGTTGCGCTTGTCGCAGAACGCGACCAAGCCCGCGATTGCGCGCGTTGGCGGGGTTTGCATGGCCGGCGGCATGGGCCTGCTCTGCATGACCGACATGGCCGTCGCCGCCGATCACGTCATCTTCGGTCTGCCGGAAGTCAAGGTCGGCGTGTTCCCGATGCAGGTGTTGAGCCTGTTGCAGTCCATCGCCCCGCCGCGCCTCGTCAACGAATGGGCGCTGACCGGCGAGCCGTTCGACGCGAAAGCGGCGCTGGCAGCGGGCTTGCTCAATTACATCGTGCCCGCGGCCGAACTGGATGCCAAGGTCGACTGGCTGATCGGTCGAATCGTCGATAAATCCCCGACCGCGATCCGGCGCGGCAAATACGCGATGCGTGCGATCGCCTCGATGTCGTTCGACGAGAGCATCGCCTACACCGAAAGCCAGATCGCGCTCCTCGCCATGACCGAGGACGCCAAGGAAGGGCTGAAAGCGTTCAGCGAGAAGCGCAAGCCGGTGTGGACGGGAAAATAGGCGATCCTTTCAGCGCATTCGTGGGCGCTGCCGTCGATCGACGCGCCTTTATTCCGAGGAGAGATTGGCGTTGAGCCGAATAAGGAGAGATCTTGTCCGCTCCTCGCGACGCTTTTTTGTGGCAATGATCAACTGCCTGGCCGTACGCTTGGCATAGGTTGGCAGTTGGCGACTTGATCTATGACGGCCAGCCGCGCGCAACTCTGCATCCGTGAGATCGCTGTCGGCGCCTTCAGTAAATCCTCCGTGTCGGAAGGACCGAAAAGAAAGCTCCTGACGTAGGCCAGCCTCTGTGATGATTGTTTTTACCACGCTACGTAGATAGCGGAGATCCTTGCGCGGGGTAATCCATGGTAGCGGGATTGCCGACTGACGATGCGCATGGTCACGCCGGAATACCAGGCCGGAGAGGGTGGTCCTTTTGATCTCGTCAAGTTCCTCCATAAGTTCAGGGAAGAGAGGGGCGCCAGTTTCGTCCGTTAGGGGCCACCAGGCCTCCTCTCCATTCTTCGGATGCACGATTCTGACGCTATTTGGCCGCTCGCTGGGGCGATAATGCGAAATGTCGAAGGCGCCAAAGACGTGCTGCTCTCGTTGCAGCCACTCCCACGACAATAAAGCAGCTGTTGCGATCGAGCGGTAATCAAGCTTTTTCGCGGCAGCTCTGAACGCGACGAGTTCATCCCAAGTTGCGGTCGGTGTGGGCTCTATCGGCCGCCCAGGCGGATGAGATTTCAATCCCATCCGGGAAAACGGATTGGTCGCTGGTACGATCCTTTCTTGAGCACGCTGACCAACGAACCAAGCCCGGCGGCAGGACGCCATAGCCATATTTACATAGCGACGGCGCTCGCGAACGACGACCTCTCCACTGTTATCGACTTTCGTCACGGACAATAATTTTCGATAAACTGCGTCGACGAACGCTTTGGTGAAATCGGACAACTGTTTAGACCCAACGCGACTTCCATCTTTCAGCTCGTGATTGGCAAACAGTGCGAGGCTTTTTGTGTAGTGCCGCTGTGTAGTGCTTTCGATTTCTGTCCACTTCTGGTGAGCTTGGAAGACGCCGACGAGCCAATCGAACGTGCCGGGTTCGATAGTCGCCGGCACGATGTCGCTTAGACCTCGTGAGTGCCAACTGTCGAACGCCGGCAACAGAACTTTCTCTACCCGCTCGACGGCACTTGCGTAATCGCAGCCGAGAGCTTCAGGGTTTAAATCGCAGCCCTGTCGACGAGACCAGGTTGGGGGTTCAAAGTAGTAGGCTATTCTATTCTTCGCCAATATTTTGCGGCGACAATACCGAGGCAGACGCGGTGCCTTCCCAAGCGATATCACACCAGGCATAAAAGATCTTCCCCCTGCTTAAGATCTCCTTTTCCGATCGACGCTGCGAAGTGATCCATAGTCGCCTTCGACCAAACTGGCTGGCGCAGGCGCCCTGTTCCGCGAAAGCCGATTGGTGGGGGTGCGTCTCCTCGGCTGATCGCGCGCATGAGTTCGCTCGTGTCTCCAAAGTCAAGGTAGGCGGCGGCCATGTCCGCCCTCATCATCGTGGGCCAGGTTCTAGCGAGAGGGTAGCGGGCAGGTAGTGCGGTGCGCGGCGAGCCTAAGCGGTTTGATCTGACTGCTGAATGCCCGTGGTGTAACATGTGCTGATTTCACTGACGAACGAGACGGGATCTGATCGATCCAGATTGCTCTTCGCCCCTGGTCGGGGAGCGAGAGTTCGGATCGCGGATTAAGCGGAGTGTTACGGCCAAAGAGTTTGCACCTCTACTGCGAAGCGCGGCCGGGCGGGAAAAGGCTGGATTGGCGCGCGAAAAGGAGGCCTTCGGTGTGTAGTTCTCCAAGAACGCCAATGTCGCTCGCGAAAGAAAAGGGGAACAGTTGCGGCGCTCCGTTGGCAGGGGCCGGTAGCAGGCAGGCAACTGCTTTGGATGATAGATCAATAGTCAATCCGACAGGTCCGATGGGAGACTTGTATCGAAGCCTTCGGATCGCTTTCGAGCGTTGGAATTTTAACGTGCGGGTTGAACACAGCAGGCTATGATCGCGGGGGGGCTGAGTACTGTTGGCCGTCCATTGCTCGAGTGGTTCAATTATTGCTCATGTATAGGGACTGAATAGTTGCAGATATCCGTGAGCTGCAGGCCTCCCGTGATGCGCTTGAACCGGATGGACGATGCAAGGCGGAATGCAACCCGAACTGCGGCGGGATCGGTAAATAGGGACTAAGACTACTTTTCTGCGCGCCGACGAATTCAAGCGACGAAACGAGGTCCTCCGGGCAAGCCCTGGCGAGTTCTGGCGTTTGCGCGCGTGCGGCTGCGCCGCAACGGGCTCTTGTGAACCGAGCCGCGCTGCGTCTCGGCCATCCGGCTTCGATCCCTCGCGCAGGGACTGCAGAGCTCCTCGCCGGGGGCACTCGGAAAAGGGGCTCGCCTTGCGGCGACCGCTATCACTGCCCCGTTCCCGGGTGCCGCTATTGAACCGGTCTCGTCGCTGCACTCGGACCCGCGTGCCCCTTCGGGTCGCTATGCTCACGCTCTCCGGGTGCCATTTTCCATAGCGCGATGCGCCCCTGGCGCACGCCTCGTGGGGCCTGCGGCCCCGGTAGCTCAACTCAATTCCCATGAAGATACGATGGAAGGCGGGCTGCGTCACAGATCTCGCATTCCTTCAAGTAGGAGGAGAGTTAGAGTGTCGGCCGGGTTTTGCCATGACGGGTTACAGGCTGCGAGAGAGGCTCGCGGTCCCCGTCGCGGAGACCCGCGATGTGCAGACATTATCCTCACGCGCGCACCGGTAAGGACCGGGCCAACCTTTATGACAACATCACCAACAAGATCATCGCCGAGTTGGAGGCTGGCCGAGTGCCGTGGGTCCAGCCTTGGGGCACCGCGGCGGCGAAGGCGCCTTTGGCTTTGCCCAAGAGCGCGGCGTCCGGCCGCCAATACAGCGGCATAAACATTCTAGTTCTATGGGGTGCCGCGACCGAACACGGATTTACAGGCCAGAGCTGGCTTACCTTCCGCCAGGCGCTGTCGCTCGGTGGTCACGTCCGCAAGGGCGAGCGCGGCACGACCGTCGTCTATGCCGACCGCTTCGTGCCAGCCTGCGAAAAGCGCCGCGCACATGAGACCGGCGAGGAAGCGCAGGCCATACCGTTCCTCAAGCACTTTACGGTCTTCAACTGTGATCAATGCGGCGGCTTGCCTCCAGAGATCGCGACAACGGCGCCGCCCCCGCCGCCGGCCCTGATCGAGCCGCAGGTCGAATACCTGATCAAGGCGACCGGCATCGACTTCCGCATCGGCGGCAACCGTGCCTTCTATATGCCGACGGAAGATTATGTGCAGGTGCCGCCTCCGCAGGCCTATTTTGAACCAATCAATTGGCATCGAACGGCCCTCCACGAGCTGGCGCATAATGCCGCGATCCAGATTATGCCGCATCTGCTCGGCTGGGCCCGGTTGGCGGCATGATCCCGCCAATCCCATTCGGCATAATCTTCGTCGCTCCAACAACAAGGAGCACGAAGATCATGTCTCAATATTTGCAGACCTGCATCGAGCCGCATCTT
>NZ_JBEPRY010000018.1:0-167568 GCF_040548605.1 Bradyrhizobium sp. JR4.1
GCAATGGGGCTCGTCCTGACCGCGCCGATCTGCGCCTTACAACGTTCATCGCAACCTCCAAACTCCTGGTGTTGCGACGACCGTTTGAATCCGCCGAGGTTGGCTTCATCGGGCTTGCGCCCGATCACGCTGGCCTTCACCAATTGGCTGAGCAGACCATGCAGCGCGTCGCGGTCGGCGGCGCCGAGCGCCTCGGCCAGCAGCCGTTCGCCGGCTTGCGGGTCGGCATGAAGGATCGCAATCCCCCGCTTGTAGAGCTTGATCCGCGGGCTCGCGGCGGGGCCGCTGCGATCGTTTGCCGCAACCGGCAGCGTGCTGTGGCGTTTGGCAGATCTCGTCATGTGCTGTGTCCTTTGCCCGAGCGGGCTCATTGCGCGCGACATCGATCGCTCGCTGCGCGTCTGTGGGATTTTCGGGATGTTGATGAAGGGCTTACGCACAATTGCCGCGAGGCGCCCCGTAGTCGGGCGGCGTGGACGCAGGCGAATGTTGCGATGATGGCATTCTGCCAGTGTTTTGCCCGACGAGTCAAACGAAGATTGCGAAGCGCGCAATCCTCGTTCGTGCAAATCCTTCTCCGTGCAAGTCCTTGTTCTTGCAGGTGCCGGCTACTGTGCATGGGGTTGTTTTCGTGTTTTTTGTTTCGAAGCCGCTCCAACCTGCCGCGCGACGGAATGCCAGTATGCAAACGCGATTGCGAAATCCGGCACGGCCGCTCATCATGATCCGCGAATCCGCCGCGTCATGACAAAGCGGCGCGATTGGTCTGGGGAGAGAACGAATGCAACGAACGCTTCGCCTGCTGGCGATCGTCGCCGGATTGTGCGCGACGACGGAGGCCTTCGCGCAAAAATATCCGGTGCGGCCGGTCAAGATCATGGTCGGCTTCAGTGCGGGCGGCCCGGTCGACGTCGTCGCGCGCATCGTCGCCGATCGGCTGAGCAACAAGCTCGGGCAAGCCTTCGTGGTCGAGAACCGCGCAGGCGCCAACGGCATGATCGCAGCCGAAGGCGTCGCCCGTGCAGAACGCGACGGCTACACGATGCTGGCCTGCAACTCATCCACGATCACGCTCAACAAGACGCTGTTCAGGGATATCCGCTACGACCCGGAAAAAGACTTCGCGCCGCTCACCACCGTCGTGTCGGCGCCGCTCGTGCTCGTGGTCAACCCGGAGAATCCCAAGACAGCCAACATCAAGACCGTCGCCGATCTCGTCGCCGCGGCAAAGGGTGCGCCCGGCGCGCTTGCCTACGGCTCGGGCGGCAACGGCAACCTCGCCCATCTCGCCATGGAGCTGCTCAGCCAGAAAGCCGGCGTCAGGATGATCCACGTGCCTTATCGCGGTGGTGCGGCGTCCGAGGTCGGCATCCTCGCGCAGGAGGTCCTGGCGGTGTTCGATCCCTTGTCCGCCGTGCCGCTGGTGAAGGCCGGTAAGCTGCGCGCGCTCGC
Source organism: Bradyrhizobium sp. JR4.1 (assembly GCF_040548605.1). Classification (NCBI taxonomy): domain Bacteria; kingdom Pseudomonadati; phylum Pseudomonadota; class Alphaproteobacteria; order Hyphomicrobiales; family Nitrobacteraceae; genus Bradyrhizobium; species Bradyrhizobium sp. JR4.1. The sequence continues at coordinate 1,453 of NZ_JBEPRY010000018.1, forward strand.
GGTGTCCTCAGCCGAGCGGCTGCCAGCGCTGCCGGATGTGCCGACCGTCGCGGAAGCCGGCTATCCCGGTTTCGACATCTCGTTCTGGGTCGGCTTCTTCATGCCGAAGGCAACGCCCGCGCCGACGCTCGACATGCTGCACCGGGAGATCGTCGCCGCCGCCAACGATCCCGTGTTACGTGAGCGGCTGGAGACGCAGGGCGTCGTCAGCGTGCTCAGTCCGGCCGAGTATGCCGCCAAGATCGCGAAGGAGACCAGGGAGCTCGCCGAGGTCGTGGCGGCTGCGAACATCAAGGCGGAGTAGGGCGTCTGCTTGGTGTGCTGCCGACCACCTCAGCCAGCCGCTCGAGCAGCGGGCGCTGTCCTGTGTTGATCTTCCCGTGCGCTTCTGCGAGCGTGAACCATTCGGCACGATCGACCTCCGGAAAGGTCTGACGTTTGCCGCTGCGCGGCGGCCATTCCATCTCGAAACTGTTGCTGCGAATGCTGCGCACGTCGAGGTCCAACTCAGCCGCGAACGCGGTGACGATCTTGCCGCCGCGCTGCTTGACCTGACCAAGCGAAGTCAGCGGCACGGACAGCTCAAGTCCAAGCTCCTCGGCAAACTCCCGTCGCGCCGCGATGTCTGCGTCTTCTCCGTCCGCGTACTCGCCCTTCGGGATTGACCAGGCGCCGAGGTCCTTGTTGCGCCAGAACGGCCCTCCGGGATGAACGAGCAGGACCTCGATCTCCCCGCGTTTCCGATAGGCAATGATCCCGGCACTCTTCGATGGCATCGCAGGTTCCGTGCACGCGGCGCATTCGCTCGGGAAAAGTGGAACAGACGGTTTTAGCGCAGGTTAATAGCCAACGCTTTAACCGAACAAGGGAGTGAACCATGATCCGCCTGTTGGCAACGACAGCCTTAGGGCTGGTGCTGGCGAACGCCGCCTTTGCGCAATCGCCAAGCAGCAACACCAAGTCTGAGCAGACGCCGCAATCCCAGTCCAATTCCGCAGCTCCGTCCAACACGTCGCCGTCTGGCGCGGCACAAACGCAGCAGCCGCCATCGCAGCCGCAGCAATCATCAACGCCGGGAGCATCGACACAGAATACCCAGGCGACCACTCCGTCTTCCGGGTCGGCCAATTCCCCGTCCGGGACCAACGCTACCAATAGCGCGGACACGTCCTCCCGGCCGCCCAGCGGTACGGCAAACTCCAACGCGGCCGGCAACCAGCCCGCCTCGCAGCAGAGCGCCAATCCGCCGGCGGCGAACGCGAACCAGACGCAGGATCGATCCAACGCTCCGTCGAACAATACCAATCAGGCACAGCAGGCGCCTGGTGCATCTGGAACCAACCAGGCCCAGCAATCGCCGAACGCGCCGAGCAGCAATCAGGCGCAGGACCAGCGGACCGGTGCCAATTCACAGGCCGCCGCCCGCACTGACGTCAACCTCAACAAGCAGCAGGAGACCAAGGTCAGCGCGTCCATCTCCCATCTCAACGTGCGGCCGCTGACCAGCGTCAATTTCTCGCTCAACGTCGGCACGGTCGTGCCGCGCGATATCCAGCTGTCGACGCTGCCGCCCGATGTCGTCGAGATCGTGCCGCAATATCGCGGCTACAGCTTTGCGCTGGTGAAGGATGAGATCGTCGTGGTCGATCCGGCGACATACAAGATCGTCACCGTGCTGCCGTACTCGGGACAATCCACCGCGGCAACGACGACGACGCGCGAGCGCAGCGCCAGCAAGTTTTCGGATCGCGATCGGGAAGTGATCCGAAAGCATGCGAAGACCCGGACCGAGGGACGGAGCGAACGACAGACCACCGGCAGCACTGCGCGGTCCGAAATCCACGTTGGTGACCGCGTTCCCGAGAGTGTCGAGGTCGAGGAATTCCCGAGCAGCGTCTACCGGGACGCGCCCGACCTGCGCGAGTACCGCTACATCCACCGCGATACGCGGACCTATGTCGTCGAGCCCAGCGAACGCCGCATCATCGAGGAGATCGACTAGTTCGCGGACCACCGGAAGCCGCTCCATCGAGCAGCTTCCGGATTTCGCATCAGCCCGAAGATCGTTCGCGCGCCGCAAAACGGATGGCGCGGGCCTTCGCGCTCCTTCCCGCCGCGCGCGCGGCGATCATGTTGCGTGCCTTACCGTGGGTGCTCTTCCGGATCAGGGACGCGAGCCGCTTGCGTGCGCGGCTGGCCGTCAACCGCGCCGCCAGCTGCTCCGCCTTGCGAATGATCGTTGTGACCGAGGGCGTCAGGTTCACCGGAACCCAGGCGACGTCTTTCGTCTTGGACAGGCTGCCGATGCCCTCGCAGGGAGCTTCGCGCGGCAGGTCGATCCGGATCGCGAGGGATTCCGCGCGCTCGGTCCAGTCCTCGGCCCTGGTGCCGGTGATGATGCGGACATAGTCGCGTGTCTCGCGCGGCAGCTCGCTCTCTTTGGCAAGCCATTTCTGGATCCGGCCGGGGCCTGCGTTGTAGGCGGCCGCGGCAAGTCCGAGATTGCCGAAATCGTCGCGTAGCTTGCGCAGGAATTTGGCCGACGCCGGCAGCGCCTTCATCGCATCGAACGGATCATCCAGCCCGACCTCCGCTGCCGTTTGCGGCATGAACTGTGCGACGCCTTGCGCGCCGGCCTGGCTGACCTCGTTCGACTTGAAGCGGCTCTCCTGCCAGATCAAACGTGCGAAGAACGGCACCGGAATGCCGCTGGCTTCGGCCGCTCCGCGAAGCGCGTGGCAGAAGCGCTCCGTCGGCGAAACCGGCGCCTGCGCGACGGGTTCGACCGTATCCGGCGGCTCGGGCATCTCCTCATAGGCCGCACGCGCATTGGCGAGCTCAAGCGCCTGTACGCTTGCGAGGAACAGTTCGACCACCGGAACAAGTGGCGAGGCCTGAGTGTTTTGAAGAACGGTGTGATCGAAGGCTGACGTTTGGCGGGACACCGACGGATCGAAGTCGCACATCAGAATCATGAACGCGGCGCAAGCCGCGACGACAAATCGCATTTGCTGGAGCAACCTCGAACTGTGGGTGAACGGCCAGCGGTGCGCCGGCGATAAGGAGTTCTTAACCGTGCGATTGCGGCAAAGCTGCGGTCTCACCGGTTCCGCCGGTGTTACTACGGTGTTCCCGCCTGGAAACTCTTGTCTCCGCGAATTTGCGGGCATGGCGAATTGGGACGAGCGAGATGATGCGACGGATGCTTGGCGCGGTGATTTCGCTGTCGGTGATCTCTGCGGCGCTTGCAGGCAATCTTGATCCAGCAGCGGTGAACGACGCTGCGCGTCCCGCAAAGCAAATTGCTGCCGATAAGCTCAACGCATCGATCGTGAAGCTACAGATTTTGCTCGACCGTGCGCGGTTCTCGCCGGGGGAGATCGACGGCAAGCTCGGGGAGAACGCGCAGAAGGCGCTGAAGGCATTCGCCGAGCAGAACGGCGTTGCATCCGACAAAACGATCGCACCGGAGCTTTGGGATAAGTTGAACGCCGCGAGCGAAGGCCCGGTCCTGATCGAATACAAGATCACGGATGCGGATGTGAAGGGGCCGTTTCTGAAGGAGCTGCCCGGCAAGCTTGATGACATGAAGCCGCTGAAGGCGCTGAGCTACACCAGTCCGCTCGAAGGGCTTGCCGAGAAATTCCACATGAGCGCAGATCTGCTCAGGGCGCTCAACCCGGACAAGGCCTTCGACAAGGCCGGAGTGACCATCGTCGTTGCAAACGTTCCGGCGCGGCGAGAGCTGCCGCACATCGCGCGGCTCGACATCGACAAGAAGAACGGCACGCTGAAAGCATTCGACGAGGGCGGCACCCTCATCGCATTCTATCCTGCGTCAATCGGAAGTCCGGATCGTCCGACGCCGAGCGGTACGCTCAAGGTCACCAGCGCCCACGAGAATCCGGTCTATCACTACAACCCCGACTACAAGTTCAGAAGCGTCAAATCGAAAAAGCCGTTCGATGTTCAGCCGGGCCCGAACAATCCGGTAGGAGCATACTGGATCGGCTTGTCCGCGGAGGGTTACGGCATCCACGGAACGGCGGAGCCCGACAGGGTCAGCAAGTCGGCGTCGCATGGCTGCGTCAGGCTGACCAATTGGGACGTGCGCGCGCTGGGCGAGCACGTCAAGCGCGGTACACCGGTGGTCTTCCTGGATGCGCCGACGGACTCCTCGTCCGAGCAGCGGCGGAAGTCCAGCGGCAGGCGCGCCTCGAACTAGTCTTTGGGAAAGTCCTTGCGCATCGCGATCTCGGCGGCATCGCCGGGCGATAGCACGGTCTGGTCGAACGCTGCTTGCGGCCTCGTCATGATGTCGTAAAGCGAGATGCCTTTGATCGGCTTGCCCATGAGCTCGCGGACGCAGTCGGCGAGCGTGCCGTTGTAGACGAGATAGGGCGGACCTCGATCCTTCTGCCTCTCGCCTTTCAGCGACGGCCACTTCTTCAGTTCGGCCGGCGCGTCATAGGCGATCGGCGATTTCTCTTTGAACATGCGCTTGGCCCCTGAAGGCGCGGGTAGCCCAGAAGCCTAGGGCGGCCCGGTAAAACGCTTGTTAAAGAATTAGTTCAAATCAGCCGGCGACAAAGGCGAGCAGAGTGCCGTTCGCCTTGGCCGGCGGCACGCAGATCGCAGACCCGCTGCGCACCGCTGCCGAACCAAGCGCCTTCTCGGTGGCCGCGAGATCGCCGCTCACGAGCACCAGGGCAGCGCCTCCGCGTTCGGAAAGACCCGCGAGCGGCACGCCGGGATAGCGTTTGCCGAGCTGCTCCAGCGTCAAGTAAACGAAATCGGCCCGATCGCCACCGGAGGCCACGGTCACGGCGCCGTCGGTTTCACTCTTCGGCTCGCGGTCGATCAGCCGTCCCAGATGCGCGGCCTCCTTCGCGGGTTCGGGCGTCGCGATCAATGTCTGCTTGATCCGCTTGACCGCATTGGCGTGCTTCATCAGCTCGGGAATCCACACCGTCTCCCGCGTCTTGTGCTGGCAAGCGAAAATGCGCACGCCGCCGGGCGCTTCCGCGGTCGGCCACATGAAGGTGCGGAATTTCGCCGCCGAGATCGTGCCATCGGGCAGCGTCACGGGCCTTTCGAAATCGGTCGGGCCGATCGGCTCCAGGCCGCGTGCGCGGATTTCCTCTGCGCCGGCAGCGGAATCGACCGCAGTGAAGGCGATGCGCTCGATGCCTTCGCCGCGCTGGTCCAGGAAGGCACGCGCGGGTGCATTGTGCTCGGTCGCGGCGAGCACGCCGAGCAGCTCCATATAATCCGGGTCGAACATGATGGTGTAGTTGCCGGTGCCCATATGTGCGCTGTGAGTGCCGCGCGGCGAGAGGGTGAAGCCGAGCTGCCGGTAATTCTCGGCGGCTTTGTCGAGGTCCTGAACCATGACCACGGCGTGGTCGATACCGATGACGTTCTTGAGAGCCACTGTTCTTTCCCCGAATGCAAACTGACTGGACCGCCGTTGGCAGCCACAAATCCTGTCTACGCTGGATAGGCGGTCAAGTCATTTTCAAATCGCCGGGACGTGCGGAAATTTCATTCCGCGAAAGGCGCCATCGGCGCGCGATGGCGTCAGCGCGCCTGCTCGATATAGGCGGCGAGAATGGCGCGCTCCTCGCTGGTCATTTCGGTGATGTTGCCCGGCGGCATCGCATTGGACCAGGCGGCGACGCGGCCGATCAGGCGGATGTTGCGATGGATATGCTCGGGCGCGTCGAGCAATATGCCCTTGGGGGCGGTCACGATGCCGGCCCAGACCGGCTCGGCGGCGTGGCACATGCTGCACCGTGACATCACGATCTCCTCGACATTGGCCACCGTGACCGGCGCCGACAGCGCGCTTGTCTTGACCTCGCGCGGGCCGGCCGCGGAGAGGAAGAGGATCGCGATCACGCCCGCCGCTGCGATGCCCCACACCCACCACGGCGATTTGCGCCCGGCATGCCCCTCGTTGAAGAAGTGCCGGATCACGGGGCCGAGCGCCAGGATGATGGCGACGATGATCCAGTTGAAGCGCGTGGCATAGAGCAGGGGATAGTGGTTGCTGATCATCAGCACGACGACAGGCAGCGTTAGATAGTTGTTGTGAACCGAGCGCTCCTTGCTTGACTTGCCGAGCTTCGGATCGGGCGCCTGTCCCGCGAGCAGGGCGGCTACGATCTTCTTCTGGTTCGGGATGATCAGCGTGAAGACGTTGGCGACCATGATGGTGCCGATGATCGCCCCGATCTGGTTGAATGCGCCGCGCCCGCTCAGCACGTGGGTGAAAGCATAGGTCAATGCGACCAGGAACAGATAGCCGCCGATGGCGAAGGGCAGTTCGCGTTGCGCGAGCCCGGTGCGGCAAGCGCCTTCATAGAGCAGCCATGCCAGCGCGAGGCTGCAGAGGCTGAACAGGCCGGCCTGGAATGGCGTGAGGTCGAGGATCGACTTGTCGACCAGGAACAAATCGGCCTCGAGATAATACACCACCACCATCAGCGCGAAGCCGGACAGCCAGGTGGTGTAGGCCTCCCATTTGAACCAGGTCAGCTCGTCCGGCATCTGGGCAGGCGCGACCAGATATTTCATGATCCGGTAGAAGCCGCCGCCATGGACCTGCCAGGCCTCGCCCTGCACGCCGTCCGGCAGATCGCTCCTGGGCTTGAGGCTGAGATCGAGAGCGATGAAATAGAAGGAACTGCCGATCCAGGCGATCGCGGCGACCACGTGCAGCCAGCGAAGCAGCAGGCTCGCCCATTCGGATATGATGGATCCCCACATGATCACCCCAACAGATGCGACTCCAATGTCGCAGCCTTGATGACCGCAACCGGCGGCCCCGCCCTTACAATGTGTCGCACCGATCGGCCGCATTTTCCAGTACGATGGGCTGCGGCTGATGCACATCGTGCGGGCATGAGCTGACGTGGGATTCGGCAGGCATTTGGCCTGTCGCAGAACGTTTGCGCGTCGATCGGCGTTGGTGCGCCAGACGTGACGGCCGGGAGGAAACGATTTGAAGAACAAGATTTCGTTCGTGGCGATATCCGCGGGGTGGCTGGTCGTGACCTGCGCACAGGCTGAGCCGGTGCTGCAGGGCAAGGACGCCTACGGCGATTGGCAGGCCGACAAGCCCGGCACGGTCAGGTTGATCCAGCCGCAGGATCTGGTCAGGCCCGGGGCCACGCGGTCGGTTGCGAGTTCGTCGCGCGTGGTGCCGCGCCCGCCGGAGGGGGCGCTTCAGGTGCCAACCGGCTTCAAGATCGAGCTGTTCGCCGAGGGCCTGCGGGCTCCGCGCATCGTGCGCGTGGCGCCGAACGGCGATATCTTCGTCGCCGAGACGCGCGCGGGCAACATCCGCGTGATGCGCGCCGGCGAAAACGGCAAGGCCGCGACCAATGAGGTGTTCGCTGCCGGACTGCGGCAGCCCTTCGGCATCGCCTTCTTTCCAAACGGCGATAATCCGCAATGGGTCTATGTCGCCAACACCGACAGCGTGGTCCGCTTTCCGTACCAGGCCGGCGATCTCAAGGCGCGCGGCAAGGCGGAGACGATCGTGGCGGGCCTGCCGCATGACGGCGGTCATTCCACCCGCGACATCGTCTTCACACCTGACAACAAGCGCATGCTGGTGTCGGTCGGCTCGCTCAGCAACGTCGCCGAGGGCATGGGTACGCCGCCGGGCGGATTGGATGTGTGGTCGAAAACCCATCCGCTTGGTGCGGCGTGGGCGAGCGAGACCGAGCGCGCCGCCGTGCTGGCCTTCAATCCTGATGGCAAGGAGCGGAAGATCTACGCCACTGGTATCCGCAACTGCGTCGGACTCGCGGTCCAGCCACAGACCGGGCTGCCGTGGTGCTCGACCAACGAACGCGACGGGCTCGGCGACGATCTCGTGCCTGACTATGTGACCAGCGTGAAGGAAGGCGCATTCTACGGCTGGCCGTGGTTCTATATCGGCGGCAACGAAGACCCGCGCCATGCCGGCGCGCGGCCGGACCTCAAGGACAAGGTGACGATACCCGATGTGCTGGTGCAACCGCACTCGGCCTCGCTCGGCATGACCTTTTATCAGGGCACGCAGTTTCCATCCGAATACCAGGGCGATGCTTTCGCGGCCGAGCACGGCTCCTGGAACCGGTCGAAGCGCACCGGCTACAAGGTGATCCGCATCCGGATGAAGGACGGCAAGCCGACCGGCGAGTACGAGGATTTCGTCACGGGTTTCGTGGTGAGCGACACCGAGGTGTGGGGGCGGCCGGTCGGTGTTGCTGTGGCGAAGGATGGATCGCTGCTGATGTCGGAGGACGGCAACGGGACGATCTGGCGGGTGACAAGCATGCGCTGAGCCGCGGTGGAGGTGCACCCTCGCCCCTTGCGGGAGAGGGTGGCTCGCCGCGCAGCGGCGAGACGGGCGAGGGGTTCCATCCGCGAACTCCCTTATGCGTGTGCGGAGAGAAACCCCTCATCCGGCGCTTCGCGCCACCTTCTCCCGCAAGGGGAGAAGGGAAGAGGCACTGCGCTTGCGGCGCTCACCCCCGTCTCACACTCGCTCCGCCATCCACCGGCAGCGTCACACCCGTGATGAAATTCGCCTCGTCCGATGCCAGGAACAGCGCGGCATTCGCGACGTCCCACCCCGTGCCCATCTTCCTGCGCAGCGGCACCTTGCTGTCGCGCTCGGCTTCGACTTCGGCGCGGGTCTTGTGCCATTCGCGGGCGCGGGTGTCGACGGCCATCGGCGTGTTCATCAGGCCCGGCAGGATGACGTTGGCGCGGATGCCGTGTTCCGCGTTCTGGTAGGCGAGCTGTTCGGTGAAGGCGATCATCGCCGACTTAGTCGCCTTGTAGGCGACATAGGGATAGGTGGTGATCGCCGCCATCGAGGAGATGTTGATGATCACGCCGCTTCCTTGCGCGCGCATGATCGGGATCACCTCTTTCGCCGCCAAAATGCAGCTCTTCAGATTGATCGCGACGATACGGTCGAAGGCTTCCTCGGTGATCTGAAGCAACTCGGCGTCGCCGCCGGAGAGGCTGACGCCGACGTTGTTGTGCAGCACGTCGATCCGGCCCCAGCGCGCCTGCGCGTCCGCGACCATCGCCTCGATGTCGGCGATCTTGGTCACGTCGGCCTTGAACGCCGCGGCGGTGCCATGCTTCGCGGCGATCATGGCGGCGGTTTCCTGTGCCGATTCCAGATGATGATCGACGCACAGCACCTTGGCGCCCTCGCGCGCGAAGGTCAGTGCGGTGGCGCGGCCGTTGCCCATGCCTTCGCCGGGGCTCTGGCCGGCGCCGACGATGATCGCAACCTTGTCCTTCACGCGCATGTCAGTTCACTCCCGGGATCGGGTACTGCTGGAGTACCTCTTTGTAATATGGCTCGTTGTCGATCTTCATGGTGGCGAGCACGCGCACCACGCCGCAATAGAAGGCGATGGTCAGCACGAGGTCGACCATGTGCTCGTCCGAGAGATGCTGCCTGATCTCGGTAAAGGTTGCGTCCGACATCGCGAGCTCGCGTACCATCTCGCGGGCACCTTTCAGGATCGCCTTCGCCTGTGGCTCGAGCGTCGAGGGTTTGCCGTCGGTCTCAGCCATCAGGCCGGCGATGTCATCGTCGGTGACGCCGAACTCCTTGCCGATCTTCACGTGATGAGTGAACTCGTATTCCGATTTCTCCATCCAGCCGACCTGGAGGATCGCAAGCTCCCGCAGGCGCGGGTCGAGCTTGCTCTTGAAGCGAATGTATCCGCCGATGCCGTTGAAGGCGCGCGCCATCTCCGGCGAGTTGACCAACAGCTTGTGCAAATTGGTGTTGCGCTTGAGCATGTCGCGATATTCGGGCGCGACCTGGTCGGCCTCGAGATAGGGCAGGCGGGCCATCCCTGTGTTTCCTTCCTTGCTAGTGTTCTTGTGACTCGCGTTCGGGCGCTTGCAGCGTCACCCCGCCGTCCACCACCAGCACCTGTCCGGTGATATAGCGCGCAAAATTGCTGAGCAGGAATTTGACGGCGTGGCCGACGTCCCAGCCGGTGCCTTCCGTTTTCAGCAAAGACGCCTTGGCCCGCTGAGCGCGCGCCTGTTCGCTCATGCCGCGGCCGTAGACCATCGGCGTGTACATCGGCCCGGGGCAGATGCAGTTGACGCGGATGTTGTCGCGGCCGTGATCGACCGCCATCGCGCGGGTGAGACCGATGATGGCGGCCTTCGATGTCGTGTAGCTCGTGAGCCCGCGCGGCCGCAGCGCCGAGATCGACGAGATGTTGACGATCGCGCCGCCCCGCGCGGTCTTGATCATCGCAGGGATCGCGTGCCTGGAGAGCAGGAACATGCTCTCGACATTGACCTGCATGACGCGGCGATACTGCTCGGGCGCTTCGTCCACCACGCTGCCGCGGCTGCCGATGCCCACATTGTTGTCGAGGAAATCGAGCCGGCCCCAATGGTCAAGCGTGGCTTCGACCAGCGTCCTGCAATCGCTCTCGCTGGTGACGTCACCGCCATGCGCCGCGGCCGTGCCGCCTTCGGCTGCGATCATCTCGACGGTTCGTTCAGCGAGCTTGAGCTCGCGATCGGCCACCAGAACTTTGGCGCCGGCGCGGGCCAGCAGAATTGCGGCCGCGCGGCCGTTGCCAATGCCGTCGCCCGCAGCGCCGCCGCCGCTGACCAGCGCCACCTTGCCGGCGAGACCGGGATCGTCCTCGAGCCCCTGCATGTCGTTCATCCCGAATATTTTCGTGCACTCTAGCAATCGCCCCGAGCGGAGAGAAGGGCCGGGCTCCAGCTTTCATGTCATTGACATCGCATGGAATTGCATGCCGCCGCGCGAGAAGGGCGAACGATCGACCTGCCCCGTTAGGAACCGACCTCACACGATCGCGTTTGCTGCCGGAGCCGTTCCCACGTTAGGCTCTGTCCCGGGGCTTCCCAACCGCCAGTGGCTTGCCGATGAATCTGCTCGATCCACAAGGGCCTGTGGCTGCGGCCAACAGCACCATCCTGGTCGATTCCGTCTTCATCATGCTCGCGATCGTGGTGCCGACCATTTTCGCGATCCTGGCTTTTGCATTCTGGTTTCGCGCCTCGAATCCGAAAGCAAAATTTCAGCAGGACTTCGTCTATTCCGGGCGGGTGGAAATGGTGGTGTGGGCGATCCCCGCGCTCACCGTGATCCTGCTCGGCGGCGTCGCCTGGATCGGCTCGCATCAGCTCGATCCCGCAGCACCCGTGCCTGGCACCGGCAGCCCGGTCCGCATTCAGGCCGTCTCGCTCGACTGGAAATGGTTGTTCATCTATCCGGACCAGCGCATCGCCACCGTCAACACCCTGACGGTGCCGGCGGGCGCCGAACTGAATTTCCAGCTGACGTCGTCAAGCGTGATGAACACGTTCTTCATCCCGCAGCTCGGCAGCATGATCTACACCATGAACGGAATGGTGACGAAGCTGAACCTGCGCGCCGACAACGAGGGCAAGCTGCAGGGCCTGTCGGCGCATTTCTCCGGCGACGGGTTTCCGGACATGATGTTCGACGTCAACGTGATCTCGCCGCTCGCCTTTCCGGATTGGGTGGCGACCACGGCGAAAAGCGATGCTGTCCTCAATGAGGACAGCTACAAGAAGCTGATGCAGCAGGGCGTCGAAAAGGGAAGGCCGACCTACAGGCTCGACGATCCCCGGCTGTTCGACCTGATCGCGACCCAGCACATTCCGCCGGGACCGGGCCCGGAGCTCGCATCTGAAGCAGGCCGTGCGCAAAGTGGAGGCCATGATGCTCGGTAAACTCGACTGGTCGGCGATCCCGTTCGACCAGCCTATACCGCTGATCGCGGGCGCCGTGGTGTTGGTGGGGATTCTCGCCGTGCTGGCCTGGGTCGTGGTGAAGGGACATCTGCCCTATCTTTGGCACGAGTGGATCACCAGCGTCGATCACAAGCGGATCGGCGTGATGTATATCCTGCTGGCCTCGGTGATGCTGCTGCGCGGCGGCAGTGACGCCATCATGATGCGGATCCAGCAGGCTGTCGCCTACCAGTCGCAGGGCTATCTGCCACCGGAGCACTACAACCAGATATTCTCCGCGCACGGCACCATCATGATCTTCTTCGTGGCGATGCCGTTCGTCATCGGGCTGATGAATCTCATCGTGCCGCTCCAGCTTGGCGTGCGGGATGTCGCTTTCCCGACGCTCAATTCGGTCGGCTTCTGGCTGACAGCGACCGGTGCGCTGCTGGTCAATCTCTCGCTCGTGATTGGCGAGTTCGCCCGCACCGGCTGGCTCGCGTTTCCACCGCTGTCGGAACTGTCCTACTCGCCGGGCGTCGGTGTCGACTATTACGCGTGGTCGCTTCAGATATCCGGCGTCGGCACGCTGGTGGCCGGTATCAATCTCGTGACGACGGTGCTGAAGCTGCGCACCAAAGGCATGAACTATCTGCGCATGCCGATGTTTTGCTGGACCACGTTGGCCTCGAACCTTCTCATCGTCGCGGCCTTCCCGATTCTGACCGCCACCCTCGCGATGCTGCTGCTCGACCGCTATCTCGGCTTCCACTTCTTCACCAATGAAGCCGGCGGCAATGTCATGATGTTCATGAACCTGATCTGGGCCTGGGGACATCCCGAGGTCTACATCCTGGTGCTGCCGGCCTTCGGCATCTTCTCCGAGGTGGTGTCGACCTTTTCGGGTAAGGCGCTGTTCGGCTATCGTTCGATGGTGCTGGCGACCATGGCGATCTGCGTCATCTCCTTCATGGTCTGGCTGCATCACTTCTTCACGATGGGCGCGGGCCCCGACGTCAACGCCATCTTCGGCATCGCCAGCATGATCATCGCGATACCGACCGGGGTGAAGATCTACAACTGGCTGTTCACGATGTATGGCGGCCGCATCCGCTTTGAGACGCCGATGCTGTGGTCGATAGGCTTCATGGTCACCTTCATTATCGGCGGATTGACGGGCGTGCTGGTCGCGGTGCCGCCGGCCGATTTCATCCTCCACAACAGCATGTTCCTGGTCGCGCACTTCCACAACGTCATCATCGGCGGCGTGCTGTTCGGCGCTTTCGCCGGCTTCGAATACTGGTTTCCGAAGGCGTTCGGCTTTCGCCTCGACGACCGCTGGGGCAAGCTCGCGTTCTGGTTCACTTTCCTCGGCTTCTATGTCACCTTCATCCCGCTCTACGTCGCCGGCATGCTGGGCATGACGCGGCGCATGCAGCACTATGACGTCGCGGCGTGGCGGCCCTGGATGCTGGTTGCAGCCGTTGGCATGGCCGTGCTGACGATCGGCGTGATCTGCCAGATCATGCAGCTCGTGGTCAGCATCCGCAACCGCGAGGCCCTGCGCGACCACACTGGCGATCCCTGGGACGGCCGCTCGCTGGAATGGGCGACGTCGTCGCCGCCGCCGGTCTTCAACTTCGCTTTCAATCCCGATGTGCGCGGCGAGGATGCCTATTGGGATCTGAAGGCCCATGCCAAGCAGCAATCGCTGCAGCATGATGCGCCCGAGTATCATGACATCGAGATGCCCAGGAACTCGCCGACCGGGTTCGTCTGCGCGTTCTTCGCCACGGTCATGGGCTTTGCGCTGATCTGGCACATCTGGTGGATGGTGATTTTGGGCGGTATCGGAGCGTTCGCGACCTTCGTCGTGTTCGCCTGGCGCGACCATGACGAATACGTCATTCCGGCCGAGGAAGTCGCGGCGATAGACCGCGTCAATCTCGAGGAGCGGCGCAGTCTTGTCAGCATGGCGGGGACAGTCTGATGTCAATGACCGCGACCGCCGGCCGTGCGCACGCCGATCCCCACCACATCGGGCTCGTCATCGAGCATCCCGGCCCGGCGCCGAAGCGAATCGTGACCGCCTATGGCTTCTGGATCTTCCTGCTCTCCGACATCGTGATGTTCTCCTGCTTCTTTGCGGCCTATGCGGTGCTGTCTGACCAGACCGCCGGCGGCCCGAAGGGTTCGGAGATATTCGAGCAGCGAAACGTCGCGATCGAGACGGTCTGCCTGCTGCTGTCGAGCTTCACCTGTGGCATGGCGAGTATCGCGGCCGATGTGCGCAACCGGCTCTGGTTCTATCTCGGGATGGCCGTGACGTGTTTGCTCGGCCTCATCTTTCTGATCATCGAGTTTCGCGAATTCGCCGACCTCGTCGCCCGCGGCTATGGCCCATCGCGCAGCGCGTTCCTGACTGCGTTTTTCTCCCTGGTCGGCTGCCACGGCCTCCACGTCTCGGCCGGCATATTGTGGCTCCTCACCATGATGGCCCAGGTCTTCGCAAAGGGTTTTCGTGCCGACGTGCTGCGTCGGATGATGTGCTTTGCGTTGTTCTGGCATGCACTCGACATTGTCTGGGTCGGGGTCTTCTCCGTCGTCTATTTGCTTGGGAGTGGCGTATGAGCGATCAGGCACATATGCGGACCGAACACGACCTCGCGCCGGGCGAGGAAGAGCAACACAGTGTCGGCACCAGGATTCTCGGCTATGTGGTCGGTCTCGTGCTTGCGCTGCTGCTGACGGCGACCTCGTTCTTCATCGCCGGCACGGATCTGGTCTGGCAGCCTTCCATTCCCGTCGCACTGATCGTGCTGGCGATCGCGCAGATGGGCGTGCACCTCGTGTTCTTCCTGCACATCACCACCGGCCCCGATAACACCAACAACGTGCTGGCGCTCGCCTTCGGGCTGCTGGTCGTGTTCCTGGTGGTCGGTGGCACCGTCTGGATCATGGCGCATCTGAATGCGAACATGCCAGCCATGGATCAGATCATGCCAATGCGCCGCTAGCGCATTGTGCAAAAAAGAAGAGCCGCTTGTTGTGACAAGCGGCCCAAGTCTAGGGAGGAAACGCCCGAGCAAAGCAATCGGGCCAGAGCCGGATTGCCGCCAAGGAAACGCTCGCGCAAAGCGCTCGCGTACGCTTACAAATGCAGAAACTCTCGATGGAGTTCAATTCTGGATGAATACTGTCTCCGGCTTGCGCTCACGGCTGCGTGATGAGCTTCGTCATTTCGGCCGTCGGCAATTGTAGGCCTTGCGGAAGCCCGCAGCCTGGGCGTCGTCTTCCGAGCAGAACCAGCGATCCGGCTTGGTGGTCGCGGGGTAGCTCGGGCAGCCCCGTAAATGGTAGATGCCGATATTGCCGGTCACGCGCGCGCGCACCGCAAGCTTGCCCTTGATGCCACAGCTCGGCGGCATCGTCAGATCCTCGGGAAATAACGCCGCGCGAATCTCCTTGTCGCGGTCGGCGCGGCAGGCGGCGCCCAGCAGCGCGCCATCCTTCTTGCCGGTGCGGAATTCTTGCGGTGCGACAAAGCAGCCCTTCCAAATTCCGGCCGAGGTCGATTTTGCGTCGGCCGCGGCCGACTTGACGTTCGCCTTGACCGGCTCGCGGGCAATGGCATAGCCGAGCTTGACCAGCTGCTCGTTCAAGCTGGTCTTGTCGCCTTCGGCCGTGCAGATCGCGCGGTGCCGCTTGCCGAAACTCTTTTCCGGTCCGACATCGTCGCAACGCACCGATCGCTTGCCAATCAGCTTGGCGAGCTGATCTCGGGCCTCGATGCCGCAGGTCCAGGGATCGGCGTGATCGTCGATGCAGACCTGGTCCAGCTCGGGCGCGTCGACGCCGTCGAGACGATAGGTGACGTCGCCGAGCTGGATGGCGTTGCCGTCGCGGACCGTCGCGGCGGCGGTCAGCGCGGAGGCGAGGCCGGTGGTGCCCAGAAATCCGGACAGGGCGAGAAAGGAAACGAACGCAAAAGCGCGGGCGCTGGCAAAGGAGTTTCGGAAGGACATAAGGTCTCGCTATCGATGGCTCGTGCGCCTTGTTCCTAGCATCCGGATGTGGCGATACCAATGGTCTGCGCCCCGCGAAGTGCGACATTCCGGCCCCGCGGCTTTACTCGGCCGTAGCTCTGATCCTATCGTTCGCCGGCCCAGCAGAGCGGAGGCCGAATCGCCCGGGAAGCGGCGAAGGGAGGAAAATTTCGCGATGAAAGACCCCGTGGACGTCCTGATCATCGGCGCCGGCGCTTCAGGCGCGGCGGTGGCGTGGTCGCTGGCCGAGACCAAGATGCACATTCTCTGCCTGGAGCAGGGCGGCTGGATGAACCCGGCGGAATATCCCAGCACGGGCCGGGACTGGGAGGCCAAGTTCTACGGCGAGTGGTCGTCCAGCCCCAACGTCCGCGGCCGGCCCGAGGACTATCCGATCAACGACGACAATTCGCCGATCAAGGTCGTCAACTACAATGCGGTCGGCGGCTCGACGGTGATGTACACCGCGCACTGGCCGCGGTTGCATCCTTCCGATTTCAAGGTGAGGACGCTCGACGGCGTCGCCGACGACTGGCCGATCGACTACGACGCACTGACCCCGTTCTTCGAAGAGAACGACCGGATGATGGGCACGTCCGGCCTGTCGGGTGACCCGCTGTCACCGCTGACGCATCCGCCGATGCCGCAACAGCCGCTCGGATTGTCCGGTGCGATCATCGGCAAGGCCATGAACAAGCTCGGCTGGCACTGGTGGCCCTCGGACACGACGGTCGCGACCATGGACTACGAGGGCCGCGCGCGCTGCATCAATCTCGGCCATTGCACGCCGGCCTGCGCGCAAGGCGCTAAATCCTCGACGGACATCACCTATTGGCCGCACGCGGTCCGCGCTGGCGTCGAGCTGCGTACGCACTGCCGGGTGCGCGAGATCACCACGGACGAGAACGGCATGGCCACCGGCGTGGTCTACTACGACAAGGACGGCGTCGAGCAGTTCCAGCCGGCGCATGTCGTCATCATCGCCTGCAACGGCGTCGGCACGCCGCGACTGCTGCTGAACTCGGCGTCGAACCGCTTTCCGAACGGGCTTGCCAATTCGTCGGGCCTCGTCGGCAAGAACCTGATGTTCCATCCCTATGCGCAGATCTACGGCTATGTGAAGGAGCCGACCGATAGCAACCGCGCGCCGCCGACCTGCCTGTGGAGCAAGGAATGGTATGACACGGACCTCTCGCGCGGCTTCGTGCGCGGCTACGGCGTCCAGTTCGTGCGCGGCGCCGGGCCGGTGTTCGAGGCTGTCGTCAGCGAGCAGAAGGGCATTTTGCCGTGGGGCGCCGATCATCACCGCATCTTCCGCAAGCTCAACGGCCACCGGCTCGGCTTTTCCGCGATTTGCGAGGACCTGCCGGAGGAGCACAACCAAGTCACGCTCGATCCGGTCTTGAAGGATGGCCACGGCATTCCCGCGCCGAAGATCAATTACACGATCAGCGAGAACAGCCGGAAGATGATGGAGCATGCGCTGGCGCGGGGCCGCGAAATTCTCGAAACCGCGGGGGCGACCGACATCTGCGTCAACTCACCGATCCCGTGGGGCGGCTGGCACCTGCTCGGCACGGCGCGCATGGGCACCCACCCCGAACGCTCCGTCGTCAACGAATGGGGCCGCTCGCACGACGTGAAGAATCTCTTCATCGTTGACGGCAGCATCTTCGTCACCTCGGGCGGCGTGAACCCGACGTCCACCATTCAGGCCCTCGCGCTCTACATCGCCGACCAGATGAAGCAGCGCCTCGCCAACCTCTTTGACTGAGGCCGTCATGTCCGCAGACAATCAACTGACACGCGCCCAGCGCGACGACCTCCGCACCATCGCCGCGATGATCGTTCCCGGGAGCGATGAGTACAAGGTGCCGGGCGCCGACGACCCCGCGATCCAGGCCGACATGCTGGCGACGCTCGGACGTGACGCCAAATTGGTGGTGGCGGCGCTGGACTATCTGGCGCGGCTCGCGGGCCAGCCGTTGACTGAGCTCGATGCGGCGAAGCGCGATGCGGTGGCGCAGGAGTTTCGCAGTTCCGGCGGTGCGGCTGCGGCCACGCTCGTCCGCGTGGTGCTGCAATGCTACTACCGCGACGATCGGGTGCTGCGCTCGCTCGGTCTCGAACTGCGCGCACCTTTTCCCAAGGGCTACGTGCTCCCGGACGGCGACTGGTCGCTGCTCGATCCGGTCAAGGCAAGAGCAGGCACGCTGCGGCGAGTGCCCTAGCCACCTGGGCAGTCCAGCCTTGCGCCCCGGACGGGTCCCTTGCGCCTGACGGAGCAGGCCACCATCTGTGAGCCTCAAGGACTCCTATCATGCTGGATTTCACCTCAGATATCGTCGATGGCGCCGCGTCATCGCGAACGGAAGCGGCCGCTCCGGTCGATGACCGGGCCCTGCTGGACGCCTATTCCAATGCCGTAATCGACGTGACCGAGCGCGTCGGTCCAGCCGTCGTGCGCGTCGAGACGGGACCAAAAGTGCCGAACGGCCGCGAGCGCGGCGGGCTCGGCTCGGGCATCGTGATCTCGCCGGACGGGCTCGTTCTCACCAATAGCCACGTGGTCGGCTCGTCGAAGGAGATCCGGCTACGCGACGTTGAGGGCCATGTCGGCGACGCCCGGGTGCTCGGCGTCGATCCCGACACTGATCTTGCGTTGCTTCGCGCCAACGGTGTGCGGGACTTGCCCTATGCGGCGCTCGGCAACTCCAAGACCTTGCGGCGCGGCCAGCTCGTCATCGCGATCGGCAATCCGCTCGGCTTTGAATCGACCGTCACTGCCGGCGTGGTCTCGGCGCTCGGGCGCTCGATCCGCTCGGTCAGTGGCCGCACCATCGAGGACGTGATCCAGACCGATGCTGCGCTCAATCCCGGAAATTCGGGCGGGCCGCTGGTGTCGTCGAATGCCGAGGTGATCGGCATCAACACCGCGATCATCAATGGCGCGCAAGGGATCTGCTTTGCGGTCGCCAGCAACACCGCGCAGTTCGTGCTGTCGGAGATCATCCGCCACGGCTATGTCCGTCGCGCCTATATCGGCGTGGCCGGCCAGACCGCGCCGATCCCGCGGCGGCACGCGGTGCTGGCCGGCGTCGAGAACAAAATGGGCGCGCTGCTGGCGCAGATCGAGCCGGACGGGCCGGCGGCGAAGGCGGGCCTGTTGTCCGGCGATGTCGTGATCGGCCTCGACGGCGTCGAGATCAACGGCGTGGACGATCTGATCCGTGTGCTCGACCGCGACCGGATCGGCCGGCGGCTGGCTATGGACGTGCTGCGGCTCGGCCGCCTGCGGGCGATCGAGATCGACCCGGTCGAGCGCAAGCCGGCGCGCTAGCGTGCGGGCGCCCAAGCGGGGTATGACGGTGTCATGGCTCGCTTCGGGAACCCCGCCGCATGATGCCGGCGCATGAGACCTACGATGTCATTGTCGTCGGCGCCGGCGCCGGTGGCATAACGGCCGCGGCCGTCGCCGCCGCCGAAGGCCTGCGCGTGTTGGTGATCGAGAAGACCGCCTTCGTCGGCGGCACCACCGCGTGGTCCGATGGCATGGTCTGGATTCCCGCCAATGCCAAGATGAAAGAGGCGGGGCTCGCCGACAGCGTCACGGACGCCGTGCAATATTTGTCGAGCACAGTGCCCGAGCTCGCCCATGCGGGCCTGCGCGCCGCCTTCCTCGCGCGCGGACCGGAGGCGGTCGCCTATCTCGAAGCCAACACGCAAGTGCGCCTCCAGCCGGTGAAAGCCTGTCCGGACTATTATCCGGAGCGGCTGGGCGCGACCGCGGGCGGGCGCGTGCTCGAGCCGGTCGTCTTCGACGGCACGCGGCTGGGCGCGCATTTCGCGCGGCTGCGCGCACCGCTGCCGGAGTTCACGCGATTCGGCGGGATGATGGTCAACCGCCTCGACATCCCGCATCTGCGCCGGGCCGGAAGATCGCTGCGCTCGACTGTTCGCGCGATGCGGCTGGTTTCGGAGTATGCGTGGCAGCGGCTGCGGAGCTCGCGCGGCACGACGCTGCATCTCGGCAATGCGCTCGCCGCACGGCTGTATGCCTCGCTGCTGGCGCGGCAGGTTGAGATCCTCTTTAGCGCGGACGTCGAAGGCCTGTCTATGCAGGGCGAGCGCGTCGGCGGTGTAATTA
Organism: Bradyrhizobium sp. JR4.1; assembly: GCF_040548605.1. Classification (NCBI taxonomy): domain Bacteria; kingdom Pseudomonadati; phylum Pseudomonadota; class Alphaproteobacteria; order Hyphomicrobiales; family Nitrobacteraceae; genus Bradyrhizobium; species Bradyrhizobium sp. JR4.1. Next base: position 21,424 of record NZ_JBEPRY010000018.1, read on the forward strand.
TCCGTCATGGCTCGCGCGATCGCCTGATCGCCGCGCGGCGCGGTGTGGTGCTCGCGACCGGCGGCTTTTCGCACGACGCGACCTTGCGAAAACACTTCTTCCCACCCGCGGCCGGATTCATCTCGGCGACCCACACGTCCGCTACTGGCGACGGGCTCCGCCTTGCGACTGCAACCGGCGCCGCGCTCAATACGGATGCGACGAGCCCGGCCTATTGGGTGCCGGCCTCGCTGTTCCGGCGCGCCGATGGGAGCCGAGGCGTTTTCCCGCACATTGTGACCGACCGCGCCAAGCCCGGCGTGATCGCGGTCAATGCAGCCGGCCGGCGCTTCGTCAACGAGGCGCTGTCGTACCACGAGTTCGTGCTCGCCATGCTGCGCGATGGCAATGGCGACCCGGACCGGCCGTTCTATCTGATCTGCGACCGTCCGTTCCTGTGGAGCTACGGCCTAGGCCGTATCAGGCCGTTCACGCGCAATATCAGGCGCTATGCGGCGGGCGGCGAGTTAATCGAGGCCGCTGATATCGCGCAGCTCGCAGCGAGGATCGGCATCAAGCCGTCGACACTCGCGGCGACGATCGCAAACTACAATTCCGATGCGAAGGACGGCCGAGATCCGGAATTCGGTCGCGGCAGCACCATCTATCAGCGATACCTCGGCGATATCAGCCATAAGCCGAACCCCTGCGTCGCGCCCATCCTCTGCGCGCCGTTCTTTGCGATGCGCATCTATCCAGCCGATCTCGGCACGGCGATCGGCATGAAGGTCGATGCCCAGGCGCGCGTGTTGCGCGAGGATGGCACGCCGGTTACGGGCCTCTACGCCTGCGGCAACGACATGGGCTCGATCATGAACGGCAATTGCCCCGGGCCGGGCATCGCGCTCGGGCCGGCGCTGACATTCGGCTACATCGCGGGAAGGCATCTGGCGGAGGGGAGTGTGGCCGGGGCGAGTGCGGCCACAGCGTTGGTCTAGCCTTTACCACCGCTGTCATGCCCCGCGAAGGCGGCATCCAGTACGCCGCAACCCATCGACTAATCACAACCGGCTCGGAATACTGGATCGCCCGCCTTCGCGGGCGATGACGGCAGAGAATGCGGAGCGCGCATCTACTACTCCGCAGCCGCCGCAAAGCGGCTGTTCTCCAGTTCCGCTTCCAGCCGCGACTTCTCCGCCGCCGCCAGCTTGGTGTTGGCTTCCTTGACATGGCCGAAGCCGCGGATCGTCTCCGGCACGCGGGCAAGCCGCGTCAGCAGCGACAGCTGCTCCGCTTTCAGCCCGGCGATCCGCTGATCGATCATGCCGAGATAATCCTCGACCAGCTTCCGCTCGGTCTTGCGCTCCTCGGTACGGCCGAACGGATCGAACGCGCCGCCGCGGAGGAATTTCAGTTTGGCCAGCACGCGGAAGGCGTGAATCATCCAGCCGCCGAATTCCTTCTTCTGGAGATGTCCGGTGGTCTTGTCGCGTCGCGCGAAGATCGGCGGGGCCAGATGAAACTTCAGCGTGAAGTCGCCGTCGAATTTCTCCGAGATCTTCTTGGAGAAGCTGCCGTCGGTATAAAGCCGCGCGACCTCGTACTCGTCCTTGTAGGACATGAGCTTGAACAAGTTTTTGGCGACGGCCTCGGCCAACTCCGTGGACGCGGGCGAGGCAGCTGCTTCCGCCTTGCGCACCCTGGCGACGGCTGCGAGGTAGCGGTCGGCGTAGGCCTTGTCCTGATAGCCCGTCAAAAACTCGGCACGCGTCGCGATGATGTCGTCGAGCGACTTCGTCGGGGCGGATGCCCGGCTCCTGAACTGCAGCACGCTACGCACCCGCGACATGTCGTGGGCGGCGAGGCGTCCCCAGGTGAAGGCGAGCTTGTTCATGTCGATCGCGGCGCCGTTGATCTCGATGGCGCGGAGCAACGCTTCCAGCGACAGCGGGATCGCGCCCTTCTGGAAGGCAAAGCCGAGCATGAAAGGATTTGTCGCGATCGAGTCGCCCATCAGCGCGGAGGCAATGCCGGTGGCATCGATGATGTCGAGGTTGTTGTCGCCGACAGCATCGCGCAGCACGGTCTGCATCGTGTCCATCTCGAAATCGAGATCCGGATTTTGCACGAAGCTCGCGGTCGGCTGCAGGTCGGCGTTGACATAGGCCTTGGTTACGCCGCGCTCGGCGCGGCTGAGCGCGGAGGGACCGGCCGAGACGATCATGTCGCAGCCGAGGATGACGTCGGCGCCGCCCGTGGTGATGCGGACCGCGGAGATGTCTTCCGGCTTCGCGGCGATGCGTACATGGCTCATCACCGCGCCGTTCTTCTGCGACAGGCCGGTGAAATCCAGTGCCGAGCAGCCGCGGCCGTCGACATGGGCGGCCATGCCGAGCAGCGCGCCGATGGTGATGACACCGGTGCCGCCGATTCCGGTGACGAGAATGTTGTAGGGGGCGTCCAGCTCACGCGCGGGGGGCAGCGGCAGGTCGACAAACAGCTGGCCTGAGTCGACTGTCGATGTCTTGATCCGCTTGAGCGTGCCGCCATGCACGGTGACGAAACTCGGACAAAAGCCCTCGACGCAGGAAAAGTCCTTGTTGCAGTTCGACTGGTCGATCTGGCGCTTGCGGCCGAACTCGGTCTCCAGCGGCTGCACCGAGACGCAGTTCGAGGCTTGCGAGCAGTCGCCGCAGCCTTCGCAGACCAGCTCGTTGATGAAGGCGCGTTTGGCGGGATCCGGATACAGCCCGCGCTTGCGGCGGCGGCGCTTTTCCGCGGCGCAGGTCTGGTCGTAGATGATGACCGTAAGGCCCTTGATGTCGCGCAGCTCGCGCTGCACGGCATCGAGCTCGCGGCGGTGATGGATGGTCGCGCCTTGCGGGAAGTAATTGCCGTCAGGGTACTTGGTGGGATCGTCGGAGACGATCGCGAGGCGCTTGACGCCCTCGGCCCAGACCTGTTGAGCGATCTGGGCAACGTTGAAGCCGCCCTCGGCCGGCTGGCCGCCGGTCATCGCGACGGCGTCGTTGTAGAGGATCTTGTAGGTGATGCTGATGCCGGCGGCCGATGCCGCGCGAAGGGCAAGCAGTCCGGAATGGGTGTAGGTGCCGTCGCCGAGGTTCTGGAAGATGTGCTGCTCGGTGGTGAAGGGCGCTTGTCCGATCCAGTTCACGCCCTCGGCGCCCATATGCGAGATCAGATCGGTGCGGCGGGTCGGCATGCTCAGGGCCATGCCGTGGCAGCCGATGCCGGCCATGGCGCGGCTTCCCTCGGGCACGCGCGTCGAGGTGTTGTGCGGGCAGCCCGAGCAGAAGAATGGCGTGCGCGCCAGTTTGATTTGCTGGGAGGCCGGAACAGGAGTGTCGAAGGCCTCGAGCCGGGCGAGGCGCTGCTCAAGCACCGGGCTGTGGTGGCCGAGCTTGCGCAGCCGCGCCACCAGTGCGGCTGCAACGACGGTCGGCGTCAGTTCGCCCTCGCTCGGCAATAGCGGCGCGCCTCGCTCGTCGCGTTTTCCCGTCACGGTCGGGCGCCGGGACGCATCGATGTTGTAGAGGATGCGCATCAGCTGGTCTTCGATGAAGCCGCGCTTCTCCTCGACCACCAGCACGTCCTGAAGTCCTTCGGCGAAGCGCTTGGCGCCGGTTTCCTCGAGCGGCCAGGTCAGTGCGACCTTGTAGATGCGCAAGCCCAAATCCTGCGCGTCCTTGTCGGTAATGCCCAGATCGGCCAGCGCCTGCCGCAGATCGAGATAAGCCTTGCCGGTCGCGACGATGCCGAGCCGTGCCGGCCTGGAGTCGAGCACGATGCGGTCGAGCTGGTTGGCGCGCGCAAAGGCCTGCACCGCCGCCATCTTCGGGCCGAACAGGCGCCTTTCCGCGTCGAGCGGCGGATCGGGCCAGCGGATGTTGAGGCCGCCGGGCGGCATCTCGAAATCTTCGGGGAGCTTGATCTGGATGCGTTCGGGATCGCTGTCAATCGAGGCCGAACTCTCCACCGTCTCGCTGATCGCCTTGAAGCCGACCCAGCAGCCGGAGAAGCGCGACAGCGCAAAACCGTAGAGGCCGAGGTCGAGATAGTCCTGTAGCGTGGCCGGGTTGATGACGGGGATCAGCGCCGCTGCGAAGACCTGCTCGCTCTGGTGCGCCAGTGTCGAGGACTGGCAGCCGTGGTCGTCGCCGGCGAGCGCGAGCACGCCGCCGTTGAGCGAGGTGCCGGCGGCATTCGCATGCTTGAGCGCGTCGACCGAGCGATCAACGCCCGGCCCCTTGCCGTACCAGATGCCGAACACGCCATCGACCTTCGCGCCGGGAAACAGGCCGACCTGCTGGCTGCCCCAGACGGCGGTCGCCGCGAGGTCCTCGTTCAAGCCGGGAACGAAGGCGATGTCGTGCTGCTGGAGGTGTGACTTCGCGCGCCACAATGCGTGGTCGTACATGCCGAGCGGGGAACCGCGATAGCCCGAGATGAAGCCGCCGGTGTTGAGGCCCTGAAGCCGGTCGCGTTCGCGCTGCAGCATGGGCAGCCGGACCAACGCCTGAGTACCGGACAGGAAGATCCGCTTCGATTCGAGCCGGTATTTGTCATCCAGCTCGACCTGCATCAGCGTCATTTCAGGAGTCCTCGTCTCTTGTTTGGCTTTTCTTCGACTTGGGGTTTGCGCTGCGGGAGGGAGGAGCGGCTGCGCGACGCGAATTGTGACAGTCAAAAGCATGCACAGACGAAGTCAATATCGCTGGCCGCATCCGTGGCGCTCCTGCTGGTCATGGCTTCCTGTGGAGAGCACCATGACGGCAAGCGCGTTTCGACACTGAGATTACGGAGATAGCTGAGGCTCCGATCGGGCCATGGCGCCACCCGCGCCAGATGCTCCAAGCAGAGGTATTGCGCGGCACGGCCGATATCGTTGCTGCGCCGACAGCCCTCGACGTCTTCGCGAACTCATGCCGCTGGCGACCCCATGATCCTCAAGACCTGAAGGTCGCTCTACATGACGACGCTGAAGGCCTCTTGCGCGCACCATGGGGAGGAGCATCGGGGGCTGTATGGAGCGGGTCGCTAGCGCCACCTTCGTCGTTCCGGGGCGCGCGTCGCGCGAGCCCGGATCGATTTCAGCGCGTGTTTAGCCGCCCGATGGATTCCGGGTTCGACGCTTACGCATCGCCCCGGAATAACGACGGAGAGCGCTCATCCTTTGGGCAAATGCACGCCGCAAAGCCGCCGCACAGCGAATAAGCAGACCCCGGCTTTCCTAATAACATTCTGACAGCGCAGTAAATTTTCCTGCGCCGTCGGCTTAATCGCAATTGTACACAATGGCATGGCGCTTGCAGAACTCCTGCAGAGAGAGTTCTCGCGGGGGCCTTGAGTCATGTTGAACTCAACCAAGCCGACACTGGGTGTCATCAGCGCCGAACCGGAGCCGGTCAAGCTCGACTGGCCGGCCACCGCGCTTCTCATCATCGACATGCAGCGCGACTTCATGGAGCCCGGCGGTTTCGGCGAGACGCTGGGCAACGACGTCAGCCAGCTCGCGCGTGCGGTGAAGCCGATCGGTGCCGTGCTGAAGGCCGCGCGGGATACCGGCATGCTGGTGATCCACACGCGCGAGGGCCATCTGCCCGATCTCTCCGACGCGCCGCCGGCGAAAGTCGAGCGCGGCGCGCCATCCCTTCGCATCGGCGACCCCGGTCCCATGGGACGCATTCTCATTCGCGGCGAGGCCGGCCACGACATCATCCCGGAGCTCTATCCGCTCGACAGCGAGATCGTGATCGACAAGCCCGGCAAGGGCGCATTCTACGCCACCGAACTCACCGACGTGCTGGAGAAATACGGCATCGAAAATCTGCTGGTGTGCGGCGTCACCACCGAAGTGTGTGTCAACACCACCGTGCGCGAGGCCAACGACCGCGGCTATCGCTGCGTCGTCATCTCGGACGGCTGCGCGTCCTACTTCCCCGAATTTCACGAGATGGGCCTGAAGATGATCAAGGCCCAGGGCGGCATCTTCGGCTGGGTCGCAAGCTCAGCCGCGGTTCTGGAGGCGATGAAGATTTCCACATCAGCGTAGGGGCATCACCATGAGCACAAGCACGACGGGGACGGCCGGCACCTTCGAGTTCAAGCCGGCACTATGGACACCGGGCGACTGGAACGCGTTTTTCGGCTTCGGCACCAACATCCTCGTCAACATGCTGGTGCTCACGGGCCTGCTGCGCTTCGTCCTGAAGATGCCTGACAGTCTCGTGTTCGGCCGCATCCTTCCCGCACTCGGGTTGATGATGTGCCTTTCCACCTTCTACTACGCGTACCTCGCCTATCGTCTCGCGCAGAAGACCGGTCGCAACGACGTCTGTGCGTTGCCGTCAGGCGTCAGCGTGCCGCATATGTTCATCGTCACCTTCGCGATCATGCTGCCGATCACGATCAAGACCGGCGATCCGCTCAAGGGCTGGTCGGCCGGCCTGGTCTGGGTGTTCTTCCAGAGCTTCATCCTGATGATCGGCGGCTTCATCGCGCCGTTCATTCGAAAGATCACGCCGCGCGCGGCGCTGCTCGGTACGCTCGCCGGCGTCTCCGTCACCTTCATCTCGATGCGACCGGCGCTCGAAATGTACATGACGCCACAGATCGGCCTGGTCTGCTTCGCCATCATCCTGGTGAGCTGGTTCGGCGGCGTGAAATATTGGCGCGGCATTCCCGCCGGTCTCGTTGCGATCGCGGTGGGCATGGTTATCGCCTGGGGCTCGAACCTGTTCGGCCTCGGTCTCGGCGGGCTCAGCGTCAAGGGCGTCAGTGATGCCTTCGCGAATTTCGGCTTCTCGGTGCCGATCCCGGCGGTGGGCTACGTCTTCTCCGGATTCGAATTCCTTGGCGTCATCCTGGTCACCGCCATTCCGTTCGGCATCTATGATCTCGTCGAGGCCATGGACAATGTCGAGAGCGCGGAAGCCGCCGGCGACGAATATCCGACCACGCGCGTGCTCACCGCCGACGGAATCGTCAGCCTGATCGGCTGCCTGATGGGCAACCCCTTTATCAACGCCGTCTATATCGGCCATCCCGGCTGGAAGGCGATGGGCGGCCGCATCGGCTATTCGGCCGCGACCGGCATCATGGTGGTGGTGCTGGCCTGGTTCGGCATCATCTCGGTGCTGCTGGCGCTGGTCCCGGTCGTCGCGATCTCGCCGATCCTGCTCTATATCGGCATGCTCATTGGCGCGCAGGCGTTCCAGACCACGCCGATCAAGCACGCGCCCGCGATCGTGCTGGCGCTGACGCCGCATTTGGCCGCCTGGGCCAAGCTCCAGATCGACACCATGCTGGGCTCGACCATGAACGCGGCTGCGACCGTCGGCGGAATGGCCGCCGACAAGGCCGACGCGGTCAAGGCGGCCGCGATTGCAGCGCTGCCGCAGCAGGGCGTGTTCTATCACGGACTCGAAGTGATGGGCGGCGGCTCCATCCTCGGCGGCCTGATCCTGGGTGCGATCGGCGTCTTCATCATCGAGCGCGACTTCGAGAAAGCCTCGGCATTCGCGCTGGTTGGTGCGGTCCTGACTTACTTCGGCTTCATGCACGGCGAAGCCGTCGGCATCGGCGGCGGATTTGGCGTCACGCCCGCGGTCGCGTTCGCCTATGCCGTGATGGCCGCCGGTCTGTTCGCGGCCAGCAGGCTCGGCGCGAGCGAGCCTTACATGCCGCACGCGGACATGCACGCGGCACCGGCGGAGTAGCTACCCGCCCTTGACGGCACCAGCGGTGAGCCCGGCGACGATCTGTCGCTGGGCGAACACCGTCAGCAGCAGCACCGGGAGGGTGACGATCAGCGCGGCGGCCGCGAGCGGCCCCCAGCTCAACTGGTCGAACGAAATCATGTTGTAGACGGCGACCGGCAGGGTGCGGGTCTCGCGTCCGGCCAGCACGATGCCGAACACAAAGTTGTTCCAGGAGAAGATCACAGCCAGGATGAAGGCAACGGCGATGCCGGGCTTGGCGATTGGCAGGGCAACGTGCCGAAAGACCTGCCAGCGCGTGGCGCCGTCGATGAGGGCTGCTTCTTCCAGCTCCATCGGCGTCGTCTCGAAATAGCCGATCATAATCCAGATCACGATCGGCACCGTGACCACGAGGTGGATGATGATCTGCGGCACCAGCGTGCCGAGCAGTCCCAGCCACTGGAACATGAGAAACAGCGGGATCAGATAGGACAGGCCCGGCGTGATACGGGCGATCAGGATCACGATCGCGGATTTGTGCGCGGCCATGCGCGCGATGCCGTAGCCGGCGGGGACACCGACGAGCAGCGCAAGCAACGTCGCGCTGCCGGTCACGATCAGGCTGTTGATGAAATAGGTCAGGAAGCGGTTGGAGGCGAGCACGTCGGCATAGTTCTTCCAGGCGACATGCTCGGGGAAGAACACCGGCGGGTAGGCGGCGTTGTCGATCTCGAATTTGAGCGACAGCGACAGCATCCAGAGAAAGAACAGGATCGCCGGCGACACGATGAGGAACACCGAGAACCACAGGCCGATTTTGCCGACGATTTGCCTTGGACTCATGTGCCGCTCGCGATCTCGGTCCACAGCATGCGCTGGCGCGCGTAGAGCATCACCGCCGCAAGCAGGACGATCAGCAGGAAGAACACGACAGCAATCGACGAGCCGTAGCCGAGGTCGTAGTAGGAGAAGGCGACGCTGTAGAGATAGATGTTGATCGTCTCCGACGCCGATCCCGGACCGCCCTGCGTGATCGCGAAAATGATATCGAAGCTCTTCACGGCATCGATCATGCGGATCATGCCGGCGATGAACAGGAACGGCATGATCAGCGGCAGGGTGATGAAACGGAACACCTGCCAGATGCTGGCGCCGTCGATCTGTGCACTTTCGTAAGGTTCGGTCGGGATCGCGGCCAGGCCGCCGAGCACGATCAACATCACCAGCGGCGTCCATTGCCAGGTCTCGACCAGCACCAGCGAGGGAATGACGGTCGCGGGATGAAACACCCAGAGCTGCGCGGGGATTCCGACCAGCGACAGCAGATAATTCAGCACGCCGAGCTGCGGGTGGAACATCATGGTCCAGACCAGCGCGATCGCCACGGGCGTCGCCATCATCGGCATGATGAAGACGCCGCGCAGAAAGCCGCGGCCGGGAAATTTCTGGTGAAACACCACGGCCGCAAACGTGCCGAGCACGAGCGGCAGCAGCACGGACAATATGGTGTAGACCAGTGTATGTCCGACGGCCTCGATGAAGCGGGGATCGCTCGTCAGCCGCAGATAATTGGACAACCCGACGAAGGTGGTCGAGGAGCCGACCTTCCACTCGTTCAGGCTCATCCAGATCGTGAAGACCCACGGGAAGATGATGATCGCGATCACGACGACCAGCGCCGGCACCACGAACGGCCAGTACGACGGCGGCCGCAACGCTTTCTCCGGCGCGGCATCAGACTGTGCCGCGCCCGGAGTCGATTGTGTCAACGCACTCACGCCTTCTCGCTACGCTCCAGGATCGGCCGGTACTGATCGTTGGCCTTCTTCAGCTCGGCGGCAGGATCGGCGCCGGACAAGGTCGCAGTGACGGCCGCGCCGACGATGTCGCGGAATTCGGCGACCGGGATCACGACGGGCAGGCCCAGCTTGCTGATCTTGCCGGAATCGATCACCGATTGCAGCCACTCCTTGGTCTTGACGCCCTTCTGAACCTCGGCATCGCCAAGGATCGAGTTGCGGAACGGGACGCCGCCGCCGGCCTGCAGCAGCCGCGCTCCTTGCGTTTTCGAGACCACCCATTGGCAGAGCAGATAGGCGGCTTCCTTGTTCTTGCTCGCAGCGGCAACGCCGATGCCGTCGCCATAGGTCGAGGAATATTGTCCCTTGGGGCCGGCGGGCACGACGGTGTAGCCGACTTTGCCGACAACGCGCGAGGCAGCCGGATCTTCCAGCGGCGGCGCCCAGCCGACGCCGTCGATCCACATCGCGGATCGGCCTTGCGTGAACGAGGCCATCGACTCCATCCAGTTAAAGCCGGCGACGCCTGGAGGTGCCGATTTGGTCAGGAGCGTCTGATACAGCTTGGTCGCGGCAATGGCTTCCGGACCGTCGGTCAGGATGTTGCCCTTGGCGTCGAGGAATTCTCCGCCATAGTTGAGGAAGAAGTTGCTCCACATCGCCATGTTGGCGTTGCGCAAGCCGCGCCCGACAAAGCCGTAGATGCCTTCCTTGGTATCGGTGAGCTTCTCGGCCGCCGCAGCCATCTCATCGAGGGTCTTGGGAACGGCGACGCCCTTCTTCTCGAACAGCTCCTTGTTGTAATAGAGGATGAAATAATCGACCGACCACGGCAGCGACAGCATCTGGCCCTTGTCGTTCCTGGCGTATTGCAGGCCCGCGGCCGAGAAGTCGCTCTCGACGAGATCGGGGGCGGTCAGCGCCGGGTCCTTCATGAAGGGGGTCAAGTCGGCGAGCCAGCCGGCCTTCTCGAACTGCCGCTTCTGCACGTGGTAGCTGAGATGGACGACGTCGAAGCTCGGACGGCCCGAGGTGAACTCGATCACCACCTTCTGGCGCTGCTGCTGCTCGGGAATCTGCTCCGCTTCGACCTGGATGCCGGTGAGCTCGGTGAACTCCTTGACGTATTTTTGCAGGTTGTCGCCGCGGGGCCCCTTGGCGAGGATCACCTCAAGCTTGGTCCCTGCGTATTTCTTCCAGTTCACCTCGGCGCGCGCCGGCATTCCCGTCAGGCCGAGCGCTCCAGCTGCGGCCGTGCCGGTCAAGAGCGTACGACGCGAGATTTTGTGGTTGACCACTTTAGGTCCCTCCCTGTGACTCAATTTGGGCGGATACTAGCGGCCGTTCCGCGTCTGCCTAGCCCTAATCTGTGGAATTCAGGGCCGCACGGCCGGCGTTTCCATCGGCAAGCCATGCGCTCGCGACATCAGATAGAGTTCGAGCGCGACCAGCTCGGGCGCGCCGAAATCATAGGCCTGGGCGCGGACACCTGTCATGCAGCTGCGTAGCCGGCGCTCCAGCGATCCCAGCGTCTGCCATTCCAGGCGATAAAGCGGATAGCCGGTCGGCTGTCCCTGCGTGATCGGCGCGCCGGCAAGTCGCTTGTCGAAATTGTCATCGTGGCAATTGGTGCAGGCAAGGTTGAGCTGGCCCTCGCGCTGCATGAAGAGGTCGCGGCCCTGTTCGACGAATGGCTTCAGTTGCGGGTCGTCGCCAGCCGTGATCGCAGCGCCGCGCGATTGGTGCGCGACGTAGGCGGACAGGGCCAGCAGGTCGCGGCTCTCGTAGGGGAGCGCCGGTGCCTGCTGATGATTGCTGCGGCAGAGATTGATGCGCTGGTCGAGCGTGACGGGGCGCGCCAGCGCCTTGTCGAAGGCCGGATATAGCGCGGCGACGCCTTTCATGCTGCCGCGTGCATCGCCATGGCAATCCGCACAGGCCTTGTCGGCGCTGCCGGTCCTCTTCGTCCACAACGCCTCACCATCGAGCACGAACAGCATCCCGGGATTTGAGGTGTCGTCATCCTGCATCGCGCGGGTGTCGGGCCCCATGAACGAATAGCCGGAGCGGCGCGCGTCCGGCGGAATCTCGCCGGCGAGCAGGGCAGGGCCGGTGGCGAGGAGCGCCGCGGCCGATATCGTGCGCCAAAAACTCATTCGACCGTGATCGACGCCGATGCGCTGGACGAATAACCGTTATCGCCGATCCACTCGAACTCGAACTTGCCGCTCTCCTTCGCGACCGTGAAGAACGACAGATAGGGATTGGCCGCAATCGCCGGAAAGAGATCGGCGCGAAAAATCTCGGTGCCGTTATAGCGGCACGTAAAGCTCGTGATGATGTCGCGCGGTACCAGCGCCCCATCCGCGGTGTGGCGGAAGCCGGTCTCCATGATGTGCGAGGTCAACGTGCGGATCTCGATGATTTCGCCGCGTCTGGCTTTCGTGGGAACGTTGATGAGCGCAGCCATCAATTCATCTCCTCGGTGCAGGCGGCCAGCGTCACGACGATTTCGGTCGTGACCTGCCAGAACGTATCGTCGGAAAGACGCGCGATCGCCACCACCTTCTGGGTGTCGGCGAGCCGAATCCGGGTCGAGATTTGGGCGCGGCCGGAGGAGGGGCCGAGATGGAAGTTGCCGATGTTCGGCTGCGGGTTCTTCTCGTTGAAGACGTGGATGCTCTTGACGTAGTCGTCCGCCGTCATCGGGCTCGCGACGCTCACGGTCATCGGCACCGTGTTGCCGTTCTCGACCAGCGGCGGAATGTCGAGCTTCACCTTGCCGGTGCGGACAGGTGCTTCGCCGACGACGTTGCGGATCGCGGCGGTGAGCATCGCCGGTGTCGCCTCGAGCGGCCGCAGCGTGAGGATCGGGATCGTCCCGGCGAACGTCACGCTTCCGGCAAGAGTCACGAATCGTCGTCGCGTGGTTGGCATGAACAGTCCTAGTCCCGAAGCGTTGCAAGAAAAGCCACGATGTCCTCGATCTCGGCGGCGGACAAGATCGGTTTGCCGGCGAAATTTCGCCCGACCCGCACGAGGTGGTCGGTGCGATAATAGGACGGCATGATGGTCTCAGGGTTGAAGCGCGCCGCATCGACCAGTCGAAGCCGCAACTGGCTCACCGTCCAGCGGTTCCCCGCACCCGAGAGGTCAGGCGCGAGGTCGCCCTGGAACCGGGTTTCGGAGAAGGGACCGGAATGGCAGAGGATGCAGGTCGTCGTGCGCGCGAGCACGAGCGCGCGCCCGCGCGCGGCATCGCCGGGCGCGCCGGTGAGCGATTCCGCGATGCCGTCGCCGACGACGTTGTAGGGCACAAGCTCGTCCGCGTTAGCAGCGCCGGCAACACTTGCGGCGATCAGAGCTGCGATATGGACCGATGCTTTAGCCAAAGGTGTCCGCCGTGATGGTTTGAAACCAGCGCTCGGCATCGGTCGCCTCGCGGGCACGCAATTCGCGCGGCGCATCGACCGGGCTGGTCGCTCCGCCCTCGACCTCGGCGAAGATGTCGCCCTTGGGCTGGTAGTTGCCTGCGAGTGAAAAGCCGTAGCCGGGTGCGACAATGTTGTAGCAGACGCCTGTCAGTCGCGGCGTTTCTGGCGCGCGGCCGGCAAGGAGGTTCACGATCGCGGCGGCGCAGGCCTTGCCTTGGGCGCTTGCCGCGGATGCCGATTTGGGAATGCCCCCGCCGAGGCAGGCATCGCCGACGACGTGGATATTCTGGACAAGTTTCGATTCGAAGGTCACGGGATCGATCGGGCACCAGCCGGTGGCATCCGCAGCGCCCGCGATCTCGGCGATGCGTCCCGCTCGCTGCGGCGGGACGACGTTGGCGACGTCAGGCGTGTAATTGCCGAACTCGGTGACGATGGTCTTTGTCGCGGGATCGATCGAGGTCACGCGGCCGCCTTGCGACAGAGAGATGCGTTCGATCATATCGCCGTACAGCTCTTTCCACGCCCTCTCGAACAGTCGCTGCTGGGAGAAGCTGTCCTTGGCGTCGAGGATCAAGACCTTTGAGCGTGGCTTCTTCGTTTTCAGGTAATGCGCGATCAGGCTGGCGCGCTCGTAAGGCGCCGGCGGACAGCGCGAGGGATTGGCGGGGATCGCAATGGCGACGGTGCCGCCGTCCGGCATTGCCTCCAATTGGCGACGCAGCAGCAGCGTCTGTGCGCCGGCCTTCCAGGCGTGCGGCATTTTTTCTGATGCCGCGTCGTCGTAGCCGGGCAGGGCTTCGAAATGGAAGTCGATGCCGGGGGAGAGTACGAGACGATCATAGGGCAGCGCAACGCCATCGGCAGTCATGACGCTGCGCAGTTGCGGCTCGATTGTGGTTACGGCCTGGCTGATCACCGTGACGCCCTCGGCGGCGAGTCTGTCATAGCCAAACTGCTGCGCGTCGATTTCGCGCAGACCCGCGATCACCTCGTTGCTGAACGGGCAGGAGGTGAAGACGGGACTGGGTTCGATCAGGATGACTTGCAAGTTCGCCTGCGCGCGCTTCAGCGCGCGGGCGCACGCCGCACCGCCAAAGCCGCCGCCGACCACGACGACGCGGCCTGCCGATTGCGCGCGCAGGATCGAAGGGACGGCGATTGATGTGGCCGCGGCGGTGATGCCGAGGACGGCATCCCGCCGTGTCACCGACGCATTCATTGGTCTTGTCCGGAAAGTGTGCCGCGGCGGCCGTTACGGCCGCCGCGGCGTTTCTCAGGCGAAGGTGATGTTCTGGTCGCGCAGCGGCACCGAACGGATGCGTTTGCCCGTCGCCGCGAAGTACGCATTGAGCACCGCCGGCGCTGCGACGCCGATGGTCGGCTCGCCGACACCGCCCCAGAACCCGCCGCTCGGCACCATTACCGACTCCACCTTCGGCATCTCGTTGATGCGCATCGAATTGTAGGTGTCGAAGTTGGTCTGCTCGATCTTGCCGTCCTTGACGGTGCAGCCGCCGTAGAACAGCGCGGAGAGGCCATAGACGAAGGAGCCCGCGATCTGCCGCTCCACCTGCGCCGGATTGACGACGTAGCCGGGATCGGTGGAGGCGACGATGCGATGCACCTTGATCTTGTTGCCGTCGGTCACCGAGATCTCGGCGGCGCCGGCGACATAGCTGCCATAGCCCATCACCTGCGCGATGCCGCGATAGATGCCTTGCGGCGCCGGGGTGCTCCAGCCGATCTTCTCCGCCACGGCATTGAGCACGGCCAGATGCTTGGGGTGATTGCCCATCAGCTTGCGGCGAAACTCGAGCGGGTCCTGGCCTGCGGCCTGGGCCAGCTCGTCCATGAAGCATTCCATGTAGATCGCGTTGTGATTGACGTTGACGCCGCGCCAGAAGCCCGGCGGAACGTGCGGGTTGCGCATCGCATGCTCGACCAGGAGGTTTGGCACGGAGTAACCGAACGCGGCTTCGCCGGACTGGGCGACGCCCTGGAATGCGGCCGGATCCATGCCGTTCTGCAGCGCTTCGGGGCGGAGCGAGAACAGGATCGATTGCCCGGACAGGCGGTAGTGCAGCGCGACCAGATTGTTGTCCGCATCGAACGCGCCGGTCATCTTGCACTGGGTGATCGGGTGATATCTGCCGTGCGCCATGTCCTCTTCGCGCGACCACAACAGCTTGATCGGCGTGCCCGGCATCTGCTTGGCGATCAAGACGGCCTGACGGACATAGTCGGTCTGGCCGCGCCGGCCGAAGCCGCCGCCGGGCATCACCTTGTGCACGTCGCACTTCTCCGCCGGCAGGCCCGACGCTTCCAACGTGGCGGCGAAGGCCGCCTCGCCATTCTGCGTGCCGCACCAGACCTCGCACTTGTCGGCCGTGTAGAGCGCCGTGGCGTTCATCGGCTCCATCGTGGCGTGGTTCTGGTAGGGATAGCTGTAGACGGCCTCGATCTTCTTGGCGGCACCGGCGATCGCCGCCTTGGCGTCGCCGTTCTTGTTGCCGACATAGGCCGGCTGGTCGTTGGCGAGACCCTCGGCCAACCACTTTGCAATCGACTCGCTCGAGACCTTGGCGTTGTCGCCCTCGTCCCAGACGATCGGCAGCGCCTCCAACGCGGTCTTGGCCTGCCACCAGGTATCGGCAACAACCGCGACCGCGGTGTCGCCGACCTTGATGACCTTCTTGACGCCTTTCATGTCGGTGATCTTGGCTTCGTCATAGCTCTTCAGCTTGCCGCCGAACACCGGGCAATCCTTGATCGCGGCGTTCAGCATGCCCGGCAGCTTGACGTCGATGCCGTAGATCATGGTGCCGGTGGTCTTCTCGGCGGTGTCCAGCCGCTTCACGCCCTTGCCGATCAGCTTCCAGTCCTTGGGATCCTTCAGCTTGACGTCGGCCGGCGGCGTCAGCTTGGCCGCGGCCTCGGCGACCTTGCCGTAGGTCGTGGTCTTGCCGGACGGCGTGTGGGTGATGACGCTGTTGGCGGCCGTGCATTCGGACGCCGGCACGTTCCACGCCTCGGCGGCGGCCTGGATCAGCATCACGCGTGCGGTGGCGCCGCCCTTGCGGACATAGTCTTGCGAGGAGCGAATGCCGCGGCTGCCGCCGGTCGAGAAATCGCCCCAGACGCGCTTGCGGGCGACGCTCTGGCCCGGTGTCGGATATTCGGTCGAGACCTTCGACCAGTCGCATTCAAGTTCCTCGGCGACGAGCTGGGCAAGGCCGGTGAGCGAGCCCTGGCCCATTTCGGAGCGGGCGATGCGGATGACGACGGTGTCGTCGGGCCTGACCACGACCCAGGCGCCGATCTCGGGGGAGCCGTCGGCCGCGCGGACCACGGCGGGGCCGCCGAAGGGGATATCGAGGCCGATTGCGAGACCTGCGCCGACCGCGGCGGTGCCGATGACGAAGGCACGGCGGTTCATGCTGGGAGAGACATGCTTGTTCATGTGGCGGCTCCTTACGCGCTTGCGATCGTGTGGATCGCTTCGCGCACCTGCTGGAAGGTGCCGCAGCGGCAGATATTGGTGATGGCCTCGTCGATGTCGGCGTCGGTCGGCTTCGGCTTCTCGCTCAGCAGCGCCGCCACCGCCATGATCATGCCGCTCTGGCAATAGCCGCATTGCGGCACGTCCTGGGCAATCCAGGCTTCCTGCACCTTGTGCAGTGCGTTGCCGGAGGCGAGCCCTTCGATGGTCGTGATCTTCTTGCCTGCGGCCTCGCCGACCGAAACGCCGCAGGAGCGGGTGGCGACGCCGTCGATGTGAACGGTGCAGGCGCCGCATTGTGCAATGCCGCAGCCATATTTCGTGCCGGTCAGGCCGGCATTCTCGCGGATCGCCCAGAGCAGGGGCGTATCCGGCTCGACGTCGAGCGTGAAGGTTTTTCCGTTGATTGTTAGGTTTGCCATCGCAGTCCCCTGATTGGCCCAATCCACCGATTGGACTCAGGGGCGCAATGTGTCCGGCAAATTGGAAACGTTCAAATCAACAGTCCGGGGGGTAGCCGCCAGAGATTTGCTCCCTGGGCGGCCCGCGGCACGGCTTGGGGCGACGTCTACCGGCTTCCGTGCGCAGACGCCCTTGGAACCGGAGCGACAGTTTGTCTCTTTTGCCGGGGTGCAAGTCGACAATGCTCTGCTACAGTGGAATCAGCCAAAAAGAGGTTCCATGAACGTACCGCAGCCTTGCAAAGTCCTGATGCTCTATCCGCTGTTCTCGGCAGAGTCCTTCTGGAGCTTTGGCGAATCCTGCAAAGTGTTGGGCGTGAAGCGCCCTGCGGCCCCTTTGGGGCTGATCACCGTTGCCGCGATGTTGCCCGAGCACTGGACGGTCCGGCTGATCGATTGCAACACGGAAGCCTTCAGCGACGAGGATCTTTCCTGGGCCGACGTCGTCTTCACGGGCGGAATGATGCCGCAGCAGGCCGACACGCTGCGCCTGATCGAAATTTGCCGTGCCGCGGGCAAGCCGGTGGTCGTCGGCGGTCCCGATCCCACCTCAAGCCCCCATATCTATGAGAGGGCCGACTTCCAGGTGCTCGGAGAGGCCGAGAGCGTTCTCCACGAATTCGTCGCGGCCTGGGACAGTGGCGCCCGCTCCGGCGTCTTCATCGCGCCAAAATTCCAGGCCGACGTCACCAAGACGCCGGTGCCGCGCTTCGACCTGCTGAAGTTCGAGGACTACCTTTATCTCGGTGTGCAGTATTCCCGCGGCTGCCCGTTCACCTGCGAGTTCTGCGATATCATCGAGCTCTATGGCCGGGTGCCGCGAACCAAGACGAATGAGCAAATGCTGAACGAGCTCGACAGGCTCTACGCCATGGGCTACCGCGGCCATCTCGACTTCGTCGACGACAATTTCATCGGCAACAAGAAGTCGCTGCGGCTGTTCCTGCCCCAGCTCGCCGAATGGCAGCGTGCTCACGGCTATCCCTTCGAATTGTCGACTGAGGCCTCGGTCAATTTGGCCGACGATCCCGAGCTATTGGAGCTGATGGGCGCGGCGAATTTCTTCGCCATCTTCGTCGGTATCGAAAGTCCGGATCCGGCGACGCTGGTCGCGATGCGGAAGAAGCAGAACACGCGGCGGAACATCGCCGAGAGCATCCACAAGATCTACGCCGCGGGCATGCTCGTCACCGCCGGTTTCATCGTCGGCTTCGACAATGAGAAGCTCTCGATGGCGGATGCCATGATCGACTTCATCGAAGAGGCGGCGATCCCCGTCAGCATGGTCGGCCTGCTCTATGCCTTGCCGAACACGCAGCTCACGCGCCGCCTCGAGCGCGAAGGCCGGCTGCACCCGGGCCACGATTTGGCGCCGACCATCGGCGCGGATCAGTGTACCGCTGGGATCAACTTCGATCCGGTGCGCCCGTTGCGCGACATCCTGACGGACTACAAGCGCGTGCTGGAGCACATCTATAGCCCAGAGGCCTATGCAAGGCGCGTTGATCGCCTGATGACGCTGCTCGACCGGTCCAGGCAGCGCCAAGAGCTCGCCGAGGGCGATATCCGCGCCGGGCTCGGGGCGATGGAAACGGTGCACAAGGTGGTCACAGCC
The DNA here is from genome assembly GCF_040548605.1 of Bradyrhizobium sp. JR4.1. Classification (NCBI taxonomy): domain Bacteria; kingdom Pseudomonadati; phylum Pseudomonadota; class Alphaproteobacteria; order Hyphomicrobiales; family Nitrobacteraceae; genus Bradyrhizobium; species Bradyrhizobium sp. JR4.1. Next base: position 39,935 of record NZ_JBEPRY010000018.1, read on the forward strand.
CTTCCCGAGGCGCGTGGGCCGCTGTGGCAGACCTTCATGAGCTGCGCCAAGCGCGACACCTCATCGGCGCGGATCGCCGTGCAGATGATTGCCGCCTATGCCCATCTCGGGCCGTTCTCGCGCAAGGTCATCGCTGCCATCGATCAGCGCCTCGCTGCGCTCGACGAGGAGACGGTCATTCCGGCCGCGACTGTCGAGGTGACGGCAGCCCGCCATCTGGCCTGACGGTCTACTCCACCGCCAATCGCAAAAAGCTCATCACGCTGCCGAGCGCGGCGAAGCCGGCGCCGAGTGCCAGCGCTACGACTGCGCCATCGTGACCGGCCAGCGAGAAGCAGGCTGCGGCGAGCGCGGCCCCCGTCGTCTGCCCGGTCAGGCGCGCGGTGGCGACGATGCCCGAGGCGCTGCCGCTGCGATGCGGCGGCGCGCTCGACATCACCGCCTTCATGTTCGGCGCCTGGAAGAAGCCGAATCCCATGCCGCAGATCACCATCCGCCAGATGATGTCGGGGATCGCAGGATTGGCCGGCAGCATCGCCAGCAGCGCCATGCCGAGGCCGAGCATCACGAGCCCAATGCCGCCGAGCAGTCCGACCGCGTGCCGGTCGGAGAGGCGCCCCGCGATCGGCGCCATGATGCCGACCACCAGCGGCCACGGCGTCATGAAGAAGCCGGTCTCGACCTGCGAACGCCCCAGCACGTCCTCGAAATAGAACGGCAGCGAGACAAAGGCGAGGCCCTGCACCGCGAACGAGCATACCGCGGTCGCCGCCGACAGCGCGAACATCGGCCGACTGAACAGATCGATCGGCAGCATCGGCGCGGGATGGTCGGCATGGCGGCGCGTCAGGATGAAGCCGAGCACCAGGGCCGTGAGCAGCTCGATGCCCACGACCACTGGTGACAGATTGTGCGCAGCACTGCCGATGCCCGTGATGAACAACCCGAGACAGGCCGACGCCAGGATCGCGCCGAGGAAGTCAAAGCCGTGATCGGCGCGCGGCGTTTTCGGCAGCATCGCAAAGCCGATGCCGATCGCGACGAGGCCGAACGGGATGTTGACGGCGAACAGCCATGGCCACGGGCCGAGCGCGAGGGTGGCGGAGGCGATCGAGGGACCGAAGGTGAAGGCGGTCGCGACCACCAGCGCGTTGTGGCCGAAGCCGCGGCCGAGCATCCGGCCGGGATAGACGAAGCGCACCAGCGCCGTGTTGACGCTCATGATGCCGCTCGCACCTAACCCTTGCAGCGTGCGCGCAACCAGCAGGCTCTCCAGCGACCAGGCCACCGCGCAGAACAGCGAAGCGATGGTGAACAGGATCAGGCCGCCGAGATAGATGCGCTGGTGCCCGACGATCTCGCCGAGCGCCCCCAACGGCAGCAGCGTCGCCACCAGCGCGATCTGGTAGACGTTGACCACCCAGACCGATTGCTCCGGGCTGACATGCAGGTCGCCGGCAATGGCGGGCAGCGCGATGTTGGCGATCGCGGTGTCGAGCGAGGCCATCGCCAGCGCCGTGAAGATCGCGGCGATGGCCCAGCGCCGCTGTGCGGGCGGAAGGCCGTCGGAAATGGTGTGGTCGGGCTTGCGCGCGGCGGCGGGTAACGTGATTGTCATTGCGTTAGCGCGTTGCTCCGGCGGGCCGGCTCCAGGGGACTTGGCATGTACTACGGCGCGGCCGCCTTCCACAGGCATATGCTTGCATGCAGTGTATGCGCGAAGGCTGGGCGATGATTCCGGGCGCCGGCGTATGATCGCATGAGCTGCTGCAATGTCAGGGGAGCGCCATGCACATCGTCGTTTTGCCCGGTGACGGCATCGGGCCCGAGATCACGACCGCGACATCAGGCGTGTTGCGTGCCGCCTCCGAGCGCTTCCAGCTCAATCTGCGGCTGGAGGAGCACGTCGTTGGCCATGCGAGCCTCAAACAATTCGGCACGACGGTGCGCCCCGAGCTGCTCGACATCGTCCGCGCCGCCGACGGCCTGATCCTCGGGCCGACCGCGACTTTCGACTTCAAGGACGAGGCCCGCGGCGAGATCAACCCGTCGCGGCATTTTCGCAAGAACCTCGACCTCTACGCCAATGTCAGGCCGGCTCGTACCTATGCGGGGCGGTCCGGCCGGGCCGGCGATTTCGACCTCGTCGTGGTGCGCGAGAACACGGAAGGGTTTTACGCCGACCGCAACATGGAGCAGGGCAATGGCGAGATGCTGGTCACGCCTGACGTCGTGATCTCGCTGCGCCGGATCACTCGCCATTGCTGCGAGCGCATCGCGCACGCGGCGTGCCGGCTGGCGATGAAGCGGCGCAAGCATCTCTCCATCGTGCACAAGGCCAATGTGCTCAAGCTCGGCGACGGCATGTTCCTCGACATCTGCCGCGAGGCGGCGAACGCCTATCCCGGCCTCGCCGTCGACGACATCCTCGTCGACGCCATGATGGCGCATGTTGTACGCAACCCCGACCGCTTCGACGTCATCGTCGCCACCAACATGTTCGGCGACATCCTGTCCGATCTCACCGCAGAGCTTTCCGGCAGCCTCGGCCTCGGCGGCTCGCTTAATGTCGGTCACAGCCACGCCATGGCGCAGGCCGCGCATGGCTCGGCGCCTGACATAGCAGGGCAGGATGTCGCCAATCCGGTCTCGCTGGTCCTGTCGACGGCCCTGCTGCTGGCCTGGCACGGCGAGAACAGCGGCGCGGTACGGTACGAGGAAGCCGCTCGTGCGATCGAGGTGGCGGTGGCAAAAGCGATCGGCGAAGGCAGGGCAACGCGCGATGTCGGCGGAAAGCTCGGCACCATCGCGGCGGGGGCCGCGATCGCAGAGATCTTGCAGGCGGAGTGAGGTGGTCCTGCGGGTCTTGCGTGTTTTTTTAAAGGCTCAAAACAAAAAACGCGAAAACAACCCCATGCACAGTAGAAGGCCCCTTGATTAATAAGGGATTTCCGAAACGCGCAGCGACGACATTTGCCGCGGCCATGACGTTGACGCGTCGGGCAAAACACTGGCAGGATGCCAGGACTGCACCGGTCCGCAAAAGACCATGTGTGCTTCCCGTGAAGGAGCGATGCCCGCTCCTGTGCTGAAGCAGATCTACGCGGGCAGCTCCGGCATTCACCTTTTGGACCCGTTGCAGACGTTAGGCTGGATATGTTGCCTTTTCCACCGCACGTTGAGGTATCATAAATTCTGAACTGCTAGCTGGGTTGTATGGCCTGGATTGTTGCCTTCGCAGTCTTAGTGTTTGTTTACCGTCGCGCGACGCGTGCTGGCGACCGGCTTGCGGAACTGAAACCGACGGGAATGCTGCGCTCGCCGTTGTTCTACGCACAAACGGCGCTCCTTTGCATTCTAGTGGTGCTTATGTTGGCTCCGGGTTACCTGCCACACGAGCGGTGGGCTGTTGCCGCCTATCTTGTCGTCCTGGTGATCGTGGTAGCAGCGCTCTTGTTCGTGCGGCGCGCATTGAAATGGCGCTACCCCGTTTAATGTGATCACTTCCGCTTATGGCCCTTACGTCGCTTGGCATACGGCATCGGCAGGTCCGGAGTCTGGCTAGAGCAGAAGTCATCGCCTCCGGTGCAGACTGCCGCCTTTGACCTGACCCGGTCATCAGTGCAGCTTGGACCAACGTAGAACAATGGCTGTTCTCAGCCGGGGTGTATGAGATCGGATTGGTAATGAAACGACGAGAATTCCTGACTCTGGTTGGTGTGGCGTCTGCGTTGCCTCTGGCAGCGCGAGCACAGCAAGTGAAGCGAATGCCCCGAATTGGCCTTCTCCTCCCCCCACCGCGGAATTTGGAAGTCGACGCGTTCCTCAAGGGACTCAGCGATCTCGGATGGGTTAACGGCGTGAACGTTCATGTCGAATATCGCGACGCCGGTGGCGACGACGGCAAGCTGCCGGCGCTTGCGAATGAACTCGTCGCTCTTGATGTTGACGTTCTCGTCACAGCCACATTCCCCGGGATTCTTGCCGCTCACAACGCGACGGCAAAAATTCCGACCGTAATGATCGTGGGCCCCGATCTGGTGACCATAGGCCTTGCAGCCAGCATGGCTCATCCTGGCGGCAACATCACGGGGCAAACCTTTTTCCTCACAGAACTGGCTGCAAAGCGCCTGGAGATTCTCGCAGGCTTGGCTCCCTCGACCAGACGCGTGGGGGTGCTCATGCAGCGAGGAAATCCACTGAACAACGCTACAATGAGCACCATGAGGAACGCGGCGCAGGCATTGAAGATGGAGCTACTACCTATCGAGGTCGACGTTCCCGGCGATCTCGAAAGCGCGCTGTCACTCGTCGGCTCTAACCCGATGGACGGCCTCGTGATCACGGACGCAAACGCGTTTGTCACCAACACGTCCATGGTCGCCGCTATCGTGGACAGGTGCAGGGTGCCATCGGTTGCCGCACCCATCGTCGCCTCCCGCGGGGCCGCCCTGATGGGTTACGGTGTGGACTTCACCGCAATGTTCCGCCACGCGGCTGTTTTCGTCGACAAGATATTGAAGGGTGCCAACCCCGCCGAGATTCCCATCGAGCAGCCGACGCAGTTCAAGACCGTCATCAACCACAAGACCGCAAAGGCGCTCGGCGTCGAGATACCTCCGTCGTTGCTGGTGCGCGCGGACGACGTGATCGAATAACTGCGGCGGCCTTTCGGCGAGCGGGCAAGCCAATTCGCTCAGAACTGATACCTCCTCAGCCCCCCATCCACCGGGATCACCGTGCCCGTGATGTAGCGCGCCACGGGCGACGCCAGAAAGACCGCGAGCGCGGCGAGGTCTTCGGGCTCGCCCCAATAGCCGACAGGAATCTCCTCCTCCGCGAACCGCTCGCGATAATCGGGCGCGTAGTTGCGGCGGATCTGTTCGCTCATGATGCGGCCGGGCGGGATGCAGTTGATGGTGATGCCGTGCTCGCCGATCTCGCGCGACAGGCCCTTGGCCCAGGCGTGCACGGCGGCTTTGGCGGCGAACGCGGCGTTGAGGCCTTCCGGTTCGGACTTGCCGGTGATGTTGACGATGCGGCCCCATTTGCGTTCGATCATCTGCGGCAGCAGCGCATGCGCGATGCGGCGGTAGCTGGTGAAATTCAGCGCGATCGCTTCGTCCCATTGGCTGTCGGGCGCATCGACGGGGAGGGGGCGGCTGCCGCCGGCATTGTTGATGAGGATGTCGACATGGCCGAGCTCGCTCACGGCGAAGGCCGAAATCCTCTCCGCCGCGTCCTTGGCCATCACGTCCTGCTCGAATGGCGTGATCAGACCGGAGCCGACTTCGCTCACCAGCTCGGCGAGCAGGTCGGTGCGCCGTGCCACGCCGACGACGCGCACGCCTTCAGCAGCCAAGCCCTTGGCGATGGCACGGCCGATACCGACGCTCGCTCCGGTGACGACGGCGGTTTTCGATTTGAGCCCGAGATCCATGGTGACACGCCCTCTTGTTTGCTTTTCTGCTTGTCGCTGTTGGCTTGGCTGTTCGTTTTTTCTGTTCGTTTCCTGCCTTGGCCCCGTCGGCCTGATTTGCCCGACCGGGACGAGCAGTGGTAACCAAGAGCCGCGTTGAAGGAAACACGAAAAAGAAAAGGCGCCGAGCGATGGTCTGGGATCCGCAGCAATATCTGAAATTCTCCGGGCACCGCCTCCGGCCCGCCGTCGACCTCTTGATGCGGATCCCGGATTCTGGCCCGCGTGCGGTTGCCGATCTTGGCGCCGGCGCCGGCAACGTCACCAGGCTGATCAAGGAGCGTTGGCCGGACGCGACGGTGACCGGTGTCGAGGGTTCGGCCGAGATGGTTGCCGCCGGCCGCAAGGCGGCGCCGGACGTGGAATGGTCACACGAGGACCTCGGCCACTGGCGCCCGACGAAGCAATATGACGTGGTCTATTCCAATGCCGCGCTGCACTGGCTGCCCAATCATGCGGCACTGTTTCCGTCGATCATGGAGAAAGTGACGCCCGGCGGAATGCTCGCTGTGCAGATGCCGCGCAACTTTCTGGCGCCCTCGCATGTGCTGATTGGCGAGACGGCGCTGAACGGTCCCTGGCGGTCCAAGGTCGAGCATCTCGTCACGCCGCCGCCGGTCGAAGCGCCGGCCTATTATCACGGTCTTCTTGCTCCGATGTCGGCCAATATCGACATCTGGGAGACCGAATATCTGCAGGTGCTGGAAGGCGAGAATCCCGTGAAAGAGTGGACCAAGGGGACTTGGCTGACGCGCTATCTCGACATCCTGCAGGGCGACGAGAAGGCCGCATTCGAAGCCGCCTATGGGATGCGGGTGGCGAAAGCCTATCCGAAGAACGCCGCGGGACAGACGCTGTTTCCCTTCCGGCGTCTGTTCATGGTCGCCCAGCGCAACGGCTGATCGTACTGCCGCAATGCGACATAAGCGCTCGCTTCCGGGAACGCAGCAGGTGCCGGGTTGCGCAAGACAGCTTGGCTGCGGCAAATTGGGCTTAGGTCTAGTTGTTCGGGTGGCGGATTGCTGTCAGTACTGAAATCGGAAAACAAAAAAGACCCGGTTTTAGAGGTTGTTGGGAGGTTCGTTCATGCGCAAGCTGCTTCTTGCGGTCGCCGCCGCAGCTGTTCTCGTGAGTCCCGTCTTGTCTCCGGTCTTGGCCCAGGCCCAGAGCCCGATCGTCATCAAATTCAGCCACGTCGTTGCCAACGACACTCCTAAGGGCAAGGGCGCCCTGAAGTTTAAGGAACTCGCGGAGAAGTACACCGACGGCAAGGTCAAGGTCGAAATCTACCCGAACTCCACGCTGTACAAGGACAAGGAGGAGATCGAGGCGCTGCAGCTCGGCTCGGTGCAGATGCTTGCCCCCTCGACCGCGAAGTTCGCACCGCTCGGTATCAAGGAATTCGAGGCGCTCGACCTGCCCTGGTTGTTCAAGGACGACCAGACCTATTCCAACGCGATGAAGGGCACGATCGGCAAGTGGCTGTTCCAGAGGCTCGAGACCAAGGGCATCACCGGGCTCGCTTATTGGGACAACGGCTTCCACATGCTCTCCGCCAACCGTCCCCTGAGGAAGCCAACCGATTTCCAGGGTCTGAAATTCCGCATCTCCGGATCGAAGGTCGCCGACCAATATCTCCGGATCATGGGCTCGATCCCCCAGATCATGGCGTTTTCCGAAGTCTACCAGGCTTTGCAGACGGGCGTGGTCGACGGCTGCGAGAACACCGCGTCCAACTACCTGACGCAGAAGTTCTACGAGGTGCAGAAGGACATCACCGTGTCCTATCACGCGCACCTGCAATATGCTGTGATCGTCAATTCGAAATTCTGGTCCGGCCTGCCGCCCGATATCCGCGCCCAGCTCGAGAAGGCGATGAACGAGGCGACCGACTACACCAACTCGATCGCGCGCCAGGAAAACGAGGATGCGCTGGCCGAGATCAAGAAGACGGGCAAAACCACGCTGCATTATCTGACTGACGCCGATCGCAAGGCGTGGCAGGAAGCGATGCAGCCGACCTACAAATGGGCGAAGGGGCGGGTCGGGCAGGAGGTGCTCGATCTCGTCGCCAAGGAACTCGACGTCAAGATGAACTGACGCCGGCGCGCTATAAGAACAACCATGAACGGTCGGGGGTGATCGCACTCCCGGCCGTTGCTCTTGAATGATGAGCCAAGCTGAGGGGACCAAGTTGCTGCGTGCATTGAATCGTGTGCTCGATCATCTCGAGGAATGGCTGATCGCGACGATGATCGCGGCCGCGACATTGCTCATCTTCGTTGCCGTGCTGCACCGATATGGCGCCGGGCTGTCGATCGACATCGCCAAATGGGCGGAGGCGCGCAACCTGGCCTTGCTGGCCGTCCCCGCGCGAGCCGCGTTCGTCTGGCTTGCCGCCCTCGACCTGTCCTGGGCGCAGGAACTCTGCATCTACATGTTCATCTGGATGGCGAAATTCGGTGCGGCCTACGGGGTGCGCACCGGCATCCATGTCGGCGTCGACGTCCTGGTCAATGTCCTTCCCGGCGGATCGCGCCGCCGCGTCATCACGTTCGGCCTGATGTGCGGCGCCCTTTTCACTGCCATCGTGTGCTATTTCGGCGCCGCGTTCGTCGGCCAGATGTGGCAGACCGGCCAGCAATCTAACGACCTCGAAGCGCCGATGTGGCTGGTGTATCTCACCATCCCGCTCGGCTCCGGGCTGATGTGCTTCCGCTTCCTGCAGGTCGCCTGGTCGTTCTATCACACCGGCGAGCTGCCGCACCACGACATGGCCGGCGTCGAGGGCGTCGAAATAGACCCGGTCCATCCGGCCCCGGTCACGCGCAGTCAGGTCGTCCGCGACGAACGCAGCCCGCTCGGCTGGGTCCTGATGTTGTTGCCGGTCCTGATCGTCGCCGTGTGCTTCGCCCATTCGGCGCACGTGATCACGCTGCCGCAGGGGCTGCGTGTCGCCGTGGTTTTCGGCCTTCTACTGTCGTTGATGCTCACGGGCATGCCGATCTCGATCGCGCTCGGTCTGACCGTGCTCAGCTTCATGTTCACGCTAACCGACGTGCGAACGGAATCGGTGGCGCTGAAGCTGTTTACCGGCATCGAGAGCTTCGAGATCATGGCGATCCCGTTCTTCATCCTTGCCGGCAACTTCCTGACCCATGGCGGCGTGGCGCGCCGGATGATCACGTTCGCGACGTCGCTGGTCGGCCATTGGTACGGCGGCCTTGCGCTCTCGGGCGTGGTCGCCTGTGCGCTGTTCGCCGCGATTTCCGGCTCGTCGCCGGCCACCGTGGTGGCGATCGGATCGGTGATCCTGCCCGCGATGGTCGCGCAGGGATTCCCGAAGAGGTTCGGGGCGGGCGTGATCACGACCTCGGGCTCATTGGGAATTCTCATTCCCCCATCGATTCCGATGGTCCTTTTCGCCGTCTCCACCAACACCTCCGTCGGCAAGCTGTTCATCGCCGGCATTGTGCCGGGAATGGTGCTCGCCATGCTGCTCGGCGCCACGACGTTCTATCGAGCCTGGCGTAACGACTATCCGAGGATGCCGAAAGCAACCCTCTACGAGCGCTTCGATGCGCTCCGCAAGTCGATCTGGGGTATCCTGCTGATCGTGATCGTGATCGGCGGCATCTACAGCGGCCTGTTCACACCGACCGAAGCTGCCGCCGTCAGCGCGGTGTACGCCTTCATCGTCGCAGTGTTCATCTACAAGGATTTGAAGCTGCGAGACGTGCCGCGGGTGCTGCTGTCATCGGCGAATCTTTCGGCGATGCTGCTCTACATCATCACCAACGCCGTCTTGTTCTCGTTCCTGATGACTTACGAGAACGTGCCGCAAGCGCTTGCGCAATGGATGATCGACCAGGGCCTCGGCTGGATCGGCTTCCTGCTCGTCGTCAATCTCCTGCTGCTATTGGCCGGCAACGTGATGGAGCCGTCCTCGATCATCCTGATCATGGCGCCGATCCTGTTTCCGGTTGCGATCAAGCTCGGCATCGATCCGATCCATTTCGGCATCCTGATGGCGGTCAACATGGAAGTCGGGCTGTGCCATCCGCCGGTCGGCCTCAATCTCTACGTCGCCTCAGGCATCGCCAAGATGGGCATCACCGAGCTCACGGTTGCGGTGTGGCCATGGCTGCTGACAATGCTGGGATTCCTGGTGGTCGTGACATACTGGCCCGGTCTGTCGCTGTGGCTGCCGAGGCTGCTCGGCATGTAGCCGAGCTCAGGCGATGCATGGCTAACGCGCGGTAAATCCGCTCGTTCAAATGCCACCGCTGTGCGATGCACACATTTTTACAGATGTGCGGTAGGACCATGCGAGCGGATGAGGCTGGCATGTTGTTCAATAGAATGGAATCCGGACGGGCGTCGATTTCCGATGTCGTCTACATGGAAGTGATCACGGGCCTGCACGGCACGACGATCCCTACTATTCTCGCCGCCGTCTGCCAGGTGATGGTCGGCGCGATCACAACCTACGAGACCGGTGACGCGGTCACGGCAGCCCTTACGGTCGCCGGTGTCGTCGTGGCCATGATCCGTCTGTCCGAAATCGCTGCGTTCCGCCGTCGCCTCACGCAGCCGTCGCGGCTGGATCGGGCCGAGGCCGCGCGCTGGGAGCGGCGGTACATTGCCGGCACCGTCATCACCGCCTTGGTACTGGGCGTGTTTGCCGCGCGCAGCATCGTGCTCGGCGACGCGCTCTGCTGCGTGATGGCGGTCGGCATCGGTTTCGGCTTCGGTGCCGGCGTGGTGGCGCGGCTGGCACTGCGCCCGGTCGCAGCACTGCTCGATCTGGTCGCGATCGCCGCGCCCGCCGCGATCGTGACGTTCATGCAGCCCGATCTGCGCCATGTCGGGCTCGGGCTCCTCATCCTGATGTATGTGGCCGCCAGCTTCGAGATGGTGCGGCTGAGCTTCAATGCCTCGATCAGCCAGATCACGCTCAAGCGACAGTTCGAGCGGCTCGCGCGCTCGGACTCGATGACCGGCGTCTTTAACCGCTCGGTGCTGGCGGAGGATCTGCCGCGAATGCTGGCGGACGGAAATTCCAGCATGATCGCCGTCCACGCGCTCGATCTCGACCGCTTCAAGGAGGCCAATGACCGGTTCGGCCATCCAGTCGGCGACGCGCTGCTCAAGCAGGTGGCCGGGCGGCTCAAGGCGCTTGCCGCAGCTCATGATCTCGTGGTCCGGATGGGCGGCGACGAGTTCATCCTGGTGCAGCGCGCGGCGACCGATGCGGAAGCGATGGCACGGCGGATCGTGCAATCGCTCAGCGCGCCCTATCATGTCGACGGGCAGGTGATCGGGCTCGGCGTCAGCGTCGGCGTTGCCGTCGCGCCGCAGGATGGGCGCACGGTGGAGGGGCTGTTGTCGCGCTCCGACCGGGCGATGTACCGCGCCAAGCAGGACGGCGGCGGCTACGTGCTGGCGCGGGAGCTGCGGACGGCGGACATGCGCGCCTCCGGTAAGCCGGTGGCCGGAGGTTTGGCTGCGTAAGGACTTGTTGGAACCGGAATCGAGATGCGGTTAGATGCCTCCCAAGGGACGAGCCGGGAGGGCAGTATGAGCAGCATCGAAGCCAGCAACGGGCCGAAGGGCGCAACGCCATCCGTCATCGCGCAGCAAACAGCGATGCTGAACGCGCTGCCGTTCTCCGACACGCGAGATTTCGACGACGCCGCGCGCGGCTTCCTCGGCACGATCGAGAACGCGGAGATCACCAATCCGCAAGGGCGGACGGTCTGGAGCCTCGAGCCTTACGGCTTCCTGTCGACTGAAGAGGCGCCAGCCACGGTCAATCCGAGCCTGTGGCGGCAGTCGCGGCTCAACATGCAACACGGCCTGTTCGAGGTCGTGCCCGGCGTGTACCAGGTGCGTGGGCTCGACATCGCCAACATGACGCTGATCGAAGGCGACAGCGGCGTCATCGTCGTCGACACCCTGACCTCGATCGAGGGCGCGCGCGCCGCGCTCGATCTCTACTACAAGCATCGCGGCCAGCGACCGGTCGCGACCGTGATCTTCACGCACACCCACACCGACCATTGGGGCGGTGCGCGCGGCCTGCTGGAGGAGGATGCACTCGCGAGCGGCCGCGTACCGATCATCGCGCCGAACTTGTTCATGGAGCATGCCGTCTCCGAGAACATCATCGCGGGACCTGCGATGCTGCGCCGGGCGCAGTACCAGTTCGGGCCTCTCCTCGCCAAGGGCGCGCGCGGGCAGGTCGATTGCGGGCTCGGCAAGTCGATGGCGACTGGTTCAGTGGCGCTGCTGCGGCCGACCGATTTGATCATGGCGACCGGCGACCGGCGCGTGATCGACGGCGTCACATTCGAATTCCAGATGGCGCCGAACAGCGAAGCGCCGGCGGAGATGCATTTCTTCATCCCGCGTTACAAGCTGTTGAACCTGGCCGAGAACTGCACCCACAATTTCCACAATCTGCTGCCGTTCCGCGGCGCCGACGTGCGCGACGCGCTGGCCTGGTCGAAATATCTGGGGGAGGCCTTGCAGCTCTGGGACGGCAAGGCGGAAGCGATGTGCGGCCAGCATCACTGGCCGGTGTGGGGGCACGAACGCATCGGCACGATGATCCGGCAGCAGCGCGACCTCTACAAGTTCGCGCATGACCAGACCATCCGCCTGATGAACCACGGCCTCACCGCGGCCGAGATTGCCGAAACGATCCAGCTGCCCAACAGCCTGGAGGGCGCCTGGCACGGCCGCGGCTATTACGGCCACATCCGGCATAATGTGAAGGCGATCTATCAAAAATACCTGGGCTGGTACGACGCCAATCCGGTCAATCTCGATCCGTTGCCCCCGGTTGAGTCGGGCAAGAAATATGTCGAGTACATGGGCGGCGCCGACGCCATCCTCGCGCGGGCGCGTGTCGATTTCGACAAGGGCGAATTCCGCTTCGTGGCGCAGGCGCTCGGCCATCTCGTCTTTGCCGAGCCGGACAATCAGGCTGCGCGTGCGTTGCTGGCGGATACGCTGGAGCAGCTCGGCTATGCCGCCGAAAGCGCGACCTGGCGCAATGCCTATCTGTTCGGCGCGCAGGAATTGCGCCAGGGCATGCCGAAGGTGCCGGCGCGCCCGCCGATGCCGCGCGAGACGCTGTCGGCGCTGCGCACCTCACAGCTCTGGGACGTGCTCGGCATCCGCCTCAACGGACCCAAGGCAGAAGGAAAACACATCGTGCTGAACTGGAGCTTTTCCGACACGGGCGAGACGTTCGTGCTCAATCTGGAGAACTGCGCGCTCACCTACACAGAAGGCATGCAGGCGGACAATGCCGATGCCAGCTTCACGCTCGCGCGGTCGACGCTCGATGAGGTGATCGCAAAACTGACCAGCTTCCCGGAGGCCGTGGCCGCCGGCAAGGTCAAATTCGCCGGCAACCCGATGCGTCTTGCGGAGCTGATGGGCCTGATGGACGAATTCCCGCGCATGTTCGAGATCGTCGAGCCGAAGCGGGCGGTGGTGAGGTAGCGCAGCCGTCACCGCGTTCCCACTGTCATCGTCCGGCTTGACCGGACGATCCAGTACTCCGCGGCGGGAGTTGCGTGAACAAACTGCTGCCGCGGCGTACTGGATGCCCCGCCAGCGCGAGGCATGACAGCGGCTACTCCGCGCTGCTCACCAGCTTGATCCGCGGCGCCTGTTCCTCGCCAAGGCTCCGATAGGCCGCGAGATAATCCAGCGCCATCCGCCGCGCCGTGAAGCGCGTCTCGAATTGCTTGCGAATGACGGAGCGGTCGAGTTGCGACAGGCGACCGACGACGCCGGCTGCGCTGAGGACGTCCTCGACGACGAACCCGGTGAGGCCCTCGTCGATGATCTCCGGCACCGAGCCGCGATTGAAGGCGATGACCGGCGTTCCGCAGGCCATCGCTTCGATCATCACGAGGCCAAACGGCTCGGGCCAGTCGATCGGCAACAAGAGGCCGAGCGCGCCGCTCAAAAAGTCCGACTTCTCGTGATCGCTGATCTCGCCGATGAATTCCACCAGCGGATTGTTCTCGATCATCGGCCGGATCAGCTCGTCATAGTAATCCTGGTCAGCACGATCGACCTTGGCGGCGATCTTGAGCGGAATGCCGCAATGCGTCGCGATCTTGATGGCGCGGTCGACGCCCTTTTCCGGCGCGATGCGGCCGAGCACGGCGAGGTATTCCTGTTTCGCCGGCTTCGGCGTCAGCAGGTTCTCGGGCAGGCCGTGGTGGATCGTCCTCACCCAGTTCGCCTGCGGCACCGGCCGGCGCTGCGCGTTCGAGATCGAGATGACGGGGACCTTCGAGAAGGTGTTGAAGACCGGCTGATGCTCCGGCAGGTCGAGCCGGCCGTGCAGCGTGGTCAGGAACGGCGTCGGCTGCCGGTAGAACAGCGACCATGGATAATAGTCGAGATGGAAGTGGAGGAAGTCGAACTCCTCGTCGTCACATTTTTGCCGCACCCGCTCCAGCATCACCATATGCAGCGCATTGGGATCGCGCACGGAACCGTCGAGGCGGAGCGCCCGCGGCCACAGCGCATCCAGCTTTGCCGAGGTTTGCGAGTCGCCGCTGGCGAACAGCGTCACATCGTGCCCAAGGGCCACCAGCTCTTCCGTCAACCAATGCACCACCCGCTCGGTGCCGCCATACAGCTTGGGTGGAACAGCCTCCGTCAACGGAGCTACCTGCGCGATGCGCATCTCACCATCTCCTCTGTGCGATCATGATTGTAGAAAGCCCCCGCCTGTTCAGCACCGGCACGCCAGACAAGGGAACGTTCCCGCACTTGCGAAGTTCCTCCTTCCGAACGTTACTTATTCGACACGTCGGATGCCCGTCGCGATGCTGCCATCACATCTTCGCAGAACGCCCGCATCCGCATGTCGTGATGAGTGTGCCCGGGAACCGAGGCGAAGTGGTCGATGTTCAGTCGGCTAACAACAAAAGTTTGAATCATCACGACGGGGTCAATAGTCACATGGATCATCTTTCTGGGTATGCGCACCGGCCGTTTGCCTTTGTTTTGCGCTATCTTCGGCGTCGGCTCGCGTCGCACCTCGTGATCCTGACGGCTGTGGTGGCGGCCGTTGCCTGCTCCGTAGGCACGCAGTACGGCGTCAAATCCCTCGTCGACAGTCTGTCGGCCGGCGCTTCGCATGGTGGGAACGTATGGCTGGCATTCATTTTCCTCATGACGCTGATCGCCGCCGACAATTTCCTTTGGCGGATCGCAAGCTGGACGGCCAGCTTCACCTTCGTCCGTGTCACGGGTGATTTACGTCGTGACATATTTCGTCATCTGACCGGCCACGCGCCGAGCTACTTCTCCGACCGGATGCCCGGCATGCTGACCAGCCGCATCACGGCGACGTCCAATGCGGTGTTCACGGTCGAAAATATGTTCGTCTGGAATGTGTTGCCGCCGTGCATCGCGACGGTTGCGGCCATCGCGCTGATTGGAACCGTCAGCCCTTACATGGCACTCGGCCTGATGGTGATTGCCGGCGGGATGGTGCTTGCGATGTTCCGTCTCGCTGCCGCGGGAAAGCCGCTGCATGACGACTTCGCCGACAAGGCCGCCGTCGTCGACGGCGAGATGATCGACGTCATCAGCAACATGCCGTTGGTGCGCGCCTTCTGCGGGATCGGGCACGAGCATGAGCGGTTCGACGCGACCGTGAACCGGGAGCTCACCGCGCGCGGCCGCAGCCTGCGCTATCTGGAGAAGCTGCGGCTTATCCATGCCGGCGTCACTGTCGTGCTCACGATCGCCCTGATGGCCTGGGCGATCATGCTCTGGCAGGATGGCCGGGCGACCACGGGCGACGTCGTGCTGGTCTGCACCCTCGGTCTCTCCATTCTGAACGCGACGCGCGATCTCGCGGTGGCGCTCGTCGACGTCACCCAGCACGTTGCGCGGCTGACCGAGGCGATCGCCACGCTGCTGGTGCCGCATGAATTGCGCGACCACCCCGAGGCCGAGCCGCTGGTGAAGAGCGGCGCCGCGATCGCGTTCAACAATGTCACCTTCGGCTATCCCGGCGGCGAAAAGATCTTCGAGCGCTTCAGCCTGCGCCTGCAACCCGGCCAGCGCGTCGGCCTGGTCGGCCAGTCCGGCGGCGGCAAGTCGACGCTGTTCACGCTGCTCCAGCGCTTCTACGATACCGACGAGGGCAGCATCACCATCGACGGCCAGGACATTTCCAAGGTGACGCAGCAGAGCCTGCGCGAGGCGATCTCCGTCGTGCCGCAGGACATCTCGCTGTTCCACCGCTCGATTCGCGAGAACATCCGCTATGGCCGCCCGAACGCGACCGACGACGAGGTGCTGCGTGCCGCAATTGCGGCGCGCTGCGATTTCGTCGAAAGCCTGCCTGGCGGTCTCGACACCATGGTCGGCGACCGCGGTGTCAAGATGTCCGGCGGTCAGCGCCAGCGCATCGCGATCGCGCGCGCCTTCCTGAAGGACGCGCCGATCCTGCTGCTGGACGAGGCGACCGCCGCGCTCGACAGCGAATCCGAGGAGGCGATCCGTGAGGCGTTGTCGCGGCTGATGCGCGGCCGCACCGTCATCGCGATCGCCCACCGCCTCGCGACCCTGCGCAATTTCGATCGCGTGGTCGTGTTGAGGGGTGGTAAGATCATCGAGGACGGGTCGCCCGAGCGTCTGATGCAGGGCCACGGTCCCTATCGTGAGCTGGTCACGCAGGAAATGAGCCGGCTCGCCCAAGCCGCCGCGTAAACCAACAGTCGCGTTCGAGTCGGTTGCGTGTCGAAACAAGCGCAGGGGAGCTGCTGATGTCGGCTGAAGCCGTTACCCAATTCGTCTCCGTGACGCGGACCGTGGACCAGGTCGCGGAGCAGCCTTTCTATATTCCGATGACGGGACCGTCGGCGCGGCCGCGGCGTTCGCTCAAGCACGACGACACCTTTATCGTGCTCGACAGCCATGGCGACATCGGCGCTTCGGCTGGCGGGCCCGATGGCCTGTTCCACCACGACACGCGCTACCTTGCGAGGCTCGAGCTCGTGCTCGACGATCTCCAGCCGTTGCTGCTGGGCTCGAACCTGCGCGACGACAATTCGGCCCTGACCGTCGATCTCACCAATCCGGACATCTACCGGCAGGGCAGCCTCGTGCTGCAAAAGGACCTGCTGCACATCGTGCGCACGATCTTCCTGTGGCGCGGCACCGCCTATCAGCGCATCGGCGTGCAGAACCACGGCGACCGCCCGGCCGGCTTCGCGCTGACGCTGCTGTTCGATAACGACTTCGCCGATCTGTTCGAAGTCCGCGGCGAGCGGCGCCCGCGCCGCGGCATCGGCTCGAGCCGGCTGTTGGGACCGACCGACGTGCTGTTCGACTACCGCGGTCTTGATGACGCCGAGCGCACCACGGGCCTGCATTTCGATCCGCGCCCGACCAAGTTGTCGGTGAACGCCGCGACCTGGCAGCTCGAACTCGACCCGCATGAGTCGAAATCCCTGTTCGTGGCCGTATCCTGCAACCGGCCGGTCGCGGAGAAGCCGGCGCGCTTTTTCAGAAGCCTGCTCGCCCACCGCCGCGAGATGCGCCGATCGACGATGGGCGCTGCCAGCATCGAGACCTCCAACAACATCTTCAACGAGGTGCTGTGCCAGGCCATGGCCGACCTCAACATGCTGATGACGGAGACGCCGCAAGGCCGCTATCCCTATGCGGGGATTCCTTGGTACTCGACGACGTTCGGCCGCGACGGGCTGATCACCGCGTTGCAGATGCTGTGGGTCGATCCGCGGATCGCCAAGGGCGTGCTGCGGCGGCTCGCCCATTTCCAGGCCAAGGCAGTCGATCCGCTCGCCGATGCCGCGCCGGGCAAGATCCTGCACGAGATGCGCGGCGGCGAGATGGCGGCGCTGCGCGAGGTACCGTTCGCGCAATATTACGGCAGCGTCGATTCCACGGCCTTGTTCGTCCTGCTGGCAGGAAGCTATTTCGAACGCACCGGCGACGAGAAGACATTGACCGAGCTGTGGCCGGCCATCGAAGCGGGGTTGGCCTGGATCGACGGCCCCGGTGACCCCGACAAGGACGGCTTCGTCGAATATCAGCGCGCCACGGAAAAGGGCCTCGCCAACCAGGGCTGGAAGGATTCCTACGACGCGATCTTCCATGCCGATGGCCAGCTTGCGGAAGGCAATCTCGCGCTGGCCGAAGTGCAAGGTTACGTCTTTGCCGCCAAGCGGCTCGCCGCGCGCTGCGCGCTCCGGCTCGGCAAGCCTGATCTCGCCAGGAAGCTCGAGGCCGAAGCCAAGGCGCTGGCCGAGCGCTTCGAGACCGCGTTCTGGTGCGAGGAGCTCGGCACCTATGCGCTTGCGCTCGACGGCAAGAAGCGGCCCTGCAAGGTGCGGACCTCGAACGCCGGCCAGATCCTGTTCAGCGGCATGATCCGCGAGGACCGCGCGCGGCTCGTCGCCGCCGATTTGATGCGGCCGCATTTCTTCTCGGGCTGGGGCATCCGCACCGTCGCTGTCGGCGAGGTGCGATACAACCCGATGTCCTATCATGACGGGTCGATCTGGCCGCACGACAATGCGCTGATCGCGCTCGGGCTCGCGCGCTACGGGCTCAAGCATTCGGTCGCGCATGTCTTCAAGGGACTGTTCGACGCCGCGACCTACATGGACCTGCGCCGCTTGCCCGAATTGTTCTGCGGCTTCCGGCGCGAAAAGCGGCGCGGCCCTACGCTCTATCCGGTCGCCTGCGCGCCGCAGGCCTGGGCCAGCGCAACGGCGTTCACGCTATTGGAGGCGGCGCTGGGCATCGAGTTCGACGTTGCGCGCGGCGAGATCCGGCTGCGCAATCCGCATCTGCCGGCGTTTCTGCACGAGGTGATCTTGCGCGATCTGCGCCTGGGCGAATCCAGCGTGGACCTGCGCGTCAGCCGCCATGGCGACGACGTGGCGCTGGAAGTGTTGCGCACGCGTGGCCAGATCCAGGTCTCGATCGTGCTGGCGCGCTAGCGGCGCGCCGGGAGGAGGGTGCATGCGTACCGCCGGATGGTTGGCCCTGGGCGTCGTGATCGTCTGCGGGATGACGCTCGCCGTGTCACGTGCCGCGGAGGAGTCGCCCGCACCCGCGACTGAAGCGAATGCACCGCCGACGGCGCAGCCGCCGGCGTCATCGGTCCCCGTCACGCCCAAGAATGCCGCGCCACCACCGTCGGTCACGATCATCGGCGCGAGCGATGCGCACGGTGTGCTTGGCCGTGACGTGCTCAGCGCGGCAAACGAGGACATGGGCCGCATCGTCGACGTCATCGTCGATCGGAGCGGGCACGTGCGCGCCGCCGTGATCGATTTCGGCGGCTTCCTCGGCGTCGGCAGCCGCAAGATCGTGGTGGACTGGAACGCGATGCGGTTCGGCAAGATCGTCAACAAGAAGGACAGCATCACGCTGGAATTGACCAAGGCACAGGTCGCAGCCGCGCCGGAATACAAGGAGGACACGCCGATGGTGGTGCTCGGCGCGTCCGGCAGCCTGCAGCCGCTGCAAGCTGTTCAGTGAGGCGCGGGGAGGGATGGCCGCCGGTGCTGTTGTCGAGGAAGCCGAATCATGCGGATCGCGAGGGCCGCGTTGAGCAGGACAACGTTTCCACGCCGTCGCCTGCCGGCATTCCGGCGCCGTCGCGCCAGAGCCTGCGCGGCCTCGACTGGTTCATCTTCTTCCTCGCCGACGTGCAGACCGGATTCGGGCCGTTCATCGCGGTCTATTTGACGACCCAGAAATGGACCCAGGTCGAGATCGGCCTCGTGCTGTCGATCGGCGGCATCGTTGCCCTGATCGGCCAGATGCCGGGCGGCGCCATCATCGATGCCGCGAAATCCGAGCGGCTGGTCGCAGGCCTCGCCATCGCTACCATCGGCTGCTGCGCGCTCGCCTATGCGGCGATGCCGATCTTCCCCGTGGTGGTGGCTGCGGCCACCTTGCACGCCGCCGCGAGCTGCGTGCTCGGACCGGCGATCGCGGCGATCAGTCTCGGTCTGGTCGGCCCGCTCGCGATCGGCGAGCGTCTCGGCCGCAACGCGCGCTTTGCCTCGCTTGGCAACGGCGTTGCGGCCGCGGTGATGGGAACGGCCGGCTATCTGCTGTCGAGCCGCTCGGTGTTCCTGGTCACCTTCCTGCTCGCAATCCCCACCTTGATCGCCCTCTCTCGCATCCGCGAGCACGAGGTCGACATCGCACGCTGTCACGGCGAGATGCCGCGCGAGGCGGAGGATCGCGGCGACACCAATATCTGGCACTTGATCCGGCAGCGGCCGCTCATTGTCTTCGCGCTCAGCGTGCTCTTGTTGCAGCTCGCGAACGCCTCGATGATGCCGCTGATGGCAAGCGCGGTGACGGCGCGATCGAGCGAGTGGGCGACGGTGCTCGTCGCGTTTTGCATCGTCGTGCCGCAGGCGATCGTGGCGCTGCTGTCGCCGAGCGTAGGGCGCAAGGCGCAAGCATGGGGCCGCAGGCCGCTGCTGCTGATCGGATTCGCGGCGCTGACGATTCGCGGTCTGCTGTTCGCGACCGTGCGCGATCCGTATCTGCTGGTGCTGGTGCAGGTGTTCGACGGCCTCACCGCGGCGGTGTTCGCGGTGATGATCCCGTTGATCGTGGCCGACGTCGCCTTCGGCAGCGGCCATTTCAACCTCGCGCAGGGCATCGTCGGCACGGCGATGGGCATCGGCGCGTCGATGAGCACCGCGCTTGGCGGCTATGTCAGCGATAAATTCGGCAATGCCATGGCGTTCACCGGATTGTCCGGCGTCGCGGCGACGGGACTTCTGCTTATTCTGCTTGTGATGCCGGAGACGCGGCGCAAGGGCATGATCGCAGCAAAAGAAATGGCCGGCTGAACCAATTCAGCCGGCCATGAGCGGGTGGGAGAGGGGAGATCAGGCGTCGAGATTGTGCAGGCGTGCGCGGTTGCGCAACACGATCTGGCGGGCGCCGGAGAAGCCGAGAATGCCTTGGGCGTGAAGCTGTGACAGCGCGCGCGAGACGGTCTCGAGCGTGAGACCGAGATAGTCGCCGATGTCGCGGCGGCACATCGGCAGCGCCATCATGCCGGCAACCGCGAGGCGGCGGTCCATTTCGAGCAGGAAGGTTGCGACGCGCTCCATCGCGGTCTTGCGGCCCAGCAGCAGCATGTGGTCTTCGGCGTGGCGAAGCTCGCCAGCGGTCATGGCCCAGAGCTTGCGGGCGACCTGGACGTCGGTGGCTGCGGCCTTCTCGAGGCTCGCGCGCTTCACGAGGCGCACCGTGGTGTCGATGATAGCTTCAGCAGCAAGGCGGTGGGTGGTGCCGGATTCGAGGCCGAATACGTCGCCGGGAAGGTGGAAGGAGCCGATCTGGCGGCGGCCATCGGAGAGAAGCTTGTAGCTGCGGACGGCACCGGTGACGACCTGATAGACATACTCGGCCGGCTCGTCCTCACCATAGATCTCCTCTTCCTTGCGGTAGGAGAACTCGGTGGCAACGAGCCCAACATGGCCGGCAATCGCGCCGAACTGGTCTGAGACGGGATGGGCGGGTGCGATCTTGCCACCGATC
This sequence comes from Bradyrhizobium sp. JR4.1, assembly GCF_040548605.1. NCBI lineage: Bacteria > Pseudomonadati > Pseudomonadota > Alphaproteobacteria > Hyphomicrobiales > Nitrobacteraceae > Bradyrhizobium > Bradyrhizobium sp. JR4.1. The sequence goes on from NZ_JBEPRY010000018.1 coordinate 61,014, forward strand.
GGGGTGTTGATCGCCGGGGTGTTGAAGGTCTGGGTCAGCATCTGCGCCATCTCCGTTGTGATGACGCTTTGGTACGCGGTATCGGGTGCCTCGAAAATTTCGCGAGATATCTTAAGGGGGTCGCCTTACGTAGAATCCCGTAGGTCAGCTATGGACCCGGTTCTGGATGGCGTGGCGAATGCGTTTGACCAGGTTTTCGTCCAGAAGCGGCTTCAGAATTACCTCGTTCACGCCTGCGGCCGCCGCCCGGGCCGAGATATTCGGGTCGGGATAGCCGGTGATCAGGATCACCGGGGTACCGCCCTCGGAGAGGCGCAGCCGCCCGGCCAGCTCGATGCCGTTGATGTCGGGCATTTTGTAGTCGATCACGTAACAGTCTGCACCGGACGGGCTCGCCGCATTGAGCAGCGCCGTGGCGTTTCGAAAGGTCCGCACGGCAAAGCCGTCGGTTTCCAACAGGAAGCGCAGGGAGCCCAGCACGGCAGCGTCGTCGTCCACCACATAGACGGTTGGTTTCGCGGGTGACGACATCGGGAGCCGCTCAGGATGGGAGCTGATCGCAATCATTCCGATCTGGTAGCACAGGGCGAGCGACCGGTTTTGACTTGCCTCAATCCTGGTGACTTCAATCGTTGAGCATTCCGGCGCGCATCGCCAGCCGGACCAGCTCCGACAGGCTGTTGGCCTGCATCTTGGTCATCACGTTGGCCCGGTAGACCTCGATGGTGCGCGGGCTGATGTCGTACTCGCGGGCGATCAGCTTGTTGGAGAGGCCCGCGATCAGCCCCTCCATGACCTGGCGCTCCCTGGGGCTCAGGGAAGCGACGCGAGCGGCGAGGTCCTGGGCCACGGCCTCGTTCCTGGCCGCCGGCTCGCCCTCGCGGATCGCGGATTCGATCATGGCGACGAGGCGGTCATCTTCGAACGGCTTTTCCAGGAAATCCATGGCACCGAGTTTCATCGCCTCGACCGCCAGCGGCACGTCGCCATGGCCGGTCATGATCAGGATTGGAAACCGGCTGCGCTGCGCCTTCAGGCGCTTGAGAAGCTCGATCCCGTCGATACCGGGCATCCGCACGTCGGAGACGACGCAGCCGAAGGCGAGGCCGGGCAGGGCGTCGAGAAAACTCTGCGCGTTGTCGAACAGTGTGACGCCGAAGCCAGCTGAATCCAGCAGGAAATTCAGCGAATCCCGCATCGCCTCGTCGTCGTCAATGACGTAGATGATTCCCTTGGTCGTCATGGATCAGTTCTCGTCGGCTGCCGGTAACGTGAAGCGGAATGTCGCCCCACCCGATGCGTTGCTCTCGGCCCACATCCGGCCGCCGTGAGCCTCGATGATCGAGCGGCTGATGGACAGTCCTACGCCCATGCCGGTGTCCTTGGTGGTGAAGAAAGTCTGAAACAGGTTTGGCATGACGTCGTCCTGGAAGCCGGAGCCGGTGTCGGAGACCTCGATCTCGATCATGTCGTCGGCGGCGCGGGTGTTGGTGACGACGAGCTCGCGCCGTGGCGACTGCGCCATCGCTTCCAGCGCGTTGCGGAACAGGTTGACCAGCACCTGCTGGATTTGCACCCGGTCGGCGAGCACGAGATCGGCATTTGGATTGAGGCCGAAACGGAGCTGCACATCCTGCTCGCGCGCGCCTGCCAGCCCGAGGGCGCCGGCCTCTTCGATCAGTCTGGACAGACTCTCGACCCGTTTCTCCGATTCGCCGCGGGAGACGAAGTCGCGCAAGCGCCGGATGATCTGGCCGGCGCGCAGCGCCTGTTCGGCGGCGCGGTCCAGCGCGCTCTCGATCTTCGGCGCATTCGGATCCTGGCTTCCGGCGAGCAACCGCCGCGACCCCTTCATGTAGTTGCTGATCGCTGCCAGCGGCTGGTTCAGCTCGTGGGCGAGCGCGGACGCCATTTCGCCCATCGCGCTCAATCGCGAGACATGGACGAGCTCGGATTGCAATTCCTGGAGCCGCGTCTGGGTTTTCTGATGCTCGGTCAGATCGCGGACGAAGCCGGTAAAATAGGGCTCGCCGCCCGACTGCATCTCGCCGATCGACAGGTGCATCGGAAAGGTCGTGCCGTCGCGGCGCTTGCCGGTCACGATGCGACCGATGCCGATGATGTGTGGGTCGCTGGTGGTCCGGTAGCGCGCGATGTAGCCGTCGTGACGTGAGCTGTCGGGCTCCGGCATCAGGATGCGGACGTTCTGCCCGATCGCCTCTGACTCGACCCAGCCGAACAGGCGCTCGGCCGCCGCGCTGAAGAGCTGGATGATGCCATGGCCGTCGATGACGATCATCGCATCGGGAATCGTCTGGAGGATCGAGCGGAGGTGACTCTCGCGGGTGCGCAGGGTTTCCTCGACCTGCTTCTCCTCATCGACGTCAAGAAAGATGCCGCTGAGATGTCGAGCGGCGCCGGCGTCGTCCCGGATCAGCCCCGCGCGGGCGCGGATCCACTGCGCTCTGCCCGACGCCCCCGTGACCCTGAACGACACGTCGAAGCTGCCGCCCCGTTCGGAGACGCGCCGGATCGCGATCTCGATCCGCTCGCGGTCGTTCGGCTCCAGCCGGGACAGGAACAGCGCGTAACTCACCGATTGGCCAGATTCGATTCCGAACAGGCTTCTGGCCGTCTCCGACCACTCCAATTCCAGTGTCGTGAGATCGAGATCCCAGGTCCCGACGCCAAATCCTTCGATTCGAACGCGGAAATGTTCGCCCCGGCCGTCATCTTGCGGATGAATCACACGGGTCGGCGCCAAACGATCACTCCCATTCTGATGCGGGGAACCGCACAGCGTTACCGTCGGCAATGTACCCAAGGAGGGGCCAGAGGCAAGTTCCGATGTCTTATACCATTGGCAGATTTCCGGCCGGCGCGGTGATCCAAGGTTTTGATCTATCTCATCCTGCCAGGCAGCGGCCGGCTTACGATCGGATCAAAGCCCATTGCTTCGGAGAATCTCGATGACATACGCGACCGTGATGGTCAGCCTGGCGCTCGATCAGCCCAACGAGGCGCGGCTTCAGGTCGCGGGCGAGCTTGCCGAACGATTTGAGGCGTCGATCATCGGCGTTGCTTCGGCGCAGTTCGCCCCGCCGCTCTATTTCAGCGATGGCACTGCAGCGCAGGCACTGATCAATGAGGGGGAAGCCTCGGTCAAGCGACGCCTGGGCGAGCTCGAGGCGCAATTCCGCGCCGCGATCCGGAATCGCGGCGGACATGTGGAATGGCGCAGCGCCATGGATTTCCCGGCGCGCTTTACGTTCACTCAGGCGCGTTGCGCCGACATCGTCGTCACCGGCGGCCAGAGCCTGGCCTTCTCCGACGCCTTCGCGCTCGCGAGCCCCAAGGATCTGGTGATGCAGGCCGGCCGATCCTGGTCGTGCCTGACGGGGTCAACTGGCTCGATCTGCGCAGCGTCCTGGTCGCGTGGAAGGATACGCCGGAAGCGCGGCGGGCGCTCGCCGATGCGCTGCCGATACTACGCAAGGCCAGGGATGTCACCGTCCTCGCAATTCCCGAAGGCGACGACGACCGCCCTGCCGCGGTCGCTGGCGTGACCGACGTGACGGCGTGGCTTGCCCGCCACGGCGTGACCGCGATCGCGCGCGTTTCCGAAGCGGCCCGGAACGAAACCGTCGCCGGGGAACTGGAGAAAATTGCCGGCGATGTCGGCGCCAGTCTGATTGTCGCCGGTGCCTACGGTCATTCGCGCTTCCGCGAACTGATCCTCGGCGGCGTCACCCAATATCTGGTCACTCAATCTGCCCGCTGCGTGCTGCTGTCGCACTGACGCGGGAGCGATGCAAGACGAATCAAAGAGGACGCGCCGTGTACAGATTCCTTGAACAGACCGTCGACGGCTACATGACGCACGACGTCAGGACGGTGAGGCGCGACCTCGACCTGCTCGCGCTCAGCGAGATGTTCGAACGCGATGATTTCAATTCCTATCCCGTCGAGGACGACGGGCAGGTCGTCGGCATCGTCACCAAGTTCGACATCCTGAAGTGCTTCGCCTTCACGCCGAGCCAGATGCTGCCGCGCTACCACGACCTGATGAGCCGCAAAATCGGCGACGTCATGACGCCCGACTTTATCTATGTCAGCCCCGACACGCGGCTGACGCGCGTGCTCCAGATCATGGTCGAGCACCGCATCAGGAGCATCATCGTGCTCGACGGCGCGCAGAAGCTGGTCGGTATCGTCGCGCGCGAGGACGTCATCACGGCACTCAAGGCGACGGCGCGGGAGTGAGAATTGTCGGCTCCATAATTACGGGAGAGTCTTTTTCTTCCCTTCTCCCCTTGTGGGAGAAGGTGGCATAGGCGGCCTTCGGCCGCCGTTCTTAAGAACGCCGAAGCGAAGCTTCGGCTATGGCGCCGGATGAGGGGTTTTCTCCACCGAAAGAGTCTTCGTGCGGGACCAACCCCTCACCCAAGTGAGTGCGCGGCATGGTCCTCGCTGCCCTCTCCCACAAGGGGAGAGGGCACTTTAACAACCGCCTCACATTAACAGAAATCCACATAGCTTGATTTCAATCAATTCCCCGCGAGGGCGAATGTGGTTTCTGGCCCTGTGTTCTTTCAGAGAGAATCCGCATGAGCCAGCCCTCCGTCTCCAAGTCCATGACGTCAGGTGAAAGCGGCCTGGCTGTCGTGTTCGCGGTCACCGCCTTCCTCTGCGTGATTGCCTCGGCCAAGGCGCTCGATGCGCCCTTCGCCTTCCATGCCGCGCTGAGCGCGGCGGCGAGCCTGGCCGCCGTCTTCTGCATCATCAACCGTTACCTCGATCGGCCGGCGGCGCTGCCGCCTGCGGAGATCAACGGCCGGCCCAATTACAACATGGGCCCCATCAAGTTCTCCTCCGTCATGGCGATGTTCTGGGGCATTGCCGGCTTTCTCGTCGGCCTCATCATCGCCTCGCAACTGGCGTGGCCGGCGCTGAACTTCGATCTGCCCTGGACCAGCTTCGGCCGCCTGCGTCCGCTGCACACGTCCGCAGTGATCTTTGCCTTCGGCGGCAACGTCCTGATCGCGACCTCCTTCTACGTCGTCCAGAAGAGCTGCCGCGTTCGGCTTGCAGGCGATCTCGCGCCATGGTTCGTCGTCGTAGGCTACAATTTCTTCATCCTAATCGCCGGCACCGGCTATCTGCTCGGTGTCACCCAGTCGAAGGAATATGCCGAGCCGGAATGGTACGCCGATCTGTGGCTGACCATCGTCTGGGTCACCTATCTGCTGGTCTTCCTTGCCACGATCATCAAGCGCAAGGAACCGCACATCTTCGTCGCGAACTGGTTCTATCTCGCTTTCATCGTGACGATCGCGGTCTTGCATCTCGGTAACAACCCGGCTCTGCCAGTTTCGGTGTTCGGCTCGAAATCCTACATCGCCTGGGGCGGCATCCAGGATGCCATGTTCCAGTGGTGGTACGGCCACAACGCGGTCGGCTTCTTCCTGACCGCCGGCTTCCTTGCCATCATGTACTACTTCATCCCCAAGCGCGCCGAGCGGCCGATCTATTCGTACCGCCTCTCGATCATCCACTTCTGGGCGCTGATCTTCCTCTACATCTGGGCCGGCCCGCACCATCTGCATTACACGGCGTTGCCGGACTGGACCCAGACGCTCGGCATGACCTTCTCCATCATGCTGTGGATGCCGTCCTGGGGCGGCATGATCAACGGCCTGATGACGCTGTCGGGCGCCTGGGACAAGCTGCGCACCGATCCCGTGCTGCGCATGCTCGTGGTCTCCGTCGCCTTCTACGGCATGTCGACCTTCGAAGGACCGATGATGTCGATCAAGGTGGTCAACTCGCTCAGCCACTACACCGACTGGACCATCGGCCACGTGCATTCCGGCGCCCTCGGCTGGGTCGGTTTCGTCTCCTTCGGCGCGCTCTACTGCCTGGTGCCCTGGATCTGGAATCGCAAGGGCCTCTACAGTCTCAAGCTCGTCAACTGGCACTTCTGGATCGCGACGCTTGGCATCGTCCTCTACATCTCGGCGATGTGGGTGTCCGGCATCCTTCAGGGCCTGATGTGGCGCGCCTACACCTCGCTCGGCTTCCTCGAATATTCCTTCATCGAGACCGTCGAGGCGATGCATCCCTTCTACATCATCCGCGCTGCTGGTGGCGGGCTGTTCCTGATCGGCGCGTTGATCATGGCCTACAACCTCTGGATGACCGTTCGCGTCGGCGAACAGGAAGTCCAGATGCCCGTCGCTCTTCAGCCGGCGGAATGAGGAGTTTTCCATGTCGTTCTGGACACGCCACCAAATCTTCGAAAAGAACTCGATCATCCTGATCGTCGGCATCCTGCTGGTGATCGCGATCGGCGGTCTCGTCGAGATCACCCCGCTGTTCTACCTCAAGAGCACGATCGAGGCGGTCGACGGGATCAGGCCGTATACGCCGCTGGAGCTCGCCGGGCGCAACGTCTACATCCGCGAAGGCTGCTATCTCTGCCATTCGCAGATGATCCGGCCCTTGCGCGACGAGGTCGAGCGCTACGGCCATTTCTCGCTGGCCGCCGAGAGCATGTACGACCATCCGTTCCAGTGGGGCTCGAAGCGCACCGGTCCCGATCTTGCCCGCGTCGGCGCCAAATATTCCGACGACTGGCACGTCACCCATCTGACCAACCCGCGCGCAATCGTGCCGCAATCGGTGATGCCCGGCTACCCGTTCCTGAGCCAGACCGAGGTCGATCCGGACACGATCGCCGACCACATGCGCACGCTGCGGACCGTCGGCACGCCCTACACCGACGACCAGATCGCCAATGCGGGCGCCGACATGAAGGCCCAGGCCGATCCTGACAATGCCGGCTCCGACGCTTTCGCCAAGCGCTACGCCAAGGCCGTGGTGCGCAACTTCGACGGCAAGGCCGGCACGCCGACCGAGATGGACGCGCTGATCGCCTATCTCCAAATGCTCGGCACGCTGGTCGACTTCAAGATCTACAACGAGAAAGCCAATCTTCGCTGAGAAGGCACCAACGATGAAAGCCATCCTGACCCTCGACAATCTCGCGTCCGGTCTCGTGACCACGATCTGGACGCCGGTGTTCGTCGCGATCTTTGTCGCGATCATCGCCTACGCATTCTGGCCCCGTAACAAGGCAGCTTTCGACGAAGCGGCACACCTGCCGTTGCGGGAGGAGTAAGAGATCATGACCGATCATCATAGCGACATCGATCCCGTCTCCGGCAGGTCCACGACCGGACATGAGTGGGACGGCATCAAGGAGCTCAACACGCCGCTGCCGCGCTGGTGGGTAATCACCTTCTACCTCACCATCGTCTGGGCGGTCGGCTACTGGATCGTGTATCCGGCCTGGCCGCTGATCTCGAGCAATACCACGGGCCTGTTCGGCTACTCGACACGCGCCGACGTCGCGGTCGAGCTCGCCAACCTCGAGAAGATCCGCGGAGCCAAGATGGTTGCCTTGGGCGCGGCCTCGCTCGTCGAGATCGAGAAGGACCCGGCGCTGCTCGCGCTCGCCCGCGCCAAGGGCAAGACCGTGTTCGGCGACAATTGCGCGCCGTGTCACGGCTCAGGCGGCGCGGGTGCCAAGGGCTATCCGAACCTGAACGACGACGACTGGCTGTGGGGCGGATCGCTCGACCAGATCATGCAGACCATCCAGTTTGGCGCACGTTCCGGCCACGCCAAGACGCATGAAGGCCAGATGCTCGCATTCGGCAAGGACGGCGTGCTGAAGCCGGAGGAGATCGTCACGGCCGCCAACTATGTCCGGGCACTGTCGGGCCTTCCGACCCGCAAGGGCTATGACGCGGCCAAGGGCGAGAAGATCTTCGCGGAGAATTGCGTCGCCTGCCATGGCGACGGCGGCAAGGGCAACCCGGAGATGGGCGCCCCCAATTTGACCGACAAGATCTGGCTCTATGGTTCGGACGAGGCGACGCTGATCGAGACCATCAGCCAGGGCCGCGCGGGCGTGATGCCGGCCTGGGAAGGGCGGCTCGATCCCGCCACCATCAAGGCGATGGCAGTTTACGTCCACTCGCTGGGCGGCGGAAAATAGCCAATTGGGAACAAGCGGGGGCGAACAAAAAACGCTCCCGCTTGCGCTGGATCAACTGACGCGGCGGCGTCGGGTCTAGGTTTTATCGCACCTCCCGAAAAGCTGCAGGCGATGAACAGGACCGTGAACCCAAAAGAGCTCCCATTAGACGATGACAACGGGCCGCTCTATGTGGCCCAGAAGAAAGTCTATCCCCAGAGCATCTCCGGCACCTTCCGCCGGATCAAATGGGGCCTGATGGCGTTCTGCCTCGGCGTCTACTACTTCCTGCCGTTCGTGCGCTGGAACCGCGGCCTCGGTGCTCCGAGCCAAGCGGTGCTGATCGATCTTCCCAACAGCCGCTTCTATTTCTTCTTCATCGAGCTGTGGCCGCAGGAGGTCTACTACTTCACCGGCCTGCTGATCGTCGCCGCGGTGGCGCTATTCCTGATGAACTCGGTCGGCGGCCGCATCTGGTGCGGCTATCTCTGTCCGCAGACGGTGTGGACCGACCTGTTCTATGCGGTCGAGCGTCTGATCGAGGGCGACCGGCGCGAGCGGATGAAGAAGGACAAATCGTCCGACCCGATGAAGCTGGAGCGCATCTCCGAGATCGTGCTCAAGCATTCGATCTGGCTCTTGATCGGGTGGTGGACCGGCGGCGCCTGGGTGCTCTATTTCAACGACGCACCGACGCTGGTCAGGGAACTCGTCACCTTCCAGGCGCCGATGATCGCCTATATCTGGATCGGCATCCTGACCGCGACGACCTACGTGCTCGCCGGCTTCATGCGCGAGCAGGTCTGCACCTATATGTGCCCGTGGCCGCGGATCCAGGCCGCGCTCACCGACGAATGGGCGCTCAACGTGACCTATCGTTACGATCGCGGCGAGAAGCGTACGTCAGTGAAGAAGGCGGCCGAGCTGCGCGCGCTCGGCGAGCAAGTCGGCGACTGCGTCGACTGTTATCAATGCGTCGCCGTGTGTCCGACCGGCATCGACATCCGCAATGGACCGCAGCTCGAATGCATCCAGTGCGGGCTCTGCATCGACGCCTGCGACAACGTGATGACCAAGATCGGCCGGCCGAAGCGGCTGATCGGCTACGACAACGACGTCAACATCCAGCGCCGCCAGGAAGGCAAGGCGCCGGTCTACCGCATTGTCCGGGCTCGCACCGTCGCCTACAGCGCGATCATCGCGGCGGTCGGTGGCATCATGATCTATACGCTGGCGACCCGCAGCCTGCTCGACGTCAACGTGCTGCACGACCGCAACCCGGTCGCGGTCAGGCTCAGCGACGGCTCGATCCGCAACGCCTACACGGTGCGGTTGCTCAACAAGAGCGGCTACGACCGCGTCATTGCGATCGACGCGAGCGGTCCGGTTAATGCGACGATCCATGTCATCGGGATCGATTCCGTGACGCAGGACCGGCCGATGATCGTGGTTCCGCGCGACTCCACCAGCGAGCTGCGGGTGCTCGTGACCGCGCCGGTCGAGGGCAATCCGGAAAAGTCGATCCCGGTTCGCTTTCACGTCACCGATATCGGTCTCGGCGAAGTCGCCAGCGCCACCGACAATTTCGTCGCGCCCTAGGATCAGGAGTTCGCCATGGCAACCAAGCCGCTGACCGGAACCAAGGTGTTTCTGATGCTGGTCGCCTTCTTCGGCGTCGTGATCGGCGTCAACGTGACCATGATGAAGCTCGCGATCGCGACGCTGCCAGGCACGGACGTCGACAGTCCCTATGCCGCGGGGCTCGCCTATGATCGCGAAATTTCGGCGGCGCAGGACCAGGCCGCGCGCAAATGGAAGGTCAATGCCCATGTCGAGCGCCGCGCCGATGGTGGCGCCGTGCTTCAGGTCGAGGCGCGCGACGCGAGCGGCCAGCCGATCGCCGGACTGAAATTCGGCGGCCGCCTGGAGCGGCCGACCGACAAGCGCGCCGATCTCGCAATCGAGCTCTCGGAGGCCGGCATCGGGCTCTATCGCGGCAATGCCGCATCGGTCGCACCGGGCCAGTGGGACCTGGTGATCGAGGGCGAGACGCGGGGAGCGCGCGTGTTCATGTCGCGCAATCGCGTGATCCTGAACTGAAGGATTTTGCCATGCACGTCTCGCGCGACTTTTCGCATTACGTCCGGACTGCGGGCGAGGGCGTCCAGCACATCGATCTCGCGGTCGAGGGCGTTCACTGCGCCGGCTGCATGGCCAAGATCGAGCGCGGGCTGTCCGCGATTCCCGACGTCACGCTGGCGCGCGTGAACCTCACCGACCGGCGCGTTGCGCTGGAATGGAAGGCGGGCACGCTCGATCCGGCACGCTTCATCGATCGCCTCGAAGAGCTTGGCTACAAGGCCTATCCTTACGAGACCGAGAGCGCGGAGGCGACCGAGGTCGCCGAATCGCGCTTCCTGCTGCGCTGCCTCGGCGTCGCCGCGTTCGCCACCATGAACGTGATGATGCTGTCGATCCCGGTGTGGTCCGGCAACGTCTCGGACATGCTGCCGGAGCAGCGCGATTTCTTCCACTGGCTGTCGGCGCTGATCGCGCTGCCGGCGGCGGCCTATGCCGGCCAGCCGTTCTTCCGCTCGGCCTGGCGCGCGCTGTCGGCCAAGACCACCAATATGGACGTCCCGATCTCGATCGGCGTGACGCTGGCGCTCGGCATGTCCGTGGTCGAAACCATCCATCACGCCGAGCATGCCTATTTCGACGCGGCGATCATGCTGCTCACTTTCCTCCTGGTCGGCCGCTTCCTCGACCAGAACATGCGGCGGCGGACCCGCGCGGTCGCGGGCAATCTCGCCGCGCTCAAGGCGGAGACCGCGGCCAAGTTCGTCGGGCCTGGCGAGATATCTCAAGTGCCGGTGGCCGCGATCTATCCCGGCGACATCGTGCTGCTGCGACCCGGCGAGCGCTGCGCGGTCGACGGCACCGTGATCGAGGGCCGTTCCGAAATCGACCAGAGCCTGATCACCGGCGAGACGCTCTACGTCACGGCAGGCCAGGGCACGCCGGTCTATGCGGGATCGATGAACATCTCGGGCAGCTTGCGGGTACGGGTCTCCGCGGCCTCCGAGGCGACGCTGCTGGCCGAGATCACGCGGCTGCTCGACAATGCGCTGCAAGCGCGCTCGCGCTACATGCGGCTCGCCGACCGCGCCTCGCGGCTTTACGCGCCGGTGGTGCATGCCACCGCGCTCGTCACCATCCTCGGCTGGGTCATCGCGGGCGCCGGCTGGCATGATGCGATCGTGACCGGCGTCGCGGTGCTGATCATCACCTGTCCCTGCGCGCTCGGGCTCGCCATTCCGACGGTGCAGACGATCGCCTCGGGCGCAATGTTCAGATCGGGCGTACTGCTCAATTCGGGCGATGCCATCGAGCGTCTCGCAGAAGCCGATCACGTCATCTTCGACAAGACCGGGACGCTGACGCTGCCCGATCTCGACGTGATGAATGCCGCCGATATCCCCGCTGATGTCTTCGAGCTTGCCGGACGGCTCGCGCTGTCGAGCCATCATCCGGTCGCCGCCGCCGTCGCGCAGGCCTCCGACGCCAGATCGCCGATCGTCAGCGCGGTAGAGGAAGCCGGCCAGGGCGTGCGCGCTGTGGTCGATGGCATCGAGATTCGCCTTGGCCGTCCGTCCTTCTGCGGCGCCGAGACGCTGGTTTCCGACGTGACAAATCTCGATCCCGAAGCCTCCGTCGTGGCTTTCAGCAAGGGGAGCGAAAAATTCATCCTCTTTGTGCGCCAGGGCCTCCGTCCCGATGCGCAGGCTGTGATCGCAGCGCTGAAGGCGCGCAATATCGGCATCGAGATTCTCTCCGGCGACCGCGAACCGGCGGTGATCGCGGCGGCCCACGCGCTGGGCATTTCCGAATGGCGCGCCGGGGTGACCCCAGCCGACAAGATCGCGCGGATCGAGGTCTTGAAGCAGAGGGGCATGAAGGTCCTGATGGTCGGCGACGGCATGAACGATGCGCCGTCGCTGGCGGCAGCGCACGTCTCGATGTCGCCGATCTCGGCCGCGCATTTGAGCCAGGCGACCGCCGATCTCATCTTTCTCGGCCGACCGCTGGCCCCGGTCGCCGCCGCCATCGACGCTTCACGTAAGGCGCTGCGTTTGATGCGGCAAAATCTCTGGCTTGCGATCGGCTACAATGTCCTCGCGGTGCCGGTCGCGATCAGCGGCGTCGTGACGCCCCTGATCGCGGCCGCCGCCATGAGCGGATCATCGATCCTGGTGATGGTGAATTCGCTGCGCGCGCGCGGCGCCTCGCGGGAGATCGCGTGATGGAAATCCTGGTCATCCTGGTGCCGCTAGCGCTGATGCTCGGTCTCGCCGGTCTCGCCGCCTTCCTCTGGTCGCTCCGGAGCGGCCAGTACGACGATCTCGACGGCGCCGCCTGGCGCGCCATCGCCGACGATGAGCCGCCGCAGGAAGCGCCGGCCAAGCGCTAGCGCTTCAAGGCGAGCGTCAGCAGGGCCGCGACCGCGAGCGCCAGGCCCACCCCGGCCACGCAGGCATGCCAGCCATACGCGTCGAACAGCCGGCCGAGGACGGCGGTGCCGATGAGCCCGCCGCAGAAATAGCAGGCGAGATAGGTGCCGCTGGCGATGCCGCGGTTTTCAGCCGCAGCCTGTCCGACGAATCCTGTCGCAGCCGCTTGCGCGGAAAAGGTGCCGATTCCGACCAGAACCATCCCGGCGAGGACCGCGCCCAGGTGTGGGGCCAGCATCAGCGGCAAGCCGATCCCTGCAATGGCGAGCGACCCCCAGATCGTCGGACGCGTTCCGAGGCGCGACGCCACTTTGCCGGCCAGCAACGTCGTGACCACCGACGGCAGGAAGACGAAGTAAACGAATCCGAGGTCCATCATGCCCAGCGACAGCGGTGGCCGAACCAGAACGAAATTGACGAATGTGAAAGTGCCGATGAATGCGAACAGGATGCAGAAGCCGATGCCGTAGGCGGCACGCAGCCGTGAATCCCGCCACTGCGCGATCGTCGCGGCAAACGCCGATGCTGTCGACGTCGTTGCACGCGTCGGCTGTACGCGCGCAATGGTGAAATAGACCAGTGCCGCGCCAGCGAGATTGAGGACTGCGAAGAAATAGAAATTCCATGCCAGGCCAAGGCTATCGGCGATCGCGGCCGAGACCAGCCGGCCAACGAAATTGCTGGCGACGTTTCCCGTGATGTAGGCGGCAAAGGCGCCGCCGGAATCCATTGCGCTGCATTGCTCGCCGAGATGAGCCAATGTCAATGCGAAGGCGGATGCCATGCAGAGGCCCTGCGCGACCCGCAGGCCGGTGAAGACGGCAAGATTGGGCGCAGTCGCCAGCAGGCTCGTCGGAATCGCGAGCAGGGTCAGGCTGAGCAGGATGCCGATCCGCCTGTCGATGTGCGGGCTGAGAAAGCCGACGACGAGGCCTGCGACGGCCATGCCGAACGTGCTTGCGTTGACCGCCAGGCTCATCGCCGCCGGCGTGACGCCGTAGTGACGTGTCAGCGAGGGCAGGATTGCCTGTGTCGCGAACAGGTCGACGACGGTGAGGAAGGCAGTGAGGCCGATCACGAGGGAGCGAAGCGCGAGACCTGGTGAATGCGCGTCCATCGTCATCGCGGTCGGTTTGATCGGCGCGGAAAGATCGGTCATGGCAGGGCTTCCTTGTGATGAATGTGGCGCCCGCATGCGGGGCAGCATGGGGATCCCGGGCGCCACATTCCGTCAGGCGTGCGCTGGGGTCGCGCACCCGTTACATGTTGTGGTCGTGCGGGTCCTTGCGGACGTCGCCGACATAGAGGATGACCGTTTCCTTGCCGAGGTTCTTCCACCAGTGCGAGGTGCCGGACACCTCGGGGCGGATGTCGCCGGCCTTGTGCACGATCGGATCGACGCAGTTGGAAGCGTGTTCGACGATCTCGCCTTGCTGCACGAAGATCAGGGCAGGGCGGTCGTCATGGCTGTGCCAGGGCACGATGCCGCCGGGCTCGATGGTCAGCTTGCGGAAGCGCAGCTCGCGGCCTTCGATATGCGCCGGCTGTTTGCCGAGGTCGATGGCGCCGAGCGTGACGTCGGTGACGCCGACCGGCTTGTAGTCGACCATCTGCTGCGCGTTCGGCTTGATCTTGTCGGCCGGGCATTCGCCGGCGGAGACTGGCTGCGCCGAGAGTGTCAATACGCCGAGGATCGCAAGGCCGGGCCAGACCGCGCGCGACAAGGTGTGATGCTTGAACATCGGGACGTCTCCTGTGTTGGCCGCAACCGCAATGGTCGCCGGCTATGTCGGGACTTTCGTCGAAAGAGTGCTCGTTCTGAAATGCTCTTTCGCTCTCGCTGCGATAGACCGGCGCTATCGGGCCCGATACGCGCTCGCTATCGAACCGATTGGGGATCGGCATTTCCGCTTTCCCAGCGATTGGCGTTCGATGGCAGGGCGCCCGATTGGCGGGCGTTCACGTCAATCCGGAGAAGCATCTCATGACGACATTGTCCAAGACCTTGATTGCCACGGCTGCGTTCGCGGTCATCGCCACATCGGCCTTCTCGGAGGCCACATGGGACTTCAAGGCCGGCATGGCCTACATGTATGGCGGTCCCGGCAAGATGTCGGCGATGGCCATGGCCCCGGCGGAGAAGAACCACGAGGCCATGATGAAGAGCGCCAAGAAGGTCCCTGACAACACCGTCTTCTTCATGGACAACGGATCGCTGTATTCCACCTCGGGGCGGCTGGATCCGACCGGCAATTTCTACGTGAACTGATCGCGTGCGCATGACGGCCGCCCCTTGCGGGCGGCCGGATCGGGCACCTAATATTCGTCCCCTGAACGCTGGAGCGCAAGATGACCTCTCTCTCGCCGGCCGATGCCGAGCGGCTCAAACTCGCCTTCCAGCGCTGCCGTGACATGGATGGCACGCTGAACGAGCAGCTCCGCGCCTATGCCGACGCCAGCCGTGACGTGTTCCCGGCCTATGGCGAGGCAGTCGATCATCTGGTGACCAGGTTGAATGGAAACGGCGGCGGCGACACCGCGCCGCGTCCGGGCGAGGCGATGCCGCCGTTCATGTTGCCGGACGAGAGCGGGCGTCTCGTCGCGTTGTCCTCGCTGCTGGAGAGCGGCCCGGTCGCCGTGATGTTCTTCCGCGGCCATTGGTGCCCCTATTGCCGGCTCAATGTTCGCGCGGTGGTCCAGGCGCTTGATCGCATCGAGTCCATGGGGGCGCGAATCATCGCGGTCATGCCGGAGACGCAGGAATATACCCAGCAGCTCAAAGCGGAAGCTGGTGCGCCATTTCCGATCCTGACCGACCTCGACAACGGCTATGCGCTGTCGCTCAATCTCGCGATCTGGCTCGGTGCCGAGATCCAGAGCCTGTTGTCCTATCAGGATATGGCGAAATTCCACGGCAATGATGGCTGGATGCTGCCAATCCCGGCCGTGTTCGTCGTCGGTCGCGACGGCCTCGTGAAAGCCCGCTTCGTCGATCCGGATTTCCGCAAGCGGATGGAGATTGATGATCTGCTTGAAGCGTTGGAAGGCGCGAGCAGGGAAGCCTAAAAGGGTCAGCAGCGAGCGTCGCTGCTAACCCGCAATCTCCCGCCAATCCGCACCGCGCAGCATGCGCATCACGGCATTGGCCACCGCCGTACGCTGCCGGCCGGCCACCCCGTAGAGGCTGACGGTGCGACGGGCGTCCAGCCCGGCGACCGCAGCGCGCGTCAGCGTCTCCGGAACGGGCGAGGTGTGCGGCACCATGGCGACGCCGATGTCGGCCTCGACCAGCTCGATCAGGTCGCGCTCGTTCGAGATTTCGTGACCCTGTTCGACCGCGATGCCGTGCTCGCGCAGGCTCGCCGAGATACGGACGGAATGCTCGCAAAACGTCCGGCTCAGCAGCTGCTCCGCGCGCAAATCGTCCAGTTCGATGCTGCTGCGGCCTGCGAGCCGGTGTCCGTCGCTGACCACGAGCTCGAAGCTCTCGGTGAACAGCGGCCAGACATCGAGCCGCTCCCAGGCCTCGTCGATGTCGGCGGCAATCCCGAGCTCGGCCTCGCCCTTCTTCAGCAAGTCGGCCACTTCACGACTCGAGCCGCGCAGGAAGCGGAATTCGAGCCGGTTGAACTGCCGTTTGATCTGGTTGAGATGCGGGATGAGGAGCGAAAGATCGATCGAATGCGTCAGCGCGACGCGAAGCGCGCCGATCTCGCCGCTGCGGAAAGAGGAGGCCAGCGAGCGTGCGCCGGTGGCCGCATCAAAACACTGCTTCAGCAGCGGATGCATGCGCTGGCCGAGCTCGGTCAATTGTGCCGCAGGCCGTTCGCGGCGAAACAGATCGCCGCCGAGTTCGGCCTCGAGCTGCTTGATCGCGCGCGTCAGCGAAGGCTGCGTCACGTTGCAGTCCTCGGCGGCACGCGTGAAGTTCAAGAGCTGCGCCACCGCGAGGAAATAGCGGACCTGGTGCATTTCCATGGATCGGCTCTCCAGCAAGACTAGGCGGAGGCTAGCCGATCGGGGCGGGGAATGACATCCCGGCCGCAATAGCGCCCGGGCATGGTTTCGGAAGCTAACGGGCATTTCCGTCAAACCGGGCGATGCTTCACAGTCGGCTCAACACCAGTCGTCGGAGGATTTGCCAGTGAATATGTCCGTCAAGCCGCAGACGTCCGCCGCCCGGGCGCTCGCGGGCAAGGTTGCGCTGGTCACGGGGTCAACCAGTGGCATCGGCCTCGGTATCGCGCGGGCACTTGCCGCGGCCGGCGCCGACATCGTGCTGAACGGCCTTGGTGTGGCGGCCGAGCTCGACCGGACGCGCGAGCAGATCGCGGCCGAGTTCGGCGTCAAGGCAAGTTTTTCGCCGGCCGACATGACCAGGCCGAATTCGATCGCCGAGATGATCGCGGCGACGGTCGCGCAGGCCGGCCGGCTGGATATCCTGATCAACAATGCCGGCATCCAGCACGTTGCGCCGCTGGAGCAGTTTCCGGTCGAGAAATGGGACCAGATCCTCGCGATCAATCTGTCGTCGGCCTTCCACACCACGCGGCTCGCGCTGCCCGCAATGCGACAGAACGGGTTCGGGCGGATCATCAACATCGCCTCCGCGCACGGCCTGGTCGGCTCACCGTTCAAGGCGGCCTATGTCGCGGCCAAGCACGGCATCGTCGGGCTCACCAAGGTGACTGCGCTGGAGACGGCAGAAGAGGGCATCACCTGCAACGCGATCTGTCCCGGGTATGTCTATACGCCGCTGGTCGAGGCGCAGATCGACGGACAGGCCAAGGCGCACGGGATCTCGCGCGACCAGGTGATCCGCGACGTGCTGCTGGCGCAACAGCCGAACAAGCGCTTCTCGACCGTCGAGGAGCTCGGTGCGCTCAGCGTATTCCTGTCGACCGACGCGGCGGCCACGATCACCGGGATTGCGTTGCCCGTCGACGGAGGCTGGACCGCGCATTGAAGGCGAGCGCGTAACAAAACATCGCGAGGAACGAACATGGCAAGGATACGGGCTCTCAGGGAGCAGGATATGAACGGCGTAAAGCGCGATACCAGCGTGTCGAAGGATCTGCCCGGCCAGGTGGTGCTGGTGCTTCAGGGCGGCGGTGCGCTCGGGTCCTATCAGGCCGGGGTGTACCAGGCGCTGCACGAGGCCGGCATCGAGCCGGACTGGATCATCGGCACCTCGATCGGCGCCATCAATGCCTGCCTCATTGCGGGCAACGCGCCCGACCAGCGGCTGCAGCGCCTGAAGGAGTTCTGGAAACGAATGGAGCAGAATCCGGTCTGGAATCTGCGCACCGCGTTTCCCGACTTCAACGAAAAGCTCGCCTATTGGTCGACCGTGACCCACGGCATTCCCGGCTTCTTCCGTCCCAATCCATTGGCGCATGCGGGCGATTCCTATCCCCTCGGAGCCGATCACGCCGGCTTCTATTCGACGGCCCCGCTGGAGCGGACGCTGCTCGAGCTCGTCGATTTCGGCCGGATCAATCGCTGCGCGCCACGATTGACGGTCGGCGCCGCTCACGTCCGCAGCAGCCAGATGCGCTATTTCGACAGCCGCGACGGCGAGCTGACGGTGAAGCATGTCATGGCGTCAGGCGCGCTGCCGCCGGCGTTTCCGGCCGTGCGGATCGATGGCGAGCTCTATTGGGACGGCGGTATTCTGTCGAACACGCCGACCGAGGCGGTCTTTGATGATAATCCGCGTAAAAATTCGCTGATCTTCGCCGTGCATTTGTGGAATCCCGTCGGCGCCGAGCCAACCACGATGGCGGAGGTCTTGAACCGGCACAAGGACGTGCAGTATTCTAGCCGGATCGCGAGCCAGATCACGCGCCAGCAGCAAGCCCATCGCCTGCGCCATGTCATCAACCAGCTCGCCGCGCGACTGCCCGAGAGCGAGCGCAGCGATCCGGCGGTTCGTGAATTGGCGAGCTATGGTTGCCCGACACGCATGCATGTCGTGCGCCTGCTTGCGCCGCAGCTCGATCGCGAGAACCACACCAAGGATATCGACTTCAGTCCGTCCGGCATCATGCGGCGCTGGGATGCCGGCTATTCGCACACAAAGTCCGTGCTGGAGCGAAGGCCCTGGGTTGGCGAGTTCGACCCGCTTGCGGGCGTGGTGCTGCACGAACATGTGGACGTCATGCCGATTGCGGCGGAGTGAGGGCTTGGTCCGTCATTGTTTCTCGCAGTGACGATTTCACGGGAAGGCCGTCCGGGTTATTGTCGCCCGCTGTCTTCGTCGCGAGGCCTTGCAATTGGTCGCTGAGAGAGATCTGGAATCTGCCCTCGATCAGGTTCGTGCTGATATGGCGGGACCGGTTGCTGGTGTGTTCGGCCCTGACACGATGACTTGGCAGATCGACCGCGAGGCCGTGATCTTTCTCGGCGCCGGTCGTGCGCTGTTGCTGCAGCTGGCGCATCCCTGGGTCGCCGCCGCCATCGCCGAGCACTCGCGGACCTTGGCCGATCCGATCGGACGATTTCATCGCACCTTCGACATCGTCTTTGCCATGGTGTTCGGCTCGCTTGACCGCGCGCTGTTGTCGTCGCGGCAACTGCACCGGCGCCACAGCATGATCGTCGGCGAGATGCCGGAGACCGTCGGTCCGTTCGCGGCAGGCTCGCGCTACTGTGCCAACGACGTCCCATCGCTGCGCTGGGTTCATGCCACGCTGGTCGAGACCGCGCTGATGGCGCATGACCTCGTTCTGCCGCCGCTCTCGGCGGACGAGCGCGAGCGCTACTGGGCCGAGAGTCGGTTGTTCGGTGCCCTGTTCGGGTTGACGGCGCACGATCTGCCCACGGACTGGTCGGGCTTTGCGGCCTACACCGCGGCAATGACGCAATCGGATACGCTGACTGTCAGTCCGGCGGCGCGCGAGATCGCCGCGCAAATCTTTGGTGGCGCGCGCCCGTGGTTGCGTCCGCCGCGCTGGTATCGCGCGCTCACGGCAAGCCTGCTGCCGGAACGCCTGCGTGTGGGGTTTGGGTTCGAGCTTGATGAGCGCGATAAGAGGGCGGCCGAAAATGCGCTCCGATGGATCCGACGCGTCTACCCGAAGTTGCCGGATCGCTTGCGCTATGTCGGTCCCTACCAGGAAGCGCAGGCGAGGCTGCGCGGCGAGCCGCAGCCGGACTGGATGACGCGGTGCCTTAACCGTGCCTGGATCGGACGGTCGCAGATGGATCAGCGCGGGAAGGGGTGAAGTCCTCCGCCGTTGCCACAAACCACCGTCATTGCGAGGAGCCCTTGCGACGAAGCAATCCAGGCTGCTGCCACGGAAACAGTCTGGATTGCTTCGCTACGCTCGCAAGGACGGAGCGCGAAGGACACGCCGTCGCCGCGCGCTCACACCGCCGCCAGCTTCCGGTACAGCGCGTTGTAGCTGCCGGCCGGGATGCTCCAGGAGAACGACCGTCCCATCGCACTGCGACGCATGGTGTCGAGCTGGTCCTGTGCCACGAAGGCGGAGAACGCCCGGCGCACGCCGCCGAGGAAGGACTCGTGCGAGGGTTTTGAGAACAGGAAGCCGGTTTCGCCGTCGGTAATGGTCTCGGCGAGGCCGCCGGTCTGGTGTCCGATCGGCAGCGAGCCGAAGCGCTGGGCGTACATCTGGCTGAGCCCGCAGGGCTCGAAGCGTGACGGCATCAATGTGAAATCGCTGCCGGCGAAGATGCGGCGCGCCTGAGCCTCGTTGAAGCCGATCACGACCCCGATCGCGTCAGGCCGCCGGCGATGCGCGTCGATCAGCGCCTGCTCGAGCGCCGGCTCGCCGGAGCCGGTGACCACGATCTGCCCGCCGGCATCGACGATCTCGTCGGCCGCCGCCAGCACGAGGTCGATGCCCTTCTGGTGCACCAGCCGGGCGACGATGCCGAACATCGGGCCGCGCGACACCGCAAGCCCGAACTGCTTGCGCACATAGTCCGCATTGGCCTTCTTGCCGATCCAGTCGCCGGCGCCGAACTGCTGAGCAAGCTGGGCGCAGGAACGCGGGTCCCAGCTCTCGTCGATGCCGTTGAGGATGCCGGTGAGCTCGGCCGCGTCGGAGCGGACTCGAAGCAGGCCTTCGAGACCGCAGCCGAATTCATCCGTGGTGATCTCCCGCGCATAGGTGCCGCTGACTGTCGTGAGATGCGAGGCGTAGACCAGCCCGGCCTTGAGGAAGGAGAGCTGGTCGTAGAATTCGACGCCGTCGATATGGAAGGAGCTCTCCGGTGCGCCGATCCGCCGCAGCGAGTCCTTCGGGAAGAGGCCCTGATAGGCGAGGTTATGAATGGTCAGGATCGACGGCAGCTTGGAGCCGCGCCAAGCGAGGTAGGCCGGCACGAGCGAAGCCTGCCAGTCATTGGCATGGATCAGGTCTGCTGCCCAATCCTTGTCCAGCGTGCCCATCGCGAGCTCAGCGGCGGCCGAGGCAAAGCGAGCGAAACGGATGTCGTTGTCGGGCCAGTCGCGCCCGGACTCGTCGCCATAGGGGTTGCCGGGCCGGTCGTAGAGTTGCGAACACAACAACACATAGACCGGCAGACCGTCCTTGGTCGCGGCGCGGCCGAGCGAGCAGGCCGGCATCTCCGCGAACGCCGGACAGCGGCCAACGATCTGAATATGCGTGAGTTGTTCGATGATGTCGCGATAGCCAGGCAACATGACCCGGATGTCGGCGAAAGGACGGAGGGCTCGGGGGAGTGCAGCGGAAACGGCTCCAAGTCCGCCGACGCGGACAAAGTCGTCCATTTCTGTCGTAACGAACAAGACCCTCAAGAACTGCTGCCCTCTGCCGGAGCCCGATTGCTGCTATGCAAGAACGGGTCCAGTTGCCCCGGAATTCCCAAAGCCGCCCGCGAGACGTGTCTGTTCGGTAAAGACTTTCCTACTCAGCCGCCGCCCTCTAGGGTCGGCGCACCAACAACAGAGAACTTCGATAAGTTCCTAAGTGACTCAAGGACGCAAGCAGGCATGCAGCTATCAGATAAGCATGAGGGGACCACGACAAAGGCCTTCGCCGGCCTCCGTGTCCTGGATTTTTCGACCACCATCGCCGGTCCCCATTGTGCGCGGATGCTCGCCGACATGGGCGCCGAGGTCATCAAGATCGAGACCGACGGCGGCGAGACGATGCGGACCCGGCCGCCGCTGCGCAAGGGCTGCAGCACCGTGTTCGGCCAGCTCAACGTCGGCAAGAAGAGCGTCGTGCTCGACCTCAAGTCCGAGGACGGCAAGGAGGCGGTCCGCCGGCTGGCCGCGACTGCTGACATCCTGGTCGAGAACTTTCGCCCCGGCGTGATGCATCGGCTGCGGCTCGACTATGACAGAATACGCACCGTCAATCCGAAGCTGATCTACTGCTCGATCTCCGGCTACGGCCAGAGCGGCCCGTCGGCCGAGCTGCCGGCCTATGCGCCGGTGATCCATGCAGCCTCCGGTTACGACATGGCGCATCTCGCCTACCAGCCCGGCCGCAGCCGCCCGGATTATTGCGGCATCTACCATGCCGACGTCGTCACCGGCACCTACGGGTTTGGCGCGATCGCGTCGGCGCTCTACCAGCGCACCTTGACTGGGCTCGGCCAGCACATCGACGTTTCCATGCTGGAATCGATGCTGACGCTGACGCTGACGGAGTTGCAGAGTTCGCAATTCGCGGTGAAGCCGCCGCCGCGCCCGATGTTCGGGCCGACCGAGACGGCCAATGGCTATGTCATGATCACGGTCGCGAGCGAGAAGACGTTTCAGGGACTGATGGGCGTGATCGGCCGCCCCGACTGGATTTCCGATCCGCGCTTCGCCGCCTACGCGGCGCGCCGCGATCATTGGGCTGACTTGATGGACGGTGTCGAGGCCTGGTCGCGGCAGCTCTCGACCGATGTCTGTCTTGTCGCGCTAGGTGCGGCCGGCGTGCCGGCCTCGGCCTACCGCACTGTGTCCGAAGCACTGGCCGATCCGCAGCTCGCGCACCGTGAGGCGCTCTCGTCTGTTGAGGATGAAGGCGGTTCGTTCCAGGTCCTCAATCTGCCGTTCCGGATGACCGGTGCCGATACGACACCGGGCAAGACGATGGCCGTTCTTGGCGAGCACACGGACGGACTGCGCGCGGAGATCGGGCTCACCGACAATGCGCCAATTCCGTCGGGCAAAACAGCCGTGCAAGGCTGACGATAAGGCTGACGGCAGTCTGACAGGCAGCATCCTGCAGCAAGCAATCCGGCTTTGCGCGTGGCCGGCTTGCCATCATCCGTCAGCCTCAACTAGACAGGTCCGAGTTTGTCTCGCCCTGTCGCCCATGCCATGGTGGCGACGACAAGAAAAGTATCCGGGAGGACGCCAATGAAAAGTTTCAAGGTCGCCGACTTCAAGGCGCCGCTGCAGGAGTTCGACGAGGCGACGCCGCAGCCGTCCGGCACGCAGGTGCTGATCAAGGTAAAGGCCGCCGGCGTCTGCCATAGCGACCTTCACATCTGGGAAGGCGGCTACGATCTCGGCCACGGCCGCAAGCCGCTCTCGCTGAAGGACCGCGGCATCAATTTGCCGCTGACCATGGGGCACGAGACGGTCGGCGAGGTCCTCGCCTTCGGCCCGGACGTGAAGTCGTCGGACCAGGGCGACGTGAAGATCGGCGATGTCGGGCTGGTCTATCCCTGGATCGGTTGCGGCAAATGCGCGACCTGTCTCGCCGGCGATGAGAACATGTGCCTGACGCCGCGCTCGCTCGGCGTCTATTGCGACGGCGGCTATTCCGATCACATGCTGGTGCCACATCCCCGCTATTTGCTCAATCTCAAGGGCCTCGATCCTGCGTCGGCCGCACCCTACGCCTGCTCGGGCGTCACGACCTACAGCGCGCTGAAGAAGCTCGAGCAGCACTTCGACACGCCGATCGTGATGTTCGGTGCCGGCGGACTTGGCCTGATGGCACTGTCGCTGCTGAAGGCGATGGGCGGCAAGGGCGCGATCATGGTCGACATCGACGCGAAGAAACGCGAAGCCGCGGAGCAGGCCGGCGCGCTCGCGACCGTCGATCCCAAGGCGCCCGACGCGCTGGAGCAGCTTGCCAAGAAAGCCGGTGGTCCCATCCGCGCCGTGCTCGATCTCGTCGGCAACGCCGCCACCACCCAACTCGGCTTCGACTGCCTGACGAAGGGCGGCAAGCTCGTGCTCGTCGGCCTGTTCGGCGGCGGCGCGACCTGGGCGCTGCCGCTGATTCCGATCAAGGCGGTGACGATCCAGGGCAGCTATGTCGGCAATTTGCGCGAGACGCAGGAGTTGCTCGACCTCGTGCGCGCGAAGAACATAGCGCCGATCCCCGTGACGCGGCAGCCGCTCGCCAAGGCCAACGACGCGCTGGTGCAGTTGCAGCAGGGCGCGGTGGTCGGCCGCACGGTGCTGACGCCGTAGCCTCGGTCTATCCTCCGTCATTGCGAGCGCAGCGAAGCAATCCAGAATCCCTCCGCGGAACAGTCTGGATTGCTTCGTCGCAAGAGCTCCTCGCAATGACGAGTCTCTCTCTCCTTCATTCGGAAGCCCCATGTCCGCAAATAACGCCTTCCACATTGCCGTGCTCGCCGGTGACGGCATCGGTCCCGAAGTCATGGCGCCGGCCATCGAAGTCCTGCGCAAGATCGAGACGAAATCCGGCCTGAGCTTCCGCTTCACCGAGGCGCCGGCGGGCGCCAATCATTATCTCGCCACCGGCAAGTCGATGCCCGATACCACCATCAAGCTGTGCGAGGAGGCGGACGCGATCCTGCTCGGCGCCTGCGGTCTGCCGTCGGTGCGCTACCCTGACAACACCGAGATCGCGCCGCAGATCGAGCTGCGCTTCATCTTCGATCTCTATGCCGGTGTGCGCCCGGCGCGGCTCATTCCGGGCGTACCGAGCCCGATCGTCGGCGCCGACCAGCGCGGCATCGATCTCGTCGTGATCAGGGAGTCCACCGAAGGCCTGTTCGCCTCGATGGGCAAGGGCGTCGTCACCCATGAGGAGGCGCGCGAGACCATGGTGATCACGCGCAAGACATCCGAGCGCCTGTTCGAGTTCTCGTTTCGCCTCGCCGAACGGCGCAAGGCGCGCGGCAAGCCCGGCGCGCTCGCCTGCGTCGACAAGGCGAACGTGTTCAAGGCCTTTGCGTTCTTCCGCGGTATCTTCGACGAGATCGCCAAGCGTCATCCGGAGGTGAAGACCGACTGGCTCTATGTCGATGCCTGCTCGGCGATGCTGGTGAAGCGTCCCTGGGATTTCGACGTGATGGTGATGGAGAACATGTTCGGCGACATCGTCTCCGACATCACCGCGAGCCTGATCGGCGGCCTCGGCATGGCGCCGTCGGCAGACATCGGCGACAAATACGCCGTGTTCCAGCCGTGCCACGGCACCGCGCCCGACATCATGGGGCAGGGCAAGGCCAATCCCACCGGGATGATCCTGTCGGCCGCGATGATGCTGGACTGGCTCGCCGACAAGCACGGCGTCGAGGGCGCGGCTGAGGCCGGCGAACAAATTGAGCGCGCCGTGGACAAGGTCTATGCCGGCGGCCTCAAGCCGATGGAATTCGGCGGCAGCAACGGCACCGCCGACATCACGAAGGCGGTGCTCGCGACTTTGTAGGAAGAGAGGCCTCGCGGCCCCTTGCAGTTCACCAGCGACGCCAGTGGCGATGGCCCCAGCCCCACGGACGGCCGCCGTAGAAGCGTCGCGGGCCGCCGTAAAAGCCGTAGGCGCCATAATAGTTCGGACGCCAGAAGCAGCGACCCCAGGGGTTGCAGACCCAGCGCACCTGATCGACGTCGGCTGCCGGGCCGCTCGCGATACGGTCGGCCTGCGGAATGCCGTTCGGCATCGCTGCGAGCGCCTGTCCTGATGCGAGCGTTGCGCCGCCCAGGGCAGCCAGACCAACAACAGCAAATTTGAGTTTCATCGCAATCTCCCTCGTTTGATGGCGAGAGAACTTCCAGCAAATCAGCTGGTTGCTATGGTGTTGCAGCGGCGTGGGAATTTAATCTTCGTGAATGCATGTTCACGTTGGCGGCCGTCATCGCGAAGAGCCAAGCGACGAAGAGGCAGAGGCACTCTGGATTGTTTTCATTTTGCTCGCTGACGACGGAATCACCGTCCCTGGAACTGCGGCTTGCGCTTCTCCATGAAGGCCTGCCGGCCCTCGCGAAAATCCGCGCTGTCCATGCAGGCCGTGCCGGCCGCCTTGATCGCGTCCATGTCGCGCCCGCTTTCGTCCTTCAACACTTGCGCGATGGTGAGCTTGGCAGCCTTGATCGCGAGCGGCGCATTTTGCGAGATCGTCTCGGCGATGGCCATGGTCTCGCCCCAGAGCTGATCCTCCGGAACCACGCGCTCGACCAACCCGATGCGCAGCGCTTCCGACGCATCGATGCGCATGCCCGTATACATCAGGAGCCGGGCCCAGGACGGGCCAACCAGCGACACCAGGTGCTTCAAGCCGTCATAGCCATAGGCGATGCCGAGCTTCGCCGCGGGAATGCCGAACTGGCTGCCATGGGAGGCAATGCGGATGTCCGCGAGCATCGCCACTTGCATGCCGCCGCCGAGACAAAAGCCCTGGATGCAGGCAATGGTCGGCTTGGGATAATCGGCGAGCAGCGCGCGCTGGGCGGCGCTGCGTTTGCCATATTCCTCGGAAGCGGCGGCGTTATGGCGTGTCTTCTCGAACTGGCTGATGTCGGCGCCCGACACGAACGCCTTGCCGCCGCCGCCGCGCAGGATCACGACGCGCACGGCAGCGTCATCGCGTAAGGCTGTCAGCGCCTCGCCAAATCCCTCCCACATCTCCAGCGACATCGCATTGCGCTTGTCGGGATTGTTGAAGGTGATCACGCCGACGCCACCGGCTATGTGCTTGAGGATCTTGCCGTCGGCGTAAGGAATTTCGGTTGTGCTGGACATGTCGGACATCGCGCTCGCTTTCGTTGGCGAGGCGCAATGTTCGGCCGGGGCGAGGCCAGGGTCAACCGCGGCAACGGACGTGGCTGTGCAGCCGCCTGTGCCGCGATTGCATGGCGCGATCTATCTCGTCATATGCGCGGTCAGCGGATGGCTGCCGGCATTGCTGAAGAAGGCCGCCTCTTCGGCGGTCGCCTCCAGCAGCTGCTCGTCCTGGTTATAGACGTCGTTGCGGAACTGGACGGTCTGGTCCTTGGTCATCCACGCCGTGAGATAGATCCAGGCCACCGGCACTTTCTTCACCATGGCGACGTCGAGATGCTGGCCGCTGGCGATTTCCGCGTCGATCGCGGCGCGGCTCCATTTCGGCTGGTCCTTCAGCAGCCATGCGGCGAGATCGCGCACATTGTCGACGCGCGAGCAGCCATGGGAATCGAAGCGGTAATCGTCGCTGAACAGATTGCGCTGGTTGGTGTCGTGCATGTAGACCGAATAGGAATTCGGCATGTCGATCTTGACCGCGCCGAGCGCGTTGAACGTGCCGTTGTGCTGGCGCACGGTGAAATTCGGCGTATGCGTGCCCGACCAGTCAACCGAATTCGGATCGATCGGATTGTCGTGGGCGTCGAGCACCTCCATGTGCATGCGCGACAGATAGGTAGGATCCTTGCGCATATGCGCGGAGATCTCGGTTTTGGCGATCGAGGAGGGCACCGTCCAGGTCGGATTGAGGACGACGCTGCTGATCTGGGCCGTCAGCGTCGGCGAGGGCTTTTCGGTCTTGCCGACGATCACGCGATAACGCCTTACCACGACGTCGTTCTCGACCGCTTCGGCGAAGGCGCCGGGGATGTTGACCACGACATAGCGCTGGCCGAAGCCGAAATTCATGTTCTCGAGCCGCTGCAGCGAAGCCTCCAGCTGCCGGATGCGCGTCTGCACCGGCACGTTCATCGCCGCGATCGTGCGTGGCGTCATCGTTCCGGTCGGTGCGAGGCCGTGGCGGGCCTGGAAGCGTTTCACGGCGTCGGCGAGATCCTGGTCGAAGGCGCCGCTCGCCCTGTCGGCGGCAAGATCGCCGGAGACGATCAGCCGCTTGCGCAGGAGATCGTCGTTGGCGCCCTGGGCGCCGGGCGCGAATTTGGCGTCTGCCGGGATGGCCGGCCAGCCGCCGCGCACGGCCAGATCGGAATAGCTCAGTGCCGCATCCTTGATGCGCTGGGCGGATCCTTCGTCATAGGTCGGCTCATGCGTCAGCGCGAGCGCCGCGGCCGAGCGGCTTTCTGCCGTCGAAGCGGATGCCGGCGCGGCGGTTTTCGGGGCGGCTGCGTGGGCCGGATTGGCGGCGGCCGGCACGGTGCCAGCCGTAGTCGCCGGCTTAGGCCCGGCCTGCCCAATGGTCTCGGTCTGCGCAAGCGCGGAGGCGCTCGCAAGCAGGCCGACGGCAATGATCATCGCATGGCGTTTCGACATGTGTCCCATATTCCCCATGAGAGCGAGGCCCGGACGGGCGATCGCGTCGGAAATTCCGGTGGTCGTGCTGATTCGAGAAATCGGCGAGAGGCTAGCGCCTCCCGGTTGCGGCTCCCTTAAGCACGGCGCATCACGAGCCCCGCACGTCGGACGGCGGTCTCTGGATTGGGTCGCGACAGGGCCGGAATCGGTTCGCGAAAACCGCGGGCGACGGCGGGAAAAATGGTCAACAAAAAGGGGCGGTGATGCCGCCCCGAGAAGTCTGCGCGAGCGCGCGGGCCGGATAGATCTCGTCCGGGTCTCGTCCAATCCAGCCGCGTCCCCGTGACGCGGCGGATTGAACATCGGGCGGAAAGGCGCGAACGCCGATCGGCTCAGGCTTCGTTCGCCGCGATCGATTCCATCAGAGAGACGAGCTGACGCTGCACCGTCTGGTCCTTGATCTTGCTGTAGGCGCGCAGCAGGCGGAGGCTGAAGGCCGAGTCCAGGAAGAGCAGGCTCTCGACTTCGCGCGCCTTGTTGTCGCCGTCATAGAAGAAGGTCACCGGCACATCGAGGGCGGTGGCGATCTGCTGGAGCCGGGCCGCGCCGACGCGATTGACGCCCTTCTCGTACTTCTGGACCTGCTGGAAACTGACGCCGAGCTTCTCGCCGAGCTCCGCCTGCGAGACCTTCATCTCGACGCGCCGCAGACGGATTCGCTTGCCCAACTCAATGTCCGGCTTGCCGGCACTGCGCTGCTTCATTCTCTTCGCCGCTGTCTTCATCTTTTTTCTCATCGGTCTTCGGTTGAAAACCCCCCGAAGAGGTGGGTCAGGGGTTCGCCCATATACTCGTCCTTGAATTCATGCGGGTGCACGAACTCTTCCTTAAACCACGGGAAACGCGCCGGATTGAAGGCTTCGATCAGCCAGTCAATCATGTGCCGCACTCGCGGAATCCGGCCGCTACCAGGGTGGTAGGACAACCAGATATCCAGCGATCTGTTCAGCTCGACCTCCAGTGGAATCAACTTCCCGCCAAGCG
Source organism: Bradyrhizobium sp. JR4.1 (assembly GCF_040548605.1). Taxonomy (NCBI): domain Bacteria; kingdom Pseudomonadati; phylum Pseudomonadota; class Alphaproteobacteria; order Hyphomicrobiales; family Nitrobacteraceae; genus Bradyrhizobium; species Bradyrhizobium sp. JR4.1. Next base: position 89,999 of record NZ_JBEPRY010000018.1, read on the forward strand.
CAACGGCGTAGCTCGGGAATACGCCAATTCCGGCACCATTCGCGACCGCCCAGTAATTGGCGCTTGAGACGTTGGTCTTCATGACCAGAAGGTCACGCTCCGGAACGCCGGGGAAGAAGCTCTCGAAAGTTTGCTTGGCGTCGAGCTGGTCGGCGAACTGCAGCACCAGGCGGTGCTTGATCAACTCCATCGCCGAACGCGGCGCGCCATGTTTTGAAATGTACTTCTCGGAGGCCCAGAACATCAGATGCATGCGGCCGAGGCGCACCAGCTTGACGTCGAGTGCGGAGGGCCGCGACAGGTGAATGGCGACATCGGCCTCATGGCGAGAGACGTCGGCCGAGCGCATCGCGCAGTGCAGGTCGACCAGGATCTTCGGAAAGGCCTGCTGGAATTCGACCAGTCGCGGGGCGAGCCAGAATGTGCCCAGTCCCTCGGTGACGGCGACGCGGACCTCGCCGGACAGGGCGTTCGCCGTCGAATCGCTGGTGCGCAGCACGTCGAACGCGGCCGCCTCCATTTGCTCGACGGCGGAGACCACCAGCGCGCCTTCGTCGGTCAGATGAGTGCCGTGGACGTCGCGGGTGAACAGGGTGGTGCCGGTCTGGCGTTCGAAATCATCGATCCGCCGGCGGACGGCATTGATCGACAGCGACAGGCGCTCGGCCGCCGAACGGAAACTTCCGCATCGGACGACTTCCAGGAAAATGCGCGCCGCATCCCAGTCCGACAGGCCGCTGATGTTTGTCTTTGGGCGTTCCTGCAGTGGAACGCCCCTTTCCGCCAAGGAGTGCATACAAGTCCCTTCGGGTCGCTAAACTGGCAGAATCTGGCGCAAACCACAACCACTGCGGGTTGAGGAACGACGAGTTTTGAACGTCATCCTTACTACGCCGCAGGTGGTATTCGGGTGCTGCCAGGGCTGGGAACAAGGGCTGGGAATCGGGCAAACCATCGCCCGTATGAGGGGTGTGGCGTGAGTTCCGTTGTGAGCCGTGACATGGCTGCGGGATCGTCGGCGCTGTCCGCGATGAACGTCCATGGGCGAGAGCCGGCGCCGCGTTCCGCGATGGATCAATTGCAGCACGCCAGGCGTTTTACGACTGAGCGTTTCGACGACGGTCGGCGGGGCGACGCGATACGCGCGGGAACCGCGGTTTCAAGGCAGAAACACACTGAAATCCTGTTCGGGGGCGCAGCGGCCTCGTGTTATCCTCAACGCTCCATGGGGGCCAAAAGGGTCGTCACAACCACGTCTCACAGGCCGAATTAGCGGAAAGAACGCCGTGTCGCATTCAGACGAACAGTTGCAGTCGGTGCTGGAAACGCTCGAAGAGTGCCGCAGGGTGCTCAACGAGAGCAACAGCCGCGAGTCGGCCGAGCTGCTGTCCATTGTCATCCTGGACGTGCGGATGAAACTCAAAGGAATTGACAGTGCCGATCTCAAGGCACTGTGCGACGAAATGCTGCGGACGGCCACGAACGAACCGCAGCCCCCCTCCAAGCAGACGCAGGACCAGCCCCGGCGTCCGCTGCTCCGCGTGGTGAAGTAGCCGCGCCGCCGAGTTTCGCTTTTTGGCGAGATTTGTGCGTGTCCCGATGCCGCATCTGTGATCACAGACGGCATCGGGAGGAGCCCTGGTTTTGTGCGCCTCTGTTGCGCATTCGCTGGCATCGGCTACACCAGAGCCGGTTCGGCTCCGGGCCGCGCGCATTCCCCGCGCGCCGCACCGGGGCCTGAGATGGCTCCGACTGCATCATGCAAAATGTTTCGATCCCGGCGGCGCTGATTGCCGGCCTCGTCAGCTTCCTCTCCCCTTGCGTCCTGCCGCTGGTTCCGCCCTACCTGATCTATCTGACGGGCGCGACGATCGAGCATGTCGAAAGCAACGAGCCCGCTTCGACCTCCAAGCGCGCCATCATGATGTCGGCGCTCCTGTTCGTGCTCGGCTTCTCCACGGTGTTCGTGGCGCTCGGCGCCAGCGCCTCTCTGATCGGCGGACTGATCCGCGCCTGGTCGGCCGAACTCTCGATCCTCGCCGGCATCGTCATCATCGTCATGGGCCTGCACTTCCTCGGCCTGACGCGCATCGGCCTGTTGATGCGCGAGGGACGCTTGACCGCGCCCAAGCCCGTTGGCCTCTGGGGCGCTTATGTGATGGGGCTGGCCTTTGCCTTTGGCTGGACGCCCTGCATCGGCCCGATCCTCGCCGCGATCCTCTCGGTCGCCGCGGCCGAAGCCACGGTGACGAAGGGTGCCGGCCTGCTCGCGGTCTATTCGGCCGGCCTCGGCATTCCCTTCCTGATCGCTGCCCTGATGATCGAGCAATTTTCCACCCTGTTCGCGCGCATGAAGGGCCATCTCGTCAATGTCGAGCGCGCCATGGGCGTCCTGATGGTGATTACCGGCATTGGATTCCTCACCGGCGCGGTCTCGAATGTGAGCATCTGGCTGCTGGAGACGTTTCCGGCGTTGCAGACGATCGGTTAGGCCTCCGCAGCAAAGCGCGCCAGCGCCTCGCGGTCGATCTCGATGCCGAGGCCTGGCCCCTCGGGCACCCGCACGACGCCTCTCGCATGCTCGATCGGTTCCTTCAAAATCGCCTGCCGGATCGGATGTTCGGTGCGGTCGAATTCAAGCATCGGCTCGAGCGACGACAGCGAAGTCGGCGTGTGCGACGGCAGCACGGCGAGGAGCTGAAGCGAGGCCGCGATCGCGATGCCGGTGCCCCAGACATGCGGATTGTAGCGGATGCCGAACGCCTCGCTCATGTCGGCGATCTTCTTGCATTCACTCAAACCACCTGCCGCGCAGGTGTCGGGCTGGGCGATGTCAAGTGCGTGCGAGACGAACAGCTCGCGAAAGCCGAAGCGCGTGAATTCGCACTCGCCGCCGGCGACCGGAATCGTGAGCGCGGATTTCACCGCGCGATAGCCCGCGACATCCTCCGGCGGCACCGGCTCCTCGAACCATCCGATGTCATGGCGCTCGATCAGGCGGCCGAGCCGGATCGCCGCGACCGCGTCATAGGCGTGGTTCGCATCGACCATCAGCGCGACATCGGCGCCGATCGCCTCGCGCACCGCGCGGGTGACTGCGGCATCCTCGGCGATGCCGAAACCGACCTTCAGCTTCACGGCGCGGAATCCTTCGGCGGCATAACCGGCCGCTTCCTCCGGCAGATAGGTCAGCGGATCGCCTGACTTGCGCCGGTAGAGACCGGTCGCATAGGCCACAACCTGCTTGCGCGCGGCACCGCCGAGAAGCTGATGCACGGGTACGCCAAAATGCTTGCCCTTGATGTCCCATAGCGCGATGTCGATGCCGCTCATCCCCTGGATCACGACGCCCTTCTGGCCATGATCGCGCAAGCGCGCATAGACCATCTGCCACAGCACGTCGGTGCGCAACGGATCTTCGCCGATCAGCCATGGCTCGATGCTGCGAACCACCGCCGCCGTCATTCGTGCCGGGCCGTAGCATTCACCCCAGCCGACAAGGCCGTCGTCAGTCTCGATTTCGACCAGCATCGCGGTGCGCGTGTCGTACCAGGCGCGCGAATAGGCGAAGGGCTGCGACAGCTTTGCTTCGAGGATGTGCGTGCGAACGCTTGTGATCTTCATTGCCGGCCTCCGTTCATCGCGCCTCATCCAGCGCGCAAATCACCGTGCAGACCACGCCGCGCGGCAGGAAGTCGACCGTTGCCTCGCCGCCGAGCTGGTCGCGCGCGCTGCGTTCGATCAGGCGTGAGCCGAAGCCGCGTTGCACCGGCGCCGTCACCGGCGGTCCGCCGATCTCGGTCCAGATCAGGCGGAGCCGCGGCTTCGGCGCCTCGGCAACGACCTCCCACTCCAGCGTCACCCGGCCGGTCTCATTGGACAGCGCGCCGTACTTTGCAGCGTTGGTGGCGATCTCGTGCACGATCATCGACAGCACCACGGCGAGCCGCGGCGACAGCGGCACTGCGGGTCCGGCCATGCGGATGCGCTCTGGATTGTTCAGCAGGAACGGCTGGAGCGCGCGGGTGATCACGTCCCGCAGCTCGGAGCCCGCCCATTTTTCCTGGCTCAACAAATTGTGCGCTTCGGCCAGCGCGCCGAGCCGCCCCTCGAACTTCGTCCGCTCGTCCCGGCTGGCGCTGCGGAAGGTCTGCACCGCGATCGCCTGCATCAAGGCGAGCGTGTTCTTGACGCGATGGTTGAGCTCGTCGATCAGGAGATCGTGCAGCATCTCGCCGCGCGCGATCGTGGTCGCCATCCTGACCGCGAAGGTCAGGCCGGTCAGCAGCAGGATGCCGCCGATAAAACTGGTGATCGCGATGTTGCGCCAGAGCGGAGCGATCAGCGAGCTCTCGGCGACGCCGGCCACGATGGTCCAGCCAGTGAGCCGCGACCTCGTATAGACGGTGGACAACGCAACACCGTCGAGCGAAACGGTCGAGAGTGCGGCCTCCGGTGTGCGCAATATACTCTCATACAGCGTGCCGGTAGCCTGTTTGCCGAACGTCTCCGTAGGGTTCGGCGTGCGCGCGAACACGAAAGCCTTGGTGTCGAGCAAGGAAACCGTCCAGTTCTGGTCGGGCCGTTGCTTCTCGACCAGGTCCTGAAAGGTGCTGACCGGCGGACTGAAGCAGAGGTCGTAGATCACTTCGCCATCGCGGAGCACCGGAACCTCGACCGTAAGCACCTGTCGGCCGTTGATCGCGCCGGTGAACAGGTCGGAATATTGCGGCGACCTGGTCGCAAACACCTTCTCGATGATCTCGAGATGACCGCGCGGCGGCAGGCTTGCGGTGTCCTCGGTCGCGGAGGAAAACAACAGCCGGCCTTTGCGATCGGAGATCAGCACCAGGCCGCCCTTGCCATATTGGTCGACGAAGCCGAGGGCCATGCGGCGGAAGCTCTGGAAGTCGTCATTGCGCAGCGAATTGGTCAGCGCAAGCACTTGCAGGCCGCCGGTCATCCGCTGCACCTCGGAGTCCAGCACGAGGCGCATGCTGCGCACGTTCTCCAGCACGCGGCGGGTCGCGTCGTTGCGGTCCTGCTTGTAATTGTAGACGGCAATACCGACCGCGAAGACGATCAGCGGCAACATCGTTCCCGTGACCAGAAGAGCGAGCCGGACCGGCAAAGTGAGCTTTGACAAACGCGGGCGTCCCGGTTCCAGCGCAAGGGAGCGCCGGATTTATGATTTTGGGAGACCATAGGGGCGGGATTTGCGCCGCGCCATAATTTTCGCGTCCGGACGAGCCGCCCAGAAGATTTTGCATCGCAGTCGGCGGCTGTGCCTCAGCTCATGCTGATTGCGGTTAGTAGCAGGCACATGGCGTACACGGCCGCCAGGCTGAGCCCGGCGATCCGGGCCTCTCGATGCGATCTCATAACGTCAACTCCCAGAGAGGGAGGCCGCCTTCAAGGCGGCCCCCTTACACCTGGATCAATCAATTTCCTGAACGACCGTACGCGAGCCGGGATCGACGAGCATCACGCGATCGCCGGAGTAGACGTAGCGATACTTCGTGAGGGACGGGCCCCAGTCGGCCGGAACGGCCTCGAGCTCGACGTCGCTCGGCACCTTCGCGCCGACGATAATCTTCTCCTTCGTCGTGACCGGGCGAATGCGATGCTCGGTGACGTAGGATTTGATCCTGGTCCGGTATTGCGGCTCGATCTGAACGGCCGCCGCGTGACCGGTTCCAGTCGTCGTTACGACGGTCGATTGCGCGAAAGCACCGGTCGAAATCAGGACCGCGGCGGCGGAAAGCAGGAACAACTTCTTCATCTCGTTCTCCTTATTCGAATATGCGCCGCAACAACCCCTCATCGCCGACAGCGTTCCCGGCTCTGGGAACCAATTGCCATTTTTTCCCGTTTGTAGATGACCGGGCTGAACGGCTCGGGTTCTGGAGGAGGACGACCAATGAAGTTGAAGATAGTAACTGCAGCACTGATGCTTGCCGCGTTTTCCCTGCCGGCGTTCGCTGCCGACGAGTTCTATGTCGTGCAGGACGTCAAGACCAAGAAGTGCACGATCGTCGACAAGAAGCCGACGGACACGTCCATGACCGTCGTCAGCCCGTCGGGCACGATCTACAAGTCGCGCACCGAGGCTGAAAGCGGCATGAAGACCGTCAAGGTCTGCACGTCGAACTGAGGAGGATGACAAATGCCAGTTCTGATTCTCTGGGCCGTTCCTGCCGTGCTGGTGATCGGCGGCGGCATCTATCTGATCGGCCATTTGCATTAAAGCACAGTGGAAGGCGAGCGGATCTGTGCGTGCAGCGCACAGGTCCGCAAGCCTGTCTCCCCTCAGCCTGCCACGCGTCGCCAGGAGCGCAAGTTGCAGTGCAACAGTTCGCGCGAAGAGTGGTCCTGCGACGAAGAGGACCTCCCGCGCGCGCGAAATGACTTCCGTCCCGCCGACGTTTTCCATACGCTTCCCACTCGCAAGCCGCATACCGGCTGCGCTCACGGCCCGGCGACGGGGCCGGAGCATCAAAGGGAGGGGAGACGATGAAGCGAAGATCATTTCTCGCTGGGCTCGGTGCGACCACTGCGGCGGCCGCGATTGGCATGCCGTCAATCGTCAGGGCACAGTCGCCGATCACGCTGAACGGCGCGGTCCAGTTCAACGACGACCACGCCTTCAACCGGGCACTGCTCCGGTTCGAAGAGCTGGTGAAGAAGTATTACGGCAAGCCAGTCAACTTCACGCTGCACAGGAATTCCTCGCTTGGCCTCGAAAAGCAGTATTTCGAGTACATGTCGCAGGGCAAAGCCGTCGATTACGGCATCGTCTCGCCGGCTCACATGTCGACCTTCGCCAAGGCGGCTCCGTTCATCGACGCGCCCTTCGTGTTCAAGGGCATCGAACACATGAACAAGGTCGTCGAAGCCAATATCCTGGCGCCGATCGCTGACGAAGTCGCGGCCAAGGCCGAGGTCGTTCTGATCGGCTATTCCGGCGGTGGCATCCGCAATATCTTCGCCAACAAGCCTCTCAAGACTCTTGCCGATCTCAAGGGCCTCAAGGTGCGCGTACAGGGCGCGCCGATCTGGTCGAAGACCTTTGCGGCCGTGGGCATGAGCCCGACGGTGATCGCCTATAACGAAATCTACAACGCGATCCAGAACGGCGTGATATCGGCCGGCGAGAACGAGGCGGCCGGCGTCGAGGCCATGAAGTTCTACGAAGTGGCTCCGCATCTCAACCTGACCCAGCACGCCGTGTCGATCCGGCCGATCTGCTTCTCGGTGAAGACGCTGAAGACCTTGCCGAAGGATTTGCAGGACGCGATCATGAAGGCCGGCAAGGAGGCCGGCGACTATGGTCGTCAGCTGGAGTCGAGCGAAGAGGTTGTCAAGCTCGATACGCTGGAGAAGGCCGGCAAGCTCAAGCGCGTTCCCTTCGAAGAGCGGGACGCCATGAAGAAGCTCGCCGATCCCGTGATGGCCACCTACGCCAAGGAAATCGGCGCGGAAGGCATTTTCGAGAAGATCAACGTCGTCTGAGAATTGTCGCTGCCCACGCGACAGGACGTCGGGGCAAGCCGGACGGCTTGCCCCATTGCGTGATTGTGATCCCCGGAGTTGTAATGACCGAAATATCGATGCCACCGAACCCGTCGCTATGGCGCCGAGCAACGGCGGCCTATGCAAAACTGCTTGAAATCCTGCTCGCGGCCTCTGTCGGCCTTCTGGTCATTCCCGTCACGTTGCAAATCATCTCGCGCTACACGCCTTTGATTCCGTCCTACATCTGGACCGAGGAGATGGCGCGGTTCATGTTCATCTGGACGATCATGATCGGCGCGATGGTCGGCATCAGAGAGTCGCAGCATTTTGAAGTCGACGTCTGGCCCGACCTGTCACGCCGAAGCGAAGCCTTGGTGCGGATTCTCGCGCAGCTCGGCGTGCTGGCGCTGGCGCTGGTGTTCGTCTCCGCCGGCATCGAGTTCACCCGCTTTGCCTGGAACAGAACTTCGGAGCTGGCCGATCTGCCGCTTTGGCTGATCCACGTCGCCTGGCCGGTTGCCGGCGTGACCTGGATCGTGTTCGCCGGTGAACAGATTGTCGACGAGATCCGGATTCTGGTTGGGGCAAATCAATGAGCGGCAATGTTCTTTCTGCCGGGCACGCCGCGATGGTCCTGTTCGGTACTTTCGTTGGCCTGCTCATCATACGCGTGCCGGTCGCCTTCGCGCTTGGTCTGGCCTGCGTGCCGATCCTGCTGATCGAACCGCATCTGTCGCTGATGACGCTCGCGCAGGAAACCTTCAACGCCTACAATTCGTTCATCCTGCTGGCGGTGCCGTTCTTCCTGCTCACCGCCAATTTGATGAGCATTGGCGGCATCACCGATCGCTTGGTGGCGTTGTCGCGCTCGATGGTCGGGCACTGGCCGGGGTCGCTGGCGCAGATCAACGTCGTGCTGTCGGTGTTCTTTGCCGGCATCTCCGGCTCCTCCACCGCGGACGCGGCGAGCCAGTCCAAGATATTCATCGATGCCCAGACCAAAGAGGGTTACGACCTCTCGTTCTCCATCGCCATTACAGCGGTGTCGGCCGTGCTCGCCGTCATCATCCCGCCCTCGATCCTGATGATCGTGTGGGGCGGACTGATCTCGACTTCGATCGCCGCGATGTATCTCGCGGGCATCGTGCCGGGCTTGCTGATCGCCGGCGCGCAGATGGCAACAGTGCATGTCTATGCCGTGCGGCGTGGTTATCCGACCTATCCGAAGGACACCTGGAGGGAGATGTGCTGCGCCATCTGGCGCTCGATACCGGCGCTGCTGACGCCGTTCATCATCGTCGGCGGCATCCTGCTGGGGTGGTTCACCGCGACCGAATCCGCCTGCGTCGCGGTGCTTTATTCCGTGGCGCTATCGACATTCTTTTACCGTGAAACCGGCGCGCGCGAACTCTACAAGGCTTTGCTCGACACCGGCCGTCTCGCGGGTGTCGCGCTGTTCTGCGTGGGCACCGCCAGCGCGTTCGGCTGGCTGCTGGCCTACTACAGGATTCCGCAGGAATTGCTGGCCAACGTCTCGACCTGGGGCATGGGTGCGATCGGGGCCGGCTTCTTCATCGCGTTCTGCTTTCTGGTGGTGGGCTGCTTCCTCGACGCCATTCCGGCGATCATCATCGTCGGCACCGTTCTCGAACCGCTGGCGAAATCGGTGGACCTTCATCCGGTGCAGTTTGCGATCATCTCGATCGTCTCGCTGGCCTTCGGATTGGTGACGCCGCCTTATGGCCTGTGCTTGATGATCGCCTGCTCGATCGCCGGGGTACGGCTGCGCTATGCGCTGAAGGACACGGTGATCATGCTGATCCCCATGCTGCTCGTGCTGGCGGCGCTCATCATTTGGCCCAGCGTTTCCCTGTTCCTGCCGCGCCTGATCGTGCCGGAGATGCTGAAATGAGGGGGGCTTGATCCCGCGGTTCTGATGCCGCGGGATCGGTGATTTTGTCTAGAGATTGCTCTCGGTGATCGCGGCGTAGACCATGCTGCGCAGCTCGCGCCGGAGCGGGTAGGCGCTGGATGGCAGCACCTGCGTCATGAAGATGGTGATCAGCTCCTCGGCCGGGTCGATCCAGAACGAGGTCGTGGCCGCGCCGCCCCAATTGTATTCACCGGGGCTGCCGGCGACCAGTGTCTCGGCCGGGCGCATGGTCACGGCGAAGCCGAGGCCAAAGCCGATGCCGTTATAGGTCGCTTCGGAGAACAGCGAGCGCGACACCTCGGGGAGGAAGCGGCCGCCCGGAATGTGGTTGGTCGTCATCAGCGCCAGCGTCTTCGGCCCGATCAGCCTGACGCCGCCGAGCTCACCGCCATTGAGCAGCGCACGGCAGAAGGTGAGATAGTCGGCCGTCGTCGAGCACAGCCCGCCGCCACCCGAGATCAAGGACGGCGGTGACAGGAACGAACTCGTCGCCGGATCGTCCTGCAATGTCAGGCCCTCGCGCCGTTGGCCGGCATGGAAGGTCATGCCGCCACCCGGGTCGGCCGAGTAACAGGCGGCGAACCGGTGGGCCTTGGAAGCCGGCACGTGAAAATCAGTGTCGGTCATGCCGAGTGGATCGAGGATGCGTTGTTTCAGGAACTGCTCGAAGGGCATGCCGGAGATCTTGCCGACGAGATAGCCGAGCACGTCGGTCGAAACCGAGTAGTTCCAGGCCTCGCCCGGCGAGAACTCCAGCGGGATTTTCGCGAGGCTCTCGATCATGGTCTGCAGCGTGCCTGATTTCTCGACCTCGCCGATCTTTTCAGCGCGGTAGGCGGCATCGACATTCGAGCGCTGCTGGAAGCCATAGGTGAGGCCGGAGGTGTGGCGCAGGAGGTCCACGATCAGCATCGGCCGCGACGGCGGCCGGGTCAGGAAGGACGGCGCGGTGCCGGCGACGAACACGCCGAGATCCTTCCATTCCGGAATGTACTTGGCGACCGGCTCATCGATCGCGACGAGGCCTTGCTCGACCAGCATCATGAAGGCGACGCTGGTGAGCGGCTTGGTCATGGAATAGATGCGGTAGATGGTGTCGTCCCTGACCGGCAGCTTGCGCTCGACGTCGGCAAAACCCTGCACCGAGCTGTGGGCGATCTTGCCACGGCGATAGACCAGGAGATGCGTGCCCGGGAAGCGGCCGGCATCGATGTACCGGCTCTTCAGATGCGCATCGACACGGTCGAGCGCGGCTTTGGACATGCCCACGGATTCGGGCGAGGCGGGGGTGGGCGCGAGCATCAGTTCCTCCGGGCAGTTTTGTCCGCCGTTGATAGCCGAAAAGGCGGTCTCATTCCAAGCCGGTCGCGCTTAACGCCGGCCGGCTGTTTGGTGTAGGCTTCACTTCGGAACGCCTCCAAGCAGCCCAAAAGATCCCCAACGGGCCAATGAGAAAACGCAGGCAAACGCACCATGACCCAGTTCAACGAAACCGAACTCACCGACGCCGTCGTCCAGAGCTTTGACCAGACACCCGACTCGCGCGCGAAATTCCTGCTCCAGGAGTTGGTGAAGTCGTTGCACGATTACGTGAGCAAGACCGGCCTCACCTTCGAGGAATGGGAATACGCCGTCGATTTCCTGACCCGCACCGGCCAGAAATGCACGGACACCCGGCAGGAATTCATCCTCCTGTCCGACGTGCTCGGCGTCTCCATGTTGGTCGACGCGGTCAACCATCGCGAGCGCGAGGGCGCTACCCAGACCACCGTGCTCGGGCCGTTCTATGTCGGCGAGCACAAGGTGACGGCGCACGGCACCGACATCTCTCCGAACAATCAGACCGGCGAACGGATGTTCGTGCAGAGCCGTGTCACCGATCTCAAGGGCAAGCCGCTCGCGAATGTCCCCGTTGACGTCTGGCACGCCGACGATGACGGCTTCTACGACTCGCAGAAGCCGAACTATGACGAGGTCGGCGCCTCGGCGCGGGCGCGCTTCATCACCGATAGCGATGGCCGCTTCTTCTTCCGCACCATCTTGCCGTGCAGCTACCCGATTCCGACCGACGGTCCGGTCGGCGAGATGATCGTGCAGACCAACCGCCACCCGATGCGCCCGGCGCATGTGCACTTCCTGGTCAATGCCAAGGGCTACGAGCCGCTGATCACCCACGTCTTCATGGACGGCGACAAATATCTGGATTCCGACGTGGTGTTCGGCGTGAAGGACGACCTCGTCGCCAAGGTCGAGCCGCGCAACGATGCGGCGATGCCCGACGGCAGCAAGGCGAACGGGCAGTGGCATCTGATGAGCTACGAATTTCACCTCAAGCCCGGCGGCGGTATGGCGCCAAAGCCGCTGGGGACGAAGGCGGAGGAGCACGCCTGACCGTCGGGCGCGAGCAGCGCGCACCGCCCTCTCATCTCCCGATAAAGACCGCCAGCTCGTCAGGCGTCCCCATCGGAAAGGCTTCTTTCATGAAGTCGAGAAAGGCGGATACGCGCGCGCTCAGGAGCCGGCGCGATGGATAGAGCGTCCACAACGCGATCTCCGGTCCCTCGATATCGCCCCAAAGCACCAGCGTGCCGGCAGCGAGGTCGTGACTGACCAGTGACACCGGAAGGCGTGCGGCGCCGACGCCGGCCCGGACAGCGTCGCGGACCATGATGAGCGATGCCAGGCGAAGGACCGGGTCAATCGCGATGCGCGATTGTCCGCCTGGCACCGTCACGTCCCAGCTTGTTTTCCGGTCGCCCGCTCCGCGCATGACAGCCGGCACAGCGATACCCTCCCTCGGTCGTTCGAGGTCAGGGCTCGCCACCACCACCAGCCGATCGCGCAAGAAGATTCGTCCGACCAGGTTTTCATCCGGATCGGGATTGACCCGGATCACCAGATCATACCCTTCCTCCACCATGTCGACGGAGCGATCTTCCGTCGTGACCTCAAGACGGATCTCCGGATATCTGAGCGCGAACCCGGCCGCGAGATTTCCCATTGCAGTCTGCGAGAACAGCATAGGCGCGCTGATCCGCAAGCGCCCGCGCGGCCTGTCTCCACCCGAGGCGATCGCTGTCGCCGTCTCGTCGAGCTCGGTGAGCAAGGCCCCCGTCCGCTCGTAAAGGGCGCGTCCTTCCTGCGTGAGTTTCAGGGTGCGCGCTCCCCGTTCGAACAGGCGCAGGTCGAGCGCGGCTTCCAGCTCCGCGACCCGCCGGGACAGGGTGGCTTTCGGGCGTCCGGCGGCGCGTGCGGCCCGGCCGAACCCGCCGTGCCGGGCAACCAGATTGAAATCGGCGAGTGCGAGTAGATCCATCGTTCCACCAGTGAGACAGTCTGTCCAGATATAGCGGCTATCGGTTCGTTTGTGGATCACTAATTTCCCGGATGTCTTCTGACCCAACCCCGGAGTGATCCCCATGACCATCCTCGTTACCGGCGCAACCGGCACCGTCGGCCGCCACGTCCTCGAGCAGCTCGTCAAGCGCGGTGCCGATGTCCGTGCTCTCGCCCGCGATCCTGCCAAGGCAAACCTCCCGGCAGGCGTCACCGTCGTGCAGGGCGACCTGCTCGACGTCGACGCGCTCCGCAGCGCGTTCAAGGGCGTCTCGACCCTGTTCCTGCTCAACGCAGTGGTGCCGGATGAATTCACCCAGGCGCTGATCGCGCTCAACCTGGCCCGCGAGGCTGGCGTCGAGCGGGTCGTCTACCTCTCGGTGATCCACGGCGATCGCTACGTGAACGTCCCGCACTTTGCCGGCAAGTTCGGCGTCGAGCGGATGATCGAGCAGATGGGCTTCAACGCCACCATCCTGCGCCCGGCGTACTTCATGAACAACGACGTCACGATCAAGGACGTGGTGACCGGATACGGCATCTATCCGATGCCGATCGGGAGCAGGGGGCTCGCCATGATCGATGTACGCGACATCGGCGAGATCGCGGCCCTTGAGCTCATCCGTCGTGAGCGCGCCGCAACACCGCTTCCGCTCACGCGCATCAATCTCGTCGGTCCTGATACGCTGACCGGCGCGAAAGCCGCCGCCGTCTGGTCGGAGGTGCTGGGCCGCACGATCGCCTATCCCGGTGACGATACCGCCGGCTTCGAGAAGAACCTCAGGCAGTTCATGCCGAGCTGGATGGCTTATGACATGCGGCTGATGAGCGAGCGTTTCCTCACCGAGGGAATGGTCCCCGAGGCCGGCGACGTCGAGCGTCTGACCGCGCTGTTGGGCCGTCCCCTGCGCTCCTATCGCGACTTCGTCTCCGAGATCACGGCCACTGCCTGACGGCAGGGGCACGTCCCCATCACGACAACGAGGACTCCTATCATGACCTCTTCAATCGCCACTGTTCCGGTGAATCCGGAAGGCGCAACGAAGATATTGGTGCTTGGAGCGACCGGTGCCACCGGTCGCCTGATCGTCAACCAGGCGGCGGCGCGGGGCTACGACGTCACCGTGCTGGTGCGCTCCGCCGGCAAGGCAAGTGACATCACGGGGGCGAAGCTCATCGTCGGAGATGCCCGCGATGAAACAGCCCTGCGCGAAGCCCTCAAAGGCCGTGAGGCCGTAGTCAGCGCGCTGGGTACACCGGTAAGCCCGTTCCGCGAGGTGACGCTGCTCTCGACCGCGACGCGCGCGCTCGTGAGCGCGATGAAGGCCGAGCAGGTCTCGCGGCTGGTTTGCATCACGGGAATGGGCGCCGGCGACAGTGCCGGGCACGGCGGCTTTGTCGCCGACAACGTGATCTTTCCGCTTCTCCTGAAGAAGGTGTACGCCGACAAGAACCGGCAGGAGGCGATCGTCAGAGACAGCGGGCTGGACTGGGTCCTGGTTCGCCCCTCGATCCTCAATAACAAGCCCGGCCGCGGCTCGGTCCGGGCGCTGACGGATCTTTCGGGCTTCCATGGTGGCAGCATCGCGCGCGAGGACGTTGCTACATTCGTGCTGGATCAAGTGCGCGCCGATACCTGGCTGCATCGGTCTCCGCTGATCACGTGGTGACGCTTTGCGTGGCTAAACCCCTGATCAGCGCGCGTGCAACATCGCAAGCAGGACCACGACGACGCAGGCGAGCGCCGCCGTGGTCAATTTCCAGAACATCAGCGGGCTGCGCTCTAGAAGCGGCGTGATCCGCGTGTCGAGATAGGCCGGATTGGGCGTGCGAAGCTCGAAGACGAATTCGGACAGATCCTCGTGCCGCTTGTAGGGATCCGGATGGAGCGCACGTCTGAGCGCGCCGTCGACCCAGGCAGGCACGTTGCTGTCGTCGTCGGCCGGGCGATATTTGAGCCTCCGCACGTCCGCCTTGCGCCGGATCCTGGCGATTTGCGTGCCGTAGGGAAGCTTTCCCGTCAGCATCTGGTAGCAGATCACGGCCAGCGAAAACATGTCGGAGCGCGGCGAACCGACTTGCCCAAGAAAATATTCCGGCGCCGTGTACTGGACCGTTCCCAAAATTTCGTCGGCCTCGTCCTGTGGCGCTGCCTCCGCGACGCCTGCCACCTTCACCGATCCGAAGTCGATGATCTTCGCGGTGCCGGTCTTGTCGATCAGGATGTTGTCGGGCCGGAGGTCCTGATGCAGCATCTCCATGCGGTGGAAGGCGCGCAGGCCCGCGGCGATCTGCTCGACCAGTCCGCGGACGGTTTCGAGATCGGGGCGCGGATTGTCTGTCATCCATTGCCGCAAGGTCTGACCTTCGACGAATTCGGTCGCGACATAGAGATAGCCGCGCCGTTTCGACTGCGACAGCGGCTTCAGCACGTGCGGGCTGTCGATCCGGCGCGCGATCCACTCCTCCATCAGGAAGCGCTTCAGATAGGCCGCATTGTCGCGCAGATCGATCGACGGAAGCTTGAGCGCGACCGGTTCCTCGGTCACCGCGTCGACGGCAAGGTAGATGTGACTGCGGCTGCTGGCGTGGATTTCGCGGACGATCCTGTAGCCGTCGAAGATGGCGCGCGGCTCCGGCAGCGGGGGAAGCGGCAGCTGGGAGGTCTGGTTGAAGATGCCGGCCGGCTCGCGCTGCGGCACTGCATCGATGCGGAGGATCTGGACCGTGATGTTGTCGTCGCTGCCGCGCCGGTAGGCTTCCTCGACGATCGCCTTCGCCGCTCCGTCGAGCTCGGCTGCATGCTCGCTGAGCGCGTTCGTGATGAAACGCGCGTCGACGAATTCATAGGCGCCGTCGGTCGCCAGCAGGAAGGTGTCGCCAGTCTCGATCTCGAAACTCTGGTAGTCGATTTCGAGTTGCGGATTGATGCCGAGCGCACGGCCGAGATAGGTCTGCTCCGAGGACACAATGATCCGGTGATCGTCGGTCAGCTGCTCGAGCGCCTTGCCCGCCACGCGGTAGACGCGACAGTCGCCGACGTGGAAGATGTGCGCGGTGGTCGCCTTGATGACCATGGCGCTCAGCGTGCAGACATAACCCTTGTCGCGGTCATAGGCATATTGGCTCTTGCGCGTCTGCGCGTGCAGCCAGGAATTCGTCGCATCCAGCACGCGGCGGGCGGAGGTCTTCACCGTCCAGGATTCCGACGTGCAGTAATAGTCCATCAGGAAGCTCTTGACCGCCGACTCGCTGGCGATCTGGCTCACCGTGCTGCTGGAGATGCCGTCGGCGAGGACGGCCGCAATGCCCTTCAGGCTGAGCATCGGCTCGTCCGGGACGAGGACGCCGTGAAAATCCTGGTTGATGGGCTTGCGACCCTTGTCGGAATGCTGGCCGACCGAGATCTGAAGTCCGCGGGTCATCGTCATCACCGGCAAAGGGGAGCCTCACCCTGATCGGGCGAGGCTCTCCTGTCGAGACGTTGTTTGCTCAGGCCGCGACGCGGGGCGACGAGGCCTTGCCCGCCTGGCGCTTCGGCTGGGTCAAGACGTGCGTGGCGTAGAGGGTCATGCCGGTGAAGGCGAGGCCGCCGACGAGATTGCCGAGCACGGTCGGGATCTCGTTCCAGATCAGATAGTCCATGATCGAGAATTTCGCGTGCAGCATCAGGCCGGAGGGGAACAGGAACATGTTCACGACGGAATGTTCGAACACCATGTAGAAGAACACCAGGATCGGCATCCACATCGCGATGACTTTGCCGGGGACCGAGGTGGAGATCATGGCGCCGACGACGCCGGTCGAGACCATCCAGTTGCAGAGCATTCCGCGGATGAACAGCGTCGCCATGCCGGCCGCGCCGTGCGCGGCGTAGCCGAGCGTGCGGCCTTCGCCGATATTGCCGATCGCCGTGCCGACCTTGTCCGGATCCTGCGTGAAGCCGAAAGTCGTGACGAAGGCCATCATGAAGGCCACCGTCAGGGCGCCTGCGAAATTGCCGACGAAGACGAGGCCCCAGTTCCGCAGCACGCCGCCGAAGGTGACGCCGGGGCGCTTGTCGATCAGCGCCAGCGGCGCCAGCACGAACACGCCGGTCAAAAGGTCGAACCCCAACAAATAGAGCATCGAGAATCCGACCGGGAACAGCAGCGCGCCGATCAGCGGCTGCCCCGTGTTCACGTTGATGGTGACGGCAAACCAGGCGGCGAGCGCGAGGATGGCGCCGGCCATATAGGCGCGGATGATGGTATCGCGGGTGGACATGAAGACTTTGGACTCGCCCGCATCCACCATCTTGGTGACGAATTCCGAAGGCGCGAGATACGACATCAATGGTTCCTTTTGCTTCCTGGTGAGATCGACACACTCTGCGTGAGCGCGACTGAACATCATTGGCCGTGCGGGCTGGTTGCCGCGCGTAAGCCGGAGAGATTTGGAAGCTCTGGGAATCGCGTCACGAGGATGAAGCCGGGAGGGCCGCGAAGCAGGTGAGCTTCCGTGCTGCAGCCGCCTGAGGCTGCAGCATTGCGGTCGAGCCGCAGTCTTCGTTGACGCGAACTCAAATGCAAGTTGCGTGCCGTGCGCCTGGTCTATAAGAACCCAGCGATATCAAGAAGATACGACTTTTCCTGACCCGGCTTTTGCGGGCCGAGTGGCCTGTTGCTTAAGCGGCTGCACAAGACTTGTGCGCCGCACAAATGTTGGGCAGGTCGCAAATTTCACGAGCGGAGCAGACCTGCGACAGACTGGCGCGGCGTACATAAGCTATTGATATCGATTTGTTTTCGGCTGCCTCACGCTTGGCATGAAGCTTGAATAGTTCCACGCCGACGCCATTGAAGCCGTCCCGCGAGACTTCTCATCCGAATTGCCGACGCCACCAGACGGGGGTCTCCCCGTCGCGCGTTCGCATGCGCTGCTTCAGGCGTCGCCGGACGGACGGGCTGCTCGTGTGCACTGACACAATCATTCTGCAACGACGCAAAGGACGATACCGCCTATGACCAAGCGCACCCGCCGGCCGTCGGACACTGGCCTCAGCCGCCGTCAATTGTTGAAGGCCGCCGGCTCGACCGCCGCACTCCTGGCCGCCGTGAAGCTGAATTTCCCAGCGGGCGCTTTCGCGCAGGACGCCGGTCCGGAGGTCAAGGGCGCAAAGCTTGGCTTCATCGCGCTGAGCGATGCCGGTCCCTTGTTCGTCGCCAAGGACAAGGGCCTGTTCGCCAAATACGGCATGCCCGACACCGACGTGCAGAAGCAGGCCTCCTGGGGCACCACGCGGGACAATCTCGTGCTCGGCTCGGAAGGCAACGGCATCGACGGTGCGCATATCCTGACCCCGATGCCGTATCTGATCTCGGCCGGCAAGGTGACACAGAACAACCAGCCAACGCCGATGTACATCCTGGCGCGGCTCAATCTCGACAGCCAGTGCATCTCCGTTGCCAGCGAATATGCCGACCTCAAGCTCGGTGTCGATGCGTCCAACTTCAAGGCGGCCCTGGAGAAGAAGAAGGCTTCCGGCAAGGCCGTGAAGGCTGCGATGACCTTCCCCGGCGGCACGCACGACCTCTGGCTCCGCTATTGGCTTGCCGCCGGCGGCATCGATCCGGACAAGGACATCGAGACCATCGTGGTGCCGCCGGCGCAGATGGTGGCCAACATGAAGGTCGGCACGATGGACTGCTTCTGCGTCGGCGAGCCCTGGAATTTGCAGTTGATTCACCAGAACATCGGCTACACCGCGGTCACAACCGGCGAGCTCTGGAACAAGCACCCGGAAAAATCGTTCGGCATGCGCGCCGCCTTCGTCGACAAATATCCGAAGGCCGCGAAGGCGCTGCTGATGGCGGTGATGGAAGCGCAGCAGTGGTCGGACAAGGCCGAGAACAAGGCCGAGCTTGCTGCCATCATGGGGAAGCGGCAGTGGATGAACTGCCCTGTCGAAGACGTACTCGACCGCACCGCCGGCAAGTTCGACTACGGCCTTCCCGGCAAGGTGGTCGAGAATTCGCCGCACATCATGAAGTATTGGCGCGACTTCGCCTCTTATCCGTTCCAGAGCCACGACCTCTGGTTCCTCACCGAGGACATTCGCTGGGGCAAATACGAGGCGAATTTCGACACCAAGGCGCTGATTGCCAAGGTCAACCGCGAAGACATGTGGCGCGACGCGGCCAAGACGCTCGGCATCGCAAGCGCAGAGATCCCGACCTCCACCTCGCGCGGCAAGGAGACCTTCTTCGACGGCAAGGTGTTCGATCCGGAAAATCCGGCTGCCTATCTGAAGTCGCTCGCGATCAAGCGCGTCGAAGTCTGATGGAGCCAGCGGCCGCCTCCGGGCGGCCGCATCGCCTTTTGCAGCCGGAGAAATATTGCGATGAACATGCCCGCCACCAAGATCGAGGTTGAGACCGCGAAGCCCGCGAGCGCTGCCGCGCCGGTCGTCGCGATGACACCGAAGCGGCCGCCGCGTTCGGAGACTTACGCGCGGATGGCGCGGGAGACCGCCGTGCGCGTCATCCCGCCGCTGGTCGTGATCGCGCTCTTGCTTCTGGTGTGGGAGCTGGTCTGCCGCCGCGCCGGCTCGGCACTGCCGCCGCCGTCGAAGGTGTTCAAGGACACGAAGGAGCTGATCCTCGATCCGTTCTTCGATCACGGCGGCATCGATAAGGGGCTGTTCTGGCACCTCTCCGCTAGCCTCCAACGCGTCGCCTTCGGCTATTCGCTCTCGGCGATTGCCGGCATCGCGCTCGGCGTGCTGGTCGGGCAATCGGTCTGGGCGATGCGTGGGCTCGATCCGCTGTTCCAGGTCTTGCGCACGATCCCGCCGCTGGCCTGGCTGCCGCTGTCGCTCGCCGCGTTCCGCGACGGCCAGCCCTCGGCGATCTTCGTCATCTTCATCACCTCGATCTGGCCGATCATCATCAACACCGCGGTCGGCATCCGCAACATCCCGCAGGATTATCGCAACGTCGCCGCGGTGGTGCAGCTTAACCCGCTCGAATTCTTCGCCAAGATCATGATTCCGGCGGCCGCGCCCTACATCTTCACGGGGCTTCGCATCGGCATCGGTTTGTCCTGGCTCGCGATCGTCGCCGCGGAAATGCTGATCGGCGGCGTCGGCATCGGCTTCTTCATCTGGGACGCCTGGAACTCCTCGCATATCAGCGAAATCATCCTGGCGCTGTTCTATGTCGGCATCATCGGCTTTGTGCTCGACCGCCTGATCGCGGGTGCCGGCAAGATCGTCACCCGCGGCACCGCGCTGAACTGAAGGGGAAGCACATGACCGCTTATCTGAAGCTCGACCACATCGACAAGATTTTTACCCGCGGCGCTGCCTCTACCGAGGTGCTGAAGGATATCAATCTCACCATCGAGAAGGGCGAATACGTCTCGATCATCGGCCATTCCGGTTGCGGCAAGTCGACCCTGCTCAACATCATCGCAGGCCTGACCAACGCCACCACCGGCGGCGTGCTGCTCGAGAACCGCGAGGTGAACTCGCCGGGACCGGATCGCGCGGTGGTGTTCCAGAACCACAGCCTGTTGCCGTGGCTGACCGTGTACGAGAACGTCAGGCTCGGCGTCGACAAGGTCTTCGCCAAGACCAAGAAGCGCGCCGAACGCGACGCCTGGGTCATGCACAATCTCAACCTCGTGCAGATGGCCCATGCCAAGGACAAACGGCCCTCGGAAATCTCTGGCGGCATGAAGCAGCGCGTCGGCATTGCCCGCGCGCTGGCCATGGAGCCGAAAGTGTTGCTGCTCGACGAGCCTTTCGGCGCACTCGACGCACTGACCCGCGCGCATTTGCAGGATTCGGTGATGGCGCTGCATCAGAAGCTCGGCAACACAATTTTGATGATCACCCACGACGTCGACGAGGCGGTGCTGCTGTCCGACCGCATCGTCATGATGACGAACGGGCCGAGCGCGCGCATCGGCGAGGTGCTGGAGGTGCCGCTGGCGCGCCCGCGCAAGCGGCTCGAGCTCGCGACCAACACCACTTACTTGAAGTGCCGGCAGCGCGTGCTCGAATTCCTCTATGAGCGTCATCGCTTCGTCGAGGCCGCGTAAACGCGTCACCAACAGGTGCTGACGCAACGCCTAATTTTGAATCATCAAGCTCAATCCTTGTGCGCCGCACAGGGATTGAGCGAATCGCAAAATTTGCGTGCGAAATAGTCCTGCGAAAATTCGGAGCACTTCGAACAACCTCCTGAATTTCCTGCGTTTCCGGAATGCGCGCAGTTGGCACGGAAATTGAAGCACCAACCGCGACGCCAACGACGACGTCCCTCAACATCATCAATCAGCATCGTAACTCGCCACCGGGGTGAAGCCTCGGAGCGCGCCTCCGTGGCCGGAGGCTGAGCCTGCAACGACGCAGCGGTGAGCCTGGAAGGGATTTTGCAATGACGAAGAGTCCGACTGGTAATCAGACTTGGATTTCAGACTGGCGCCCCGAAGATGAGGCGTTCTGGAATGCGACTGGCAAGACTATCGCGCGACGCAACCTGATCTGGTCGATCGTGGCCGAACATATCGGCTTCTCGGTCTGGCTGATCTGGAGCATCGTCACCACCAAACTGCCGCAGGCGGGCTTCCACTACACCACCGACCAGCTGTTCCAGCTCGTCGCTGTGCCCGGGCTGATCGGCGCGTTGATGCGCTTTCCCTACACCTTCGCGGTGACGACCTTCGGCGGCCGCAACTGGACCATCTTCAGCGCGGCGATCCTGTTCATTCCGACGCTCTCGCTGGCCTATTTCGTCGGTCAGCCCGGCACGCCGTTCTGGCTGATGCTGCTGATTGCTTCGACCGCCGGTCTCGGCGGCGGCAATTTTGCCTCCAGCATGACCAACATCTCGTTCTTCTTCCCCGACCGGATGAAGGGCTGGGCGCTGGGACTGAATGCAGCCGGCGGCAATATCGGCGTCTCCAGCGTGCAGCTGCTGACTCCGATCCTGATGACGCTCGCCGTCATCAACCTGTTCCAGGCAACGCCAGTCGATGGTGTCTTTCTTCAGAACGCCGGCCTGATGTGGGTGCTGCCGATCGCGATCGCGGTCTTCGGCGCGGTGTTCTTCATGAACAACCTGACCACGGCCAAGTCGTCGATCAAGAACCAGCTCGCCGTGGTCAAGCGCAAGCATACCTGGATTATGGCGTACCTCTATATCGGCACGTTCGGCTCCTTCATCGGCTACTCGGCTGCATTTCCGCTGTTGATCAAGACCCAGTTCCCGCAAGTCACAATTGCGATCGCGTTCCTGGGACCGCTGGTCGGTTCGTTGTCGCGGCCGCTCGGCGGCTGGCTTGCCGACAGGATCGGCGGCTCGGTGATCACGTTCTGGAATTTCATCGTGATGGCAGGCGCCACGATCGGCGTGCTCTATTTCGTCGGGCACAAGGATTTCATCGGCTTCCTGTCGATGTTCCTGGTCCTGTTCGTGACGACGGGAATCGGCAACGGTTCGACCTACCGCATGATCCCCTCGATCTTCCGCGAGCAGAATTTGTTCAGGGTGCGCGGCAAGGGCGATGCGGAGCGCGCGGTCGCCTTGAAGACGGCGAGCATCGAGAGCGGTGCCGCGGTCGGCTTCATCGGCGCGGTCGGCGCAGTCGGCGGCTATCTGATCCCGACCGGATTCGGCAAGTCGATCGCGCTGACCGGCGGGCCGCAGCTCGCGCTCGCGATCTATCTCGGCTTCTACGCCTCCTGCCTCGCGCTGACCTGGTGGTTCTATCTGCGTCGCAGCCCGCAAGGTGAGGGCGCCTCAAGCCTTGCCGGCGCGCGAGTTTAACACTTGGTACGAATCTCGCTTCTCCCCGTACGCGGGGAGAAGCATTGCCCGACAGTTTGACAATGAACCTGGTTCGCAATGGCGCGCACCAAGGCAAACCCAACAGGCAGGAGAACATCATGACGCCAGAACAGATCACCCTCGTCCAACAGAGCTTTGCCAAGGTCGCGCCGATTTCCGCGCGGGCCGCGGTGCTGTTCTACGATCGCCTGTTCGAGGTGGCGCCGTCCGTGCGCGCGATGTTTCCCGAGGACATGACCGAGCAGCGCAAGAAGCTGATGGGCATGCTCGCCGCCGTCGTCGGCGGTCTGTCGAACCTGGACTCGATTCTTCCCGCGGCCTCGGCGCTTGCGAAGCGTCACGTCGGCTACGGCGCCAAGGCCGAGCACTACCCGGTGGTCGGCGCGACCTTGCTGTGGACCCTGGAGAAGGGCCTCGGCGAAGCCTGGACGCCCGAACTGGCTACCGCCTGGACCGACGCCTACGGCGTATTGTCCGGCTACATGATTTCCGAGGCCTACGGCGCACAGCCGCAGGCCGCCGAATAGGAGATGCGTTGTGAGTGAACCGCTGGTCATCGTCGGTAACGGTATGGCGGCCGCGCGTCTGGTCGACGAGCTCGCCAAGACCTCGCTCGGCCGCTACGCGGTCGCCGTGATCGGCGAAGAGCCGCGGCTCGCTTACAACCGCGTTCTGCTCTCCTCCGTGCTGGCCGGCGAAACCGGTTCGCACGAGATCGAGCTCCGGCCCGCCGACTGGTGGCGCCATCGCGGCGTCACGGTGCGCTACGGCTATCGCGTCACCGAGATCGACACCGGCCGACGCGAGCTCAAGATCGAAGGCGAAGAGAGTATGGAATACTCCAAGCTCGTGCTCGCCGTCGGCTCGACGCCGCTGCGGCTCAACGTGCCCGGCGCCGACCTTTCCGGCGTGCACACCTTTCGCGACACCCGCGACGTCGATCTGCTGCTGACGCTCGCTGCCGCCAGGAAGCGCGTCGTCGTGGTCGGCGGCGGTCTGCTCGGACTCGAAGCGGCTTACGGCATCGCCAAGGCCGGAGCGCCCGTGACGCTGCTGCACCTGATGGACCGGCTGATGGAGCGCCAGCTCGATGCCCCCGCCGCCGACCTGCTCAAGACATTGGTCGAGCGCAAGGGCATTCGCATCCTGCTCAATGCATCCACAGCCCGCATCCATGGCGAGGGTCATGTCGAAGCGGTCGAGCTTGCCGACGGCAGCCGCATCGAGGCCGATGCCGTGATCTTCGCCGCCGGCATCAGGCCCAACATTGCGCTCGCAAAGGACGCCGGCATCGCCGTCAATCGCGGCATCGTCGTCAACGATGAGATGCAGACGGCGTCACCAGATATCTACGCGCTCGGCGAATGCGCCGAGCATCGCGGCATCTGCTACGGCCTGGTCGAACCCGCCTACGAGCAGGCACGCGTGCTGGCGCGACACCTTGCCGGCCGTCCCGCGGCCTATCAGGGCAGCGTGGTCTCGACCAATCTGAAGGTGTCGGGCGTCAGCGTATTTTCCGCCGGCGACTTCATGGGCGGGGAGGGCAGCGAGAGCCTCGTGTTGTCAGACCGCAGGCGCGGCACCTACAAGAAGCTCGTCATCGCCGAGGGCCGGCTCACTGGCGCTCTGTTGATCGGCGATACCGTCGATGCGCTCTGGTATCTCGAACTGATCCGCAATCGCGAAAAGGTGGCGGCCATCCGCGCCGACATGATATTCGGCCGCGCGCTCGCGCGTCCCTCCAAAGCGGCTTGATAGAGGCGGCTTGATATGACGGCGATCGATCCCACGCTCCGCGCCACCAAGACGACCTGTCCGTATTGCGGCGTCGGCTGCGGCGTGCTGGCGACGCCAGACGGCAAGGGCGGCGCGGCGATCGCAGGCGATCCCGATCATCCTGCCAATTTCGGCCGGCTGTGCTCCAAGGGCTCGGCGCTCGGCGAGACCGTCGGGCTCGAAAGCCGGCTGCTCTATCCGATGATCCGCTGCAAGGGCGTGCTCGAACGCGTCGCCTGGAGCGATGCGCTCGATCACGTCGCCCACCGCATGAAGCACATCGTCGCGCGCGACGGCGCCGACGCGGTCGCATTCTATCTCTCGGGCCAACTGCTGACCGAGGACTATTACGTCGCCAACAAGCTGATGAAGGGCTTTGTCGGCACGGCCAACGTCGACACCAATTCGCGGCTCTGCATGTCGTCCTCGGTCGCCGGTCACCGCCGCGCCTTCGGCGCCGACACCGTACCCGGCTGCTACGAGGATCTCGACCAGGCCGATCTGCTGGTGTTCGTCGGCTCGAATGCCGCCTGGTGCCACCCCGTGCTGTTCCAGCGCATGTTGAAGAACCGTGGGGAGCGCGGCGCCCGCATGATCGTGATCGATCCGCGCCGCACCGACACCGCGACCGACGTCGATCTGTTCCTGGGTCTGAAGCCCGGCACCGACACGGCGCTGTTTTCCGGCCTGTTCGTTCACCTCGCCGACAATGGTGCGCTCGATCAGGACTACATCGCGCAAAACACGTCGGGCTTTGACGACGCTCTGGCGCGCGCCCGCAGCATTGCCGGCAGCGTCACCGCGACCGCACTGGCGACCGGCCTTTCCGAGCAGGACGTTGCCACCTTCTTCAAGATGTTCCGCGACACGCCCCGCGTCGTCACGCTGTACTCGCAAGGTGTCAACCAGTCGGCGCAGGGTACCGACAAGGTCAACGCGATCTTGAACTGCCATCTCGCAACGGGGCGCATCGGCAAGCCAGGTGCCTCGCCGTTTTCGCTCACCGGCCAGCCCAACGCGATGGGCGGCCGCGAGGTCGGCGGCCTCGCCAACCAGCTCGCCGCACACATGAACTTCACGCCGCCCGACATCGATCGCGTGCGGCGGTTCTGGAAAGCGCCGCGCATTGCCACCCATGAAGGGTTGAAGGCGGTGCAGCTGTTCGAAGCCATCAACCGCGGCGAGGTCAAGGCCCTCTGGGTGATGGGCACCAACCCCGCGGTCTCGCTGCCCGATGCCGACTTCGTGCGCGAGGCGCTGAAGAAGCTCGAGCTGTTCGTGGTCTCCGAGAACGTGCTCTCCAACGACACCGTCGAGGTCGGACCGCACGTGCTGCTGCCCGCGCTCGCCTGGGGCGAAAAGTCGGGCACCGTGACCAATTCCGAGCGCCGGATCTCGCGCCAGCGCTCGTTCCTGCCGGCGCCCGGCGAGGCGCGGCCGGACTGGTGGATCCTGAGCGAAACCGCAAAGCGCCTCGGCTTCGGCGACAGCTTTAATTACAAATCCGCAGCCGACATCTTTCGCGAGCACGCCGCGCTCTCCGCGTTCGAGAACGATGGCAGCCGCGACTTCGACATCGGCGCGCTGACCACGCTGTCGGATGAAGCCTTCGATGCCTTGAAGCCCGTGCAGTGGCCCGCACGCGAAGGAGAGGCGCCCGGCGAGCGCTTCTTCGCGGCGGGCGGGTTCTTCACCAATGACGGCAAGGGCCGCTTCGTCGCGCCGGAGATGCCGGCGCTGCGTGGCGAGACCGGACCGTCGCGGCCGCTGCGGCTCAACACCGGGCGCATCCGCGACCAGTGGCACACCATGACGCGCACGGGCCTCAGCCAGCGGCTCAGCGCGCATCTGCCCGAGCCGTTCGTCGAGATTCATCCCGATGACGCCAACAAATACAACGTCGTCCACGATGGCTATGCCCGCATCACCACCGACTACGGCCAGTGCACCCTCAAGGTCGTCGTCAGCGACCGGCAGCAGCGCGGCACGCTATTCGCGCCGATCCACTGGAGTGCGATGAACGCCTCGCACGGTCGCGTGGGGGCGCTGGTCGCACCGTTCACCGATCCGTTCTCGGGACAGCCGGAGTCCAAGGCGACACCGGCCGCGATCTCGCCCTATGAATACGTCTTCCGCGGCTTTGCGTTGTCGCGCAAGCAGCTGGAGCTGCCGCCGAACCTGATGTGGACCCGCGTCACTGTTGCCGGCGGCTTCGGCTATCTCTTCGCCGACAATGCGGATCTGTCGCGCTGGCCGGCCTGGCTCGAAGGCGTTGCCGGCGAGGACGTCGCCGACTATCGCGACTTCGGCGGCGGCGTTTATCGCGCAGCGTCGTTTGCGGGCGACCGCATCGAAACCTGCCTGTTCGTCGGCCCCGCGCATGACGCCGGCGACTGGGAGGTGGTGAAGAGCCTGTTCGTGGCCGACAATGTCACCGACGAGCAGCGGCGCATGCTGCTGTCCGGCAAGTCGAGCGAGGGCGCGGCTTCGACCGGCCCCGTCGTCTGCGCCTGCTTCGGCGTCGGCCGCGGCACCATCTGCGACACCATCGCCGCAGGCGCGCGCACGGCCGCCGAGATCGGCGCAAAGCTCAAGGCCGGCACCAATTGCGGCTCCTGTATCCCCGAGCTGAAGCGCCTGATCGCGACCACCGAGGTGGCACCGGCGATGCAGGCCAAGCGTGCGGGCGCGGCGGGGTAGGGGCGCTTTCTCGGTCGTCGCCGAATACTCCGCCGTCATCGCCCGGCTTGACCGGGCGATCCAGTACGCCGAGACGCCGGTGATCAAGCGGAGAGGCCACGGCGTACTGGATTCCCCGCCTTCGCGGGGAATGACAGCGAGGGCGGGGCGCTATGCCTCGGCCCAATCGACGTCCCCGCGATTGTGCCCTATGGTGCCGCGCTCTCCCATCAACAACGACAAAAAAACAATGATGTACCTGGAAACGCCGCCGCGCCTGATCGAGACCAGGCTCTTTTCCGCCATGCCAGACAAATTCCGCCGCAAAGGCGAGCGGACGGATTGGGCCGATGCCAACCGGCCGGGCGTGCCGACGGACTCCTTCATCGAAGGGCCGTCGTTCGACAGGGATGGCAATCTCTACATCGTCGACATTCCGTTCGGCCGGATCTTCCGCATTGCGCCCGACGGCGAGTGGTCGTTGGCGATTGAATATGAAGGCTGGCCGAACGGGCTGAAAATCGCGGCCGACGGCCGCATCCTGGTCGCCGACTACAGGCACGGCATCATGGAGTTCGACGCCAACGCGGGGCGCGTGGCGCCGGTGCTGACCTCGCGCAATTCGGAATCCTTCCGCGGCTGCAACGACCTGCATCTCGCGTCCAACGGCGATATCTATTTCACCGACCAGGGGCAGACCGGCCTGCATGACCCCAGCGGCCGTGTCTATCGCCTGACGCCAGGCGGCCGCCTGGATTGCCTGATCGACACCGGCATCAGTCCGAACGGTCTGGTGCTCGATCCAACCGAGACCGTGCTGTTCGTCGCGATGACGCGCGACAACGCGGTGTGGCGGTTGCCTTTCATGAAGGACGGCAGCGTGTCGAAGGTCGGCCGCTTCTGTTCGCTGTTCGGTACCAGCGGCCCCGATGGCTTGACCATGGATGCCAAGGGCCGTCTGTTCGTCGGCCACGCATCGCTCGGCCATGTCTTCGTGTTCGCGCCCAACGGCGAATTGATCGCGCGGGTGAAGTCGTGTGCCGGGCCGAACTGCACCAATGTCGCGATTGGTGGCGCGAACAAAGATCAGCTCTACATCACGGAATCTGCGACCGGTAGCGTACTGGTCGCTGACATCGGCGGATTGAACTCTTGAGCTCGATGGCGGTTGCCTGAGCGAACGAGTGGTATCGGAGCAAATATGAACACGAACCCCTTCGGCAAAACCGGCGCCAGCGTCTCTGTCATCGGGCAGGGCACCTGGTATCTCGACCACGGCGATCGCAAGCGCGCGATCGCGGCGCTTCAGCGCGGGCTCGATCTCGGCATGACCCACATCGACACTGCCGAGATGTATGGCGACGCCGAGCTCGTCATTGCCGATGCGATCGCGGGGCGACGCGACGAGGTGTTCCTCGTGTCAAAGGTGCTGCCGAGCAACGCCTCGCGCCGCGGAACCATCACCGCCTGTGAGCGCTCGCTGAAGCGGCTGAAGACGGATCGGCTCGACTGCTATCTGCTGCATTGGCGCGGCTCGTATCCGCTGGAGGACACTGTGGCCGCGTTCGAGGAACTGGTGAAGGCCGGCAAGATCAAATCCTGGGGTGTCTCCAATTTCGATGCCGATGATCTCGACGAGATGCTCGACGCTGCCGGCGAAGGCCGCATCGCCTGCAATCAGGTGCTCTATCATCTGAGGGAACGCGCGATCGAGCACGCGGTGATCCCGTGGTGCGAACAGCATGGTGTCGCCGTGGTCGCCTATTCGCCGTTCGGTCACGACGATTTTCCGGACGCGCGCAGCAAGGGCGGCGCCGTGCTGGCGCGCATCGCGGAGGCGCGTCGCGCGACGCCGCGCCAGGTCGCGCTGAGCTTCCTCACCCGTGCAACTACGGTGTTCGCGATCCCGAAGGCGTCGTCTTCGGAACACGCCGGTGAAAATGCCGCGGCCGGCGATCTCGTGCTGACGAAAGAGGAGATTGCGGCGCTCGATGCGGCGTTTCCACGCGGTCTGAAGCCGCGCGGTCCGCCCATGCTGTAGTGCACAAACGCCTATTCTTAATGGAGTCTTGACGCGCGCGGACGTGAGCGCATATCGGCATCCTGTTTTCGGAAGTTGTGAAAGCGGCGCAATTATCGTTTTTAACGATCATTCCCGATTCGCATTCCTAGGTTCCAGCCGTGACCCCGCCGCCCGCCGCAGCCGCAAGGCTCGACAGTATTCCCATGTCCATGCCGGAAAAGAAGCCGCAGGCGCGCCGCGCGCCGGCGCGCGTCGATCATCCCTTCAAGGGCATCGCGCTGGTGCTGCTGTCGACGATCTTTCTCGGCTGCTCCGATGTCACCGCGAAATATTTGTCGTCGAGCCTGCCGTCGATCGAGATCACCTGGATCCGCTTCGTAACGTTCGCGCTGATGTTCACGCCCGTAATGCTGCCGGGCTCGCCGCTTCATGCCATGCGCACCGAGCGCCTCGGCCTGCAGCTGATGCGCGGCGCGGCATTGCTCGGCTCTTCGCTGTTCTTCATCACCGGCCTGAGCTTCCTGCCGATCGCGGAAGCGTCCGCGACCGGGTTCGTCTCGCCACTGTTCGTCACCGCGCTCTCGATCGTGTTCCTGAGCGAGAAGGTGGGCATGCGCCGCTGGATCGCCACCGGGATCGGCTTGACGGGCGTGATGATCATCCTGCGCCCGGGCTCCAGCGCGTTTCACGCCGCCGCGTTCTTCCCGATCGTCTCGGCGTTCTGCTGGGCTGCGGCGCTGATCCTGACGCGCATGATGAGCGGGCGCGAAGCCGTCCTCACCACGATGGCCTATTCGGCGCTGACGGGCGTTGCGATCCTCTCTCTGATGGTACCGTTCGTCTGGGTCACGCCGACCTGGACCGCGATCGGGCTTGGCATCGTGATCGGCGTCGCCTCCACCGTCGGCCAGTGGATCATCGTCCTGGCCTATCGTTACGGCGATGCCTCGGTGCTGGCGCCGTTCTCCTACACGCAGTTGCTGTGGGTCAGCATTCTCGGCTTCTTCCTGTTCGGCGAAGTGCCTGATATCTGGACCGTCACCGGTGCAGCCTTCATCGTCGCCAGCGGCCTCTACATCGCCCATCGGGAGCGCATCCGTCGCGCCCAGCTCCTGATCATGGAAGAGCGTTCCCCGAACCCCTGACGCAAGTTCACGCGTCCGCTTCGTGCTATCAATGGCTCCAACAAGCCGGGAGGAGCCGAATGCGCGCTGCGATTTTCAGGAACGGTGAGATTGTCGTCGACCGGATGGCGGAGCCAAAGCCCGGCCCCGGCCAGGTGCTGGTCAAGACGCTCGCCTGCGGCATCTGCGGCTCCGACCTGCATGCGCGCCAGCACGCCCACCGCATGGTGGAGATGGCGCGGAAGACCGGCCGCAAGCCGATGGACCTCGCCCGCGACGTCGTGTTCGGCCATGAGTTCTGCTGCGAGATCGTCGATTTCGGCCCGGGCACTGTGCGCAAGCTCAAGCCGGGCACGCGCGTGTGCTCGCTGCCGGCCCTCGTGACGCCGCAGGGCATCGAGGGCATCGGCTATTCCAACGAAAATATTGGCGGCTATGCCGAGGCGATGCTACTGAGCGAAGCGCTGCTGCTCGAGGTACCCAACGGTCTCGCGCCGGAGCATGCCGCGCTCACCGAACCGCTCGCGGTCGGCGTTCACGCCGTCGCCAAGGCCAATATCCGAGGCGGCGAAGTGCCGCTCGTGATCGGCTGCGGCCCGGTCGGGCTCGCGGTGATTGCGGCGCTGAAGCTCAAGGGCCTGCATCCGATCGTCGCGGCCGACTATTCGCCGGCGCGGCGCGCGCTTGCGGCAAAACTCGGCGCCGATATCGTCGTGGATCCAAGGGTGTCGCAGCCCTATGCGATCTGGGCCGAGCATGCGCAAATGTCGGACGCGGAAAAGGCGGCGCGCCCGCCGTTCCAGGCGATGCTGCCCGCGCTGAAGCCCGCGATCATCTTCGAATGCGTCGGCGTGCCTGGTCTGTTGCAGCAGGTGTTCGAAGGCGCGCCGCGCGATGCCAGGATCGTCGTGGTCGGCGTCTGCATGGAGACCGACAGGAGCGAGCCCATGCTCGGCATCATGAAGGAGCTCAACGTTCAGTACGTGCTCGGCTACACGCCGGACGAATTCGCAGCTTCGCTGCGCCTGATCGCGGAAGGGAAGGTGGATGCGGCTGCGATGGTGACGGCCGAGATCGGCATCGATGGCGTCGCAAAGGCTTTCGCCGATCTCGCCAATCCTGAAGCGCACACCAAGATCATCGTGCAGCCGTGGCGATGATGCCTCACACCGGTAGCGCGATCGAATATTTCACCTGGCTGAGCGCGAAGCTCGACTCGATCGAGGCGATGCCGTCGAGCCGGGTCAGCTTGGTCTTGAGGAAGGTCTCGTAGGAGGCGAGGTCGGCTGCGACGACGCGCAAAAGATAGTCGCGGTTGCCGGTCATCAGGTAGCATTCCAGCACCTCGTCCCATTTCGAGATCGCGCGCGCGAAGCGGTTGAGGTCCTCCTCCTTCTGCCGCGCCAGCTTGATCGAGATGAAGACGCTGACATGCAGCCCCAGCGCCTTCTGGTCGACGGTCGCGATGTAGCGCGAGATGACGCCGCGTTCCTCGAGCAGTTTGACCCGGCGATGGCAGGGCGACACCGACAGCCCGACCTTATCGGCCAGCTCCTGCATGGTCAGCCGGCTGTCGTTCTGGAGGTAGCTGAGGATTTTTCGGTCGATGGCGTCGAGGGCGGGCATTGGGATGAACCTGTCGTTTTTACCGATCCGATTGGTAAGATATCCCAATATGGGCTGGTACTGCGCGAAAAATTGAGAAGTTTGGCGCTTCCGGCAGGGGTATCATCGGCACCTGTTTTCCGGGAGCATTGCCATGCCCGTTGATATCGCCCGCCTCGACACATTGACCGCGCTCGCCCGCAAGGCGCTGTGGCTGTCGTCATGGACCATCCATCACGCCAACCACGTCCGCGCGAACGCGGACGGCCTCAAGGTTGGGGGACATCAGGCCTCGTCGGCCTCGCTCGCAACCATCATGTCGGCGCTGTATTTCCACGTGCTGAAGCCCGAGGATCGCGTCGCGGTGAAGCCGCATGCGAGCCCGGTGTTCCACGCCATCCAGTATCTGTTCGGCCGGCAGAGCCGCGAGAAGCTGGAGAATTTCCGCGGCTTCAAGGGCGCGCAGTCCTATCCCTCGCGCACCAAGGACGTCGACGACGTCGATTTCTCCACGGGCTCGGTCGGCCTCGGCGTCGCGCAGACGCTGTTCGCCTCGCTGGTGCAGGACTACGTCAAGGCACATGGCTGGATGAAGGATCGCCGCGAAGGGCGGATGATTGCGCTGGTCGGCGACGCCGAGATGGACGAGGGCAACATCTTCGAGGCGCTGGCGGAAGGCTGGAAGCACGGCCTGCGCAACACCTGGTGGGTGGTCGACTACAACAGGCAGTCGCTGGACGCCGTCGTCCGCGAAGGCCTCTGGGAAAAGTTCGAGACCGTATTCCGCAATTTCGGCTGGGACGTGGTGATCGTGAAATACGGCCGCCTGATGCGCGAGGCCTTTGCCGAAGCTGGCGGCGAGGCGTTGAAGCGCTGGATCGACAATTGCCCGAACGCGCTCTACGCCGCCTTGTGTTTTCAGGGCGGCGCGGCGTTCCGCAAACATCTTCACGATGAGATCGGCGATCAGGGCCCCATCACCAAACTGATCGACAGGCGCGGCGACGACGAGCTGCTGGCGCTGATGTCGAACCTCGGCGGCCATGACATGGCGAGCATGCTGGACGCCTTCGAATCCATCGACCACGATCGCCCGGTCTGCTTCATCGCCTACACCATCAAGGGCGTCGGCCTGCCGTTCCAGGGCCACAAGGACAATCACGCCGGCCTGATGACGGTCGCGCAGATGGAGAAATATCGCGACAGCCAGAACATCCGGCCCGGACACGAGTGGGACAGATACGAGGGCCTCGCGCAAAGTTCCGCCGAGTTCGACGCCTTCCTTGCGCGCGTGCCGTTCAACCAGGACGGCCGCCGGCTCACCGCGCCTGTTATCGAGGTGCCGTCGCAGCTCGCCTTCAAGCCGGCGCCGCAGATGTCGACCCAGCAGGGTTTTGGGCTGGTGCTGAACGAGATCGCGCGCGGCGACAGCGAGCTTGCCAGGCGCATCGTGACGACGTCGCCTGACGTTACCGTCTCGACCAATCTCGGTCCGTGGGTGAACCGGCGCGGCCTGTTTGCGCGCGGCGAGAAGGCGGACTTATTCCGCAGCGAGAAAATTCCATCCACCTTCAACTGGGACTTCTCGCCCAAGGGCCAGCATCTCGAGCTCGGCATCGCAGAGATGAACCTGTTCATCATGCTCTCGGCGCTCGGCCTGTCGCACCAGATCAACGGCGAGCGGCTGCTGCCGGTCGGCACGCTCTACGATCCCTTCATCGAGCGCGGTCTCGATGCGCTGAACTATGCCTGCTACCAGGATGCACGCTTCATGGTGGCGGCAACGCCGTCGGGCATCACGCTGGCGCCCGAAGGCGGCGCGCACCAGTCGATCGCGACGCCCTTGATCGGCATGGCGCAGGACGGCCTCGCCTCGTTCGAGCCTGCCTTCGTCGACGAGCTCGCCGTGATCATGGGGTGGGGTTTCAACCATATGCAGCGCGATCCGGGCGAGGGCGGCTCGGTCTATTTGCGGCTCTCGACGCGCTCGATCGAGCAGGCGCAGCGGATCATGACGCCGGAGCTCGCGCAGGGCATCACCGACGGCGCCTATTGGCTGCGCAAGCCGGGCCCCAATGCCGAAGCCGTCATCGCCTATACCGGCGCCGTTGCGCCGGAAGCGATCGAGGCGACCGGCTTCATCGGCGAGAGCCGGCGCGACATCGGCCTGCTCGCGATCACGTCCGCGGATCGTCTGCATGCGGGGTGGACCGCCGCACGGAGATTGCGCCGTGATCGGCGCGGCGTGCAGCATCTCAGCCACATCGAAAAACTGCTCGCGCCGCTGCCGCGCGACTGCGGCATCGTGACCGTGATCGACGGACATCCGGCGGCGCTCGGCTGGCTCGGCAGCGTCCGTGGCCATCGCGTCGAGGCACTCGGCGTCGAGCAGTTCGGCCAGACCGGCACCATCGCCGATCTCTACCGCCACTACGGCATCGACGCCAACGCCATCATCGATGCGGCCGAAAGCCTCACCACCGGCGCGCCGGTGCTGCATCGGAAGATGGCGGTGTAGTTCGTCATCCCGGCCTAGCGCGCAATGGGCACTAGGCCGGGATGACATCGTGAGTGAGGCGAGACCTTGCCACCCCTCCGCCATCGGCTCATATAACCTCCGTCCGCCGCAATGCTGGCCCCGCATATGGCGGGTTCAATTGCCGGCGCTTTCGTGCAAGGATGCCTGCCGAAACGCCCCCTCCAAGCCCCCAAGAAGAGGTTCACTATGGTCAATCGCATGCAGTTCTACATCGACGGCGCCTGGGTCGATCCCGCCGTCAAGAAGTCCACCGCCGTGGTCAATCCGGCGACGGAAGAGGCGATGTACGAGGTTGCGCTGGGCTCCAAGGCCGACGTTGATAAAGCCGTTGCCGCCGCCAAGCGCGCGTTCGTGACGTTCTCGCAAACCAGCCGTGACGAGCGCGTCGCGCTGCTCTCGAAAGTCATCGAGATCTACAAGGGCCGCCTCAAGGAGATCGGCGCTGCGGTCTCCGACGAGATGGGCGCGCCGCTGCCGATGGCCGAAAAGCTCCAGGCCGGCGCCGGCCTTGGTCACCTCATGACCACGCTCGACGTGCTCAAGAACTATCATTTCGAGGAACCGGTCGGCACCGCCATGGTGCTGCGCGAGCCGGTCGGCGTGGTCGGCATGATCACGCCCTGGAACTGGCCGCTCAACCAGATCGCCTGCAAGGTCGCGCCCGCGCTCGCCGCCGGCTGCACCATGATCCTGAAGCCTTCGGAGTTCACCCCGACCTCGGCGCTGATCTTCGCGCAAATCCTGCATGAAGCCGGCGTGCCGAAGGGCGTATTCAATCTCGTCAACGGTCTCGGCCCCGAGGTCGGCGCCGCCATGAGCGAGCATCCCGACATCGACATGATCTCCTTCACCGGCTCGACCCGCGCCGGCATCGACGTGGCCAAGCGCGCCGCACCGACCGTGAAGCGCGTCAGCCAGGAACTCGGCGGCAAGTCGCCGAACGTCATTCTCGAAGGCGCCGACCTCACGAAGGCGGTGACCGGCGGCGTGATGCACATGTTCAACAACTCCGGCCAGTCCTGCAACGCGCCCTCGCGCATGATCGTGCCGGCCTCGAAGATGAAGGAAGTCGCCGCGATCGCGAAGGCGGTCGCCGACAAGACCAAGGCGGGCGATCCGCGCGCCGAAGGCACCACCATTGGTCCGGTGGTCAACCGCGGCCAGTGGGACAAGATCCAGGGCCTGATCAAGAAGGGCATCGATGAGGGCGCAACGCTCGTCGCCGGCGGCCCCGGCCTGCCCGAAGGCGTCAACAAGGGCTTCTATGTCCGTCCGACCATTTTCGCCGATGTCACCCCTGACATGACGATTGCGCGTGAAGAGATCTTCGGACCGGTGCTCACCATCATCGGCGCCAAGGACGAAGCCGAGGCCGTGCACATCGCCAACGACACGCCCTATGGGCTTGCCGGCTACGTCACGGGTGCTTCCGTCGAGGACGCCAAGCGCGTCGGCCGGCAGATCCGCGCCGGCAACGTCAATCTGCAGGGCGTGCCCAACGATCGCAGCGCACCGTTCGGCGGCTACAAGCAGTCCGGCAACGGCCGCGAGTGGGGCAAGTACGGCCTCGAGGACTTCCTAGAAGTGAAGGCAGTTGCGGGCTTCAACGCGGCGTAGGCTTTATCGCCTGAACCAACAAAACGCCGGAGCGGCCACCGCTCCGGCGTTTTTATTTTTTCGTAGCCCGCATGGAGCGAAGCGGAATGCGGGGACTGTCCCGGATTGCGCTTCGCTCCATCCGGGCTACGGGCTCGCAACGACGGAGGAAAAATTATCCCCCCACCGCGCCCTGCGTGTTCACATACAACGCGTAGATCGACTGGCTCGCCGCCATGAACAGGCGGTTGCGCCTGACGCCGCCGAAGCAGAGGTTGGCGCAACGTTCGGGCAGTGCGATGCGGCCGATCATGACGCCGTCGGGGGCGAACACCACCACGCCGTCGAGCTCGGGATCGCCCATGCCCCAGCCGCACCAGAGATTGCCGTCGATGTCGCAGCGCATGCCGTCCGGCGTGCCCGGGCCTGCGTCGATGAAGACGCGCTTGTTCGAGATCGTGGTGCCATCCGCCGAGACGTCATAGGCGAGGATCTTGCGGTTCGGCACGCCGCGCGATTCCACCACATAAAGAATTTTCTCGTCCGGCGAGAAGCACAGCCCGTTCGGACCCAGCACGCCTTCGGCGACGATGGTCGCATTACCGGTTGTGGGATCGAGCCGGTAGACATTCGGATCAATGTCCGGCTCGGCCTTGTAGCCCTCGTAATTGCCTAGCAGGCCGAAGGTTGGATCGGTGAACCAGACCGCGCCGTCGGACTTCACCACGACGTCGTTCGGCGAGTTGAGTTTATTGCCGCCGAACGAGTCCATCAGCACGGTGATGCTGCCGTCATATTCGGTGCGGGTCACGCGGCGCCCACCATGCTCGCAGGTGACGAGCCGACCCTGGCGATCCCTGGTGTTGCCGTTGGCGAAATTGGAGGGCTTGCGGAACACCGAGACTGCGCCGGTCTCCTCTTCCCATTTGACGATGCGCTGGTTCGGAATGTCGCTGCACAGGAGATAGCGACCATCGCCGAACCACACCGGACCCTCGGCCCAGCGCAGGCCGGTCGTCAGCCGCTCCACCGCCGAGAGTTTTAGCCAGTATTTTTCGAAGCGGGGATCGAGTGCCTTTATCGCCGGATCGGGATAGTAGCTCGCCGGCCGCCAGCCTGGCCGCTCCTGGGGATGGGACGATGCCTCATTCATGTCGGTTCTCTCGTTTCGTTCCCTCTGGACAATCCTGCTATCATTAGAGACATGTGACCGCAAATTGGTTGCCAAAGGCGAGGAAAGACATGCCGCGTATCTTGATGACGGGAGCTTCGGGCGGGATCGGAACGCGCCTGCGGAAACTGCTGCCGCCGATCTATCCGGACCTGCTGCTCTCTGATATCCGCCCGCCGAAGGACCTCGGCGCGAACGAGGAATTCAAGGCGGCGGATCTCTCTGACCTGGCGCAGTGCGAGGCGATCTGCGAGGGCGTCGACGGCATCATCCATTTCGGCGGCTATTCGGTCGAAGGTCCCTGGAACGACATCCTCCAGGCCAACATCATCGGCGGCTACAATCTGTTCGAGGCAGCGTATCGCAAGGGCGTCAAGCGCGTGGTGTTCGCCTCCTCGAACCATGCCGTCGGATTCTATCCGCGCCACCACAAGATCGGCACCGATGTGACCCCGCGCCCCGACGGCCGCTATGGCGTCAGCAAGGTGTTCGGCGAAGCGGTCGGCGCGCTCTATGCCGACAAGCATGGCCTGAAGGTGACTTGCCTTCGCATTGGCAATTTCGGCGACGTGCCGCTGGACCTTCGCCGGATCTCGATCTGGCTGAAGCCGGAAGATCTGGTGCAGCTCTGCCAGATCGGGCTCGAGCATCCCGACATTCATTTCGAGATCTTCTACGGCGTGTCCCTGAACGAGCGTGCCTGGTGGGACAACCACCGCGCCTACGAGTTCGGCTACCGTCCGACGGGGCGCTCCGAGGACCACGTGGCGCATGCGATGGCAGAGCAGGCCAAGCTGAAGCCCGATCCGATCGGCGATCACTATCAGGGCGGCGCGTTCTGCAGCAACGAGTTCGACGGCGACACAAGCCGCATCATCGATTGGAATAAGCGGTAGGAGCGCATTCGCAAATCTAGGGCGTCGGAAACGACGCCCTAGACAACGCGTTTGCCGGCCTGGGCCGCGATGGGCCGCTGCACAAAGTACATCAGGATCAGGGAAATCACCGCCGTCGTCACGACGACGTATCCCAGCCGGTCGAAGTGCCGGAGCGTACCGTCGGGATCCTGCGCGATCAGCGCGGCGGCGAGCACGGAGCCGAGCCCGCCGGAGAGCTGCTGCAGCGACGCGCCGACCGCGCTGAAGGAGCCGCGTTGCGCCGGCTCGGGGATTGCGGAAATCAGCGCCTGCGATGGGATCATGCGGGAGAAGATGCCGACGAACATCAGGACGTTGACCAGGATCGCGACCGTCAGGCTCACCTCGCCGAGATGGGTGTAGATCAGCACCATGACGATGGACATCGCGCTGCCGAAGACGAAGGTCGGGTATTTGCCGAAGGCATCGCTCGCGCGTCCCACCAGCGGGCCGATGACAATGCTGAACAGCCCGGAGACGAGATAGATCGTCGGCAGATGCACGATGTCGATGCCGAGATTGTGCACGGTGTAGGCGCTGCCGAACGGCATCAGCATGTAGCCGCCGGTCGCCAGCAGGGTCGTCACCGAGAACGCCATCCAATAACGCGGCTGAGAGACCGTTGCGATCAGATGCCGGAACGGGTTTCGATCCTGCTTCAGCCCGAGATGGCCGTTCACCGGCTTCATCAGGAGCATCACGGCGATCATCCCGATCACCGACAGGCCGACCAGCGCGCCGAACGCGACGTGCCAGTTCCACTGGTTGGCGAGGAAAAGGCCGGCTGGGATGCCCAGCACCTGGCTTGCAGCGAAGGCGGTTTGCACGAAACCCATGACGCGGCCGCGCAATTGCAGCGTGAACAGATCGGTGACGATGGCGAGCACGACCGAGCCGATCACGCCGCCGAACAGGCCGGTCACGATCCGCCCCAGCAGCAACAGATGATAGTTGGGCGCGATCGCGCACAGCGCCGTGCCGAGGGTGAAGCCGGCGTAGAAGAACAACAGCAGCCGTTTGCGGTCGAACCGGTCGGCGAAGCCGGCCGCCAGGATGCCGGAAATTCCCGCGCTGAACGCATAGGCCGAGACCGCCACGCCGAACTGAGCGGCCGAAATATCGAGCGCCGGCATCATGATGGCGCCGAGCGGCGACATGATCATGAAATCGATGATGATCGTGAACTGGACCAGCGCCAGCAGCGCAACGAGGATCGTCTGGTAGCGCGTAAAGCCGCGGGATCGCTCCTGCGGCTCGACGATCGGCTCGGTCAGGGTTTGTTCGGTCATGGCATTTCATTCGGGAGGGAATACGGGGAAGAACGTGCGATTCGCGGCTGGACGCCGGTCCTATCTATTTCCGACGGCGCGCTATTTCGATAGGTTGACAAACGGTTTTGATGTCCATCACGACGCGGTGGCCCCCGGTTCATTGAGGACGAGCGCATGCGGGGGCCGAGCTTTGGCTTGGCCGCCCTGCCCATTGATCCAGGTCAACCTTGCCTTCGGCATTTGGTTCTCGATCTGCGCGATCGCATTTCGGCAGCCGGTGCCGCGATCACGGTTCGATTGCGGCGGCGAGAGTCAGAACAATGAAAATCAAATTGCCAGCCGTCGTACTGCTCGCGCTGATCATGTCGGCCCCGGCGCGAGCCGCGATGCTCAGCGACGCCGAGGCGACGTTTCTCGACCAGCTCGTCACCGCGTCCGCGGTGCTCGAACAACGATGCGTCGGCTACGAGGTCAATGGTGCCGGCAGTGTCCAGCTCGGCGCCCGACTTCTCGGCAGCACGGATGCCGCGATGGCGATGATCGACGCCTATGCGGCAGCCATCAAGGCCCGCGACGGCGAAAACTACGATGCCGGTAAATTCCGCATCGAGGTGTCCGACGCGGCCGCCAAAACGTTCAGGCGCATCCGAGCGCAGTTGATCAACGACCCGAAAGCGGCCTGCGCCGACTATGGTGATACCAGCGTGGAGCGCGGCCTGCTAAGACGGTACTGAACCTGCGACTTGGCTTGCCATGGCCTGACGGGCGCACGCGCTAGCGCTCGGCCTCACCCGCAATCCGCGCCAGATAATCCTTCTTGCTGAACTGCATATGATCGACGCAGAGCTGGGCCAGCGCCCAGCTGTCGCGGCCTTTCAACAGCTCGATCATCAGCTCGTGCTGGCGCCGTGATTGCGCCAGGCCGTCTCGGTCGGCGAGATTCTTGGCGCGCATCGGCAGCGTCAGGTTCATGTAGTCCTGCAGCGAGCGCACCAGATACGGATTTCCGCAGGCCGAGAACAGCGCGAGGTGGAAGGCGTCATTGGCTTCATGGATGCCACGCAGGTCCTGCAAATCCGCTCGCGCGCAATATTGCCGCTGCAATGCGGAGAGCTCGTCGATCAGGCCTTGCTGTGCGGGCAGGGGGATCATCAGCGCCGCCTGCCGGGTCAGCATCTCCCGGACCTCGTAGATCTGCCGGACCTCTTCGGCCGAATAGAACCGCACGGTGGCGCCGACATTCTTCTCACGGCGGACGATGCCGCGGCGCTCGGCATCCACCAGCGCCTGGCGCACGAAGTGCCGCGAGGTGCCGTAAGCCGACATCAGCGCGTCCTCGGTCAGGCGCGCGCCGGGCGCGAGGCGGCCGAAGATGATGTCCTCTTCGAGCCGCGCGACGATGTCGTCCGGATCGTCGCGCCGGACCATCGTGGCATCTGCGGTGTGAGTGTCGGACATGCCCTCGGCCTCCCGGCGCTCGGCCGGTCCGTCCTGTGGAGCAGGGAAGGCTTGGATTGTCAATAATCTGGTCATCACCGGGGCGTCGACGGCCAAAATAGCAGGTTTGACGTCTGCCTTATTGACAATCAAGGGGCAGGCTGTACGACAATGACCCGGTAATGGGAGCGGTATGATGACGAGTGGGTTGCGCAAAGGGCTGACAAGCTATGGCGATGCCGGCTTCTCGCTGTTCCTGCGCAAGGCGTTCATCAAGGCCATGGGCTATTCCGACGACGCGCTGGAGCGCCCGATCGTCGGCATCACCAACACCTATAGCGACTACAATCCCTGCCACGGCAACGTCCCGCAGATCATCGAGGCCGCCAAGCGCGGCGTGATGCTGTCGGGCGCGATGCCGTTCGTGTTCCCGACTATCTCGATCGCCGAGAGCTTTGCGCATCCGACCTCGATGTATCTGCGCAATCTGATGGCGATGGACACCGAGGAGATGATCCGCGCCCAGCCGATGGATTCGGTGATCGTCATCGGCGGCTGCGACAAGACACTGCCGGCGCAGGTGATGGCCGCAATCAGCGCCGATCTGCCGACGGTGGTCATTCCCGTTGGCCCCATGGTGGTTGGTCATCACAAGGGCGAGGTGCTGGGCGCTTGCACCGATTGCCGCCGTCTCTGGGGCAAGTATCGCGCCGGCGAAATGGATGACATTGAGATCGAGGCGGTCAACGGCCGTCTCGCGCCGTCGGTTGGCACCTGCATGGTGATGGGCACGGCCTCCACCATGGCCTGCATGATCGAGGCCATGGGTCTGTCGCTGCCGATGAGCGCGACGATCCCCGCGCCGCATGCGGAGCGCTTTCGGCTTGCCGAGGCGAGCGGCAGGGTGGCCGCCGAGATGGCCAAGACCAAGGGTCCGAAGCCGAGCGAGGTGCTGACGCCTGCATCTTTTAGGAATGCCCAAGTCGTGCTCCAGGCGATCGGCGGCTCGACCAACGGCCTGATTCATTTGACCGCGATGGCACATCGCTCGCCGCACCGGCTCGACCTCGGCGTGTTCGACCAGATCGGCCGCGAGGTGCCGGTGCTGATCGATCTCAAGCCGTCCGGCGAGCATTACATGGAGCATTTCCATCACGCCGGCGGCGTGCCGAAACTGCTGGCGCAGCTTGGTGACCTCGTCGATCTCGACGCGAAGACCATCACGGGCGAGAGCCTGCGCGATGTCGCCGCCAACGCGGAACA
Source organism: Bradyrhizobium sp. JR4.1 (assembly GCF_040548605.1). NCBI lineage: Bacteria > Pseudomonadati > Pseudomonadota > Alphaproteobacteria > Hyphomicrobiales > Nitrobacteraceae > Bradyrhizobium > Bradyrhizobium sp. JR4.1. The sequence goes on from NZ_JBEPRY010000018.1 coordinate 132,020, forward strand.
CGTACCCGGCCAGGACGTGATCCGCGCGCGCGACAATCCGATCAAGAAGGAAGGCGGCCTCGCCGTCCTGCACGGTAACCTCGCCCCGCGCGGCGCGGTGATCAAGCAGTCAGCTGCAAGCCCAAAACTGTTGCAGCACACCGGACGTGCCGTGGTGTTCGAATCCGTCGAGGATATGACGCTGCGGGTTGACGATCCCGATCTCGACGTCACCGCCGATGATGTGCTGGTGCTGCGCAATGCCGGGCCCAAGGGCGCGCCCGGCATGCCCGAGGCGGGCTATCTGCCGATCCCGAAGAAGCTCGCGCGTGGCGGCACCAAGGACATGGTGCGCATTTCCGACGCGCGCATGAGCGGCACCGCGTTCGGCACCATCGTGCTGCACATCACGCCGGAATCCGCCGTCGGCGGGCCGCTGGCGCTGGTGAAGAACGGCGACATGATCCGGCTCGACGTCGCCAAGCGCAGCATCGAGCTGCTGGTCGATGCGGCCGAGCTGGAACGGCGCCATGCCTTATTGAACCCGGCAGCCGCTCCCGACGAGGCGCGGCGCGGCTATGCCTGGCTGTTCAACGAGACCATCATGCAGGCCGACGAGGGCTGCGATTTCGATTTTATGCAGAGAACTGGGAAGAAGACGGGATAAGGGGTGACCAACCACCCGAACGAACGCTTAGACCGCTAAAGCGGCGAGCGATAAAACAGGGGGAAACGATGATTGCACGATCCATGCTTGGGCTGGTGGCAACGGCCGCTGTTCTCTTCGTAACGAGCGCGTCGGCACAGGAGGTGAAGCATTATCGCTTTGCCTACGACCAGCCGCGCAATACCGGCTACTCCATCGCGGGCGACCTCTTTGCCGAAAAGCTCAAGGAATTGAGCAAAGGCACCATGATCATCGACCAGTATCCGGGCGCGCAGCTCGGGCAGGAGCCGCAGGTGCTCCAGCTCGTGAAAGCGGGCGACGTCGAATTTGCGATCATCTCCTCGGCGAACACCGCGACGATCTCGCCGCAAGCGGGCGTGATGTCGTTGCACTTCCTCTTCCGCGACGAGAACCACGTGGTCAAGGGTCTGGCCGATCCAAAAGTGTTCGCAGCGCTCAAGACCATGATCGACGAGACCACGCAGGGCCTGCATGTGATCGCGACCGGTTCGCAGGGCGTGCGCCACATGTACTCCAAGAAGGAGATCCATAACGTCGGTGACATCAAGGGCCTGAAGATCCGGGTGCAGGCGACCGCGACCGAGGACACCATGTTCCCGGCCTACGGCGCCCAAACCGTGCACATGCCGTTCGGGAGCGTCTACACGAGCTTGCAGACCGGCGTCGTCGACGTCGCCGAGAACAGCATCAACGTCTACCTCGTTAACAAGCACTACGAGGTCGCGCCGGTCCTGAACATCACCGAGCACGAAGCCAACAACGCGCTGGTGTTCATCTCCGACAAGCTCTGGCAGAGCCTGTCGGCGGAGCAGAAGGGCTGGGTGCAGGCGGCGGGGAACGAGGTCAGCTCCAAGGAGCCGCAGAAGGCCTTCGACCTCGAACGCACCGCGGCGGAGAAGCTCAAGAAGATGGGCGTGAAGATCGTCGACAACGTCGACAAGAAGAGCTTCACGGCGGTCGCCGATCCCTATCTCGACAAGCTCGCCAAGGAGCTCGGCCCGCACGCCGAGAAGATCAAGGATTTGATCCGCTCGATCAATTGACGTGATGCCGAAAGACGGTGCGCTCCCTCTCCCGCCTGCGGGAGAGGGTAGGGGAGAGGGTGTCTCCGCGGAGAGACTCCCGATGAGGAGAGAGCCCTCACCCGGCGCTTCGCGCCGACCTCTCCCGCAAGCGGGAGAGGTTCAGAAAACCCGCAGCCGGGAGCAACAATGCCCATCGCCGAAAAACTGCTGGTGCAACGCCAACGCCACCTCAAATGGCGCGGGCTCGACTGGCTCGAGCTCGCGCTGATGATCCTCTGCGGCGTGCTCTGCTTCGGCTTCTCGCTGTCGGTGACCGCCGACATCGTCACCCGCACCATCGGCCATCCCTGGCTCTGGCTCCAGGAAGTGACCTCGACATTGTTCATCTACGCCATCTTCGTCGGCACAGCGGCTGCGACGCGGCGCAACGACCACCTCTATCTCACCGCGATCTCCGAGGCGATGCACGCCACGCCGCGTCTGATCGTCGAGATCATCATCCGGATCGTGGTGCTTGGCGTCGCCTTCTGCTTGATCGTGTACGGCTATCAGAACTATCTTCGCGGCTTCGGCAGTTTTCGCCTGCCGTCGGGCACGCCGATCGCCTCGCTCTACGCGATCATTCCGCTGTCGGGCGTGCTGATCGGCCTGTTCACCATCGAACAGCTCGTCAACGGCGTGCGCAACGGCTTTGACCACCCCGAGCCGCCCGAAGAGGATGACGGGGCGCCTGTCATCACCGACGCGCAGATGAGGGCGCAGCCGTGAGCGCACCCATCGTTCTGGCGTTGATGACGGTCTGCTTCCTGTCCTTCGGCTATCTCGGCGTGCCCGTGCCGTTCTCGCTGATGGCCGGCGTCTTCATCGGCGCGCTGCTGTCGGACGTCTCGCTCGCCGCGATCATCCAGAAGATCTTCGACGGCGTCGATTCCGAGGCGCTGCTGGCGATCCCGTTTTTCCTGCTGGTCGGCGAGCTCATGAACTCGGCCAATGTGGTGGTCCGGATAGCCAACCTCTCTGTGTCACTGGTCGGGCATATCAGGGGCGGACTGTCCCAGGTCGTGGTCGTCTTCAGCATGTTCTTCTCGGAAATGTCGGGCTCGACCACCGCCGACGTCGCCGTGATGAGCCGCGCGCTGGGCGGCCCGATGAAGCGCGAGGGCTACGAGCCCGCCTTCATCGCCGCGATCATCGCATCCGCATCGACGATTGCGGCGCTGGTGCCGCCGAGTATCACCGCGGTGGTCTATGGCGCCGTCGGCAACGTCTCGATCGCCGGCCTGTTCATGGCAGGCGTCGTGCCGGGCCTGATGATCGGCTTCGGGTTGATGATCTATTGCTATTTCTTCGGCCCGTCCGGCCTGCGCAAGCCGCGCGCGCCGCTGCGGCAGGTGGTGTTCGCGGCCGGCGATGCGGCGCTACCGCTGATGATCCCATTGATCCTGTTAGGAGGCATTCTGACCGGCTGGTTCACGCCGACGGAAGCCGGCGTCGTTGCGGTGGTCTGGATTGTCGCGGTCGTGATCCCCGCGCTCAACCGCGGCCATATCAGGAAGATTCCGTACGATTTCTGCCTTGCGGGCCTGATCTTCTCGCTGCCGCTGATCACGATCGGCGCCGCCAATGCGTTCGGCTGGATGCTCGCCTATTTGCGCGGTGCAAGCTACATCGCCGAAGTCATCACCTCGATCGCCGGCAACGATCCGCATTTGATCATGCTGCTGATGGTGCTGCTGTTCACGATCGTCGGCGATTTCATCGAGCCGGTGCCGACCATCATCATCTTCATGCCGCTGGTCAACACGCTGACGGAAGCCGGCGACATCAACGCCGTTCACATGGGCGTGGTGCTTATCGCGACGCTCGCCTTCGGCCTGATCACGCCGCCGTATGGCCTAGTGCTGCTGATGGCGTCGAAATTCGTCGGCGTCAGTTTCGCAAAGGCGCTACGCGCCGCGTTGCCGATCTATCTGGTGTTCCTCGGGACGATCGCGTTTGCGATCTATTTCCCGAGCGTGGTGCTGTGGCTGCCGCGGCAAGTGCTGCCGGAATCGGTCGGCTGCTTCAAGTCGCCGGCGGGGACTGGATACATCTGTCCCAAGTAAGCCTGCTTGAGTGAACGCTACTTGCTCTTGCTGGTGAATTTCTTCACAGCGGTTCGAAACTCCTCCGTGTTCATTGCCATGATGATTTTGTGCTCCTCGGCGTCGAGCTGCTGCTTCACCGGCGTCGTGGCGGCCTGGTAGACCAGCGATTTGGTGCCGGCAATCGCGGCGATCGGGTTCTGCGCCAGCCGCTCGGCGAGAGTTCGCGTTGCCGCCTTCAGCTCGGCGGCGGGAACGACCTTCGCAACCAGGCCCCATTCATGGGCCTGCTGCGCGGTAAAATTATCCTCAGCCAGGAAAATCTGCAGCGCGCGGCGGGAGCCGACCGTGTTGACGATGCCGACCGTAGATCCGCCATCCGGCGACACCCCGATCTTGGCATAAGCCGGCGTGAATTTGGCATCCTCCGCGGCGATGCAGAGATCGGTGACGAAGGCGAGGCCCATGCCGGCGCCGGCCGCCGAGCCGTGCACGCTCGACAGCGAGACCTTCGGCATGCGCCGGATGATCTCGATGAAGGCATGATAGTGCTTCAATAGCTCGCCGACGACAGGCGTCACCGTATTGGCCTCGGCCGCGGCACCGATCGTCTGCAGATCGCCGCCGGCCGAGAAGGCGCGGCCTTCGCCCTCAATCACCAAAACCTTGATGCCATCCTCGCCCTCGATGTAAGCCGCAAGCTGTTCGAGTTTTTGTGCAATCGCCAGATTGATCGAATTGAACGCGGCGGGCCGGTTGAGCGTGATGGTCGCGATCGGGCCATCGATCCGCAACAAGGCGGGATCGTCGGGCTGAGAGATGGGAGCTGGCATCTTGGAATCCCCGGCATGAGATCGTTCGTGCGACTAAATCGCAGAAGGCAAGGGGTGACAATCCCCGCCGGCCGCCCTTGCGCAAGCCGGAACGATAGGTTCAAATGGGCCTGCCTTCGTCAGGGACGGACACGAGCGCCGGCTCCTCCTGGGCAAGCAAGCCAAAATCAGCGAGAGAGGAGACGACATGGGTGACGCTCGTGTCTTGCGGAAATGGGCTGTCCAATGACCGATGGCCCGGTGATCATTGTCGGTGCCGGCCATGGCGGCTACCAGGTCGCGGCATCCCTGCGCCAGGCGGGCTTTTCCGCTGCGATCTGCCTGATCAACGACGAGGCGCATCTGCCCTATCAGCGGCCGCCGCTGTCCAAGGCCTATATCAAGGGCGTGGCCGGGCCGGAGAGCCTGACGTTCCGGCCGGAGAAATTCTACCAGGACCAGACCATCGAGCTGGTCGCGGGCCGCGCCGTGTCGATCGACCGCGCGGGGCGCAAGGTGCTGCTCGCCTCGGGCGAAACGCTGCCCTACGGCCACCTCGTGCTGGCGACCGGCGCCCGCAACCGGCTGCTCGATCTGCCCAATGCCAACCTTCCGGACGTGAAATATCTGCGCATCCTCGACGACAGCGAGGCGCTGCGGCAGATCATGCCGTCGAAGACGCGGATCGTGGTGATCGGCGCGGGCTTTATCGGCCTCGAATTCGCGGCCACCGCGCGGATCAAGGGGCTAGAGGTCGACGTGCTCGAACTCGCCCCGCGCGTAATGGCGCGCGCGGTGACGGCGGAGGTCTCGGAGTATTTTCAGGCGCGGCATCGCGAGGCCGGCATCCGCATTCACCTCGGCGTGCAGGCAACGTCCATCGAGGCGGAGGACGGCAAGGTCACCGGCGTCTCCTTGAGTGACGGAAGGCATTTGCCGGCGGATCTCGTTGTGGTCGGCGTCGGCGTGCTGCCGAACATCGAGCTTGCGGCGGAGGCGGGGCTGCCGGTCGCGGCCGGTATCATTGTCGACGAATATCTCGCGACGGCCGATCCCGATATCTCGGCGATCGGCGATTGCGCGCTGTTCAAGAGCCCGCGCTTCGGCGGATCGCAGCGGCTGGAATCGGTGCAGAATGCCACTGATCACGCGCGCTGCCTCGCGGCGCGGCTGACTGGCGACCGGAAGGCCTATGACAGCCATCCCTGGTTCTGGAGCGACCAGGGCGAGGACAAGCTCCAGATCGCGGGCCTCACCACCGGCTACGACCGCGTCGTGCTGCGCGGCGATCCCGCCAGGAAGGCGTTCTCGGCGTTCTGCTACAAGGGCGATAGCCTGCTCGGCATCGAATCCATCAACCGCGCCGGCGACCACATGTTCGGCCGCCGCCTGTTCGGCCTGGATCGCTCGATCACCCCGGAGCAGGCCGCCGATGAAAGCTTTGACCTGAAGGGCGCGCTGGGGTGAGTCTCTTCTCCCTCGCCCCGCTTGCGGGGAGAGGGTCGGGGTGAGGGGGACTCTCCACGGGGACGGCGACAGTTGGACTCGCGGAGACTCCCCCTCACCCGGATTGCTTTGCAATCCGACCTCTCCCCGCAAGCGGGGCGAGGTGAAGAAAGCGCGCGGCCTACATCACCGCGCCGACTTCCGCGGCCGTCGGCATCGACGGCCCGGCGCCCATGCGCTGCACGGAGATCGAGGCGGCGGCATTGGCGAAGGCGAGTGCCGCGCGCAAGTCGACGCCGTCGGCGAGTTGCGCCGCGAGCGCTCCCACAAAACAATCGCCTGCGCCTGTGGTGTCGATCGCCTTCACCACGCGGCCTTGCACCGAAATCTCCTCGCGTCCCGCGAGCGCCAGCACGCCGCGCTTGCCGAGGGTCACGCAGATGGTCTGATCCTCCCGCGCCTGAAGTTTTCGCGCGACGTCGAGGATCCGCGCGGCCTCGTTACTGTCGAACAACTCCACGCCGGCGAGGAGGCCGAGCTCGGTCTCGTTCAGCACGAGAATGTCGATGAGCGCGAGCAATTCGCTCGACATGGTTTGTGCCGGAGCTGGATTGAGCAGCGTCGTAGCGCCGGCGTCGCGAGCCCGCCGGAAGAACGCGGCGATCGTCGGCAGCGGGATCTCGAATTGGCTGACCGCGACATCGCCCTTCGCCAGCGGGACGGCCGCGACGTCATCGACACTGACGAGCGCATTGCTGCCGGGAATGACGACGATGGTGTTGTCGGCCTCCGCCACCGTGATGATGGCGGTGCCGGTGTGCGCCTCGGTGGTCTCATCGACAAAATCGAGATCGATGCCTTGCGCACCCAGGAACGTCCTCAGCTCACCGCCGAATGAATCCTTGCCGAGCCGCCCGATCAACGTGGTCCGCGCGCCAAGCCGCGATGCCGCGACCGCCTGGTTGGCGCCCTTGCCACCCGGAAAATACAGCACCTGCTTGCCGGCGACGGTCTCGCCGACCTTCGGATGGCGATCGGCTGTCGCCACCACATCCATGTTGATGCTGCCGGCGACGAAGACGCGCCCCATAAGAAACCTCAGATGAGAGACCTCGGCGAACGCTAGACCCTGACCTCGAACTCGTGCCTGACCTTGGCGATGTCGACAAGCGTCGGCAGGCCGGCTTCGTTGCCGAGACGCTGGATCTTGAAGGTCGAGGCTGCCCGGGCAAAATCGAAATGCTCGCGCCAGCTTTTGCCGGGATGGGCGAGATAAGAATAGACATAGGCGCCGTGAAAGACGTCGCCGGCGCCGTTGGTGTCGATCACGCGCTCGCGCGGAATCGGCATCGCCGGCATCACCTGCACCGTTCCAGTCTCGTCGTACCAGAGCAGGCCCTTCTCGCCCATGGTGATGCCGCCGATCTTGCAGCCGCGGCTCTTGAGATAGTCCAGCATCTTCTCCGGCGTCAGGTCCATCTGCTCGCACAGGCGCTCGGCGACGATCGCGACGTCGATGAATTCCAATAGCTCATGCGTGTTGGTGCGAAGGCCGCCACCGTCGAGCGAGGTCAGAATGCCGGCCTCGCGGCAGACTTTTGCGTAGTGGATCGCGGCATCGGGCTGATGGCCGTCGACATGCAGCGCGCGGCAGCCGCCGAGATTGAGCATCGGGAACGGATGGATGTGGTCGTCGTCGCGGCAGCGGACGATGGCGCGCTTGCCGTCCTTTGGCATGATGAAGGACAGCGAGGACTGGTTGACCTTCCGCCCATGCAGCGAGATCGCGTATTTCGCGCACATGTCCATGAACATGCGGCCGAGCCAGTCATTGGCCGCGGTCGCGATCAGATCGGGCACGATGCCGAGCTTGGCGCAGCAGAACGCCGCGGTCACCGCATTGCCGCCGAAGGAAACCGCGTAGTCGGAGGCCACGTGCTTCTCGTCGCCGGTCGGCATGTGGTCGGTGATGAAGACGACGTCGATATAGGTCTGTCCGATGAAGAGAGCCTGCATTGCTTGTCCGTGATGCGCTTTGTGGTCCCGGCCGGCGCGCTTACTGTAACACCGGTTCCGCCGCGGGACCGCTGAAATTATTCGCAAAACCGCCGCCCGGAGTGCTTGAGGTCGGCATGCGGCCGGAATACGACCATCACCGGACAATGCCAAGCCCGGACAAACGCCGTCTCTCGGTCCACGGTTCCGGGCCGTTCAACAGGGGGTAGCATGATCACCGGCCTCGATCACGTCGTCGCACTGGTCAGGGATATCGGTGCGGCCAGGGCGGCCTATCAGACGCTGCTCGGGCGCGCGCCGGCCTGGCAGAATTCGGGCGAGGGCGCAGATCGGGTGCTGTTCACTCTCGCCAACATGACGATCGAATTGATGGCGCCGAACGGCTTCAGCGTGACCGCCGACCGCATGCGCGCGTTGCTCGGCGACCAGGAAGGCGTGCTCGCCAGCCTGTGCTTTCGTGTCGCGGACATGAGCAAAATGCACCGGCGGCTGGAGCGGGTGGCGCTCAAGCCGGATCCGGTTGCCGAGGTCGAAAGCAGCGACGCGGAGAGCGGCGCGGTCCTGCACTGGAAGCGGACGCGCGCCGCCACGGAGCTCACGCGCGGCGTGCGCATGTTTTTCCTCGAACTGGCTGATGAGCGTCCGCTTTCGCCGGCGACCGATATCGGGCCGATCGATGCACTCGACCACGTCGTGATCACCACGGAGGACTCCGATCGTGCCGCCGCGCTGTATGGCGCGCGGCTCGGGCTCGATCTGGCGCTCGACCGCTCCCACCAGGATTGGGGCCAGCTGATGTTCTTCCGCTGCGGCGATCTCGTCGTCGAGCTGGTGCGCCGCCCTGTTGCGGGCGGCGATCCCCTGCATGACCGCCTCTGGGGCCTGAGCTGGCGGGTGACCGACATCGACGCCACGCGCGCCCGCCTGATCGCCGCCGGCCTCGACGTCAGCGAAGTGCGCAACGGCCGCAAGCCGGGCACGCGGGTGATGACGGTCAGGACCGGCACCTGCGGCATCCAGACGGTCCTGCTGGAGCGCTCGCCGAAGCCGGTGGATTGATCTCCGCTCTCTTCGTGTCCCGGACGCGCTGCAGCGCGCAGCGCTGCTGCGCAGAGCCGGGACCCAGAAGGCGGCGACCTCTCATTGATATGGGCCCCGGCTCTGCAGCGCACCGCTGAAGAAGCGCTGCGCTGCGTCCGGGGCACGAGATCGTTCTCAAACCGCCGCGCGCGTGTTACATGCGTCTTGAAGCATCCAGCGAGCACCCGGTTTGGCGAAAGCAGCGGCAAAGCGAACTCTGAAATGGCAGCGCGATCCCGAGGGGATGCGGCTGCGCATTCTCGAAGCCGCCAAGCAGGAATTCTCGGCGCACGGGCTCGCCGGTGCGCGCGTCGACCGCATCGCGGCCAACGCCGGCGCCAACAAGCGGATGCTGTATTATCACGTCGGCAACAAGGACGAGCTCTATCTCGCGGTGCTCGAAGGCGCCTACGACAAGATCCGCAGCGAGGAGCGCGGGCTCGATCTCGAGCATCTCGATCCGCCCGAGGCGATCCGCCGCCTGATCGAGTTCACCTGGAATTATTTCCTGCGCAATCCTGAATTCCTGTCGCTGCTCCAGACCGAAAATCTCGCCCGTGCAAAGCACCTGAAGCGCTCGACCAAGGTCAAGTCGATGCACTCGCCCTTCGTCGAAATGATCGGCACCGTGGTGCGGCGCGGTGTGTCCGGCGGCGACTTCAAGGTCGCGGTCGATCCTGTCCAGCTCTACATCTCGATCGCGGGGCTGTGCTTCTTCTATCTCTCGAACTCGGCGACGCTCAGCGTGATCTTCGGTCGCGATCTGCTGGCCAAGGACGCCAAGGACGAGCGGCTAGACCACATGGTCGGCCTCGTGCTGGCAGCGCTGACCGGACAGTCGGCCGCACTGTTAGCTATGACCAAGACGCCGAAATCGCGCGCCGCTGTGGTGCAGACGGTTTAGCGCGACTTCGTCGTATCGCTGCTTGCGATAATGGAAATTGTGGAGTCGGACTGCACCCCCAACGTCGTCCTGGCGAAGGCCAGGACCCATACCGCGTGATCCATCGATCGCGCGTGGTGCCAATCCCGAACGACCAGCCTTCGCCAAACTTCACCCTGTGGTTATGGGTCCTGGCCTTCGCCAGGACGACACCGAATGTTTGGAGGGACGGCACGTTCCGCCGCGATCCCCCGCCCAAACCTTGCGGAACCCCCGCCCAAAACGTCGCAGGAAAACCGCTGGACAGTATTTACCCAACGGGTTAATTTCTCGCCCAACGAACAAGACGACCGGGAGTGAGACGTGGCTGAGCTGAAGCCGCAGAGTGCGGTGTCCAAGATGCTGAATGCGGCCTGGATCCGGCCGTTTTTGTTCCTGGTGTTCATCGTCGTGGCCTGGGATCTCGCGATCCGGCTGTTCAAGATTCCCGCCTATCAGATCCCGTCGCCGGGCGATGTCATTGCGGTGCTGCGCACCGATTGGCCGGAACTGCTGCGCCAGTCCTGGCCGACGACTTATGCGACCGTCTGCGGCTTCGCGCTCTCGGCGCTGTTCGGTATCCCCATCGCGATGCTGATCGCGGGATCCAAGACCGTGGAGAGCTACGTCTATCCCCTGCTGGTGTTTTCTCAGTCCGTGCCGAAGATCGCGATCGCGCCGCTGTTCGTGGTGTGGTTCGGCTTCGGCATCATTCCCAAAGTCATTTCCGCGTTCCTGCTCGGCTTCTTCCCCGTGGTGGTCTCCGCCGTGCAGGGCTTCAAATCGGTCGATCCAGATATGGTCGATCTCGCCCGCGCCATGCAGGGCAGCCGCTTCCAGGTGTTTTGCGCGGTGAACCTGCCGCATGCGCTACCGGCGATCTTCTCCGGCCTCAAAGTGTCGGTGACGCTGGCCGTGGTCGGCGCCGTCGTCGGCGAGTTCGTCGGCTCCAATTCCGGCATCGGCTATGTGATGCAGCGCTCGATCGGCACCTTCGACCTGCCGACGATGTTCGCAGCGCTCGTGATCCTCGCGCTGCTCGGCGTCATCCTGTTCTGGATCGTGGACCGGATCGAGAAGCTGGTCATTCCCTGGCATGTCAGCCAGCGCGAGGACGTGATTTTCGCCTCTTGACGACAACCAAAGCAACGAACGGCCGCCAACGGCCGACGCAAACAACGACAAGGGAGAGTGACGATGAAGCGATGGATAGGAGCTGTCTCGGCGGCGCTGATGGTGTTCGCGGCCATGCCGGCGCAAGCGGCCGACAAGGTCGTGCTGATGCTGAACTGGTACGTCTATGGCGAGCACGCACCGTTCTATTACGGCAAGGCCAAGGGCATCTACGCCGCCGAAGGCATCGACCTCGAGATCCAGGAAGGCCGCGGCTCGGCCGCGACCACGCAGGCGGTGGCCGCCAAGACCGCCGATTTCGGCTATGTCGACGTGCCCACCATGATGCGCGCCGCGATCAAGGGTGCGCCAGTGGTTGCGACCGGCGTGCTGCTCCAGACCAGCCCGATGTCCGCGATGGGCTTCGTCGACAAGAACATCAGGAAGCCCGAGGATATCAAGGGCAAGACGGTCGCGATCACGCCGGCCGATTCCATGACCCAGATCTGGCCGCTGTTCCTGAAGAAGACCGGCCTCAAGGAAAGCGACTTCCAGACGGTGGCGGGCGATGGCCAGACCAAGCTCAACGCCGTCATCAACGGCCAGGCCGATCTCTTGCTCGGCTACGTCATGGACCAGTCGATGAAGATCAAGGACGCCACCGGCAAGGACGTCTATCCGATCAAGTTCGCCGACTACGGCATCAACATGGTCTCGTCGGGCATCATCGCCAACACTGATTATGTGAAGGCCAATGCCGACCTCGTCCGCCGCTTCATGTCGGCGACGACCAAGGCGGTCGAAGCCGCCGAGAAGGAGCCGAAGGCCGCGGCGCAATCGATCCTCGATGCCAACCCCAAGGGCGGCAAGATCGACACGCTGACGCAGGGCTTTGAGCTGACCATTCCGCTGTACCGGACGCCTGAGACCAAGAGCAAGCGCCCGTTCCAGGTCGCCGACCAGAACATGACGGATTCGGTCAATCTGATGGTCGAATATGGCGGGCTCGATGCCAAGGCCAAGGAGAACCCGAAGGCGTTCTACACCAACGACTATCTGCCGAAGAGCGGTTCGTGAAACCTGCGACGAACATGAGTGAAACCCTGCAACCGGCCGCGCATCTGAGACTGGTGAGCGACCGGGCTGCCGGCGATGCGTCGGGCATCAAGCTTTCAGGCGTGTCGAAGACCTACCGGACGCGCGACGGCGATGTGCCGTCGTTGCGGCCGCTCGACTTCCATATCAATGACGGCGAGTTCTTCGTCGTGGTCGGCCCATCCGGCTGCGGCAAGTCCACGCTGCTCAAGCTGATCTCGGGACTGCTGCCGCCGACCACGGGCGAGATCCTGGTCGAGGGCGAGAAGGTGACGGCGCCGCACGGCAATGTCGGCATCGTGTTCCAGAACGCGCTGCTGCTGCCGTGGCGCAACATCCTGTCCAACGTCATGCTGCCGATCGACATGAAGCGGCTGCCGCGCCAGACATATCTCGACCGCGCCAAGGCGCTGTTGAAGCTGGTTGGGCTCGAAGGCTTCGAGAAGAAGCTGCCCTGGCAGCTCTCCGGCGGCATGCAGCAGCGCGCCTCGATCTGCCGCGCCCTGGTGCATGATCCCAGGATCATGCTGATGGACGAGCCGTTCGGCGCGCTCGATGCGCTGACGCGCGAGCGCATGAATGTCGAGCTGATGCGGATCCAGCGCGAGACCAGGAAGACGGTGCTGTTGATCACGCACTCGATCCCCGAGGCCGTGTTCCTCGCCGATCGCGTGCTGGTGATGACCGAGCGGCCCGGCGCGATCGCCGCGATCTACGACGTGCCGCTGCCGCGGCCCCGTTCGCTGGACGTGATGGCCGATCCTGTTTTCACCGAACTGGTGCAGCGGATCCGCAAGCATTTCTTCTCGCAAGGGACGTTGGACTGAAGCCATGTCACCGCGCCTGAAGCTGCGAGACATCGCCTTCTTCGAACGTCCCGTGCAGTTCGCGCGGCCGTTCCGCTTTGGCGCGATCACGATCAACGCGACTCCGCAGCTGTTCGTGCGGGTCGGGATCGAGGTCGAGGGCAGGGGAAGTGCTGTCGGTGCGAGTGCCGAGCTGCTGGTGCCAAAATGGTTCGACAAGCGGCCGGAGCTTTCGCCGGCCCAGACCGTCGATGACTTGCGCCGCTCGCTGGAGATCGCGCGGGGGCTTTATCTCGCGCGAACCGGATTTTTGACGGCATTCGATCTGCATGCATCGTGCATCGGTGCCCAGGTCGCGACCTGTGCGAAAAAGAACATTCCGGCGCTTGCCGCGGCTTGCGGACCCGCCGAAATCGACAAAGCGATCCTCGATGCGCTGCTCCGCGCTGCCGAGACCAATTTCTTCGACGGCATGGCCGGCAATGTCGCCGGCATCGACGCGCGGCTTTCGCCCGACCTGAAGGAAACGGATATCACGGCCTTTCTATCCGGCCGGAAGCCGCTGGCGCGCGTTGCCATCAGGCATACCGTCGGTCTCGACGACACCGTTGAAGGCGAGGGCGGAGTTGCAGATCCCCACGAGAACTCCGGTGCAAGATACTTCAAGCTGAAGCTGTCGGGGGACCCCGTCGCCGACGCGGCGCGGCTGACGCGCATTGGCAAGGAGCTCGATGCGCTGGAGCGTGACTACAAAGTTACGCTCGATGCCAACGAGCAATATGCCGATCTCGCGGCGTTGCATGCGCTGATCGACCGGCTCGACCATGATCCTGCGCTGCGATCGATTTTATCCAGGCTGCTCTATCTCGAGCAGCCGATGCCGCGCGATGTCACGAGGCAGTCGCCGCTCGGCTCGCTCGCGGCGCGCGGCTTCATCATCGATGAAGCCGACGATTCCTACGGCGCGTTTCCTGCGGCGCGGGCGCTTGGCTATCACGGCATCTCCTCGAAATCCTGCAAAGGGCTTTACAAATCCATCGTCAACGCGACGCGCGCGGCGAAATGGAGCGCGGCCGGCGAAAGATTCTTCGTGACCGGCGAGGACCTCACCTGCCAGGCGGGCCTCGCCGTGCAGCAGGACCTCGCGCTCGGCGCCTTCATCGGCATCACCCATGCCGAACGTAACGGCCATCATTACGTCGATGGCTTCGGTGATACGCCCGCCGCGGAGGCCCAGGCTTTCGCCGTCGCGCATCCCGATCTCTACGCGGATGCCGGGCAGGGCATCCGCCTCTCCATTCACAACGGCGATCTCCTCACGGGATCGCTCAACCAAGCGGGCTTCGCGACGTCAGTCCATCCGGACTGGTCGGCGCTTCGTCCGCTCGAACAGCCAAAATCACTCTGGGAGCAATCGGCATGACCACCCAACGCCTCGGCCTCATCATGAACGGCGTCACCGGCCGCATGGGCCTCAACCAACATCTGATCCGCTCGATCGTCGCGATCCGCGAGCAGGGCGGCGTCCGCTTGAAGAACGGCGACCGCGTGATGCCGAATCCGATCCTGGTCGGCCGCAGCGCCGAGAAGGTCGAGGCGCTTGCCAAGCGCTACAACATCACGCGCTGGACCACCAATCTCGATGCGGCCCTCGCCGACAAGAACGACACCATGTTCTTCGACGCCGCAACTACGCAAGCGCGCCCCGGGCTGTTGACCCAGGCCATCAATGCCGGCAAGCACGTCTATTGCGAGAAGCCGATCGCGACCAATTTCGAGGCGGCGCTCGAGGTCGTCAAGCTCGCCAATTCCAAGGGCATCAAGCACGGCACGGTGCAGGACAAGCTGTTCCTGCCCGGCCTGAAGAAGATCGCCTTCCTGCGCGACTCCGGCTTCTTCGGCCGCATCCTCTCGGTGCGCGGCGAGTTCGGCTATTGGGTGTTCGAAGGCGGCTGGCAGGAGGCGCAGCGGCCGTCATGGAATTACCGCGACGAGGACGGCGGCGGCATCATCCTCGACATGGTCTGTCACTGGCGCTACGTGCTCGACAATCTCTTTGGCGAAGTCGAGAGCGTGAGCTGCATCGGCAACACCGACATCCCCGAGCGTTTCGACGAGCAGGGCAAGAAGTACAAGGCGACCGCCGACGACTCCGCTTATGCCACGTTCCAGCTCAAGGGCGGCGCCATCGCCCACATCAACATGTCCTGGGTGACGCGCGTCTATCGCGATGATCTCGTCACCTTCCAGGTCGACGGCACGCTCGGCTCGGCCGTCGCCGGCCTTTCCGACTGCATGATCCAGGCGCGGCAGGCGACGCCCCGACCGGTGTGGAATCCCGACGAGAAGCGGCTGCACGATTTCTACAGCGACTGGCAGAAGCTGCCTGACAACGTCACCTACGACAACGGCTTCAAAGAGCAGTGGGAGATGTTCATCCGCCATGTCTACGAGGATGCGCCCTACAAGTTCACGCTGCTCGAAGGCGTCAAGGGCGTGCAGCTCGCCGAATGCGCGCTGAAGAGCTGGAAGGAGCGGCGATGGATCGACGTCGCCCCGATCAAGGTCTGAGGTCTATCGGATAATCATCGATGTTGTTGAGCCGTCATTGCGAGCGAAGCGAAGCAATCCAGAAACCCTCCGCGGACACAGTCTGGATTGCTTCGTCGCTTCGCTCCTCGCAATGACGGGGAGAGGTCTGAAATCATGAACAAGCCCGTCCAGCCGATGTTGTCGTTGTCGCTCAAACTGCCGAAG
Organism: Bradyrhizobium sp. JR4.1; assembly: GCF_040548605.1. NCBI lineage: Bacteria > Pseudomonadati > Pseudomonadota > Alphaproteobacteria > Hyphomicrobiales > Nitrobacteraceae > Bradyrhizobium > Bradyrhizobium sp. JR4.1. The sequence goes on from NZ_JBEPRY010000018.1 coordinate 147,843, forward strand.
GTCGATCGCTCGATCGAGACTTACCGGCTCGCGGCCTCGCGAACGTTTCCCGCAAAGCTCGAGGGTCCGCTCAACCGCATCGCGTTCTCGGCCGTGCATACCGTGACCGATCCCTTCGCCGACAACGACCCGTGGCTCTCCGCTGCCGTCGACTGGGACAAGACCATCGCCTTTCGCGAGCACGTCTGGGATCTCGGTCTCGGCGTGGCGGAAGCCATGGATACCGCGCAGCGCGGCATGGGGCTGGACTGGCCGACCTCGCTGGAGCTGATCACGCGCTCGGTGTCCGCCGCCAAGCGCCGCAACGCGCTGGTGTTTTCCGGAGCGGGCACGGACCATCTCGCGGTCGAGGACGCCAAAGATCTCGACGACGTGATCCGCGCCTATGAGGAGCAGGTATCGGCGGTCGAGAAGGTCGGCGGCCGCATCATTTTGATGGCGTCACGCGCGCTGGCGAAGCTTGGTCGCAACGCCGACGACTACGCCAAGGTCTATGATCGTGTGCTGTCGCAGGTCCGCGAGCCCGTGATCATCCACTGGCTCGGCGACATGTTCGATCCGGCGCTGACGGGATATTGGGGCACCAACGATCTCGACAAGGCGATGGATATTGCGGTCGCCATCATCAACGGCAACGCCGCCAAGGTGGACGGTGTCAAGGTTTCGCTGCTCGACAAGCAGCGCGAGATCGACATGCGCCGTCGTCTCGACAAGCGCATCAAGATGTACACCGGCGACGATTTCAATTATGCGGAGCTGATCGCCGGAGACGGGCAGGGCTTCTCGCACGCGCTGCTCGGCATTTTTGATGCGATCGCGCCGGCGGCGTCTTACGCCTTGTCGCGGCTGGCTGCTGGTGATGAGGCAGGCTTCCACGACGTGCTGGGTCCGACCGTGCCGCTGTCGCGGCACATCTTCAGGGCGCCGACCCGGTTCTACAAGACCGGTGTCGTCTTCATGGCCTATCTCAACGGCCACCAGGACCACTTCACCATGGTGGGCGGGCAGGAGAGCACGCGCTCGACGCTGCATCTGGCCGAGCTGTTCCGGCTGGCCGACAAGGCCGGGCTGCTCGCCGATCCGGAGTTGGCAACGCGGCGGATGAAGGCGGTGCTCTCAACGCGCGGAATCGAATCCTGATGCGTGATTTTTCGTCTGACCACCGCTGGCTGTCGCTCAACACGGCGACAATCCGCAAGCAGGGTGACCTCGTCGAAATCGTCGACGCCTGTGCCAGGCACGGCATCCGCGCCATCGACCCCTGGCGCGACCAGGTCGCTTCCGTCGGCCTCGATCGCGCCGCGCGTGCGGTGCGCGATGCCGGTCTCGACCTGTCGGGCTATTGCCGTGGCGGCATGTTCACGTCGGACGCATCGCGGCGTGGCGAGGTGCGCGACGACAACCGGCGCTGCGTCGATGAAGCCAAGGCGCTGGGAGCCCCCTGCATCGTTCTCGTCGTCGGCGGCCTGCCGCAATATTCGCGGCCGGGCAGCGGGGCATCGAAGGACATCGCCGGCGCGCGGACGCAGGTCGAGGATGCCTTGGCCGAGATGCTCGACTATGCGAGGCAGGCAAGACTTCCGCTGGCAATCGAACCGCTGCATCCGGCCTATGCGGCCGATCGCGCCTGCGTCAATACGACGAAGCAGGCGCTCGACATCTGCGACCGGCTCGATCCTAGTCGCAGCGGCATGCTCGGCGTCGCACTCGACGTCTATCACATCTGGTGGGATCCGGAGCTGATGGGCCAGATCGCGCGCGCGGGCCGGGATCGCCTGCTTGCCTTCCATGTCTGCGACTGGCTGGTGCCGACCAGGGACATTCTCAACGACCGCGGGATGATGGGCGACGGCGTGATCGACATCAAATCGGTGCGCGAAGCGGTCGAAGCGCAGGGCTTTTCCGGCTATTCGGAGATCGAAATCTTCTCCAACGACTGGTGGAGTAAATCCATCGATGAGGTGCTGCAAACCTGCATCGCGCGGCACAAGACGGTGGTTTAGCTTTAACGAACGCTGGTCTCACGGGCTTGCTACCTGCTGCAGCCTGTTGAAGCGCGCCTTCTGCTCGGTGCTCCGCACAAACTCCTGCAGAGCAGCGAACTAGTTGGGAGCAGTACCAACGAGAGGTGGACAGCCTTCAGCTTTCAGGCAGAATATCACCACCCCGATGCCGCAGCCGCGCCACAGTCTGCGCCAGATCGGATGAGGTAATTGGTGGCATCAACGATCGGCAGGCACGGCGGATGTACCCTGCCTGACGATCTTGAATGGCCCCGACGTGCAATCGTCGGGGCCATTGTGCGTGGCAAGGCTGGCCACTTTTGCCAAAGGCCTCGGCGTGGTCGGACGCGGCTGATTTTATTGCGGTTGTAAGGAAAGACCGCACGAACGCGGTCTTGCAGTCCAATGGGCCGGGACCAAATAGTTTTGGGATCAAATTTTTTGTCCGGTCCGGTCTGGTCACGAGCTAACCACATCCAGGAAGGGCCGCTCACTATTAAAATTTCAGTCCTAAATAATTTCAGTCCTAAATGGAACGCGCCGGCGACCTATCGTCCGATGCGCGCTTTGCTGATGTGTGCCTAGAGCGCAGACCGAAGGGCTGTCATTCTGCGCAGCCCTTGTTGCTGCCCCGCATCGTTCGCCTTGCTATTCGGTGAAAAGTCAAACGATTGCGCTATCATCGATGACCGTCAAACATCGGGCTGTCACTCGTCAATTCAATCTGCGAAGCTGTGACAACCCAAATGCGCTTGTAAGCAAACAAGCGTGAAGGGAGGGTTCGCAATGGAGAAGGTGCGACGCTTGCGTGCGATAAGTTCGCTGTGCCGGCAACAGGCCGCGTACAACAGCATAAATGGAAGCTGCTCGCAGAAGCAGAATACTGGGATCACCTGGCCCATCTTGAGCTGTCTTCCTACTTCCAACAATGCAACGCCATTAGCTCGAATGAGATAGAGCGGCCTCGATCAATCACAAACACGAATGACGCTGGACCGAAGGCGATTTCGGCCACGTGAGGACGGAGCAAGGCTGTCGTTTGCATTCCGCCACCGCACGTCTCACAGAGAGAAGTGGCCTGGACACGCATGTTCTCGTCGAGCTGTGAAGCAGGGCAGGGCGATTGCGGTCACACCACGTCGTTCGGCTGCTGCGCAAATGGCCACGAGAGAATGCCGAGAGAACGCGACCTCGTCCTCACGGGCTTGCGACCTGTTCCAGCGCGTTGAAGCGTGCCTTCTGCTCGCTGCTCAGCGTGGCATAGAACTCGTCAAGAGTCGGTTCGACCAGCTTGGCGGCCGTCAGCATGGCTTCGAGCCGGTGCTGCATCGCTTCCAGCCGTCCGACCGGCGTCAGCGGTACATCGTTCGGGCAGGCCGCCTGCAGGTGATCGACGCCCTTGGCCGTCGCTTCGCTGAGGCGGTCGAGCGCTTCCTTCTGCTTGCCTGCGGGGTGCAGCACTGCCTCGATCCTTTGGATCGGTAACTGGGTCAAGCCGGACTTCGGATCGCCGCAGCCGTCGGCAGTGGTTTGGGCACTGGCTTGCTGCGGCAGGGAGCGCTCGCCGACATTGGGGCCGAGCGCGTTGAAGCGCGCCTGCTGCTCGTCACTGAGTGAGTTGTAAAAATTCTCCAGTGCCGGCCGCACGATCTTGACGGCTTCCAGCGTCGCGCTGATGCGGTTCATCATTGCGCGCAGGCGGCCGGGTGGAGTCAGTGCATACGTCTCTGCGCAGGAATCCTTGAACACACCGGCAGCGTTGGCCGCCGCGGTCTTCAGCTCGTCGAGCAGCGTGCGTTGCTCCGGTGTCGGCCGTACCGCCCGCGCGATATCGGCAAGCGGCCAGGCGGTGACGCCCTTGTCCGGTGTGCCGCACAATTGCCGCAGCGTCTGGGGGCTCACGCTGGCGCCTCGAGGAGCGCGGGAGCCTCCGCCGGCTTGCGGATAGTCATACGGGTTGGTGCTGGCATAGGCGGAATAGGGGCTGTCACCACCCCAGAACACGGTGTCGACGAAGTCGTCATACGCGTACGCCCAATAGCCGGGCTCGTAGGCATAGGACCAGAAGGTGTAGTCAAAAATGTCGGAATAGGCGTAGGGCCAGAACACCGGCCCAAGCCATGCCACGAAGGCCGCGGGATGGCGGTGGCGCCAGGCCTGCCGGGGCGCCCAGCCGCTCTGGCGGGTGATGAGAGCCGCCTGGGTTTGCGAAGTGGCCTGCTCGCGGAAACGCTCGGCAAATCGCCCGCGCCCGGCGGCTCGCCCTGCGGCAGCCGCTGCAGCAGTTGCCGCGGGAGCCTGTCCCAGCCGCTGCTGGCGCGCCAGATTGGTTTGCTGCACACGCTGCTCACGCTGGAGCAAGCGGTTTTGCGTCTGGAGCATTCGTTGTTGCTGGCGTTGCGCCCGCGCACCTTCAGGCTTTTGCGACTGCAATTGCTGCACGCGCTGCTGCAGCCGATCGATTCGGGTCTGGCGCTCCGCGGTCTGGCGCGACAGCACCTCGCGCTGCCGCTGCTGCACCACCTGCTGGCGCTGCTGGATCTGCAGGTGATGCTGTTGCGCGCGTTGATCGATCTGCTCCCGTCGCGACAGCCGCTCGCGCGCGGCTGGCGGTCCGCTGGGGCGCAAGGGGGCGGCGATGTGCGGCGTCGGCCGCGGCCCCATGGCCGGACGTTGCGGTGCAGGCGGCGCCCGATGGAATTCAGGTCGCGGCGCCGCCACGTGCGGGGCAGTCCGCGGCGGTGCAGCGAAGTGGGGGGCCGGACGCTGGGGCGGTGAGGCGAGGTGCGGCGCCGGATGCGGCGCCATGGCCGGTCGCTGCGGCATGGAAGGTGGATGGAATGCGGGGGCGGCGGGTCGCACCATGGCCGGCGGCGCCGGCGGACGGGCCATGGCAGGCGGTGCGGCTGGCCGAACTGCCGGCGCTGCGGCCGGCCCGGGTGGTCCACCCCTTCCGTGTCCCTGAGCGGACGCGCTGACGCTCGCCGCCAGCATCGAGGCACCAACCAAAAAGGCCGTCAGGCAAACGCCATGCGGAAGCATGCTCGTCGCTCCCAGCTCGATATCGCCCACAATTCTCAACGCACAGGTGGCGGAATCGTTCGTCGTTGGTCGCAGCCGGCAATTGCGATCTTCCGACGCAGGCAGGCTCTAGGAGAAATCCTGCGTCAGGATCGTCGCGAACTGCTCCAGTGCCCCGTCGACCTGAGCGCTGGTGATCACCAGCGGCGGGGCGATGCGGATGGTGTGCTCATGGGTGTCCTTGGCGAGGATGCCCTTGCCCTGGAGCGCCTCGCAGTAGCGGCGCGCGCGGCCGGCTTCGGGATGCAGCTCGACCGCCAGCATCAGGCCGCGACCGCGCACGTCGCGGATCGTGTTGGCGCGGATGGCTTTCAAGCCTTCGAGAAAGCGCGCGCCTTGCGTGGCTGCGTTCTCGATCATGCCTTCTTCCACCAGCACGCGCAGTGCCGCGCGCGCGACCGCGCAGGCGAGCGGGTTGCCGCCGAAGGTTGAGCCGTGTTGCCCGGGTCGCAAAGTCCCGAGCACGTCGTTGTTCGAGAGCACAGCCGACACCGGATAGAAGCCGCCGGACAAGGCCTTGCCGAGCAGCGTCACGTCAGCCTCGATGCCTTCGTGCTGTTCGGCAAGCAGCTTGCCGGTGCGGCCGAGCCCGGTCTGGATCTCGTCGAGCACCAGCATGACGTTGTTGGCCGTGCAGAGCTTGCGCACCCCCGTGAAATAGCCGGGTGGAGGAATGATGACACCGGCTTCGCCCTGGATCGGCTCGACCAGAAAGGCGACGGTGTTTTGCGTGATCGCTTCTTCCAGCGCCGCGGCGTCGCCGAACGGGATAATCTTGAAGCCCGGCGCGAACGGCCCAAAATGGGCGCGGGTCTCGGGCTCGGTTGAAAAACCGACGATGCCCAGCGTGCGCCCGTGGAAATTGTTGGTGCAGACGATGATCTCGGCCTGGCCGTCCGGCACGCCTTTCACCTCGTAGCCCCATTTCCGCACCGACTTGATCGCGCTTTCGACCGCCTCGGCGCCGCTGTTCATCGGCAGCACCTTGTGCGAGCCGGTCAACGCCGCGATCTCTTCGTAGAACGGGGCGAGCTGGTCGTTGTGAAAGGCGCGCGAGGTCAATGTAAGCCGGCTCGCCTGTTCGACCATCGCGGCCAGGATTTTCGGGTGGCAGTGGCCCTGGTTGAGAGCCGAATAAGCCGAGAGGCAATCGAGATAACGGTTGCCCTCGGTATCCCACACCCAGACACCTTCGCCGCGCGACAGGACGACCCCGATCGGCTCGTAGTTGCGAGCGCCAAAGCGTGCTTCGGTTGCGAGGAAATCGATGACCGAGGAGCTCATCTTCGTCACTCCATTGCTGCTTCGGCATTGGCCGTCGGCGAGGCGCGCGCTCCCGTCGATTTGCCTCCCCTTGTCAAATGGTTATGCGGATCCATAAGGCAATCTTCCGCCGACAGCCCTCTACTGTGCATGGGGTTGTTTTCGATATCTTTGTTTCCGGCCTCAGTCGATCGCGCACGGCACGCTCAAAAAGCCGCGGAACCGCACCCGTCCACCCCTGACCGGCTGTCCGCTCACGGCATAGTTCGGGAAGCGCGCCAAGAAGCGTGAGACCGCGATGGCGCCTTCCAGCCGCGCCAGCGCCATGCCGGCGCATTGATGCGCACCGGTGGCGAAGGCGAGATGCCGGTTCGGAGTGCGCGCGATGTCGAATCTCTCGGGGTCGGGAAACTGCGCCGGATCGCGGTTGGCAGCTCCGATGCACAGCGTGATCGACGTGCCGGCATCGAGCATGACGCCGCCGAGCTCGACCCGCTCCGTGGTCATGCGGTTGCCGAGCTGGTTCGAGCTCTCGTAGCGCAGCGTCTCTTCGACCGCAGTTTTGATGAGGTCGGGGTGGTCGATCAGCCGCCGCTTCTGATCCGGATTGCGGTCGAGCGCCACGAGGCCGTTGCCGATCAAATTGGTGGTGGTCTCGTGGCCGGCATTGAGCAGGAAGATGCAGTTGTGCAGCAGCTCCTTCTCGGTCAGCCGCTCGCCGTTGTCTTCACCCTGTATCAGGCGCGTCAGCACGTCGCGCTCGGGATTGCCGGGCCTTTCGCGCCGGCGCGCGACCAGCGTTCGGAGGTAGCCGAGGAAATCCGTCACCGCGTTGTTGCCGCGGGCAGCGACTTTAGGTGACACCACTGGTTCGAGGGCACCGAGGATTGCCAGCGACCAGTCGCGCAGCGGCGCGCGCTCGTCATGGGGCACGTCGAGCAGATTGCCGATCACCTCGATGGGGATCGAGGCGGCGAAGTCCTCGATCAGCTCGCAGCTGCCCTTGGTGGCGATGGCATCGAGCAGACCGTCGACCAGCTTGATGATATCAGGCTCCATCCCGGCGATTGCGCGCGGCGACAGCGCGCCCATGATCAGGCGCCGCACGCGGGTATGCGCCGGCGGATCGTTGAAGACGAGGCTCGTGGTGTGATGCTCGTAGAGCGGGGTGTCGCCGTATTTCGGCGCAAACTCGCGCTTCTTGTCCGAGTTGAACGATTTTGTGTTCTTGTAGGTCGTGACGAGATCGTCATAGCGGGTCAGGAACACGGTGCCGTTGCGCAGGCGCTTGACCGGCTCGTTCTCCCGCAGTGCACGATAGGTCGGGTAGGGATTGTCGTAGAATTCCGGCGTCAGCTTCTCCAGATCGAAACTGGCCGCCAGTTCGTTCGCACTTGCGTTCATGCCGCCATACTTGCCGGTTGAGTCCGATATGCTGTATTCGCTCTTTTGAGCGGCTCGGTTCACCGTCTACAGTCGAGCTGCGATTTGCAAGCCGACCGGACAGGAAAATGCACGCCCGCGGTGACGCTGCCGACACGGCCGCCGACTCCAGCACTCAGTGGACCGACGATATCTTCGCGACCCTGCAACGCTTCGACGTCCGGCAGGTGCCCTACGTGCCCGACGCCGGCCATTCGAGGCTGATCCAGCGCGTGCTGGGCTCGTCCACGATGCGCGGCATTCCGCTGACGACGGAGGAGGAGGGCGTGGCGCTTCTGGCCGGCGCCTGGACTGGCGGACAGCGCGGCGCGCTGTTGATGCAGTCGAGCGGCGTCGGCAATTGCATCAACATGCTGTCGCTGATCCCGATCCTGCGCTTTCCCTTCCTCACCCTGGTGACCATGCGTGGCGAGTGGGGCGAGTTCAATCCGTGGCAGGTGCCGATGGGATCGACCACGCAGGGCGTGTTCGAGCTCTCGGGTGTCAAGGTGCTGCGGGCTTCGACCGCAGCCGAGGTGCCGGCCGTGCTCGAGGCGGCGGCCGCGCAGGCCTATAACGCCCTCACGCCCACTGCCGTCCTGCTGTCGCAGCGCCTGATCGGCGCCAAGGTTTTCACCAAATGAGCAAGGCCAATCTCCTCGACCGCCGTCAGGTGGTGTCCACGCTTCTCGCGGACCGCAAGGATGTGGTTGCGATCGGCGGCCTCGGAGCCTCCACCAACGACATGTGCGCGGCCGGCGACCATGCCCGGAATTTCTACCTCTGGGGCGGCATGGGCGGGGCGGCGATGATCGGGTTGGGCCTCGCTCTGGCGCAGCCAAAGTTGCCGGTGCTGGTCATCACAGGCGACGGCGAGATGCTGATGGGCATGGGCAGCCTTGCCACCATCGGCCTCCAGAAGCCGTCCAACCTCTCGATCGCGGTGCTCGACAATGAAGCCTATGGCGAGACCGGCGGTCAGACCAGCCACACCGCCGCGGCCGCCGACCTCGTCGGCGTCGCCAAGGCCTGCGGCATCGGGGATAGCCGGTCCGTGACGACCATGGTCGGGGTCGAGGCCTTCGCCAAAGCCGTCCACGACGTCTCCGCCGGGCCGCGCTTTGCCAACGTGAAGATCGACAGCGCCAATCTGGAGCGGATTTTGCCGAGCCGGGATGGGACTTACATTCTCAACCGGATTCGCGGCGACCTCGGTTTCCAGCCAATCTAGGCGCTCCCGTCCTGCACGGGGACCGTGTGGGCGAGGTCAATTTCCACTGGAATTACAACGCACTCAGGTTGCGATGCAGCATAGTGCTTGACTTTTGCGTGGGTGAGTGCTTACTCACTAGCATGAGCTCATTGCGTATGACGAGCGACCTGAGGCGTCAATTGATCCTCGGCGCCGCAAAGCGTTGCTTTGCCCGACACGGCTATACCGGCACCACGACCAAGAGCGTGGCGGCCGCCGCTGCCATTTCCGAGGCGCTGCTGTTCAAGCATTTCCCGTCCAAGGCCGCGCTTTACGCCGAAATCCTCAGCGACGAATGCGAGGCGGACCCGGCGCTCATGGAGCTGCTCGAACGTGAGCCGTCGACGGCCACGTTGGTCGAAGTGATCCGCGGCATGGTCGGGCATTTCATGCACATCGCCGACGGGCCCGACCAGGAAGAAGCCCAGCGCCTGCGATTGATGGCCACGAGTCATTTGGATGATGGCGAATTCGCTCGTTTGCTATATGCCAAGATCGAGACGCTGATCGGGGCGGCCTTCGTCGCCTCGCTCAAACGTGCGGTTGCCGCGAGGGACGCGCGGCCATACAACGGCGAACCGCTCAACCTGTTCTGGTTTGCACATCACACCGTGATGACGGCTGCGCTGACCAGGCTGCCGGCCACGCCGTGTCTCGCTTACGGCAAGGCGAACGACCTCGAGCGGCAGCTGTGTGAGTTTCTCCTGAGGGGTATCGGACTTAACGACGCCGCAATTGTTTCGCATTTGGGCCGCGATCAGGCCGGTTGTGTGGGCAAGACGGCGATTGCAGAGAGTGCATGACATGAACATCGTCACCGAACACAAGATTTCGGGCGAACCGATCGACAACAAGGCTCCCAAGCGTCCGGTCCGGCCGGTGCTCTGGTTCATCATCGTCGGCGCGCTTCTGGCGGTGCTCGTCGGTGGCCTCGTCTGGTTCAATTATTTCCGCGGCCAGATGATCAAGCAGTTCTTCGCCAACAACAAGCCGCCGCCGGTCGCGGTCAGCGCCGCCGAGGCGAAGTCCGAGGTGGTGCCGAACCTGCTGACCGCGGTCGGCGGGTTGTCCGCCGTGCACCAGGTCGACGTCAGCGCCGACGTCAACGGCCGCGTCACCGAGATCAAGTTCGAGCCAGGCACGCATGTCGAGGCCGGCACGCCGCTGGTGCAGATGTTCGACGCGCCGGAGCAGGGCGACCTCGCCAACTACAAGGCGCAGTCCACCGTCGCGCAGCTGTCGCTCGACCGCGCCAAGCAACTGGCGTCGCGCCAGTTCGGCCCGCAGGCAACCGTCGACACCGCGCAGGCCGCGTACGATCAGGCGCTGGCGGGTATCGCCAAGACCGAAGCGTTGATCTCGCAGAAGCTGGTCCGCGCGCCGTTCGCCGGCGATCTCGGCGTCCGCAAGGTCGAAGTCGGCCAGTATCTGACAGCCGGCACGGCCATCGTTTCGCTGACGGATCTGTCGGAGCTGTGGGCCAACTTCACGGTGACGGAAAAGGACTCGGGCAATCTCAAGGTCAGTCAGCCGGTTCGGCTGAAGGTCGACGCCTATCCGGGCCGCACCTTCGACGCCAAGATCACCACGATCGAACCGCAGATCTCGGCCGACACCCGCAACATCCGCGTGCAGGCAACCATCTCCAATCCGGAAAAGATCCTGAAGCCCGGCATGTTCGTGACCACCACGGTGGTGCTGCCGGACAAGCCGGCCGTGGTCACCGTGCCGGAGACGGCGGTCGACTACACGCTGTACGGCGACTCGGTGTTCGTGATCACCGAGAAGAAGGAAGCCGACGGCAAGACCAGCCTGAGCGCGGTGCGCACTTTCGTGCAGACCGGCAGCCGGGTCGAAGGCCGCGTCGAAATCGTCAAAGGCGTGAAGCCGGGCGACAAGGTCGTCGCCGTCGGCCAGCTCAAGCTGCAATCGGGCGCGGCGGTGTCGATTTCGACCGACCCGGCTCCGCAGATCCCGGCGCAGCCACCGCGCTACTGACATCGTACACGTTGCAGCATGATCCGGCACGGCCGGGTCATGCGCTTTGCAAGTCAAAGAAATCGAGATCGCCGCGATGCGCTTTACTGATATTTTCATCAAACGCCCGGTCCTGTCGGTCGTCGTCAGCCTGCTGATCCTGCTGATCGGTTTGCGCGCGGCGACGACGCTGCCGATCCGGCAATATCCGAAGCTGTCGAACACGGTCATCAACATCACGACCGTCTATCCGGGCGCGTCCGCGGACCTGATCCAGGGCTTCATCACCACGCCGATCGAGCAGGCGGTCGCTTCCGCCGAAGGTGTCGACTACATCACCTCGTCCTCGGTGCTCGGCACCTCGACGATCCAGGTCTACATCAAGCTGAACTTCGATCCGAACCAGGCGCTGACCGAGGTTCTGGCCAAGACGAACTCGGTCAAATATTTGATCCCGAAGGAATCCAACGACCCGATCGTCACCAAGACCACGGGCCAGACCACGGCCGTGATGTATCTCGGGTTCTCCTCCGAAGAGCTGTCGGGCTCGGCGATCTCGGACTATCTGACGCGCGTTGTGCAACCGGTGCTGTCGACCGTCGATGGCGTGGCCTCCGCCGACATTCTCGGCGGCCAGACCTTTGCGATGCGGCTGTGGCTTGATCCCCTGAAGATGGCGGGCCGCAACGTGTCGCCTGCGGATGTCGCGACCGCGATCACCGCCAACAACTTCCAGTCAGCGGCGGGGCAGACCAAGGGCTATCTCATCGTCTCGAACGTATCGACGAATACGGGCCTGACCGACGTCAACCAGTTCAAGAAGATGATCGTCAAGGCCAAGGACGGCGGCTTCGTGCGGATGGAGGACATCGCCACCGTCGAGCTTGCGGCCCAGAGCACGGACGCGAGCGTCGCCTTCAACGGCGAGCACGCGATCTTCATCGGTGTGCAGGCAACGCCGCAGGGCAACCCGCTGACGCTGGTCAAAGGCGTGCGGGCGCTGTTCCCCGAGTTGGAGCGCAATCTGCCGCCGTCGATGAAGATGAAGGTCGCCTACGATTCGACCAAGTTCATCCAATCCTCGATCGACGAGGTCGAGAAGACGCTGGGTGAAGCCGTGATCATCGTGATCGTGGTGATCTTCCTGTTCCTGGCGTCGTTCCGTTCGGTCATCATTCCAGTCGTCACCATCCCGCTGTCGATGATCGGCGTCTGCACGCTGATGCTGGCGCTGGGCTTCAGCTTCAACCTGTTGACCCTGCTCGCGATGGTGCTCGCGATCGGCCTCGTGGTCGACGACGCCATTGTCGTGGTGGAAAACATCCATCGCCATCTGGAGGAAGGGAAAACGCCGGTCCAGGCGTCTCTGGAAGGCGCGCGCGAAATCGTGGGTCCCGTCGTCTCGATGACAATCACGCTCGCGGCCGTGTACGCGCCGATCGGTTTCCTCGGCGGCCTGACCGGCTCGCTGTTTCGCGAATTCGCCTTCACGCTGGCGGGCTCGGTGATTGTGTCCGGCGTGATCGCGCTGACGCTGTCGCCGATGATGTGCTCGGTGTTGCTGAAGAACACCGAAGAGGGTCGCTTCGCCAAGGCGGTCAACAAGGTGTTTGGTGCGCTGACGCGGTGGTATGGGCGCAGGCTCGACCGCTCGCTCGACTACAAGGCCATCACCGGCCTGTTTGCGGTGACCATCCTCGGGCTCGTCGGCTTCCTCTACATGCACACGTCGAAGGAGCTGGCGCCCGAAGAAGACCAGGGCATCGTGTTCGCGGTGACCAAGGCGCCGAAATACGCCAACATCGACTACGTCGACTTTTACGGCGAGAAGCTCGACAAGGAATTCCAGAAATTCCCCGAGACCGATCTGCGCTTCGTGCTGAACGGCATCAACGGCCCGCAGGGCGGTATCGCCGGCATGCTGCTGAAGCCGTGGGAGGACCGCAAGCGTTCGTCGATCCAGCTGAAGTCGCTGGTGCAGGCCGAGCTTTCCAAGATTGAGGGCGTGCAGGCGTTCGCGTTCAACCTGCCGCCGCTGCCGGGCGGCCCCGGCGGCCTGCCGGTGCAGATGGTGATCAACTCCACCGCCAGCTTCCAGACTGTCTACGAGCAGATGGAGAAGCTGAAGGCTGCCGCCCGCAAGAGCGGAATGTTCATCGTTTCCGACAGCGATCTTGCCTACAACCAGCCGAACGTGAAGGTGACGATCAACCGCACCAAGGCGCAGGATCTCGGCGTCAACATGCAGAACCTCGGCAGCACGCTCGCCGTGCTGCTCGGCGGCAACTACATCAATCGCTTCAACCTCGAGGGCCGTTCCTATCAAGTCATCCCGCAGGTGCCGCGCGGTCAGCGGCTCTCGCCGGAATCGCTCGCCGGCTACTACGTGACGACCAACACCGGCCAGCAGCTTCCGCTGTCGACGGTGGTGTCGATCGAGACCAAGACCGAGCCGAATTCGCTGACACATTACAATCAGCTCAATTCGGCGACCTTCTCAGCGGTACCGATGCCCGGCGTGACCGTCGGTGCGGCGGTGGACTTCCTCGAGAGCGAGGCCAAAAACCTGCCGCAAGGTTTCAGCCATGATTATCTCGCGGACAGCAGGCAATATGTGCAGGAAGGCAACCAGCTCGCGATCACCTTCGGCTTCGCGCTGATCATCATCTTCCTGGTGCTGGCGGCGCAGTTCGAGAGCTTGCGCGATCCGCTGGTCATCATGATTTCGGTGCCAATGGCGATCGTTGGCGCGCTGATCCCGCTGTTCTTCGGCGTGGCGACCATGAACATCTACACCCAGGTCGGCCTGCTGACCTTGGTGGGCCTGATCACCAAGCACGGCATCCTGATGGTGGAGTTCGCCAACGAGCTCCAGATCAACGAACGGCTCGATCGCCGCTCCGCCATCGAAATGTCGGCCCGCATTCGTCTGAGGCCGATCCTGATGACCACGGCCGCGATGGTGACGGGCCTTATCCCGCTCCTGACCGCGACCGGCGCAGGCGCGGCGAGCCGCTTCTCGATCGGTCTGGTGGTCGTCGCCGGAATGTCGATCGGCACGCTGTTCACGCTGTTCGTGCTGCCGGCGGTCTACGTGGTGCTGGCGACCGACCATCGCGCGGCGGCCGATTCCGAGCGGAACAAACAGGTCAACGATCTCGACCTTGGCTCCAAGGCGCTACGGCCGACCTGAGGCCGCAGGTAAGCCAACCCGAGGGCGGCAGCGGCTAATCCGTTGCCGCCCTTTTTCTATTGCCCCGGTTGCTTCGGCTAGCTTTTCCCCGCTCGCGAGAGACAAGGTCCCGTCTTCTTGCTAGGTTCGGCGGGATGAGCCTTTCCCTCCACCCTGACACCCCGCAAGCCAGGACGCTGCCAAGCGCGGCGCCGGTTGCCGTCGCGTCGGGCACGACGCCAGGGCAGGGGATCAGGAGCCGGCTCTTCACCAAATATGTGGCGCTGTTCGTGGCTGTCGTCGCGATCGCGCTGCTGGCCAACGGGCTGTTCGAGGTCCTCTTCTATTATCGCGAGCACAAGGCCGCGCTGATCCGGGTCCAGCATGAACAGGCCGAGGCAGCCGCGGCCAAGATTGGTCAGTTCGTCAAGGAGATCGAGAGCCAGCTCGGCTGGACCACGCAGCTGCCCTGGTCGGCGGGTTCGATCGAGCAGCGCCGCTTCGATGCGCTGCGGCTGCTGCGCCAGGTCCCCGCGGTTACCGAGCTCGCCCAGGTCGATGCGACCGGCAGGGAGCGGCTGCGGGTCTCGCGGCTCGCCATGGACGCGATCGACAGCGGCATCGACCTGTCGGACGATCCGAAGTTCACCGAGGCGGTCGCGCACAAGGTTTTTTACGGTCCGGTCTATTTCCGCAGGGAATCCGAGCCGTACATGACCCTGGCGCAGGCCGGGTCGCGCAAGGATGCCGGCGTCAGTATCGCGGAGGTCAATCTCAAGCTGATCTGGGACGTGGTATCCCAGATCAAGGTCGGCGAGCACGGACACGCCTACGTGGTCGGTCCGGAGGGACGCCTGATCGCGCACCCCGATATCAGCTTGGTCCTGCGCAATACCGACATGTCTGGTCTCAGCCAGGTGCACGCCGCGCTTGCCGGGGGCACCGCCTCGTTCGACGCGCTTTCCGAAGCGCGCAATCTCCAAGGACAGAAGGTGCTGACCGCGTCGGCGCCGATTGCGCCGCTGCACTGGACCATGTTCGTCGAGCTCCCGGTCGAGGAAGCCTATGCGGCGCTCTATGCCGCGTTGGAACGGCTTGCATTCGTGCTGCTCGCGGCGTCGATCTTCGCGGTGCTTGCCGGGATATTCCTGGCGCGCCGCATGGTCGGGCCGATCCAGGCGCTGCGGCGCGGCGCCGAGCGCATCGGCAGCGGCGATTTCTCCCAGCGCATCTCGATCCGAACCGGAGACGAGCTGGAGGGGCTCGCGGACCAGTTCAACGACATGGGCGAGCGTCTGCAGGAATCCTATGCGGACCTGGAGAAGAAGGTCGAGGTGAGAACGGCCGAGTTGACCGAGTCGCTCGAGCAACAAACGGCTACGTCGGAAGTGTTGCAGGTCATCAGCTCGTCCCCGGGCGAACTCGCGCCGGTGTTCCACAAGATGCTCGAGAATGCCACACGCGTCTGTGGCGCGAGTTTCGGCGTGATGAATTTGTGGGACGGCGAGAGTTTCACGATTGCTGCGGATTACAATGTGCCGCCCGCGTTCGCGGCTTCGCGGAAAGATATGGCAATCCGTCCGCATCCGGAGAGCGCGCTTGCTGAGGTCGTCAGGACACGTCAGGTTGTTCACGTGCACGATGTGCAACAAACTCCGGCGTATCTTGCCGGGGGGCCGACCATTCGTGGAATCTCCGACGTCGCCGGCGCCCGCACGATCGTCATCGTGCCCATGATGAGGGACAGCGAGCTGATCGGAACCGTCGCGGTCTATCGCAAAGAGGTCCGGCCGTTCACCGACAAGCAAATCGCGTTGGTTGAGAACTTCACGAAGCAAGCCGTCATCGCAATCGAGAATACGCGGCTTCTGAACGAGTTGCGCAAGCGTACGACGGAGCTGTCGCAATCCCTCGACGATCTTCGCACCGCGCAGGACCGTCTGATCCAGACCGAGAAGCTCGCGTCCCTCGGCCAGCTCACGGCGGGGATCGCGCACGAGATCAAGAACCCGCTCAATTTCGTCAACAATTTCTCGGCGGTGTCGACCGAGCTGATCGACGAGCTCAACGAGGCCTTGCAAGCGGCCTCGCTCGACGGCAAGACGAAGGAGGAGGTCGAGGAGCTGACCGGCATGCTCAAGAGCAACCTCGAAAAAGTGGTGCAGCATGGCAAGCGCGCCGATTCCATCGTCAGGAACATGCTGCTGCATTCGCGCGAGGGCTCCGGCGAGCATCGCCCCAGCGATATCAACGCGATCCTGGAGGAGAGCCTTAATCTCGCCTATCACGGCGCACGTGCCGAACGGCCCGGCTTCAATGTCACGATCGAGCGCGGCTTCGACCCCGCCGCAGGCATGGTCGATATCTATCCGCAGGAAATCACGCGCGTCTTCCTCAATCTGATCTCGAACGGCTTCTACGCCACCGCCAAGCGCAAGGAGAGCGACGCAGGCGCCTTCGAGCCCACGCTACGCGCGGCTACCAAAACTCTCGGCGAGAGGGTCGAGATCCGCATTCGCGACAACGGCACCGGGATCCCTTCCGATGTGAAGGAGAAGATGTTCAATCCCTTCTTCACCACCAAGCCGGCCGGCGAGGGCACCGGCCTTGGCCTTTCCATGAGCCATGACATCGTCGTGAATCAGCACGGCGGCACGATCGACGTGAACACCGAGCCCGGCGTATTCACCGAGTTCATCATCACCCTGCCGCGCATGATGGCGGCGGGCGACACTTCCGGAGGCAAGACTTGAACGTTTACATCCTGGTCGTCGATGACGAGCCCGACGTCGAGGCGCTGTTCCGGCAGCAGTTCCGGCGCGATTTGCGCGCCGGCCGCTTCCAGATGGAATTCGCGCCGTCCGCGCCCGATGCGCTGAAGCTCGCTGCCGAGGTTCGCGATCCCTCGTTGATCCTGATCCTGTCCGACATCAACATGCCCGGCATGAGCGGACTCGACATGCTGCCGAAGGTGCGTCTTGCGCATCCGGACGTTCCCGTCATCATGATCACCGCCTATGGCGACGCCGAGACGCGCCGGAAGGCTATCGAGCGCGGCGCAGTCGGACTTCTCACCAAGCCGATCGATTTCGCGCTGCTGCGGCAGGAAATCGACACGAGGCTCGGGCAAGCCGCATGACCGCGACCATCCTCTTCGTCGACGACGAGCCGGATCTCGAGGCGTTGGTCCTGCAAAAATTCCGCAGGCAGATTCGCGATGGGTCGGTGACCATCATGTTCGCGCGCGACGGCCTCGAAGCGCTGCAGTCGCTCGAGCAGAACCCCCATGTCGACATGGTGGTCTCCGACATCAACATGCCCAGGATGGACGGGCTGTCGCTGCTGGCGAAACTCCAGGAAGCCGAAGACAAGAAGTCCACCATCATCGTGTCTGCCTATGGCGACATGAGCAATATCCGCACTGCGATGAACCGCGGTGCGTTCGACTTCCTGACCAAACCGATCGACTTCGCCGACCTCGAGATGACGATCCAGAAGACCATCCGCCACATCGAAATGCTGCGTGAGGTGCGAGGCCGCCAGGCGGAGGCGGAGCGCGCCCATGCCGCGCTCTCGCGTCATTTCTCGCCCGAGCTCGCCAAGCGTCTGGCGGCCAGCGGTGAGAGCGAGGGAATCGAAGTGCAGTGGCGCGATGTCGCGACCATCTTCACGGACATTACCGGCTTCACCTCGCTGGTCGAGAGTGCGCCTCCGGAGACGCTGGGCGCGCTTCTCAACGAGTATGTCGGCGGCATGACCGAGGTCGTCTTCGCGCACGAGGGGACTGTCGCCAAGATCATCGGCGATGCGATCCAGGTGCTCTTCAACGCACCCGGCGATCAGCCCGATTATGCGACCCGCGCGGTCGCCTGCGCACATGATCTCGACGCCTGGGCCGAGGATTTTTCCGCGCGCTGGAAGGTGAGAGGCGTGAATTTCGGCACCACCCGTATCGGCATTCACGCCGGGCCGGCACTGGTCGGAAATTTTGGCGGCAACCGGTTTTTCGACTACACCGCGTATGGAGATTCCATCAACATCGCGGCACGGCTGGAAGCCGCGAACAAGCATCTGGGCACGCGGATTTGCGTCAGTGACGGCATCGCCGAGACGGCTGAGAATTTTCGAGGTCGTCCCGTCGGCGAGCTGATGCTGCGTGGACGCAGCGAACCGTTGCGCGCGTTCGAGCCGCTGGCTCCGGCCCAATTCGCTGCGCCGGAAACGGCGCTGTATTCCAAGGCTTTTGCCAAGATGGAGGCCGGTGATGCCGCCGCCATGCCGGCCTTCGCCGCACTCGTCGGCATGCATGCCGACGATTCCCTGGCCGGCTTTCACCTGAAGCGCCTGCTTAACGGCGACAAGGGCATTCGCATGCAACTGGAATAGGAGTCCGACATGGTTGGTGAATTTAGCGCCGGAAACTACCGTTTCATTCCGTCCGTATTCCAGTACTCGGCCGGTGCGGCCGCAGACGATGGCTATGAGATCGAGCGCGTCCGCTTCGACCTGCTGGTGCCGCTCGCGGAAGGGTTTGCGCTTGCCGCGAAGTATATTCAGGCGGCGGGGCGGCCGCTGACGGCGTTCTGCGCCTGCGAACTGCGCTCGCCCGCGGCCTTCAGCGAGGAAGGCTTTCGCGCGTTCAACCTGCACTATGTGAAGACGCTGTCCGAATGGGGCATCTTCGACGGCACCACCAATCCGGTCGCGCGCAGCAATGTCTGTCCCGAGATCGATCCACCGGCCAAGCCGTCATTCTATGCGTTCTCCTTCACGCGGCCGACAGGCTCGAAGACGCCGAGCTTCGTGATATCAGGCGGCGCCGAGGCGCGCGAGGGCAGTGGGACCTATGTCGAGCGCACCGTGCGCTACCGCGACCTCAGCTTGGAAGGCCTTCGCGAGAAGGTGCGCTTCACGACGACGTCCCAGATGGAGAACAGGATGACGTCCTTCGGCTTCGGTTGGAAGGACACGACCGGCGTGCAGGCCTATTCCGTGCACGACTTCCACCACACGCTGGTCGACGAGCTCGTCCGCCGCGGGGCGTTGCGGTCCGGCCTGACCTGGCACTATGCCCGGCCGCCGGTGGTCGATCTCGAATACGAGATGGATTGCCGCCGTGTGATGCGCGAGGTCGTGATCTAGCTAGACTAAGGACCGGTGAGATCAGGCTCGTTTGCTGCAACGGGGGAGGTGTGCTCCCTCCCCCGCTTGCGGGGGGGGGTTGGGGAGAGGGTATTTCCGCAATCGAGAACCCCCAAGAGGAGAGAGCCCTCACCCGGCGCATTGCGCCGGCCTCTCCCGCAAGCGAGGGCTTTGCTTAATTGGCCGAGCGGGAGTGAGGCTCGATATGGGGTATTTTTTTGTGCGGCCTCGGATGGCGCGCGAACGCAGACGGTCTTGTTTTCGTGGCCGATCGATGGCCTTGGGCTGTGGCGGTCACACCACACCTCCCGCGGGACACTGGGCGGATTCAAACGGTCGTCGCAACACCAGGAGTTTGGAGGTTGCGATGAACGTTGTAAGGCGCAGATCGGCGCGGTCAGGACGAGCCCCATT
>NZ_JBEPRY010000019.1:0-152541 GCF_040548605.1 Bradyrhizobium sp. JR4.1
TTGTACTCGTCCGAATAAGAACGTCGCTGCCGTTTCGTCATCTGACACCTCTTGCTGTCTAAGCTATAGGTGTCCACCGATTTAGGGGAGGCTCAGAATCTTTCCGCGGCGGCAGACTGGATTGCTTCGCTGCGCTCGCAATGACGGAGTGTAGGCAAGCGCGTCGCTCTTTAGATTCACATTTCACTCGCAGACGCACCTTCGCGTCCTCGCGGCTTGTTCGCCCGAGCTTTGCTTCGTCGCCTCACCCTCGATTGAAAGAGGGCGCAGGGAAGACCGGGTGCCGGCTGGCACCCGCGGTCCACTGTGCGAGATTGTCGTAAGAACAATGCACAGCGGCATACAGGTGAAGCCAAAACATCCGGCCTTCCCTGCGCAGTGGTTTTACGGCTTATGTCGCGCTCTCCCCGGGGAGCGATGCACTATTGCCCCCGTCGCCTTGCGGATGGCTGATCCGTGTGCCCGGTTGGGCACCCCACATCACCGCAACGCTTGGCGCACAGACCCCGGGCGCCAGGACCACACGATTTCGCCGTACGCCGATCACACCGGTCGTGTGCGCGAAGCCTTCACTCACGGTTGCCCGCCCTGCGAATCCTTCGCGCCGATGTGACCAACGTCCACCGCCGTCCGGCCCGCGTTCGTGACGATCGCGATACGCCCCTCTTCCTTGGGCCGGAGTGAGAAATTTCTAACAAAAATCCGAATTCTAATAAAGAGAAATATTTTGTCGCCGGTCCGTTGACCCCGGACTTGGGTGTTTCGTCTGAGACGACGCAAGGGATTGTGGCCGGAGCGGTCAATCCGGCGCGGTCGGCACCGGCGTATTCTGCGCGACCGCCTTAGCCGGCGCTGCCGCCGTGGAATTGCGGCCGCCATTGGCCAGGTTGCGGCGAAGCGATGGCGGCGCCGCCTGCAGGGCAAAGATGATCGCGATCTGGGTCCGGTTCTGCAGGCGGTATTTGCGCATGATGTTGCCGATATGCGCCCGCACCGTGTTCTCCGAGATCTTGAGCTCGTACGCAATGTTCTTGTTCTGCATTCCGCGTGCGATCAGCATCATCAGGTCCCGCTCGCGTGGCGTTGGTGTGATCGGATGTTTCGAATCCGGACTCATGACTGCTCCTCCGTGGCCTTTGGTCGACGCGAACACCCCAGCATGTTCTCACTCCGTCTTGAGTGCCTCGATCGGGCTGAGCTTGGATGCCTTGTGGGCGGGATAAAAGCCGAAGATCAGGCCGGTCGCGATCGAGAAGGCGAGGGCAAGGCCGATCGCCTGGCCGTCGATCGAGGTGATCCATCCTGCCATGCGCGCGACCGTCATCGAGAGCGTGACGCCGGCACCGACGCCGATCGCCCCGCCGAGCAGACAGAGCACGAGCGCCTCGCAGAGAAACTGAAGCCGGATGTCCCGCATCCGCCCGCCAAGCGCGCGGCGGATTCCGATTTCGCGCGTGCGCTCGGTGACCGACACGATCATGACATTCATGATGCTGATGCCGCCGACCAGCAGCGAGACCGAGGCGATGGCGACGAGCAGGAGCGCGACGGTACGGATCGCTCCCTGCTGCGCTTCCATGGCTGCAGCCGGATCCTGGACCTTGAAGTCGTCCTCCTGGCCGGCGGGAATACGGTGCCGCTGCCGCAGCAGGTTTTCGATCTCCGTTCGCGCCCCCGCCATCTGTCCGTCCGCAGCCACCTTGGCGATGATGTAGGCGACCGAATCCCGGTTGATGTTGCTTGCGCTGCCGAGGAAGCGCAGCTTGGCGGTGGTGAGCGGCACGAAGGCAACGTCGTCCTGCGCCGGTCCCTTGCGATCGAGGACGCCGACCACTTCGAGCGGCACCTTCATGATCCTGATCTGTGCGCCGATCGGGTCCTCGCCGGGCGCAAACAGCTCATGCGCTACCGTGCTGCCGAGGATCACGACCTTGCCGGCGCCTGCCTCCTCGCTGCCGGAAAAATAGCGCCCGGTCGCAAGCTGCCAGTCGCGGACCATGAAGTGCCCGGTCGTCGTCCCGTTGATGGTCGTGTTCCAATTCTTGCTCTCGTGAATGACCTGCGCCGTTCCTGCAATCGAACCGGCCGCTGCCTGGATCTCGGGGATCTGCTCGAGGATCGCCTGCACGTCGCTCTCGGTCATGGTCAGCTTGCTGCCATCCTTGAGACGCACGCCGCCCTGGTAGACCGCGCCGGGGTTGATCATCAGCACGTTGGCGCCGATCGAGCGGATCTGCTCCTGCAGGCGAAGCTGCGCGCCGGACCCGATCGCAAACACGGTCACGATGGAGGCGACGCCGATCACGATGCCGAGCATGGTGAGGATGCTGCGCAACGGATTGAGGCGCAAGGCGTGCAAAGCGATCTGAAAGCCCTGGAGCATCGTCATGGCGCAGCGCTCCGTTTCGGCAGGATCGGAGCCGGCGTCTCGTCAGCGACGAGTTCGCCGTCATGCAGGCGGATCGTGCGCCGGCACTGCGTCGCGATCCCAGGATCATGCGTGATCATCACGATGGTCTGGCCGGTCCGGTTGAGCGCGGCGAACAGGGCCAGTATCTCGGCGCCGGTACGGCTGTCGAGCGCGCCGGTCGGCTCGTCGGCGAGCACGATCAGTGGTGAGGCGATCAGAGCGCGCGCGATCGCGACGCGCTGCTGCTCACCGCCCGAGAGCTGCCGTGGGAAGTGGTGGGCCCGGTGCACCATGCCGACAGCCTCCAGGCTCTGCTCGGCGCGGGCCAGACGCTCCTTGCGGCTGATGCCGCAATAGACCAGCGGCAGCGCGACGTTCTCAATCGCATTGTGGCGAGCGAGCAGATTGTAGGACTGGAATACGAAGCCGATGCTGCGGGCGCGCAGGGACGACCGGTGGTCTTCCGAGAGATCGGCGACGTCGGCTCCCTCGAGATAGAGCGCACCCTCGCTCGGCAGGTCGAGCAGCCCGATCATGTTCATCAGCGTCGATTTTCCCGAGCCGGACGGTCCCATCACCGCGACGATCTCGCCTCGTTCGATGTCGAAGCTGACATTGCGCACCGCAGCCACCGCTACTCCGTCGGCGCGATAGGTCCTGGAGACCGACTGCAAGCTGATGAGGGGCTGGGGGGCCGTCATGATCCGAACCTGATGCCGAGAAACTCCATGCCGGCTGGCCGGATGGCCTGACCCACGGCGACCTGACTCCCCTCGACGAGGTCTCCGCTCCTGAGCGCGACCTGTTCGGTGCCGGCCGCGCCGACAGTCACGGGAATACGCCGGAGTGAGCCGCTTGCGGTGCGCGCCCACACCCCGCTGCGCGCCGCGGCATCCGGCTGCGTGCCGGAGGGCTGGAAGCGCAACGCGGCAAGCGGCACTTTCAGCACGTCATCCTGCCGCTCGATCACGATCTTCACCAGGGCCGTCATGCCGGGCAGCAACGCGCCGTCGAGATTGGAGGTCGCCAGGACGACGGTGTAGGTCACGACGTGCTGCTGGTTCTGCGGTGCCTTGCGCACCTGCCGCACCACCGCCTCGAAGCGGCGGTCCGGGTAGGCATCTACCGTGAAATGGGCGCGCTGGTCGGGGGCGATACGCCCGATATCGGCTTCGTCGACCTGCGCGTGAATTTCCATGTCCTCCAGTCGGTGCGCGACCACGAACGTGGTGCGCGATTCCAGTCCGACCGCGAGCGTCTGGCCCTCGTTGACGAACCTGCCAACGACGACGCCATCGATCGGCGAGCGGATCACGGTGCGGTCGAGATCGGCCTGGGCGGCAGCGAGAACGGCCGCCTTCTCCGGCACGGCCATGCGTGCCTGCTGCAATTCCGCCTCGATCCGGCGGATATCGGCCTGCGCGCCGTCGACTGAGTAGGCGTTCAGGGACATGAGGACTTCGGCTTCGCGCTCTTGGGCAAGCCTCGCGGTGAACTCCGTCTGGGCGTCATCCACCGCCGTTACCGCCACGACGTTTTGTGACTGTAGAGCCAGCTTGCGCTGCAAGGTCTTCTGCGCCGACGCCTTGACCGCCTGCGCGCTGTCGAGCTTGGCTACGAGGACGTCTCTGCTGCCCCTGGCGTTTTGCAGATCGATCCTGGCGCGGTCGAGCTTGGCCCGCTCGATGTCGACAAAGGAGTTCGCCACCGCCACCGCCGCCCTGGCTTCGTCGACCTTGGCCGCAAAGCTGCGCGGATCGATCAGGGCGAGCGGTTGATCCTTGGTGACGGTGTCGTTGAAATCGACATAGACCCGGGCGAGCTGCCCGGACAACTGGGAACCCACCTCGATCGTCTTGACCGGCTGCAGGGCGCCGGTGACGGTGATGGTCTGCTCGATGCTGCCGCGCTGGATCGAGGCATAGCGGAATACGGGGGCGTCCGATCCGAAGCTCCGTGCGTCCCGCCCGACGGGTTTGAGCAGCCGCTGGGTCGATTCATAGGCGCGGGCCGCCTTCTCCGCGGCGCTCCCGGCCGCGTCGCTGATCACGGCTGGCCGGGCGGCGTAGACCGCGGCGAGGCCACATGCAGTTCCGAGCAAGGCAATAACTGGCACAAATCGCATATCAAAAACCCGCCTCTTGAAATGGCATCGTTGGCGGCAAGGACAAATATCGCGCTATGGTTGTAAACGCGCTATGGTTGTAAATCTCAGAAAACGCAGTCGATCGTCAGTGTGTCGCCGCTGTAGGGGCGACGGTCGGGCGCGCTTGATGATCCAGAAGTAAAGTCCGCGGGGTGCTGTCTTTCGTGACTTGCCGGAAATGCATACGGAGCGTATCGATATGACGCGCGCGGTATCGAACTCGACAAGCTGACTGAACGTCCCGTCTGTTCTGGCCGAAGCGGCCAGCGCTGGGCGTTCAAGTCGGCACGTGGGTGGCGACGCCATGACGCAGTCGGCGATACCGAAGTTCCGACGCCAGATCGTCGCATTCCCGGTCGTTGCGCTCCCGATTGTCGCATTGTCGATATTGCGCCTCGCCATGATGCCGCAGGTCGCGAGGGCGAATCCCCCCAATCACGAAACCCGATGTGTGAACGCCTTCACTCGTCTTGAACGGGTGTTGGCTCTAAGACGTCGAAGCGGCGGATCGGAGCGACTCGCCCGATCCCCGCGAATTCATCCAAGCACCTTGATCTCGCTTGCAAGAAGAATGGATGGCTCGTTGCTTGTTCATCGAGCCCCAAGCCGGGGAGCCCGTTGCCATGAGTTCAGGTCAAGCTACAGTTTATATTATTGACGACGAAATTCAGATTCGAACTGCGATTGGAAATCTCTGCGAGGAGACCGGGCACCAGGTGAAATTGTTTGCGTCGACCGACGAGTTTCTCGGGGAGAGTATTTCCGGCGGACCTTCATGCCTCGTGCTCGACGTCCGCTTTCCCGGCACGGCGCCGACCGGCCTCGAGCTTCAGCGCCGGCTCGCCGAGACCGGCGTGCTCATCCCGATCGTCTTCATCAGCGGCCATTCCGACGTCCGCGTCTCGGTTGAGGCCATGAAGCGCGGCGCAGTCGAGTTTCTTCCAAAACCCTTTCGCGAGCAGGAGATCCTCGACGCGATCAGGCATGGCATCGAGCGCGACCGCAGGCGGCTCGAACGCGAAGATAGCGTGCGCGAAGCTCGCCAGCGCGTCGAGACGCTGACGGCGAGGGAGCGCGAGATCATGCTGTTGATGGCCGAAGGTCTCGTCGCCAAGCAGATCGCAGCGAGACTCGGGGTGAGCGAAGTGACGGCCAAGGTCCATCGCACCAGGATGATGCGAAAGCTGGAGCTTCGCTCGCCGATCGAGGTGGTGCGGTTGGTCGACAGCATGGGACGCGAAGACGAGACGGCACGAACCGGCACGGGACAACCTTACAGCTAGTGCCGCTGGCACCAAGCCGCCGTGCAACGTCTAGTCCGTACCGATTAGCATGAACTGCAGTCTGTCGCACGCAGCACGATCGGTTCAAAGTCTGTCCTGCGATGTCGGCCTCCTTCAAGACGGCATCCGAACCCAGTCAGAGATCTTAGCCAGAAAGGATATTCCATGCGCAAATTGTTTTTTGCTTCCGTTGCCGTGCTCGCCCTGTCCTCCGCCGCGCAGGCCGCCAACACCTCGACCACCGTGCAAGTGGGCGCCGTGAACGGTTCCAGCGTCTCGCAGCAGGGCCTCACCAACGACACCTCGTCGACCAGCCAGCTCGGCATCATCAACAGTGCGACCACGATGCAGGGCACCAGCGCGGTCTCGCTCAACAACGGCAGCACGGTGAACCAGATCGGCGTGCAGAACTCGGCGACGACGGGCCAGGTTGCGTTGGGCAACAACGGCAGCGCGATCACCCAGAACTCGTTCGGGCCTGCCGCGCTCCAGAACAACGCCGCCGCCGTCGGACAGCTCAGCGTGTTCGGCATCAACGGCAGCACCGTCTCGCAGACGGCGCACTAAGCCAGCCCCGTTTGGCCGGACGCGTCAACTGCGGCGCGTCCGTGCCATCCTTGAAAGCACCGCCTCGGGCGGGACGACTCGGTAAGAGCTTGTCCGCCGACTTTCGCGGAGGAAATGTCATGCATCAAAAATATCTCGTTGCCACGATCGTCGCGTTCAGCCTGCTGACCGCCGTCGATGCCCAGGCCGGCAACTCGGCCAGCGTGCTGCAATTCGGCACCACCAACAACTCCTTCATCTCGCAGAGTGGCGGCACCAACAACAGCGCCACCACGATGCAATTCGGCGCCACCAATACTGCGACCACGTTGCAGATGGGTTCGCTCCTGACCGTCAACACCTCGGTAATCGGGCAGGGCGGCACCACCGCGACGGCGTCCAACACCGCGTTACTCGGCCAGGCCGGTGGCTCCAATTCGAGCCTGATCGGCCAGATCGGCGCGAACAACGCGGCGGCCGTCGGACAGCTCGGAATTCTGAACGGCTCGACGATTTTGCAGCAGACTCCTTGATCGCAAATCTTTTTCGATAGCGAGGCACGTCATGAGGCATTTTTCAGGCGCCGCCTGTGGCGCATTTCTCACCTTGTGTTGCGTGGGCGCCGGCTCGGCCGGTGCCCAGACCGCCGACATCAAGACCATCGTGTCGCTCGGCGGCCCGCCGGTCGTGCTGAACCAGAACAGCCAGCTCAACATGGCCGGCGTGTTCATGATCGGCGGCAGCACCAGCGCGACCGTCACTCAAAACGGGACGAACAACGCGACCGGAATCCTGCAATTCGGCGGGACGGCATCGGCATCGGTCGGGCAGGCGGGCGTGAATAACATCGCGTTTGTCGGCCAGGCCGGCCAGTCCACCAGCAGTTTCCTGTCCCAGTTCGGTGCGTTCAACTCGGCGACTGTTGTCCAGAATAGCCATTGAGCCGGCGCGACCTCGTCGTCAGAAATGGAATGGGGGCAAGCGATGAAATGCGCTAGGCTACTCCTGGCATTGGCGGCATTGTTCGCCGTCAGCGTCGCGTCCGAGGCATCCGCCGGATCCGTCCAGCGCGGCGTGACAAACCGGAACGTCAGCATCGAAACGATCGTGCAATTCGGCAACGATGTCCAGCCGGTCACGATCGAAGAGAACAGCCGCATCAATATTGCGCGTGTCATCCAGATCGGTGGTACGGGAACAGTCGATGCGACGATCATCCAGAACGGCACGCGCAATTATGTCGATGTGATCCAGGTGGGTGGCACCACCAATGTGGCGATCGGTCAGTCGGGCGTGAGCAATATTGCCGACATCACTCAGGTCGGCAATTCCACCAACGCCCTCCTGCTCCAGATCGGAGATATGAACACGGGAACGGTGCGACAATTCGGGCGCTTCAACTGGCTGTCGATATTTCAGTTCAGCCGGTGATCGCGAAGGCGAGGTGCAACATGAGGTTCATCGTACTTGCAGCAGGAATGAGCATCATGACGGCGATGACAGCCGGGCCGGCCGGAGCTGGCGAGTCGGGTGACGGCCATACCACAATTGTTCAGGACGAGAATGGCACGTCCGTCATTACCCAGAGCGGCGATCCGGCGCAGGCCGAGGTCAAGATCGAGAAGGAGCCTGGGCGCACGACGGTCTATCGCCGCAGCGGCGGCAACACCGCCATCGTGTCGCAGGGCACCGGAAATCCGCAGGATATGCTGGACTGGCTGCGCAAGCAGCAGGGCCGCTGACGCACGAAGGCCCATCGTCCGTGATGGACGATGGGCCACGTCGTGAGCGAGCGCTACCAGCTGCGATAGACGCCGGTCACGGTGCCGTTGTTGTTGCCCTCCGGGCCGACATCGCCCTGCGTCGAGCTCGGCGCCGGATGGTTGGTGCCGTTGAGCGCACCGTAAGGTCCGGCGACATCCGGATAGTACGCGCGTGGCTGAACCGGTTGGTAAGCGGGAGCGGTGCGGTCCCATCCCGCGCGCGGTCCGTTCCAATCATAGCCCTGGGCCGAGGCGGCCGCCGTGCCCGCGACGAGTGAAGCCGTGATCAGACAGAGGAGTTTCGATTTGTTCTGCATTGGAGATGCTCCTTGCTGGTGTCGGGAGCCAACGACCGCAGTGCGGGAGCGTTCCGGGTGTCTTCGGCCGAAGCGATCAACTCCGATCAACTGGTTATGAAGTCCGTTTTCCCGGAACACGAGCGACATCCGCCGGAATCCGGGCGTCTTGCCGCAGTCTGTTCCCTGTTAATCCCGTGCCTTAACCAATAATTAATTATACGTTTGCGGGTGGGCGACAGCCCGGCCTAGCGTGTCGCGGGGAGCCGCTATCCGCGAAGCCAAACGAGTTGGTGCGTATCATGATGTCCAGATCATTTGGGGCGTTGCTCGCCTCGCTCAGCGCAGCCGCGCTGCTCCTCGCTCCCAGCGACAGTTTTGCCCGACCCGGCGGCGCCGTCGCACATGCCGCCACGCCTTCCGGTCCGGCGGTGCGTCCGCCGATTGCGCCGGGCGCCAGGTTCCGTGGCCGCAACACGCCCTGGGTCTACTGGCCGGGCGGCGGCGGGTTCTACTATGACAATGCAGGCTACGGTCAGCCTTTCGCCGAGACCGCCCAGCCCGTCTCCAGCGACGTTCGCTACACCTATACGTACGACGTTCCCTGGGATTGGACGCATCGCTTCCCGCCGAACGTGGTGCCGTCCGACCGGCCTTACGTGCCGAGCTGTCCGACGGAGCAGGTGACTGTGCCCGGCCGCGGCGGCGGCGAGCACACCGTCAACATCATGCGCTGCTACTGAGCTAGCCCAGCTCAAAACTGGTCACGCCGAAGACGCGGTCGATCCGCAGCCGCGCGATCGGTCCTGTGTACATCCGCGCCGTCTCGAACACCGGTTTCAGCCCGAGCTTTTCCGCGAGCGCAATCGCCTCGCGATTGACGGCGGGGACGTCGGGGAAGATCTCGCCGCCGTTTGTGCTCGCCAGCAGGGCCTGCACGATTGCGTCCGCCGCCGCGCGGTCGTCGGCGACGAGCGGGCCGATCTTACGGCCGGCCCGGCACGGCCGGATCACGCCCCATGCGGCGAGCTTGCCGTCGCGCAGCAACGCGCGACCGACATGTCCTGAGGTACCGATCCAGGCACGCAGGAAGGCGCCGCGCCGAGCCGGGAACACCGTGGCATCGTCGGCTTCAACGAACGCAAACGGGATCGTGTCGAGCGCAACGACATCGGCGGGCGGCCTCGGTGGCGCGGCGACGAAGCCGCCATAGCGGACATTGGCGTAAGCAAGCTGGAAGCCGGACTTTCTGTAATTGTCCTGCTGCGCCACGACGCCGTCGAGGCCGATCACGCGAGTGCCCGCATGCGCGATCGCCGCGTTCCAGACGCGCAGGCCGTGGCCTCTGTCGCGAAAACCCGATCGCACGATGTAGAATCCGAGAAATGCGAAGCGATCGTCGTAATTGACGCAGGAGACGGTCGCGACCGGCTCGCCGTCGATCTCGCCGACAAAGAAGCCCTTCGCGTCCGGGATCGTGAAACAGTTCGCGTCGGAGAGGCCCGGATTCCAGCCCTCCGCCGCGGCCCAGTCGACCGCGATGGCGATCTCCTCGGGGCGCAGATTGCGGATCTGCAAATCGCTCATCTTTCAGGTCGCTTTCGACGGTGGACCTTCCGGCTGGTCCGGCGGTAGAAGGCCTCATGATAGGCCGGGCCTGCGGCTCGCCTCCACGATATCATAGAGGATGATCGGTCATGGCAGCAGAGATGGCAGCAGAGAAGGTCGCACTCGTGACCGCCGGTGGCAGCGGCATGGGGGCAGGGGCCGCGCGCCGGCTCGCAGCCGACGGCTTTCGCGTCGCCATCCTGTCTTCTTCCGGCAAGGGCGAGGCGCTGGCAGCCGAGCTCGGCGGGTTAGGGATCACCGGCTCCAACAAATCGAACGACGATCTGAAGCGGCTGGTTGACGGGGCGATGACCAAATGGGGACGCATCGACGTGCTCGTCAACAGCGCGGGCCATGGGCCCCGGGCGGCGATCACGGAGATCACCGACGAGCAGTGGCACACCGGCCTCGATACCTATCTGCTCAACGTGATCCGTCCGACCCGGCTGGTGATGCCAATCATGCAGACGCAGAAGGCCGGCGCCATCATCAACATCTCGACCGCCTGGGCGTTCGAGCCGAGCGCGATGTTTCCGACCTCGGCGGTGTTCCGCGCCGGCCTCGCCGCCTTCACGAAGATCTTCACCGACACCCATGCCGCCGACAACATTCGCATGAACAACGTGCTGCCGGGCTGGATCGACAGCCTGCCGCAGGTAGATGCGCGCCGCGACAGCGTGCCGATGCGGCGCTACGGCAAGGTCGAGGAGATCGCCGCGACGATCTCGTTCCTGGCATCCGACGGCGCGGCCTACATCACCGGACAGAATATCCGCGTCGACGGCGGACTGACGCGTTCGGTCTGAGACGCTGGGATTCGAATCGCGTTTAGCGCTCTTGTCGCGATGCGACACGGCCGTGCGTCCTGCGTCGCGGATGAGGGATAACTCGTGGCCCCTCGGTCACACCCGTCGCGCGTTCGCGCGCCGCACGGCCCGCACTACGTCACAGTCCCTATGAACTTCGCCGCAGCCCAAGACGGCAAGCAGTCCACGCCCTATGCCCGATCTGCGCCGGACAACTTCCGCCCGCGCGCATTCGAAACCCGAGATCAATCGCGTGAGGCAAGGAGACTGGAATGAAGAAGTTTTTGCTGGCGGCTGCCGGGGTTGTCTTGGGCTCCGCATCCTTGCAGGCTGCCGACCTCGCGGCGCACTATACCAAAGCGCCGATGATGGCGACGGCCTATAACTGGACCGGCTTTTACGTCGGCGGCAATGTCGGCGGACAATGGGGCAGCGCCGATCCGGCCACCTCGACTGCGTTCGATCCCGCCGCCTATTTCGCGAGCTCCAGTGTTTCCGCGATTGCGGCAGTCGGCGCCCAGCGCGTCAACAGCTCCAGCGTCACGGGCGGCTTTACCGCCGGCTACAACTGGCAACTCAATAACGCCGTGCTCGGCCTCGAAGGCGACATCAACTATTTCGGCTTCAAGGGCAGCGCGACGGGTTCGGCGCTCTATCCCTGCTGCGCCCCGACCGGCTTCACCGTGTCCTCGCAGGTCTCGGCCGACTGGCTCGCCACGATCCGCGGCCGCATCGGCTTCCTCGCGGCTCCGACCTGGCTGCTTTATGCCACCGGCGGCGCGGCCATCGCCGAGGTGAAGGGCAATTTCAACTTCACCGACACGTTCGCCGCGGCAACGGAGTCGGCTGCTATCCGCGACACACGCCTCGGCTGGACCGCGGGCGTCGGCACCGAATACGCCGTCGGCGGTGGTTGGTCGCTCAAGGCCGAATATCTCTACGTCGATCTTGGACGCAGCACCGTGACCAGCACCAATCTGCTTGGCGGCGCATTTCCGACCAACGTCTTCACCCACTCGGTCGATCTCAAGTCGAACATCGTGCGCGTCGGCGTGAACTACAAGTTCGGCGGACCGGTCGTCGCTAGGTACTGAGCATCCCGTTCCATCCCTGGCGTGGAAAGCCCCGGCTCAGTCGGGGCTTTCTGTTTCCTAGGCGGGTTTAGTGCGATGCTACCAGATGCGCCAACGCCGGCAGGATCCTGTAGCGCGCGATCTCGTGGGGATATTCGCCCCGATTGGCGAGCAGCACGATCCCGATCCGCTGTGCCGGCACGAGGCCGATATAGCCGGAAGCGTTGTTGAGCCCACCCGGTTTGTCGACGACGGCGACCCCTGGAAGACGCACCGTCTCCCAGGCCATTCCCTGTCCAAACTTGTCGTCGACGCGGAAAATCTCGTGCTGCGTCATCCGCAATGCCTCGCGCAACTGCGGATCGATCGACCGCCCGTCAACGCAGGCAGCAACGAATGTTGCGAGGTCCCGCGGCGACGAAAACATCTGGCCGGTGCCGGGGAAATCAAAATAGCTCTGCTGGTTGCCGATCGGGCCGATCGCCATGCCCTGATCCGAGTAGCCCTGGACCGCCCGCTGCATCCAGGCCTCGTCGATGATGGCGCGACCGTCTTCGCCGCGTTCGGGCACGGAGGTCGCATTCATGCCGATTGGCTTGAGGATGCGTTGTTCGAACAGGGTTGCGATCGGAGCGCCGTAACAGCGCTCGAGCACGAGCTGGAGCAGCACGTAGCCGGCGTGGCTGTAGGCGCGCTGCTTGCCCGGCACTTCGCCGGCTTGCGGTCGCCAGCTGTTGAACATGTCGATGAGCTGCGCGCGCGAAAACGTGTCGCTCGGCCAGGGTGGATGGTCGGTCGGCAGCAGCATGCCTGAGGTGTGCGTGACGAGCTCGCCGACGGTGATGCGGCGGACATAGTCGCCGGTGAGCTCCGGGAGATATTTCGCCAGACCATCGTCGAGCCGCAGCTCGCCGCGGAGGGTGCCGAGCGCGACCAGCGTCGCCTCGAACGGCTTACGCAGGGAACCGAGGTTGAACAGCGTGTCCGGCGTGATTGGCCTTTGCGTGGCGTCGTCGGCAAAGCCGTAGTTGAAGAACTCGACTTGGCTGCCGGCATAAAGCGCAACGGCCAGACCGCCCGGCTGATCCGGCGTCGCGGTCGGCGCCAACTCGTTCGCGACGATGTCGCGCATCTGCGCGATCATGTCGGAATCCGCGGCGGCCCCGCGCGGCCAGGCAAGCGCGAGGGGAACGAGCGCAGCCCGGGCGAGCGCCCGTCGGGTGAGATACGATGAGGTGACAACAGACGGCACGGCTCTGGCGCAGGATTCGATGCGCCCCCGGTCTCTTGTAGCGGGAAGGACCGTGCCTCCCTATTCACGATTGCGCGTGGTGGGTTCCGCGCGAGTGGTTTGTAGCCCGGATGAAGCGAAGCGCAATCCGGGAAAGTGCCGCAGCCGAGCGAGCGGCCCTGGATTACGCTTCGCTTCATCCAGGCTACGAGTCGGCAAAAAAATAACTTAGCTAATTGGCTAACAATTATTGACGCCAGATGGCGGCAGCTCTATAGTTAGCTCCATGGCTAACCAATTATCCCGACTCGATCAGGTTTTCGCGGCCCTTGCCGATCCCACCCGGCGGGCGATCGTGATGCGGCTCTGCGCCGGCGAAGCATCGGTCGGCGAGCTAGCCGATCCCTTCGAGATGGCGCTGCCGAGCTTCATGAAACACATCCACGTGCTGGAGACGAGCGGGCTCGTCCTGTCGGAGAAATCCGGCCGCGTGCGCACCTGCCGCCTCAGTCCTGACGCACTCCTCACTGCGGAAGACTGGTTCCAGCACCAGCGTGCGATCTGGGAGGCGCGGCTCGATCGCTTCGAAGCCTATGTGATGAAGCTGAAGAAAGAGCGGACGGCTGCCAAGCGGCCGTCCAAGACAAGTAACAAGACGATCAAACGGAAAGGTTCCTGATGATGACGAATTCTGCCAATCCCGCCCTGTCGCAATGGTCGCTCGACCGCGAGATCGTGATGTCGCGCGTGATCGACGCACCGCGCGATCTGGTGTTCGAAGCGTGGTCCGACCCGAAGCACCTGCCGCAATGGTTCGGCCCAAAGGGTTTCAAGCTCGAGACCTTCGAAATCGACGTGCGCGTCGGCGGCGTCTGGCGCTTCAACATGATCGGTCCCGACGGCACCGTCTACCCGAACCGCATGCGATTCCGTCGCATCGAGCGACCGTCACTGATGGAGATGGACCATGGCACCGACCAGGACGAGGATCCCGGACTGTTCCGTTTCACCATCACCTTTGCCGAGCAGAGCAACGGCAAGACAGTTCTGATGATGCGCCAGCTGGCGTCGAGCACGGCGCAGCGCGATGGCATGATCAGCTTCGGTGCCGTCGAATACGGCTACCAGACGCTCGACAAGCTCGCGGCGTATGTGGATGGGATGAAGACCTAACGATCAATGCTCGTCCGGGGGCTCGACGAGGGCCCCCGGATATCGCCGCAACGACGAATATGACAGCGCGCGGGTCAATTATGACAGCGCGATAACGAAGTTTTTGTCGCTTGGAACGACGGATTTATGACAGAATTGCTACCTTGGATGTCATATTCGACTACAGCGGAGCGATTCATGTTGCAGTGGCAGGCGCGGACAAATCCCCTCGCGTGGTGGTGGGGGTCCCTGACGCTGGTCAGTGCTGCCAACATTCTCGTCTGGGTCATGCTGTACCGCGAGTTCTACCCGACCGTTGCGGGCAGTCTCGGCGGCGGCTCCGACATCGGGCTGATGTTCCTGCTCTGCGCCGGCTATGTCTTCGGCTGCGCCTTCCGCTCGTTCCTGCCGCGCGCCGACGTGCAGCGCATCTGCCTGTTCGACACCTGGCTCTCCAGCGTCTTCGTCGGCCGCACGGTCGCGACCGTGGCCGAACTGTGCTTCGCCGCGCAATGGGCGGTCATCCTGCATCAGCTCGGAACCATGACGGGCGCCGAGACGGTCGTGAACATCGCGTGGGTGATCGTGCCCATCATCATCGTCGCAGAGTGCTTCTCCTGGTATGCGGTGGTGACGACCAACTTCCTCTTCAACGCGATCGAGAACTCGCTGTGGGCGGTGACTTTCTTCCTCGCGGGCATCGCGCTGTGCCGGCTGATGCCGGAATTCCAGGGACCGGTGCGTTGGGCGCTGATTGCCGGCATCGTCGGCATCGCCTGTTTCCTGGCCTTCCTCGTCACCGTCGACGTGCCGATGTATCTCAGCCGCTGGCGGGCAGGGCATGAAGAGGGCAACAGGTTGCTCGGCTTCCTCGAAGGCCTGCATGACGTCTCGACGCGCTGGGTCGTGACCCACGACATCGCGCACTGGAAGGGCGAGCTGACCTGGATGTTCCTGTATTTCACGGCCGCGGTGTGGTCGAGCCTCGCGCTCTGTGCGCTCTACGCCATGGAAGGCTATCTCACGCGCTATCTGGCTTGAGCGATCAGGCCTCGCCGAGATCGACCTCCGTCAAGATGCCCTGGCGCAGCGCCAGCCTGACCAGCTCGATGTCGGAGCCGACGCCGAGCTTGTCCTTGATCAGGGAATGCAGGTTCGCCACCGTCTTCGGGCTGACATGGAGCGTCTCGGCGATCTCCTCCGTCGTGTTCTCGGCGAGCAGCAGCCGCAGCACCTCGAACTCGCGCGGCGTGAGGACGTCGGCGGCAGAGCTTTCCCCGGCGAGCCGGCTCAGCGCGAGCTCATGATCGATGTCGGGACTAATCGCGATCTTGCCGGCGAGCACGTCCATCACGGCGCGCACCAGCGTCTCCGGCGGACTGGTCTTGGTGACATAGCCCCTGGCACCGGCGCGGATCGCCTGCACGGCAAAGCCGGCATTTTCATGCATGGTGAAGACGAGGATTCTCGCGCTCTTGTCCCACTGCCTGATGCGCCTGACCGCCTCGATGCCGCCGATGCCGGGCATGCTCAGATCCATGATGACGAGGTCGGGCGCCTCCGATTTGTAGAGACGATAGGCCTCCGCGCCGTCGGCGGCTTCGGCGATGACGCGAAGTCCCGGCTGCTTCTGGAGCACGGAACGATAGCCTTCGCGGACGACGGAATGGTCGTCGACCAGCAGAATGGTGGCATCGGCCGCGCTCATGCGGCATGCTCCAGCGGCGGCCGATCGGCGGCTGCGAGCGGAATGACCACGCGCAGTGCGGAGCCGCCGTTCGGCGCGGCCTCGAAGCTCAATTGGCCGCGCAAGGCTGCGACGCGCTCGCGCATGCCGAGCAGGCCCATTCCGGATTTCGCGACGGGATCGCTCGCGCGTCCGTCATCGTCGATCGCCAGCGCGATTTCGCTGGCCCCCATCGTCAATTCCAGGCTGACCCGCGTGGCGACCGCATGCTTGGCGGCATTGGTGAGCGCCTCCTGCACGATCCGGTAGAGGCTGGCGCTGATCGTGGCCGGCAGGGTCTCGAATGCGCCGTCGAACCGGATCGAGAAGCGCGTCTCGCCGCGGCTGCGTCCGTTCCAGCCCGCGACGAGGCCTTCGAGGCTGGCGACGAGCCCGAGTTCCTCGACATCGGGCGGCCGCAGCCGGAACAGCGTGCCGCGCAACGTCTCCATCATGCCGGTTGCGGTCCGCGCGATGCCGTCGCATTCGCCAAGCAGGGAAGGGCAGTCCTGCGCGGCGGTCTGCCGGGCGGAGGAGGCGAGCGCGCGGATGGCCGCGAGCGACTGGCCGAACTCGTCATGCAGCTCGCGCGCGAGATGGCGGCGCTCTTCGTCCTGGAGCGCGATCAGCTTCCGCGTCAGCTCGCTGCGTTCGGCAAGCGCGGTCTCGAGGCTTTCGGCGAGATGGTTGAAGCCGTCGCGGATCGCGGAGAGTTCGGCAAGGTCGAACGGCGGCAACCGCGTGGTGAGGTCGTTGGCGGCAATCCGCTCGAGGCCGGTGCGGATCATGCGGGTGGGGCGCAGCGCGCGTGCCAATGCGGCGTAGACCAGCGCGCAGAGCAGCGGCAGCGCGATTGCCAGCGCCAGCATCAGGCGGCCGGCCTCGTGCCAGGCCTCCGCGGTCTGCACGGCCGGCTCGACCGAGACGACGGCGTCGCCGAGCTTCGCTCCGCGCACGATCACAGGCCGTGCGGCTTCGCGGCCAGGGTCGAACAAGCTGCGATAGAAGGCCGTGAAAGCTTGCGGGGGCGGGTTCGCCGGGGCGGGCGCGCCGCTGCAGAAACGCTGGAGGATGTCGCCGCTCGTGCCGCGGAACGCCAGGCACAGGCCGGGCGTCATCACATAAGCCGAAACGGGGTCGAGGTTGGGAAAGTCCGAGCGGGGGCTCGCCACCCACTGGATCTTGCCCTGCTGCAGCTCCAGCGTCTTGGCCACGATCGCGGCGATATCGTCGAGGCGCGCATGCGCCGCGCGGTCGGCCGTAATCAGGAAATAAGCGGAGATCGCGGCGAAGCAGGCGGCCGATATCGCGGCCACGCGCAACGTCAGACGGACTTTGAGATCGAACCTCGAGCGGTTCCACATCGGCGGGCACCTGGTGCGAACGGGTTTGTCGCGTCCGCATTAAACGGCAGAACGCATCCGGCGCAAAGCCGCCAGGCGTGAGTGCGGTGCACCGTCGTGAAATTTTCCCGGCCATCGCCGGGACCGGCGCCGCTGCATGGCTTGATTGCGCCGTCCAGATTGGCGCGCCGCACCGTCACACGAGGCACATTTATGCACCTGCGCCGGTTGATCCTCTCAGTCTGTCTCCTTCTCCTAATTCCGGCGTTTCATGCGCCGGCCGGCGCCGAAACCGCCATCGGCATCGCCATGGACGACTTCAGCTATACCGACACGTCGGCGGAGCCCGCCAACCAGACCGCCGCCCACGAGCGACGGCTGGCGGCCTTCATGGCCGCGCTCCGGCAAGACATCGGCGGAGACCGGCGCTACCGGCTCGTGCCCTCGGCCCAGGACGGCGCCGCGTTCAAGGTGATCGGCGGCATCCAGAAGACGAGCACGCTGGTGCAATGGGCCAAGGTCGCCGTGATCGACGTCAGTGCCAAAAAGATCGTGATGGACAAGCTCTACACCTTCCGCGGGGACAATGATGAATCCTGGGAGCGCGCCGAGATCTTCGTGTCCCGCGAGATCATGGCCGCGCTCGCCACGCCCGCGCCGATCGCACTGGCCGTGTTCGATTTCGAACTGGAGGATACGACCGCCGCTTCGGCGGGCGCGTCAGCCACGTCAGATGCGTCATATCTGGCCGAGGTCACCGGCAGCGTGCGCGAGGCGCTGGGTCAATCCGGCCGTTACCGCATCGTCGATATCGGCGGGGAGGCGGTGAAGGCGCGCGCGTTGCGCGACTGCAACGGCTGTGAGGCTGCCATTGCACAAGGGCTCGGTGCGGATCAGTCTCTCATTGGTGTGGTGCGGCGGGTCAGCCGCACCGAGTACACGCTCGGCTTTCAGGTGCGCGACGCCAGGACCGGCGCGGTGCTGGCACGCGGCGACAGCGGCCTGCGCCTCGGCGCGGACTATTCGTGGAAACGGGGCGCCGTGCGGTTGGTCAGCGATCGCATGATCGAGAACCAGCCGCAGCAATAGGCCTCAGAACGTCAGCTGCACCTTCATCGACTGCGAGCGGTCGCTGGCGAGCTC
This sequence comes from Bradyrhizobium sp. JR4.1, assembly GCF_040548605.1. Classification (NCBI taxonomy): domain Bacteria; kingdom Pseudomonadati; phylum Pseudomonadota; class Alphaproteobacteria; order Hyphomicrobiales; family Nitrobacteraceae; genus Bradyrhizobium; species Bradyrhizobium sp. JR4.1. The sequence goes on from NZ_JBEPRY010000019.1 coordinate 18,527, forward strand.
GAAGGCGGCGACCGCGTTCTCGAACGGCATGGTCGCCGTGATCAGCGGCTTGACGTCGATCAGACCTTCGCCCACTAGCCGCACCGCCAGCTCGAATTCGGGATCGAAGCGGAAGGTGCCGCGGAGCTGCAATTCCTTGGCGACGATGGAGTTGATCGGCAGCGTCATCTCGCCGCCGAGCCCGAGCTGCACGAGCGTGGCGCCGGGCCTGAGCACATCGAGCGCGGTCCGGAGCGCGGCCTGATTGCCGGAGGCTTCGAACAGCGTGTCGAACACGCCCTTGCCGGCGCGCCAGGGATCGAGCGCGGCGGCATCGGCCGCGACGTTGATGGCGTGAGTGGCGCCGAGCTTCCTGGCGACCGCAAGCGGCGCCTCCGCGACATCGGTGACCACGATCTCGGCCGCGCCGCCGAAGCGCGACACCAAAATCATCAGCGCACCGATCGGGCCGCAGCCGGTGATCAGCACGCGCTTGCCGAGCAGGGGCCCGGCCTGCTTGCCGGCATGCAGGCACACCGCGAGTGGCTCGGCGACCGCGGCTTCCGCCAGCGACAGCTTGTCGGCGATCGGAACGGCCTGCGCCGCATCGACCGTGATGAATTCGCGAAACCCGCCCTGCACATGGGGAAAGCGCATCGCGCTGCCGAGGAAGCGCATGTCGAGGCACTGGTTGCGCATGCCTTCCTGGCAATGCAGGCACTGGCCGCACGGCTTGCTCGGATTGACCGCGACGCGGGTGCCCGGCTTCACGTTCGTGACGCCGTCACCGACGGCTGCGACGACGCCCGCGATCTCGTGCCCGAGCGCCATCGGCTGCTGGATGCGCACGACGCCGAAGCCGCCGTGATGATAGTAGTGCAGATCGGACCCGCAGATGCCGCCGTTCGCGATCTTGACGCGGACTTCACCCGGACCGGGCGCTGCATCCGGATAGAGATCGATCCGCAGATCTTTCGGTGCGTGGATCACGACGGCGCGCATGGTTGGCTCCCTTCAGCGTTTCGCGGCTCACATCGCAGCGATCATGCCGCCATCGACATAGATGATCTGGCCGTTGACATAGGTCGAAGCATCCGACGCCAGGAAGATCGCGGCGCCCACCAGCTCGTCAGGTCGGCCCCAGCGCTTGGAGGGAACGCGGCCCATCAGCCAGTTGTTGAAGTCGGTGTTGTTGACCAGCGCCTCGTTCATGTCGGTCAGCATGTAGCCGGGGCCGATCGCGTTGGCCTGGATGCCGTGCTGGGCCCATTCCACCGCCATCGAGCGGGTCAGGTTCTTGATGCCGCCCTTGGCGGCGGTGTAGGGCGCAATCGTCGGACGCGCGAGCTCGCTGCCGAGCGAGCCGATATTGATGATCTTGCCGTGCTTGCGCGGGATCATGCGCTTGGCCGCCTCGCGGCCGATCACGAAGGCGCTGGTGAGGTTGGTCTCGATCACCTTGCGCCACTCGTCGGTGGTGAACTCTACCAGCGGCTTGCGGTGCTGGATGCCGGCGTTGTTGACGAGGATGTCGACCGCGATGCCCTTGTCGCCGAAGTCGTTGAAGGCGGCGACGATCGCAGGCTCGTCGGTGACGTTGAACGCGGCGCCTTCCGCGAGGTAGCCGGCGGCGCGAAACTCGGCGACGGCCTGCTCGACGCGCTTGGGATCGACGCCGTTGACGATGATCCTGGCGCCGGCCTTGGCCATGCCCTCGGCAATGGCGCGGCCGAGGCCGCGGGAGGAGCCGGTCACGAGCGCGGTGCGGCCGGAAAGGTCGAAGAGGGCGGTGCTCATCTCAAAAGATCCTCAGATGTTGGAACGGCGCACGGTCAAATCGGAGCGGTCGAAGACGGCGGGCAGAAGATCGACGCCGAGGCCGGGGCCTTCCATCGGATAGACAAAACCGTCCTTGATCGTGGGCATGGTGGTGACGAGCTCATTGTACCAGCCCTTGTAGAAGGCGCGCACCGATTCCTGGATGAGCGTGTTGGGCTGGCTGAACGACATGTGGATGGCGGCGATGAAGCCGATCGGTCCGATGCAGTCGTGCGGTGCGAAGGGCCGGTGATAGGTCTCGGCCATCGCCGCGATCTTGCGGCCCTCCGTGAGGCCGCCGGTCCAGCACAGATCCGCCATCACCACATGCATGGCGTCGCGGTCGAGCATGTCCTTGTAGGGGAAGCGCGAGCCCAGCGTCTCGCTGGCGCAGACCCAGACGTCGGTGGAGCGGGCGTATTCGGCCAGCGCCTGCGGCGAGTTCATCCGGATCGGGTCTTCGTACCAGGTCGGCTTGTAGGGCTCGAGCGCGCGCGCGATCTGTTTTGCGGTCGGCAGGTTCCACAGCGAATGGAGCTCGACCATGATCTCCATCTTGTCGCCGACGGCCTTGCGGATTTTTTCGAACGGCTCGATCGCGTGCTTCATCTGCGCGGCGGTGATGTACAGGCCCTTGTTCTCCTGCGCCGCCGGATCGAAGGGCCAGATCTTCATCGCCGAGATGCCGCTCTCCAGCAGGCTTTCGGCAAGCGCATCGGCGTGGTGCATGAAGCCGTCGAGATCCTCATAGGGACCTTTGGCAGCGCCAAGATTCCAGTTCGCGACCGGGCTGATATTGGTGGAGCGGACATATTGGGTGCCGGCGCACGTATTGTAGATGCGCTGCTTGTCGCGGCAGAGGCCGCCGAGCATCTGGTGCACCGGTTGATTGCAGACCTTGCCGAACAGGTCCCATAGCGCAATGTCGATTGCCGAGGCCGCGCGATACTCGACGCCGGTGGACGACTGCGCCATCGGCAGGTTCAGCATGTCGCGATGGATCGCCTCGATGTGCAGCGAATTGCGGCCGAGCAGGCGGCCGGCAAAGGTGTCGTGGATCTGGGCCTCGACCGCGCCGGCGCCGTAGAAGGTTTCGCCGAGGCCGATCATGCCCGTGTCGGTGTGGACGCGCACCCAGATGACGTTGGAGAATTCTTCGGTGCGCAGCGTCTCGATTGACGTGATCTTCACGGCAATACTCCTCCCATCGCAGGCGCGCAGCGCCGTCTTGTTGTCATTCTGCACCGCAGCATGGTGCGGGCACGGGCGGAGTCTTACGCCCGCTTGTAATATATCACAACATGTTTTAGGGATATCACCAACAAGGCACCGCCCTGCAACGACGGCGCGGGCTGAGGGGAGAGACGACATGGCAACGCGCAAGCGCGCGCTCGAGGTAGTGAGGAACGACGACGGCGAGGGCAAGCCCTCCCGGCGCAACCGTCTCAACTTCTTCGAGCTGGCCTATCAGAGGATCGAAGAGCTGCTCGTCCATTGCGAGCTCAAGCCCGGCCAGTTCATGACGATGCTGGAATTGCAGCACATCACCGGCTTCGGCCGTACGCCGGTTCATCACGCCGTCAATCGTCTCTCCGCCGATACATTGATCATCATCCGTCCGCGCCACGGTCTGCGCATTGCGCCGATCGATCTGGCACGCGAGCGCATGCTGCTGGCCTTGCGCCGCGACATGGAGCGCTTCGTGATCCGGCTTGCGGCCGACCGCGCCAGCCTCTCGCACCGCAATCAGGCGCTGCACATCGAGCGTCTTTTGCGCGAACGCCGCGCCAGTCTGACCCTCGACGAGTTCAATCATATCGACCGCCGCATCGACGCGCTGGTGCTGGAGGCGGCAGGCGAGCCCTTTCTGGTGCACACGCTGCGGCCGTTGCACACGCTGTACCGGCGCATCGGCTACATCCACCACCGGTTCATGCCGGGACAGGCCGAGCTGTCAGGCACGATCGATCATCACCTCGCCATTCTCGCCGCGGTCGCCAGCCGCCGCGTCGAGGACGCAGTGAAGGCGAGCGATGCACTGATCGACTACATGGGCGAGATGTTCACCGGCATGGAGGTCGGGATCGACCCGCGCCTGCTCGATTGCAGCATCGAGCCGCTGCTTGGCACATGATCCGGAAAAGTGTGCAGCGGCTTTCCGAAGAGATCATGCTCAAACAATTAGGCCAAAACGCGATGACGATCCTGATCTCATCGCGCTTTAGAAAGTTTTGAAGAGAGGACCAAAGATGTCGACGATGGCGATGCCACAACCGACCGCGAGCGAAGCCGCGGTCCGCTACCTCATCACGAACTACAGCCCCAAGGGCAACAAGGTCGGCTGGCTGATGATGGCCTCGATCCTGGTCGAGGCCTGGGATCTCTATTCGATCGCCTTCGTGCTGATCTTCATCAAGGAGCAGTACAATCCCGATCCGCTGATGCTGGGCCTGGCCGCGGCCGGTACGCAAGGCGGCGCCATGATCGGTGCGCTGCTCGGCGGCTGGCTCTCCGACAAGATCGGCCGCCGCGTCATGTTCCTGGTGACGATGGTGATGTTCATCGTGCTGGCGCTGGCGCAGGCCTTCGTGCCCAGCGTCGGCTGGCTCGTCGTGATCCGCTTCCTGCTCGGCGTTCCGCTCGGCTCGGATATTTCGACCGGCTACACCTACATCATGGAATCCATGGCCAAGGGCGAGCGCGAGGTCATGGGCAACCGCTGGCAGTTCATGTTCGCGGTCGGTGAAGTCCTCACCATCGGCGTCATCGTGATCTTCCTGCTGATCGACATGCAGCACGAGATGCTGTGGCGGGTGACGCTCGGCCTCGGCGCGCTGCCGGCGCTGATCATCCTGGTGATGCGCCACGACGTGCCTGAGACGGCGGTGTGGCTGGTGCAGAAGGGACGCTACCGCGAGGCCAAGCAGGTCGCGCGCGAGATGTTCAACGACGATCTCGCCATGCTGCCGGACCATGACGTGGAGGTGCCCAAGGTCTCCACCCGCGCGTTCCTCGCCGACCTTAAGAAGGATCCGATCCGCTGGCGCGCCACGATCTACGGCTGGATCGCCTGCTTCGCGCAGGCCAGCGAGTTCTCGACCTTCGCGTTCTACCTGCCGGTGCTCTTTGTGATGGTCGGCGTGTCGAGCGTGCTCGGCATCAATCTGGTGACGATGGCGCTGTTCTCGTTCGCTGCGCTGTCCGGCTGGGTCGGTCCGCTGCTGACGCCGAAGATCGGCCATCGCGGCATCTCCATTGCGGGCTTCTCGATCGTGCTGGCCTCCCTGCTGGTTGCCGCCTTCGCGCTCTACACCGACAACAAGATCCTGCTGCCGTTCGCGGCTGCTGCCATGCTGTGGGGCCATTATTGGGACGCGTCGAACTGCATGACGATCCCGACCATGGTCGCCAAGCCGAAATACCGCGGCACCGCCAGCGGCTTCGCCTACATGTTCGTGAAGTTGCCGTCGTTCCTCGCGATCTTCCTGTTCCCGACGGTGTTCGCTGCAATCGGGCAGGCGAATGCCACGCTGATGGTCGCGATCTTCCCGCTGATCGGATTGCTCGCCGCGATCTTCATCCTGCCGGAAGTCTACGGCTACGAGAACGATTAATCTCGCAAGCTACCTGATCGCGGCCGCCAAGGCCGCGATCAGGGCCGGTGGCGTCACCAGCAGTCCGAGCTTGAGGAACGGCCAGGCGCCGACCTCGATCTTCTCCCGCCGCAGCGCCACCAGCCACAGGATGGTCGCGAGCGAACCGGTCACCGTCAGATTGGGCCCGAGATCGACGCCGATCAGGATGGCGCTGACGACCGGCGCGGGTAAATGATCGCTGGCGGCGACCGAGCCCGCAACGAGGCCGACGGGAAGATTGTTGGCGATGTTGTCGGCGACTGCGGTGGCGATGCCGACGCTCCAGGCCGCCTTCGTCACGGATTGCCCGACGGCTTCATGCAGCAGCGCGCTGAGTTGCCCGATCACGCCGGTCTTGATCAGCGCTTCCACCATCACGAACAGCCCGCCGACCAGCGGCAGCACGCTCCAGGAGACGCCGCCCAGCACAGGTACCGGCGATTGCCGGCTGACGAGCAGCACGATTGCGGCCGTCACCACGCCGCAGACGAAGGTCGGCAGGCCCAATTGCTTGTCCAGCGCGGAGGCCGTGACCAGCACGATTCCGATCGCCACGATGCCGATGGCCGTCAGCTTGCCGCCACGGCCGAGCTTCGGATGTGGCACGCTGCGCGCGATCGTCTCTTCCTTCAGGGCGCGGTGCTGGCTCAGGCGCAGCACGACATAGGTCAGCAGGATCGAGGCCGCCGAGGGCAGGCCGAACAGGCGCAGCCATTCGGTGAGCGCAGGCATGTGGGCCCCGAACACGACGAGATTGGCCGGGTTGGAGATCGGCAGCACGAAGCTTGCGGCGTTGGCGATGAAGGCGCAGACGAAGAGATAAGGCAGCGGCTTGGCGCCGGCTGCGCGCGTCGCGGCATAGACGGCGGGCGTCAGCACGATCGCGGTGGCGTCGTTCGAGAGCAGGACGGTGACGAGCGTGCCGACGATGTAGATCAGCAGGAACAGCCGCTGCGGCGAGCCGCCGGCATATTCCACGGCGAGCGCTGCGAGATAGTCGAACAGGCCCTCGAGCCGCGCCAGTTCGGCGATCAGCATCATGCCGATCAGGAAGAGATAGACATCGACGCCTTTCTCGATGCCGGTGAGCGCATCCTGCCACGGCAGCAGGCCGAGCAGCAGCAGCGCGCCGGCGCCGATGACGGCCCAGATCGCCTCCGGCAGGCGAAAGGGCCGGATGATGACGCCCGCGGTCGCGGCGACGATGATGCTCCAGGCCAGGATGGCGTCAGACGGCACGGTCAGTCCTCGAAGTGGGAAGGCTTCATTCGGGAGCGATAGCGGAAGCCGATGCCGATGTCTTCCCCCGCGGGCGCGGACGGCTATCTGCGATTTGCCGCGTCTCGGCCCGAGCTTCAGTCCACAATGTTGCTCAAAAGCCTGTGGGGTTAGGGCGCCGCGATAGCGCCGTCGTTGCGAGCGGAGCGAAGCAATCCAGACTGTCTCCGCGGAGCGAGTTCTGGATTGCTTCGTCGCAAGAGCTCCTCGCAATGACGGAATCTGTGGAGGCGTCTCGCGATGTTCACTCTCACCGCGCCATCGACAGCTTTGCCGTGATCGCCTTGCGCAAGATGCGCGACAGCGCTTCGACCGAATACGGCTTCTGGATCAGCTCGAAACCGCGATCGGCGTTCTCGGCGAGAACGTTGCTGTAACCAGAGGTGAGCACGACGGGCAGGCCCGGATAGCGTTCGCGGATGATGCCGGCGAGCTCGACGCCGTTCATGCCGGGCATGATGACGTCGGAGAAGACGAGATCGACGGCGAACTCGTTCTCGCCGAGGATGGCGAGCGCCGCATTGGCGTTGGCGGCGCGGCGGACGACATAACCGAGGTCTTCCAGCAGCTCCGTGGAGAACCGGCCGACCTCGTCGTCGTCTTCCACTACGAGCACGCGATAGCCGCGCCCGGTGGACGCGGCCTCATAGGTCAGCGCCGCGGCTTCCTGATCCGTCGCGGGGCTTTGCGCCCGCGGCAGATAGATGGTGAAGGTCGCGCCTTCACCATGCTTGCTCGTCACGGCGATGTCGCCCTCGGACTGCTTTGCGAAGCCGAAGGCCTGGCTCAGGCCGAGGCCGGTGCCCTTGCCGACCTCCTTGGTGGTGAAGAACGGCTCAAAGATGGCTTCCATGTTTTCGGGCGCGATGCCGCTGCCGGTGTCGGCGACCGAGATCGCGACATAGTCGCCGCCGCGCGCCGATTGCGCGCGCAGGTTAGGGATGCCCTGAACCTTCCGGACCGCGATGGTGAGGCGGCCTTCGCCGTCCATGGCGTCGCGCGCGTTGATCGCGAGGTTGATCAGCGCGGTCTCGAATTGCGCGATATCGGCGACCGTGAAGCAGTCGCCATCGTGAACCTCCACCGCGATTTCGATGCGAGCACCGACCAGCGGCCGGACCAGTTGCGCGACGCCTTCAACCTGGCTGGCGACGTTGAAGATCTGCGGTTTGAGCGGCTGCCGGCGCGCAAACGCCAGCAACTGGGCGGTCAGCTTGGAGGCACGCTCGACCGTGTCGGAGATGGCATCGACATAGCGGCGGCGGCGTTCCTCCGGCAGCTCGCGGCGGCGCAGGAAATCGGTGGCCGAGCGGATGATGGTGAGCAGATTGTTGAAGTCGTGCGCGACGCCGCCGGTGAGCTGGCCGATCGCCTCCATCTTCTGCGATTGCCGCAACGCTTCCTCACCGCGGCGGCGCTCGGTGATGTCGACAGCCTCGGGCACCGCGCCGGTGATGTTGCCGTGGCGGTCGAGCACCGGGCGCATGCCGAACTCGAAATCGCGCTCGCCGATGGGAAGGCGCAGGCGCATCTCCAGCCGCACGGCTTCGCCCTTGAGCACGGTGTCGAAGGCCTCGTGCACCAGTGCGCTCATGCCCTCCGTCGTGCTGAACCAGGGCGTCTGCCACAACGGCTTTCCGATCACGTCCGCAGGGCTCGCTTTGATGGCGTCGAGCACGGTCGTGTTGGCGTAAAGCAGCTCGCCCCTGAGATTGACGAGGCCCTGATATTGGTTGCTGGTTTCCAGGATCGCGCGCAGCCGCGCCTCGTTGGATTCGAGCTCGGCGGTGCGCTCGACGATGCGTTCTTCCAGCGTCTCATTGAGCTGCCGGAGCTCGATCTCGGCTTGCTTGGCCACCGTGATGTCGTGGGCAACGCCGATGAAGCCGATATGCCTGCCGGTCGGGTCCCAGCGCGGCTGCGATTCCGAACGCAGCCAGCGCCACTCGCCGGCGGAATTCTTGTAGCGGGCTTCCAGCACGAACGGTTTGAGCGATGCTTCACCCTGGACGGATTGCTGCAGCACATGCGGCAGGTCGTCCGGATGCAGCACCTTGCGCCAGTCGAAGGAGATGGCCTGGTCGTAGGGCAGGCCGACGAAATCGACATAGGCCTGGTTGGCGAAGGACCGTGTGCGGTCGAGCTTGGTGACCCAGATCGGCACCGGCGCGCTGTCGGCGATCAGCCGGAAGCGCTCCTCGCTCTCGCGCAGGGTCTCGCGCACCAGCATCTGGTCGGTGACGTCGATATGGGCGCCCACGAGGCGGAGGGCACGGCCGTCACGATCGCGCTCGATCTTGGCGACGACTCGGATCCAGCGGGTCTCGCCGTCGCTGGGACGGATGATGCGGTATTCGGCGGTGTAGTCCTCGCTCGTGCCGGACAGCGCATCGATGAAGTGCTTTACCGCAGCGTCGCGGTCATCGGGATGAACGCGATTGATCCAATCCTCGTGCGACTCGCCGGCAGCTTCCGGCGGCAGGCCGTGGAGCATCAGATATTCCGGCGAACGGCGGTTCTTGAAGCCTTCGCGGAAGTCGACTTCGAGACCGCCGACCTTGCCGATGCGCTGGATGCGCGCAAGCTCGGCTTCGCGTTCCTGGAGCGCGCGATAGGCGTTGTCACGCTCGCGCGCGACATCTTCCAGGTGCTGGCGCAGCCTTTCGGCGGCGATGGTCTCGGGCAAAGGATCGTTCAAGGCGTTGGCCGTTGTGATGCGGGAGCGCACGTGGCCGACCGATATTCACACAGACGACGCGTGATGGCCATTGCTCAAAAGGAATATGGAAAGAAAGGCGTCGCCGAATGCAGTATGGTGGGCATCAACGAACGCCAAGTCTGGCTATTTGTTCCGAACCTTGGAACGATGAGCCCTCCGCGCGCGTATCCGCGAGGCGCCACAACTTTCATTCCCAAAAGCTCCCTTTCCGAAGAGGCTAAATCTTGAAGCTTTTTGTCTGCCAGGCCTGCGGCAACGTCCTCTATTTCGAGAACCGCGCCTGCGAACGCTGCGGCCATCGGGTCGCCTTCCTGCCGGAGAAGGAGACGATGTCGGCGATCGAGCCCGACGGAGAGGCCTGGAAGACGCTGGCGACCAAGGGCGAAAGTCGCATGCTGTGCAGCAATGCCGAGCACGATTCGTGCAACTGGCTGACGGATGCAGGTGATACCACCGGCTATTGCCGCGCCTGCCGCCATAACGGCGTCGTGCCGGACCTGTCGGATCCGGCGCAACTCGCCGGCTGGCGTGAGCTGGAGATGGCGAAGCACCGGCTGTTCTATTCCCTGATCCGCTGGAAGCTGCCGCTCCAGACCCGGCAGGACAATCCCGAACATGGCCTGATCTTCAATTTCCTCGCCGACGATCCGCAGAGCGGGCAGAAGGTCCTGACCGGCCACGACAACGGCCTGATCACGATCGCGCTGACCGAGGCCGACGACATCGAGCGCGAGCGGCGCAGGCTGGAGATGGGCGAGCCCTACCGGACGCTGCTCGGGCATTTCCGCCACGAGGTCGGGCACTATTTCTGGGACGTGCTGGTGCGCGACGGCGGCAAGCTGGACGAATGCCGCGCCGTGTTCGGCGACGATTCCGCCGATTACGGCCAGGCCTTGCAGCGCCACTATGCCGAAGGCGCCCCGCCGGACTGGCAGCAGAACTACGTCTCGGCCTACGCGACCACGCATCCGTGGGAAGATTTCGCCGAGACCTGGGCGCACTATCTTCACATCGTCGACACCCTGGAGATGGCTAGCGAGTTCGGCATGGAGGTGCGGCCCAAGGTGGATCGCGACGGGGAGTTGACGACGCGCATCCGCTTCAACCCTTACGAAGCGAGGGACGTCGAGGCGATCGTCAACGCATGGCTGCCCTTCACCTTCGCCATGAACAGCGTCAACCGCGCCCTGGGCATGCGCGACCTCTATCCGTTCATCCTCTCGCCGGTCGTCGTCGACAAGCTCGGCTTCATTCACGGCCTGGTCCGGAACGTGGGCAAGGCCGGGAAGCCGTAGGCCGTCCGGGAGCCTGCAAAGCCCGTTTCGGTCTTGCTTCGGTCTTGCGCTGGTACGCCAGAGGGGCCGGATTTTGACCGTTGCCTCCGGCCTATTTTGATGTACCACGGGAGCCACACGGCCCATCCCATAGGCTCCAACGGCGAGGGAAGGGTCCCGCCCAAGGTCGAGACTCAAGAAAAGCATGTTCAAACGCATTCTGATCGCCAATCGCGGCGAAATCGCCTGCCGGGTCATCAAGACCGCTCGCCGCATGGGAGTTCAGACGGTCGCGGTCTATTCTGAGGCCGACCGCGACGCTCTCCATGTCGAGATGGCCGACGAGGCCGTGCTGATCGGGCCGCCAGCTGCGGCCGAGAGTTATCTGGTGATCGAGAAGATCGTGGAGGCCTGCCGCAAGACGGGCGCCGAGGCGGTGCATCCCGGTTACGGCTTCCTGTCCGAGCGCGAGGCGTTTCCGCGCGCGCTGGAGGCGGCCGGCATCGTCTTCATCGGCCCTAACCCGGGCGCGATCGCGGCGATGGGCGACAAGATCGAATCCAAGAGGGCTGCCGCGAAGGCAAAAGTCTCGACCGTGCCCGGCTATCTCGGCGTCATCGAGGACGCCACGCACGCGGTCAAGATCGCCGACGAGATCGGCTATCCCGTGATGATCAAGGCCTCCGCCGGCGGCGGCGGCAAGGGCATGCGCATCGCGCATTCGACCTCCGAGGTCGCCGAGGGCTTCAACCTCGCCAAGGCCGAGGCCAAGGCCTCGTTCGGCGACGACCGGGTCTTCATCGAGAAGTTCATCGTCGACCCCCGCCATATCGAGATCCAGCTGCTCGGCGACAAGCACGGCAACGTGATCTATCTCGGCGAGCGCGAATGCTCGATCCAGCGCCGCAACCAGAAGGTCATCGAGGAAGCGCCGTCGCCGCTGCTCGATGAAGCCACCCGCCGCAAGATGGGCGAGCAGGCGGTCGCACTCGCCAAAGCGGTGAATTACGACTCCGCCGGCACCGTCGAATTCGTCGCGGGGCAGGACAAGAGCTTCTACTTCCTCGAGATGAACACGCGCCTCCAGGTCGAGCATCCCGTTACCGAGCTCGTCACCGGCGTCGACCTCGTCGAACAGATGCTCCGCGTCGCCGCCGGCGAGAAGCTCGCGATCACGCAGAAGGACGTCACGCTGACGGGCTGGGCAGTGGAGTCGCGTCTCTACGCCGAGGACCCGTTCCGCAACTTCCTGCCCTCGATCGGTCGTCTGGTGAAATACCGTCCGCCGGCGGAAGCGAGCCAGGACGGCATCACCGTGCGCAACGACACCGGCGTGCAGGAGGGCGGCGAGATCTCGATCCATTACGATCCGATGATCGCCAAGCTCGTCACCCACGCGCCGTCGCGCGCGGCCGCGATCGAGGCGCAGGCCACCGCGCTGGACTCGTTCTACGTGGACGGTATCCGTCACAACATCCCGTTCCTGTCGGCGCTGATGCATCATCCGCGCTGGCGCGAAGGCCGGCTCTCCACCGGCTTCATCGCCGAGGAATTCCCCAAGGGCTTTGCCGTGCGCGTGCCGGAAGGCGAGGTCGCACGGCGGCTTGCCGCGGTCGGCGCCGCCATCGATCACGTGCTCGGCGAGCGCAAGCGGCAGATCTCGGGTCAGATGGGCGGCCGCGTCGTGCAGCGCGAGCGTCGCCGTGCGGTCTGGCTCGACCGCCAGGAGATCCTGCTGGAGATCGCGCGCGAGGGCGAGTCGGTCGCGGTGCGTTTCCTCGATGCCGACGGCAGGGCCGGCAATGCGCATCTGTTGCAATCGCCGTGGAAGCCGGGCGATCCGGTCTGGCAGGGCACCATCGACGGGCACGTGGTCGCAGTGCAGGTGCGTCCGATCGCGAACGGCATCCGCCTCGCGCATCAGGGCGTCGAGGTGCCGGTCTATGTCTGGACCGAAGCGGAAGCAGCCTCGGCGCGACTGATGCCGGTGACCACGGCTGCCGACACCGGCAAGAAGCTGCTTTGTCCGATGCCCGGCCTCGTGGTCTCGATCGCGGTGACGGAAGGGCAGGAGGTCAAGGCCGGCGAGACGCTCGCGGTGGTCGAAGCCATGAAGATGCAGAACGTTCTGCGCGCCGAGCAGGACGGCACCGTAAAGAAGATCCACGCCAGCGCCGGCGCGACGCTCGCGGTGGATGCGCTGATTTTGGAGTTTGCGTAGGGTTTGGGGGGGGACTCTTGCGAGGGGTCCACTGACTTCGTCATTGCGAGCGCAGCGAAGCAATCCAGACTGCCTCCGCTGAAAGATTCTGGATTGCTTCGCTGCGCTCGCAATGACGGTGTATGTTGCGGCTGCGTCGCAACAGTTGAGAGGGCACCATGGCCTTTCGTTCCCGCCGCGAAAAACTGCGCTCCATCCTGTCGGGCGGGACTTGCGTCCACCCCGGCTCGGTCTACGACGCCATCTCGATCCGCATCGCCGAGGATCTCGGTTTCCCGCTCGGCATGTTCGGCGGCTCGGTGGCTTCGCTCGCGGTGCTCGGCGACCCCGACATCACGCTGATCACGCTCACCGAGCTTGCCGAGCAGATGCGGCGGATGTCGCGTGCGGCAGCACTTCCGGTGCTGGTCGATGCCGATCACGGCTATGGCAACGCGCTCAACGTGCGCCGCACGGTGCAGGAGCTGGAAACGGCGGGCGCCGCCGGCCTCACCATCGAGGACACGCTGCTGCCGGCTGGCTTCGGCGAAGCGAAGACGCAGCTGATCTCGCTGGAGGAGGGCGTCGGCAAGATGAAGGCGGCACTCGACGGCCGCGGCGATCCTTCGCTCGTCATCATGGGTCGCACCGGTGCGGCCTCGGTCACCTCGATCGAGGATGCGATCCTCCGCGCCAGGGCCTATGAGGCCACCGGCGTCGACGCGCTGTTCTTCACCGGCATCAAGTCGCGCGCCGAGCTCGAGGCCATCGCATCTGCGACGCGCCTGCCGATCGTGCTCGGCGGCGCGCCGGAGGAGTTGAACGTGCTCGAATACCTTGCTGGCCAGCGCGTGCGCATCGCGCTTCAGGGCCACGCGCCGATCGCGGCCGCAACGCAGGCCGTCTACGAGACGCAGAAGGCGCTGCGCGACGGCACTGCGCCGAAGAATCTCAAAGGCCTTCCGTCGTCGGACTTGACCAGCCGCGTCACGCGCGAGGCCGAGGTCAAGGCGCGCAGCGCCGATGTCCTCGGACTGAAACGATGAGCCGGGCGATCCTCCAGGTCATGATCCGCGGCCGCGTGCAGGGCGTCGGCTACCGGGCCTGGCTCGAATATCAGGCGACGACGTGCGGCCTCGAAGGCTGGGTCCGCAACCGCCGTGACGGCAGCGTCGAAGCGCTGTTCGCGGGGCCGCCGAAGCACGTCGCCGACATGGTGGCGCTGTGCCGCCACGGCCCGCCGTCCTCGCGCGTCGACAGTGTCACCAGCGAGACGGCCGATGTCGATGAGCTGAACTTGCGCCGGGCGGGGGAGGCGTTTTCGGTGTTGCCGACGGTGTAGCTGAAGAATTACCGCGGCAGCTTGGCGATCGCTTCGCTCAATTCGTGGATCTCGTAGGGCTTGCGCAGGATCGGGAAATCGCCGCGCACGCCGGCGGCGACTTCGCTGTAGCCGGTGGCGAGCAGGATCGGCAGGCCGGGGCGGATCTGGCGGAGGTGATGGGCGAGGCTGAGCCCGTCCATCTTGCCGGGCATGACGATATCCGAGAACACGAAGTCGACGCCGTTCTTCTCGATCTCGCTCAAAGCGGCTTCGGCGTCCGCGACCCGGCGCACCTGATAGCCGAGCTGCTCCAGAAGACCGATGCTGACGGCGGCGACGTCCGGATTGTCCTCGACCAGCAGCACCGTGCCGCTGCCTTGGAACGCCGGTTCTCCCGCCGCCTCGCGCGACGGTTCGTCTTCTCCGCGCGGCAGGAGAATGGTGAAGGTCGTGCCCTTGCCGAGCGCGCTCGCGACCCGCACCGTGCCGCCGGCCTGATGGGCGAAGCCGTGCACCTGCGAGAGACCGAGGCCGGTGCCCTTTCCGATCGGCTTGGTTGTGAAGAACGGCTCGAAGATCTTGTCGAGAACGTCGGAGGGAATGCCGAGGCCTGTATCGCTAACGTCGATCGCGATGAATTCGCCCACGAGGGGGTCTTCGTCGAGCACGAGATTGCGCGCTGCGATCGTCACCGTGCCTCCGTCGGGCATCGCGTCGCGGGCATTGATGACGAGGTTGAGCAGCGCGGTCTCGAGCTCGGAAACGTCGGTCCTGATCGGCCACACGTCGCCGCTGACGTCGAAGGCCAGGCGCACGGAGCTGCCGACGCCGGCATCGAGCACCTCGCGGATCGCCGCGATGCGGTCGGCGAAGTCGATTGCCTGCGGATTGACGCTCTGCCGCCGTGCGAAGGTGAGGAGCTGGTTGGTCAGCGCCGCGCCGCGCCTGGTGGCGGTCTCGATCGCCGAGATCGCGCGCTGCAGTTTGGCTTCGTCGTCGGCCCCTCGCTTCAGCATGTGCAGGCTGCCGCTGATGATCATCAGGAGGTTGTTGAAGTCGTGGGCGACCCCGCCGGTGAGCTGGCCGAGCGCATCGAATTTCTGGGATTCGGCGAGCTGCTTCTGCATCGCCTCGAGCTTGAGCTGGGTATTGCGGCGCTCGGTGATGTCGCGCGTGATCTTGGCGAAGCCGACCAACTCGCCGGCCTCGTAGATCGGATCGATCACGACGCTCGCCCAGAAGAAGGTGCCGTCCTTGCGGACGCGCCAGCCTTCCTCCTCATAGCGGCCCTTTTCCCGCGCGATGCCGAGCGCACGGGCGGGCTTGCCGTTGGCGCGGTCGGTCTCGGTGTAGAAACGGGAAAAGTGCTGGCCGAGGATCTCCCCGGGCGAATAGCCCTTGATGCGCTCGCCGCCGATGTTCCAGCTGGTGATCCTCCCGGTGGGATCCAGCATGTAGAGCGCGTAGTCCGCAACTCCTTCAACTAAGAGCCGGAAACTGCGTTCGCTTTCGAACAAGTCCCTCTGCTGACTAGACTTCTCGACCATTCCCGGACCCTGCCTCAACGGGGGCAAACGCAGCACGTGGCGGATTGTTCCCGGAGTTTGGAACATTTTTAGGCAACATTGCGAGCCCGTATGCAGGACGCAAACCAGCAGACGGTCGCAGCATTAGAGGCGATCTTGTAAAGCAGGGTCAGACCGCCGCCACGCTCCGAAACGTCGCCGCTACCGCGCGCAATGCCGCGAGCTTGGCGGGATCGCTGACCTTCGAATGGAGCATCACCTTCGAGCTGCCGAGTTTTGGCAGCGTGTTGGCGAGGCCGACATCGACCAGCCCGGGGGGCGCGATCCGTCGCGCCAGCGGCGCGATTGCAAGTCCGGCGAGCGCGGCTGCAACCACGGCGGTGACGCCGCCGCCGACGAAGCGCTCACGCCATTTCAGGCCGGCCTTGTCGAGCGCGCGCACGGCGATGGCGCGGACCCCGCAGGGCGGGGCGAGCGTCGCGAGCGGCAAAGGCTGCCCCTTTGGCACGGTGAAGCGTCTCGATGCGAACCAGCCGAATTCGTCCTCGGCCAGCTTCTCTCCGCCGCGTCGGCTGCCTTCCTGGCGCACGATCACCGCATCCAGTTGGCCAGCATCATAGGCCTCCTGCATCTCGCGCGAGAAGCCGATGGTGACGGCGAGCGTGAGGTTCGACGACATTGCATGCAGGCGTTCGAGCAGGGGTACCAGCTCCGGCCCCGCAGCATGGTCGGAGATGCCGAGCGAGAGCGACTGCGCGACTGAGGCCTCGCCCGATAGCGCGCGATCATGCGCCGCGATCAGCGCGCGGGCGCGATCGAGGAACGTCGCGCCGTCTGCCGTGAGCCGGACCGCGCGTGGCGAGCGCTCGACGAGACGTTTTCCCAGCAGCGTCTCTAGCCGTTGCAGCTTGAGGCTGACGGCCGCCTGAGTCGTGCCAAGCGCTTCGGCGGTGCGCGTAAAACTCTGGAGGTCGGCGACCAGCAGGAAGGCCTGGACGGTGGCGATGTCGAGCGTTGCTGTCATTACGATATCTTATCACTGGTATCAACAGAGATAAGATACCAAAATGTCGATGGCGGGTCTAGCTTCTCCCCAACGCCGCGCAACACCTGCGCGACATCCGAGGAGAACGACCATGCCGCTGATCACCGTGTCCTACACCACCTCCCGCCAGTCGCCCTCGCTGAAGGCCGACGTCGCGAGCGCCGCATCCGAGCTCACCGCAAAAATCCTGCACAAGGATCCTGAGGTCACCGCCATCATCGTGAAGTCGGTGGAGGCGGGCGACTGGTTCGCCGGCGGCAAGTCGCTCGCGGAGCAAAAGCTCGCGAGCTACTGGATCGACATCCACGTCAGCGAAGGCACCAACACCAAGGACGAGAAGGCCGCCTATCTCGCCGCGATGTTCCAGCGCATGGCCGGGATCCTGGGCCCGCTGCATCACGAGACCTATCTGCATGTCGACGAGGTCAAGGGCGACGCCTATGGCTTTGGCGGCCTGACCCAGGAGCGGCGCTACATCGCCGGCAAGCTCGAGGTCTCGCCGGAGAAGGCATGAGGAGCGAGGCCGCGGGTGAACAACCGCACCCGCGGCCTCAACCGGCTGCCAGGGATCGTCAGCTCGCTATGCGAAACTGAACTTCGTCCTTGTTCAGGAAACAGGTCTTGTCGAACAGCTTCAAATCGAGTGGGTTCGGCAGCCTGACATCGTCCAGGTCAGGGCAGGATTTGAGCGAGGGATCATAGGAACGGTCGATCTGCGAGATGAAGACGACGATCAATCCCTTGTCGCGCGCGAATGATTTCAACGCGCGCACCTGAACGGTGAGGTCGGGATTTTCCCGCCGCTGATCGAGCAGTTGCAGATAGTCGATCACCACGACCGTGCCGCGCGGTGCTGCGGCCATCTGCTTGACGACGTAATCGGCACTGATGACGTCGGAGCAATCGACCTCGAAGAGTTGTTCGAATTGCGCTGGATCCGCGCCGATCGCCCGAAAACGATCCAGAACGTCTTTCTCGGTGTATTCGAGCGAGAAGAACGCGGCGCGGTGGCCCGACCGCATCGCCTCCACGGCAAGCCCGAGGCTCATCAGGGTCTTGCCCTGGCCGGGGCGCGCGCCGACCAGCACCAGGTCACCCGGTTGGAATTGCGGGAAAAGCCTGTTGGCCGGCGTCGCTGCGGCAGCTTTCGCCGCGAGCATGCTCCAGGCGGAAAATCCTTCCGTCGCGGCGATACGGTCGAGCGCATCGTGCAGCGGAATGCCTTCCCCGCGGGACAGGCGCTTCGCTCTTCGCTTCAGATGATAGATGGGTGCAGACAGTCTCATCGCTAAACCTCCCATTGCGAGCTGAAACGCAACCCCTCCTTATGCCTGGCGCTCGAACAGTCGGTCCGATGATCAATTCGCCCGGTATGAAATGTACTTTCCCGGCGGAGGGGGGAGGCGTGGGCGACACCGGAATCGAGCGTAGCCGATTCCGCGTCGGCGGAAAACGAGAGAGGCGAGGCGCTCTACAGAAAGCGTTAGACGGCTTCCGGCATCAGCGCCCGGGTCGGCCCGAACAGCTCCTCGAAGGCCTGCCGGAGCGCGACGTCGACATCGGCCATCGTCACGAGCTGGCCGAGATCGACCAGCGAGGTGACGCCGTAGCGGGGGTCGGCGACGCCGCAGGGCACGATGCCGGCGAAATGCGACAGCTCCGGCTCGACATTGATCGCGATGCCATGAAACGAGACCCAGCGCTTCAGCCGGACGCCGATGGCCGCGATCTTGTCCTCGTGCTCGGGTCCCTTGTCGGGCCGCTTCACCCAGACGCCGACCCGGTCCTCGCGCCGCTCGCCACGGATGTTGAACGCGGCGAGCGTCCGCAGAATCAGCTCTTCCAGGCTCGCGACATAGGCCCGGACATCCGGCCGGCGGCGCTTCAGGTCGAGCATGACATAGGCCACGCGCTGGCCGGGCCCGTGATAGGTGAGCTGGCCGCCGCGCCCGGTGGCAAAGGTCGGGAATCGGGCATCGAGCAGGTCGGTGGCCTTGCCCGAGGTGCCGGAGGTGTAGAGCGGGGGGTGCTCCAGCAGCCAGACCAGCTCCGGGGCTTCACCGGCCGCGATCGCCGTGACGCGCGCCTCCATGTCAGCCACGGCCTCCGGATAGGGCACGGGCGCGTCCGAAATCCGCCACTCCACGGGCTCGCCCGAGGAGGCGGAAAACGGCGTCAAATCGAGCTCTTGACGCTGGTTTTGGCGGGGGTTTCGAGGTGAATTAACCATTGGCTAACCATAACCAGGTGATGATCGCAGGCGCAAATTCCAAGTCCCTAGTCCTAGTCCCAAGTTGCGGTGGTCCTGAAGTGCCTACTCTCGACAAAGTCACCGTGGATCTCATGGTCGTCCTCGGGACGACCACCATGCCGATCCATCAGGTATTACGTCTTTCCCGCGGCGCCATCATCGAGCTGGACGCAACCGAGGCCGACGAGGTCAAGGTTTTGGCCAATAATCTGCCGGTCGCCTCCGGCGTCGTGCTGGTCGACCGCAACCGCATCGCGGTCGAGGTCAAGCAGATGCTGCCACGTATCCCGGGCACGCGGTAGCGGCCTGGGCACGCGGTAGCGGTCTGGCAGGGCGGAAAAGGCCGATCCCGGCGCAACGAGCCGGAACTTTCCTGCAAAGCTTGTGGAATTCAGGGCCTTTGGAGGCTTGTACCCCTCTGGCGGATTTGTTAGATCGGCGCCGTTGATCCGGTTGGCCTTCAAGCCTCAAGCCGGCATCCCCAAAAGCGCTCGTGGCGGAATTGGTAGACGCGCTGCCTTGAGGTGGCAGTGAGTAAAATCGTGGGGGTTCGAGTCCCTCCGAGCGCACCAAGCAAACAGACACGCGAGGGATCTTTTCGCGATCTTCAGTGCCCGCCAGATTCGCACTACGAAGCCTGGAATGGGGTCTCCAGAAGTCTCCGATTTTTGATCTCCCGGCCGAGGGTTCGCTCCGTCGGCGCGGTCCTCGTTCGCGACCCGTCATCACTGCGGCAAGGTCAGCAGGAGCCACGTGCCCGCGGCCACACAGGCGATGCCGGCAGCGCGCGCGATCCAGCGTCCGACCGGCGTGACTTTCTCCAAAAGTACAAGCAACGATAAAAGCGCGATCCAGAGTACGTTCATCACGCCGCCCACGAACAACAGCGCCATCAAAACCCAGCAGCAGCCGACACAATAACCGCCATGCCGAAAGCCCAGCAGCACGCATCCTCGCAGCTCGCTGCGAAAGCCGCCGTGGCGCATCAGGAATAGAAACGGCGACTGGCATTGGGCGAGACAGACGTCTTTGAGCCGCGTCCATTGATAGATGCCCGCCGCGATCAGCACGATGGCTCCAAGCACGTTGCTCGCGATCGCCATCCGGGAATTCAGCAGGGCGGCCCGCTCGATCGCCCATTGGAGCAAGGTGGCTGCCAGCGAAAAGCCGCACCAGGCGAAAAGATAACCGGCGGCAAACCAGCCGGTCGCGGCGAATGGCTTGCCTTGCGCTTTGCCCTGTCGGCCTACGCGGGCGTACATCAGGATCATGGGCGCGGCCGAGGGAGCCATCATTCCGATCATCATCACCGCCCACATCAGGAACACATAGGCGAACTCGATCGTTCGCCACGGCGCGTTGGCCGGCAGCATGATTCCGGTCCCGGCCGGGATCATCCGGAACTCGGTCATGTCCATGCCGCCCATGTCCATGTCGTTGGCGAGCCAGAGCACATAGCTCCATGCCAGCGCGACAATGACGCCGATCGCGCCGCCGACGATCCAGCGATCGCGCCGCAGCACGGCTTCCATGGGGCTGTCCGTCATTTGCGATCGATGTTGTGCGATCGATGTCGCCGGCCGCCGATGCAGGCCGGTATCGGGAGTTACATCAAGCCTGGTTCGACCAGCGAATCGGCGCATAGAGGCCGTTTCTGCCGGAATTATCCCAGCGCATGCCATGATCGCTGAAGGTATTGCCGGCGGCGCCAACGGCCATCACCATTGCGTCGGGGCTGACCGGATGGCCGATGTTCGTCCACATCTCGCCGCTCGGATGCATGGTCGGTAGCGGATCGACCGACATGTGCAGGATGCCGGGGATTTCCGCGGACCGCGTCTTGCCGTCGATCCGGAACGTGATCGGGACCTTGCGCACCCCGAGGTTCTTGCTGATCAGCGGCGCGAACGCAGCCATGGGACCACCGGCGCCGCCGGTGAAGATTGCAGCCAAGGCCTCGGTCTGGTCATCGTTGGCGCGCTGATCGATATAGGCGGCGACCGACCAGTCTCCGTCCGCCATCACCCCAGGTGCGTGGAGGATGACGAGCACATTCAGCTCATCGAGCGCGATATCGCCATAGCGGCCGGTCTCGATGTGGAAGATCAGCGGTACTTTGCAGAAGCCCTCAGTCGGTCGCGCGGTCAACGGGGGCGCCGCCGACACCAGGCAGGGACACACGATGCTGCAACTGCAATTCTCGAAATAGTCACCGGAAAGGTGCCATGGGACATCCGCCATTGCTGTCTCCCGCTTGGCCGAACCCGATAGATGCTTTCGAATGAGCTACGTAGAGTTGAAAATTACGCTTGGTTGGGAAGCGGCGCAAGCCGATTCCACCGACGCCGGGCTTCTCTGGATTGGTCTGCGTCGGCAAGCACTTCCTCCGGAGCGGATGACCGGGGAACGATGGCCGTCGGAATCGCATTGCAGTCGGTGAGCTCGCTGCGGAAATGCCGGCTCCCGGCGCGCGGCCATGTTCCTGATGGTGAAAGACGATGAGAGACAGCGCGTCGGAAGTGACCGACATCAGCGACGCCGTTCACTTGTGCATCGACATGCAGAACATTTTCGCTCCTGGCGGTCTCTGGGAGACGCCATGGATGGCGAGGGTCTTGCCGACGATCGCCTCGATCGTTTCGCGCCATCAGGCCAGAACGATCTTCACGCGATTCATCACGCCCGAGGACCCGGAAGATCGGCCCGGACAGTGGCAGCGCTATTTTCGTCGCTGGCGCGAAGCGACCCGCAAACATCTGCCGCCATCCGGTCTCGAACTCGTGCCGGCCCTGAGCCGCTTCGTTCCGCCGGCTGTCGTCATCGACAAGCCGGCCTATTCGGCATTCAGCAGTCCCGGCCTCGCGAGTCTGCTGATCGAGAAGAATGTCGGCACGGTCGTCATCACCGGGGCGGAGACGGACGTCTGCGTGCTCTCGACGGTCTTGAGCGCCGTCGATCTCGGCTTTCGGGTCGTCATCATCGAGGATGCGCTGTGCAGCTCGTCCGACGTCGGCCATGATGCGCTCATGACGATGTACCGCACCCGCTTTCACGGCCAGGTCGACCTGATGACCGCCGAGGAATTGGCGGAGTTCTGGCGGGAGTAGGGGACGATCCGCTCAATTGACATTGTCGCCGAGCATATTGTGGAAGGCGGTGGCGACGGCGGCAATGCCGCTGGCGCCGTGCATCAGCGCGATCTCGCCCTGCTGCTCGTGGCGGATGGCGTGGGCCATCACACGCAGGCGCAGATCGCCGCCGCTATGCCACATCTGGTCGGCCATCCTGACCGCGCCGGCGTGATGCTTGCTCATGGTCTCGACGAACAGCGCGTCGAATCGGTCCGCCGGCGCGGCCTTGACCTGCCGCATCTCGGCCTGTGTCAGGAAGCCCGGCATGGCGGCACGTTCGTCCGAGCTGCAATCGGGCATCTCGGTGTCGAACCAGCTCAGCCACCACGTTTCGAAAATCCGGTTCTCGCCGGTCTGGCTTGCGACCATCAGCATCGCCAGCTTTCGCAGATGCGGGTCCTGTGCGCGCTCTGCGGCAATCCGCGCCAGCGCGATGCCCTGGGCGTGATGCGCGGTCATGTGACGGATGTAAGTCTGGTCGGCGTCCCTGTCGCGGCCCATCCACGGCGGCTCGTAACCATGGCTGCCGAACAACGCGGCCGCGCCGAGCAGTGCGATCAAAGCCAGCGCGCCGGTGATCCAGGCGTTGGTGAAGCGAACATCGCGCGCGGGTGCCGCGCCTCGTCTCCAGCGCAACCGGGCGAACAGGGGGTACATCACCGCCGAGGAGCTGTGGACGAGCAGGCCGATCCAGTAGGGCTGCTGCAGCGTGAACAGCGGCTGCCAGAACGGAAACAGCGGCACCAGCACGAACCATTCCATGCTTGACGAGAACACGGCCCAGGGCAGCGCGAGCAGCAGGATCGTGAGCGGCCGCAGGTCGGCGGTCCAGCGCCCGAGCACACCGAAGAACACCAGCGCCCAGGAGAAATCCGCCCATTGGTGGAAGGCGATCCCTGCAAGGATCGCGCTCCACGACGGCTCTGCGCTGATCGCCCAATCGCGTGCGGGGATGGCGGCCACCGTCAGCCAGTCGACGGCGGCATCGCGTCCGATGCGCGCGGCGAAGAGCTGGCTGACGATGGTCGAGAAGGTGCTGCTGATCAGGCCGAGTTCGGCAGCGGCGACCCAGCGCGAGCGTCGCCGTGAGGCGCCTTTATCACCGGTGCGAATTGAATTGGAAATGGTCGACGGCGCGGCGGCGTTCACGTCAGCTGATTGAGTTTCTTCAACGGATTGAGTTCGCTCGGCTTGCTCTGTTCGTCCCGGCCGCGCTCCGCTTGCTCCTTGCCTTCCTCATGGAGATCCTGATCGCCGACGATCTCGCCGACGGCCTGTTTCGCCTTGCCAGCGATCCGCTGACCGAGGCCCTTGGTCTTGCTCATGGTCTGCCTCCAGGCTCACGCCGCCACCCCGGCGCTTGAAGGGGGATGAGCGCCAGGGCCGCGGTTTCGTCTGTTCGGCCTCCGGCAGGGGGGACGTCGGAAGCGTTGAATGAGACTCTCTGACGCGCTGATGGTTCCTCGGCCGTCATCGTGCGTCGAGTGCAATGATCACGCCTTCATTGCCGCGGAGCAGGATGGAGGCGTCCGGCAACGGCTCGGACGGCAGGTCGAGATGCGTGGATATCAGCAGGCGGCCGCGACCTTGCCAGTGCCATTTCCGCGGCTCGGCGGCGATGTTGAGCGCGACCAGAATGTCGTTGCCGCCATCCGTCCGCCTGTAGGCCAGAACGTCGTTCTGCGAGCGTAGTGGCTCGTAGCCGCCGTGAAGCAGGCACGCGTGCTCGCGCCGCAGCGTCATCAGCGCGCGAAACAGCGCCAGGATCGAACGTGGGTCGCGCTGCTGCGTGGCCACGTTGGCCGCGCCGTCGGGCGGCTCGAGCGGCAGCCATGGATCGCCGGTTGTAAAGCCGCCGTTGCTGCTGTCATCCCATCGCATCGGCGCGCGTTCGGGATCGCGGCAAAGGCCATACCCCGGCACGAGCTTCTCGAAGGGATCGTGGACGCGGTCGGGCGGAATGGGAACGCGCTTGCGGCCGATCTCGTCGCCCATGAAGAAGAACGGCGTTCCCCGCAGTGTCATCAACAGCATCGCCAGCACGCGCATTTGCGCGTCGCCGATCGTGCTCGCGATTCGCTGCTTGTCGTGGCCACCGATCACCCAGACCGGCCATGCATGATCCGGGATAGCGTTGAAATACGCGTCGATCGTTGCTTGCAGGGACAGCGCGTCCCATTGCGAGTCCAGCAGCGCGAAATTGAGCGGTAGATGCAGGCGCGGTCGGTCGTTGCCGTAGAAGTGGCCGATGCGGTCGGTCTTGCCCTGGACTTCGCCGCACAACATTCGTCCCGGATACCCGTCGATCACCTCGCGGATGAATTCGATGCAATCCATCGTCTCCGGGCGATCGTCGGTAAAGACGGGCGTCTGGCGCTGCGGCGGCGGCTTGCCTTTCGCTCGCGGGTTATGCGGATTGTCGCGCAGCAGCGCGTCCTTGATCAGGACCGCGCTGGCGTCGACGCGGAAGCCGTCGACGCCGCGATCGAGCCAGAAGCGCATGACATCGGCGATCGCGGCGCGCAGCTGCGGGTTGCGCCAGTTCAGATCGGGCTGTTCGACCAGGAAGGAATGATAGTAATATTGCCGCCGCGCCTCGCACCATTCCCAGCCGCTGCCGCCGAAGCGGCTCAGCCAGTTGTTGGGCGGACCACCGTTCTCGGCCGCGTCGGCCCAGATGTACCAATCGGCCTTCGCGCTGTTCCGTGAGCTGCTGCTCTCGACGAACCAGGCGTGATCGTTCGCAGTATGGTTGGGCACGAGATCGAGAATCAGGCGGATCCCCGCCGCGTGCAGGGCCTTGAGCAGGCGGTCGAACGCGTCGAGGTTGCCGAACGCAGGCTCGATGGAGCAGTAGTCCGAGATGTCGTAGCCGAGGTCGCGGAACGGGCTCTTGGAGATCGGCGTCAGCCACACCGCGTCGACGCCGAGCCATTTCAGATAGTCGATGCGCGATGTCAGGCCGGCAAGGTCGCCCTTGCCGTCACCGTCCGAGTCCTGGAACGAGATCAGTGCGATTTCGTAGATGACGGCGGATTCCCACCACGCACCTTCGTTACGGGACGCCTCGCTCATTGCCTTACATCACCTCGTCGTGCGTCCTCAGGTCCGCCCCGCCGTGGCGTGCGCTGCGATCTGCTTGGCAGCGGTTCGGGCGCCCTCGATGCCCTTGGGATAGCCGCTGCGGTTCGGATACAGCTTGCGCCGCTCGTCGCGCGGCGGCCGCCGCGGCTTGGTGTCTTGCGCGGCGCGGTAGTCGAGCATCGCGATGCCGCCGACCATCAGCAGCGCCAGCGCGATATTGCCCTTTTTGGGATTGTCCGCGGTCAGCCCCGAGAGCAGCGCGGCGGCATCGAGGCCGTCACCGCCGACGCGGGCCCACAGGCCAGCGTTCTTGTCGACGGAGAGCGACATGATCCCGGCCAGGATCTCCCGCACGCCGAAGGCGCGGACCAGCGTCTCATGGCCTTCCATGCCCAGCGTTTCCGTGACGCGCCGCGGCGCGAAGAATTCGACGACGCCGAGGCCAATGCTGAACCAGCCGAGCGCACGCGCGAGCTGGTCTTCGGTCCGCTTCAGGCTCGGGCCGCCGGCGACGATCTTGGGGTCGCCCTTGGTGCGAACGATGTTGGAGAAATGAAACATGGATATTGCTCCTCAGGGCTTCAGCACGACCTTGACGCAGGAGTCGCGCTTGTCGCGAAACACCTGATACATCTCGGGGCCTTGGCTGAGCGGGACGGTGTGGGTAATGACGAAGGACGGATCGATCTGGCCTTCCTCGATGCGATGGAGCAAATCGTCGGTCCAGCGGTTGACGTGAGTCTGGCCGGTGCGCATGGTCAGGCCCTTGTTCATGAAGGCGCCCATCGGAAGCATGTCGGAGAATCCGCTGTACACGCCCGGCACCGAGATGATGCCGCCGGGCCGGCACACATAGATCATCTCGCGAAGAACATGCGGCCGGTCGCTCTCCACCATCACCATCTGCTTGGCGCGGTCGAGCAGCGTGTCGGGCAGGGAGGCCATCACATGCGACTCCATCCCGACGCAATCGATACACTTCTCAGGGCCTCTGCCGTCGGTGAGCTCCTCGAGCCGTTCCAGAACGCTCTCGTTTTCGAAGTTGATGGTGGTGGCGCCGCCGGCTTCGGCCATGCTGAGCCGCTCGGGCAGGCAGTCGATCGCGATCACCTGGTTGGCGCCGAGCAGGATGGCGCTGCGGATCGCCATCTGTCCCACGGGCCCGCAGCCCCAGATCGCGACCGTGTCGGTCGGCTCGATGTCGCATTGCACGGCTGCCTGCCAGCCGGTCGGGAAGATGTCGCTGAGAAACAGCAGCTGCTCGTCGGGAATGCCGGCGGGCACCTTGATATGGGTGGCATCGGCGAACGGCACGCGCAGATATTCGGCCTGACCGCCCGGATAGCCGCCGGTCAGATGCGTATAGCCGAACAGGCCGGCGCCCGAATGACCAAACGCCTTTTCCGCGAGATGACTCTTGCGATTGGTGGTTTCGCAGACCGAGAAATTGCCGCGCTTGCACTGGTCGCATTCGCCGCAAATGATGGTGAAGGGAACGACGACGCGGTCGCCCTTCTTCAGCTTGCCGTCGACGCCGGAGCCGACCTCGACCACTTCGCCCATGGTCTCGTGGCCCATGATGTCGCCGGGCAGCATGCCCGGAATGTAATTGTGAAAGAGGTGCAGGTCCGAGCCGCAGATGGCGCAGCTCGTGACTTTGATGATGGCATCACGCGGATCCTGAATCTCAGGATCGGTGACGGTGTCGCAGCGAATGTCTTCCTTGCCGTGCCAAACCAGCGCCTTCATCTCTGTCCTCCCGCGAGCTACGAGGCATCCAAGTCGAACAACGAACGATGGTTGCTATCGCACGTGGAAAATCTTCGCACCGCACAGTCTTCGGCGGGAGGTTTGCTTCGGCGGGAGGTTTGGCCTGGATAGGAACGAGAGGCGGTTGCAGCCATTGGAGCGTCATCAACGTCATCGCGAGAATACGAGAAGGATATGCTCATGCCCGCCAATCAACTTGCCGTCGTCACCGGCGCCTCCACCGGCATCGGCCTGGAACTCGCAAGATGCTGTGCCCAGGCAGGTTTCAACCTTGTCATCGCGGCGGATGAGCCCGAGATCGAGAGGGTGGCCGTCGATCTCCGCAGGCTCGGCGCCAGCGTCGAGCCAGTCGAGGCCGATCTCGCTACCACCGACGGCGTCGACAAGCTCTGCGCCGCGGTCGGCGACCGGCCGATCGACGCGCTGCTGGCCAATGCCGGCGTCGGCCTCGGCAAGGCATTCCTCGATCAGGATTTTGCCAGGATCAAGCACGTCGTCGACACCAACATCACCGGCACGCTGTATCTGATCCATCGCGCCGGCAACGAGATGCTCCGCCGCAATTCGGGCCGTATCCTGATCACCGGCTCGGTTGCCGGATTCACGCCGGGCAGTTTTCAGGCGGTCTACAACGCCAGCAAGGCGTTTCTCGATTCATTCTCTTTCGCGCTCCGCGAGGAGCTGCGCGACAGCGGCGTCACCGTTACCTGTCTGATGCCGGGCGCCACCGAAACGGAGTTCTTCCGCCGCGCCGACATGATGGACACAAAGGTCGGCACCGAGCAGAAGGATAGTGCCTACGACGTCGCGAAGGCCGGCTTCGACGCCATGTTGCGCGGCGAATCCGACATCGTGACGGGAATGAAGAACAAGATCCAGACCACAATCGCCAACGTCACGCCGAACGAGATGTTGGCCAAGCAACATCGCAAGATGGCGGAGCCGGGCACGGCGAAGTCGTAGAACGAGGCTCTCGCAATCTCTGCTGGGCGGTGCGGCCGATCCCGCAGACAGACACAAAGGAGCACGCCGATTCACATAGCCTAATGCGCAAAGCTCCCCGAGCCCTCAGACTGGTTCGGCTGGAAAAAGGGGGCTGCGATGCCGATGGATCGCGTCGAACAGGCCTTTGTCGCAACGGCAATCACGGGTTTTCTGGTGATGATGGCGGCGATCGTCTGGATGATGATGGGCTGATACCGGGGAGGGCTGCTGTTTGCGGATCGCATTGCCCTATGCTGCGGTGCTTTTGTGCCTGGCGGTGACCGCTTGGCTCGCTTTCGCGCATCTGTTCTGATCGCCGTCCGGCTCAACCGTTCGGATCGGAGATGAGCGCCGCCAGCCGCTGCGCCATCGCAGGCAGATCGATCGGTTTCTCCAGGATGGGCACGTCGTGGAATTCCGGACTGATCGTGACCTTGTCGTATCCGGTCGTAAAAATGAAAGGTATGTTCCGGGCCTTCAGTTCGCGCGCCACGGGAAAGATCATTTCACTGCGGATGTTCACGTCGAGCACCGCGGCATCCAGGATGCCGCCGTCACGCAGGATACTGAGCGCGTCATCGAGATCACCGACCGGCCCCGCGACCTCTGCACCGAGCGCCTGACATGCCTTGCCGATGTCATCGGCGAGAAAATATTCGTCCTCGACAATGAAGATGCGCCGCCCGCTGAGCGGCGACTGTGGACCTGACGATCCAGCCGAAATCGCCATGGTACCTTCCATCCCTTGCCTTCCATAGGAACATTGGGCGGTGACCCGCCTTGGTATAACGATACAACCGATAGTGGGTTCCATGAGCAACCGCGACATCATCGTCATAGGTGGCTCGGCCGGCGCGACCGCGCCGCTGAAGCAGATCCTCGGCCGTCTCCCGCCCGATCTGCCCGCGGCGGTGTTCATCGTGCTGCACATCCCGGCGCAGGGCATCGGCATTCTCTCGACGGTCGCCAGCAGCGCCGGCCCGCTCCCGGTCCGGCAGGCCGAAAACGGCATGAAGATCGAGCCCGGCCAGGTTTATCTGGCCGCACCGGACCATCATCTGCTGCTGTCCGAGGATCACGTGTTCCTCGGGCGCGGTCCGCGCGAGAACATGGTCCGGCCGGCCATCGACGCCCTGTTCCGCTCGGCCGCCATCAACTACGGCCCGCGCGTCATCGGTGTGCTCCTCAGCGGCCTGTTGTCCGACGGTGCGGCCGGTCTCAACGCCATCAAGCGTTGCGGCGGAATCTCGGTGGTTCAGGACCCCTCGGACGCGATCGCCGATGAAATGCCAAGAAGCGCCCTGGAGGCGACCATCATCGATCTTTGCGTCCCTGGCGCCGGCATGGGCGACGTTCTGTCCGATCTCGCCAGGGAGGTTGCGGGTGCCGCGCTGCCGATCCCGCCCGAGATCCGGCTCGAGGTCGAGATCGCGGCGGGCGAACGGATCGGCAGTGACAAGCTCCTCTCGGTGGCTGATCCGGTTGCACTGACCTGTCCGGCCTGCGGGGGCGTGTTGTCCGAGATCAAGGAGTCGCACCCGATGCGTTTCCGTTGCCAGGTCGGTCACGCCTACGCCGCCGACATCCTCGCAAAAGAGCAGGAGGGGCAAGTGGATGAAGCCCTGCGGGTCGCACTGCGCATCATCGAGGAGCGGGCTGAGTTGGTGCAGCGCATGGCCTCGGACGGACGGCGCAACGGCCGGCCTGCGGTTGCAGAGATGTACCAGGCGCGGGCTGCCGAATATCGCGAATATGCCGACATGATCCGGCGCGTGGTGCTAAAGTCGCTCGATCCTCCGGTTCGCAAGCGGGAGGCCTGAGGAGGTCGCCATGACCATTTCCCTCGCCGAATGGACCGAGCAGCTCGATACCGAGCGCCGCCATCTGATCAGAGCCGATCGGGATATCGAGGAAGGATCGCAGCGCATCCGCGATCAGGAGGATCGGATCCGTGAACTCAGTGCCGGTGGTCACGACGCGGGCCAGGCGGAACGGTTGGCCGAGGTGCTGAAGCAGACCTTGACGGAATGGCTCCGGCATCGCGTCCTGATCGAGCAGCGGATTGCCTATCTTCGGCAGCAAGTGGGTCCGGAGTGATCCGGGGGGCGTTGGCAGGCCACCTAAGCTCAATGCCGAACACCCAATGCTCGCTGTACGGAACAGAGCGTGACGTTTCCGCCTTGCATCTGTTGGGATAATATCAATTCTGCTATTTGCGGCGAGCGGGCGTCCTCTGGTTCCGTCACTGAATGAGGCTATCGAGACCATGCATGAAATCGGCGACCAGCCGGTCGAAAGAGAGCGCCAGACCAGGTCTCCGCTGATCATCGGGGTGGGCGCCGCGCCGACAGCTCTGGATAGCGTCGAGCGGTTCTTGTCCAAACTGACCGTGAGCGCCGACCAGGCCGTCGTGCTGGCGCTGCAACATCACGAGGCGCTCGACGAGCCGCGGCTGCGTCGGATCGTGCAGGATACCACCGGCGGCAAGATCGCCGACATCAGTGACGGCCAGACCATCGTGGGCGGCACGATTTATCTGTGCCCGCCCGCGATGATCACGACAATCCATGGCGGTCGCTTCGCGGTCCGCCCGGCCGAGCAGGCCCCCGGCGAGCGGGCCACGATCGACAGCTTCCTGGTGTCGCTGGCGGAAGAACGCGCCGAGCAATCGATCGGCGTGATCCTGTCCGGCGTCGGCGGCGATGGCACGCTGGGTACCGCGACTCTGAAGGATCACGGTGGCCTCGCCATCGCCGAGAAGGGCGCGAGCGACGAGGCTGATCATCTGAAAGAAGCCAACACGCCGGCGGCGATCGCCGACTACGTGCTCTCTCCGGAAGAGATTGCCGAGCACATCCAGGTCTATGCCCGTCACCTGCGGCGGCTGGAGGAGAAGCAGGGGTTCGACGAGGTGCTGGCCGCTGCGGCGACCTCGCTGTCGCGCATCGCCGACATCCTGCGCAGCAAGACCGGTAATGATTTTCACGGCTACAAGCAGAACACCTTCCTGCGTCGCGTGCAGCGACGGATGCAGGTGGTCCAGATCGCCGACATCGCCGCCTATGTCGATTTCCTGCGCAACGACCAGGACGAGGCGCAGCATCTGTTCAACGACCTCTTGATCGGCGTCACCGAATTCTTCCGCGACAAGCGCGAATTCGATGTGCTCGAGAGTCAGATCGTCCCGAAGCTCTTCGAAGGCAAGGACGTGCGCCAGCAGGTTCGCGTCTGGGTGCTCGGATGCGCCACCGGAGAGGAGGCCTATTCCATCGCTATCCTCCTGCGCGAGCACATGGCCAAGATGGACT
Organism: Bradyrhizobium sp. JR4.1; assembly: GCF_040548605.1. Classification (NCBI taxonomy): domain Bacteria; kingdom Pseudomonadati; phylum Pseudomonadota; class Alphaproteobacteria; order Hyphomicrobiales; family Nitrobacteraceae; genus Bradyrhizobium; species Bradyrhizobium sp. JR4.1. Next base: position 49,853 of record NZ_JBEPRY010000019.1, read on the forward strand.
CGCCACCGCAGGTTCAGATCTTCGCGACGGACATCGACGGACGGGCTCTGGCGACCGCACGCGTCGGCCGCTACCGCACCAATATCGAGGCGGACATGACCAGCGAGCGTCTGGCGCGCTGGTTCGTGCGGGAAGGCGATACCTATTGCGTGGTCAAGGAGCTGCGCGAGATGTGCATCTTCTCGCAGCATAACGTGATCAAGGACGCGCCGTTCTCGAAGCTCGATCTCGTCTCCTGCCGCAACCTGCTGATCTATCTCAATGCCGAATTGCAGAATCGGGTGATCCCGCTATTCCACTTCGCGCTTCTGCCGGATCGGTTTCTGTTTCTCGGCAATTCCGAGAACGTCACGCGGCATCCAATACTTTTCGTGCCGATCGACCGCCGCGCCCGCATCTTCAAGAAGCTGGAGACCGGAACACGGCTCCCACCGGAATTTCCAATCACGACCGCTGCCGGGAGGGCGCCCGCCGAGGTGCCGCCGCTGCGCTCGTTCCGCCCCGATATCGGCCTGGAGCGCCGCGCACAGCGGATCGCCGAGCGCTACGCGCCCGCCTATGTCATTACCGACAGTAATTTTCAGGTCCTGCACTTTTCCGGGCGCACCGGCCGCTACATCGAGCCGACGGCAGGCGCTGCAACGCTCGATCTGCTCCAGCTCGTCCACCGCGATCTCCGCCTGGACCTGCGCGCGGTGCTCAGCCGTGCGACGGAGACCAACGAGCCGGCCCATGCCGAGCAGGTACAGCTCGGCGCCAACGGCCAGCACATTTCCGTCGACATCATGGTGGAGCCGATCCAGGAGGGCGGCAGCGACAACCGCAATTTCGTCGTCCTGTTCAAGGACGGCCCGGTGCGCGCAGTAGATGCCGGCGAGGGCAAGCCCAATGCGCTGGTCCAGTCCGAGCATGTCGAGCGTATCGAAGGCGAGCTGCGGGCAACACGGGAGCGCCTTCAGGCAACCATCGAAGAGCTCGAAAGCACCAACGAGGAGCTGAAGTCCTCGAACGAGGAATACCAGTCGCTCAACGAAGAGCTTCAGTCCGCGAACGAAGAGCTGGAAACCTCACGCGAGGAATTACAATCGGTCAACGAAGAATTGACCACCGTGAACGGCGAGCTGGCTCACCGCGTCCAGGAATTGACGCGCGCCACCAGCGATCTTCAGAACTTCCTGGAGAGCACACAGATCGCGACCGTATTCCTCGACAACGATTTGCGCGTGATGAACTTCACGCCGGCGATCACGCAGGTTCTGCATCTCGTCGAAACCGACACCGGCCGCCCCATCGCGCACATCAAGGCGCGTATCCCGATCGAGGACCTCTACGACGACATTCGCGGCGTGCTGCGGACGCTTGCCAGCGCTGAGCGTGAGTTGAGAGACCCGGCCAGCGGCACGCGCTACATCGTGCGCATCCTGCCCTATCGCAGCATCGAAAACTTCATCGCCGGGGTCGTCATCACCTTCGTCGACATCACCGCCATTACCCGCGCCGAGGAGCGGCAGCGCCTGCTGCTGGCCGAGCTCCAGCATCGGGTCCGCAACACGCTGGGCGTGGTCCGCTCGATCGCCCGTCGCACGGCCGACAGCAGTTCGACGGTCGAGGAGTTTGCGTCCCATCTCGATGGCCGGCTCAACGCATTCGCCCGAACCCAGGCGTTGGTGACCCGCGATCCCGAGGGCGGCGTTGATCTCGAATACCTCGCGGTCGAGGAGCTGCTAGCCTATAATGCCAGGGAAGGTGAGCAGGTACGGGTCAGCGGCCCCACGGTGCGTTTTCAGTCGAAGGCCGCGGAAACCTTTGCCCTTGCCATTCACGAATTGGCGACCAACGCGCTCAAATACGGCGCCCTGAGCCGGCCGACCGGTCGCATCGAGATTTCCTGGCGCCTCGAGCAGGGCACCGACCCGGCGGAGCTGGTGTTCGAGTGGCGGGAGCGCGGTGGGCCGCCGGTTGCGCCGCCGCCGCACAAAGGATTTGGGGCCGAGCTTCTGGAGCGCACACTCGCGTTCGAGTTCAAGGGGCAGACCAGGTTGGCATTCAATCCGAGGGGACTGGAATGCACGATCACCATGCCCCTCAGCAAGCGGGCGTTTCATACGCCGGCGGTGGCCAACTGATGCCCTTGTCGACGCTAGATCGCAGCCAGGTGGACCCGGTCATTCGCCGGCTAAACGTGCTGAGGCCGTTGTCGATGGAGGCCCGCACCTCGCTCGAATACGCAATGCTCGAAGGAATCCAGCGTGCAGGGGCGGGCGAGGATCTGATCTCGGAGGGCGATCCGGTCGACAGCGTGCGCCTCGTGCTGTCGGGCTGGCTCTGCCGCTACAAGACGCTGGAGGACGGCCGGCGCCAGATCGTCAATTTTCTTTTCCCCGGCGAAAGTTGCGACGCGCACGCGTTCCTGTTGTCGGTGATGGATCATTCCATCGCGGCGATGACGCCGGTCGTCTACACCGAAATCAAGCGCGCGCGGTTCGAAGGTCTCGTGGCGGCCGACCGCGCGCTGGCGGAAGCATTCTGGTGCGAGACGCTCGTCAACAACGCGATCCAGCGCGAATGGGCCATCAATCTCGGCCGCCGGGTGGCCTTTGAACGCGTGGCCCATCTGTTCTGCGAGATCATCGAGCGGCTGCGTCCTGTCGGGATGGTCGAGGGCAATTCCTGCGTGATGCCGGTGACGCAGATGGATCTTGCGGACGCCACCGGCCTGTCGGTGGTCCATCTCAACCGCACGGTTCAGGAGCTGCGTGCCTCCGGCCTGATCGTGCTGCGCGATCGCACGCTGACCATCACCGATCTCGATGCGCTCAAGGACGCGGCGCTGTTCTCGCCGAGCTATTTGCAACTCTATCGACGGGCCTAAGCGTCTTCTCGGCTGTTCCGAGATACTTGATCCAGGTTAGCGTTCGCGGATGTTTTTTGAGCGGATGGCTGGTTTTGAGTAATTGACGTAACTTACGTGAAGGCGGTTTCATCCCGAATCTTCTATCGTCGTTCGATGAACGACGTCCTGCTTGCCCGCGCTGAGCGCGCGATCGAAGCGAGCCGCGCCCTCCGGGCGCAGCGCAGAGCGGTCGCGGATCAGCTTGATGACGCCGCGCGCGAGGTGCGCCGGGTGGTGATGGAAAGCGCGATGTTGCGCTCGGAGCTCAAGGCCCTTCGCGACAACCGGGAACAGCAGGATCTCAGACACCGCGTGCCGTCGGAATAGGAGCCGACGACATCGAACGCTAGCATGCGCCGGGATGGCGCCCCACTCAACGCCGCTTCGCTGCTTTGGATCGCCTGTTGTAAGGTGAGCGGTTGACGGGCTTGAGCGAAATGCCTTCGCGCTGCGCCTTGCTGCGAATGGCCGCGACCGGGTGATGCTTCGCCGTTTCGTTTCGCATCGGCAAAATCACGCACCGTTAACTTATTGAAATGCCGGAACCTGCGGTTGCGGCCGAAGCTGTGAACGCTGCCGGGCTGGGCCGCCCCGACCGGCACGAAACTCTGGCCCCGGCGCCGACCTCCCGCCGGGGCCAATTCCTCCCAATTCCTTCCATCTGAAGGGCTTTGTGAAAGTACAATGACCGCGAAACGCAACCGCAGGAAACAGACCCAATCGCTCCAGGAGCGGTTGGTGGCATTCGCCGAAGCCGCTCGCGAGCGCGCGCGCAGCCTGCCGCCCGGCAAGGAGCGTGACATGCTGCTTCGGCGCGCCAAGCAGAACGAGGTGACCTCCAACCTGACGGACTGGCTGAGCGAACCCGTATACCCGAGAAGGGGAGGGTGACGATGCGGAGCATCAAGCACTACCGCGCGTTCCAGATCGATCCGGACGGGCATGTGTTTGGATGCATCAACCTGGTCTGCGACAATGATGAGCAGGCCAAGCGCGAGGCCGCCTCGCTCGTGCTGGTGCACCGCATCGAACTGTGGCGGCTGGACCAGCGCATCGCACAGTTCGATGTGCCGCCGGAAGTTGTCCGCCAGTAGGGCGACGAGAGGAGAGCGAGAAGGAACCGCGCGCTGCGCCCCGGGTTGGTCGGACTGTACCGACCTCGCGAGGAGCCAGCATGACGGAAGCCGACATTCGCAAGGGGATGCCGCCCGTCAAGCTCTCGCGCGAGGCCTTCGAGCGCCGCTACCGGAGCCGGTTCGTCGATCCCGCCTTTGCACCGCTCCAGCGCGAGCTCGACGCCATCGTCGGCGCGGCCTGGGATGCCTACAGCAATTCACGCAAGGCCCCGCTGACGCGAAAGGCGGGCGCAGGATTCTCCGATCCCGATTACGACATCGCCGTCGACTGGCTCGATGCGCGCGCGAAGATCCTGGCGGCGCAGCGACGCCATGACGACGCGGACGAGACGCCGCGCATCCTCATCATCAACGGCTCGGCCCGTAGCGAGCACACCTGTCCCGGCGAGATGTCCAAGACCTGGCGTCTGGTCGAGCTCGCCAAGCCGGTCTTTGCCCAGCTTGGCTTTGCCGTCGACGTCCTCGATCTATCGCGCCTGGCTTCGGAGTTCGGCAAGACGATCCATCCCTGCAAATCCTGCGTCGGAACCGCGATGCCGCTCTGCCACTGGCCGTGCAGCTGTTATCCGAACTATTCGCTGGGGCAGACCGACGACTGGATGAACGATATCTATCCGCTCTGGGTCGCGGCCCACGGCATCCTGATCGTGACCCCGGTGAACTGGTATCACGTGCCCTCCGGACTGAAGGCGATGATGGATCGCATGGTCTGCGCCGACGGCGGCAATCCCGATCCGACCTCGACCCACGGCAAGAAGGCGGACGAAGCCAAGGCGCTGGAGCTGAAGGGCTGGTCTTATCCGCGCCATCTCGCCGGCCGTCATTTCGGTCTTGTCGTTCACGGCGATGCGGTCGGTGCCGAGGGCGTGCGCCGCGCTTTGTCGGATTGGTTGACCGACATGCAGCTGATCTCGGCGGGCCGCTTCGCCGAGCTCGATGGCTATGTCGGCTACATGGAGCCATACGCCACCTCGCACCGCGACCTCGATGACGACAGGGCATTCCAGACGGAGGTGAAGAACGTCGCGCGCGCGCTCGGCAATGCGGTCCGGCTGGCGCGGAGCGGACAGCTTCGCGCGCCCGGTGCGGGCCTGTCGGATCCAAACCCCAAATGACGGCGAATGATCAGCCGTATGATTGCCTGATCGTCGGCGGCGGCCCCGCCGGGCTGATGGCCGCGATCTATCTCGCGCGATTTCGGCGCCGCGTCTGTGTCGTGGACGCGGGCGCGAGCCGGGCGGCGCTGATCCCGCGCAGTCACAATGTGCCGGGCTTCGTCCACGGCCTGTCCGGCACCGACCTGCTCGCGCGCATGTCCGCGCAACTGGGCGAGCTCGCGGTCACGCGGGTGGCCGCCGAAGTCACCGCCTTGCGGCGAGACGACCAGGGTTTTCAGGCGATCTGGAACGGCGGCGCGGATACGGCTGCTACCGTCATCCTTGCCAGCGGCATCGTCGACGCCCATCCGCCGTTCGACGAATGGCGCGCCGCGGTCGCAGACGGGCTGTTGCGCTACTGCCCCGTTTGCGACGCCTACGAGGCGATCGGCCGTCGCATCGGCATCGTCGGTCCGCTTCACCGTGCCGCCGGCAAGGCGCTCTTCATGCGCGGCTACTCGCGCGACGTGACGTTGCTGGCAACGGGCGAGGATGACGGGAAGGCCGCGGCACCGGAGCTGAATGAATCGGGTGTCGAGATCGTCGTCGCGCCCGGCCTGCGCCTGAGGCGGAGAGACGTCGGCGTCGAAGCCGTCTTCGCCAACGGCCGGACGGCGCAATTCGAGATGGTCTACCCGGTGATGGGTGCGGAGGTGCGCTCGCATCTCGCGATGACCCTGGGGGCCGAACACACCGGGGAGGGTTACCTGAAAGTCGACGACCATCAGCGCAGCTCGGTCGACGGGCTCTACGGCATCGGCGACGTCGTCACCGACCTGCACCAGATCTCGGTCGCGTTCGGCCACGCCGCGGTCGCCGCCTGCACGATCCACCACAGCCTGCCGCGGCGGCTGGCATGAGGAGCGGGGTATCGGACATTGGCAACAGAATCATCCTCGAAGACCGCGGTCTATGCGGCGCTCTTCGGCAATGTCCTGGTCGCGGTCACGAAGATCGGCGCTGCCGCGTGGACGGGAAGTTCGGCCATGACGAGCGAAGCGGTGCATTCGCTCGTCGACACGACCAACGAGATCCTGCTGCTCTACGGCTATCGGCGCGCGAGCCGTTCGCCCGACGAATCCCATCCGCTCGGCTATGGGCGCGAGCTGTATTTCTGGAGCTTCATCGTTGCGCTGCTGATCTTCGCGCTGGGCGCCGGTGTCTCGCTGTATCAGGGCATTCTGCATGTCGCCGCACCCGAGCCGATCGAAAGTCCGATCGTCAGCTTCGTGGTGCTTGGGCTGTCGTTCCTGTTTGAAGGCGGCTCCTGGCTGGTTGCCCTGCGGCGCTTCAGCTCCGACGGCCAGCGGTTCGGATATTATCAGGCCTTCGTTCGCAGCAAGGATCCTCCGGCATTCATGGTGCTGCTCGAGGACAGCGCGGCGCTGGTCGGCATTGCCATTGCTGCGGCGGCCACTGCGGCCGCCGTAGTGCTGAGCCAGCCGGTCTGGGACGGGATCGGTTCGATCCTGATCGGGATATTGCTGGCGATCGTGTCGATTGGTCTCGCGCGCGAGAGCAAGAGCCTGCTGATCGGCGAGCCCGCCGATCCGGAGCTTGCGCGATCAGTCCTGGACATCGCAAGGCGTTCGCCCGGCGTGCTCAGGGCCAACGGCCTTCTGACGGTGCAGCTGTCGCCGGTCGAGGTCGTTGCGGCCCTCAGCATCGAATTTGCGGATGACAAGCGCGCCGACGACATCGAGCGATGCGTCGTCGCGATCGAGACCGAGATACGCAAACGCCATCCGAGCGTGGCGGCGCTGTTCATCAAGCCGCAGACCGACGCCCGCTACCGGGCGGTGCGCGCGAGGCGCTACGGGTAGCTGCGCGAAGTTCCCCCGACGTCACAATCGGCACGACGGCAGGAACGATCACAACATCCCCCTGGTTGACCGGGGCAGGGGGCGAGCATTGGAGAAACCGGATGGCTCAATCCGAAGACATGACGCGCTGCATCGCGCTCTGCATGAGCTGCTACCAGACCTGCCTCGGCACCGCGATGAACCATTGTCTCGAGACCGGCGGCAAGCACGTCGAGCCCAAGCATTTCCGCCTGATGATGGCGTGCGCCGAAATGTGCCGGACGGCGGCGCATTTCATGCTGATCAACACGCCGCATCACCGGCATACGTGCGGCGAATGCGCGGAAATCTGTAGCGAATGCGCCGAGGATTGCGAGCGGGTCGGCGGCATGGACGAGTGCGTCGCCATGTGCCGCTCCTGCGCGCAATCCTGCCGTGCGATGGCGGCCTGAGGACAAGCCCATGCTGGAAGAGAAACTCACGGAAGCCATCGTCGCGGAGCTGCAGCGGCAGGCGGCCAACCGGCCGCAATTGCTGAAGGTCGAACGCGCGGACGATGCGAAAGCCTCGGAGGAGCTGATCGTCAACGGCAAGATCGACTTGGCCGCGCTGGTCATGGTGATCGCGGGATCGGTCGCCGGCGGGCCTTAAGTCCGGCCGTCAACGCGCCCTCAGCCATATTCCTCGCCGATGCCGTATTCCCGGTAGATCTCCAGCGGATCGAGGTCGGGAAACAGCCGGCATTTGGCCTGGGCGAGATGCAGGCTCACCGCCGCCGGCTCCTTGCCGTTCGAGAGCATCTTGCGGATGTCGTCCATATGCGCGCTCGGCTGGTGCTTGGTGTCGAGCTGCTCCAGCGCGACCAGCGCGGTCGCCAGCGCCTCGGTCAGAACCCAGTCGTCGTGGCCGGTGATTCCCTTCTTCGGCATCGGCAGACCCCATATGTGGCGGCGCCAGTCTATCGGGACTTCCGCCAAATCTCCATGGAGCCGTTGCAGCCAGCAGGCGCGGAAGGGGCCGGCGGCCGTGCTCCGGCTTGCATTATGGCCGGGCGTGGCTAAAAGGCGGCATTGCCGGGGCAATAGTATCTTTGGTGAAACAAAGTTGGCGTAGACCGGCCTGCATGGCATTCGGGCCGGCTATTCCGGTCTTGCCCCCTGATCCCCGCATTCGCAACACGGTCCGGTTGCCCACCCTTCAAGGCTTGAGCCCGCATGGTCTTTCTAAGCTTCGTCTACCGCTTCGTGACCAACTTCGCATTCATGGCGATGGTCTATTTCAGCCTGAATTTAATGGAGAAATACCAGAACCGGGCGATCATCGCGATTCTGGTGCTGATCTATACCGGCATGCGCGCAGCTTCGACGCTGCGGGCCTTCTACTTCTACCAGAAGATCGAGCGGCTGGAGGCTGAGACCAAGCGGCTGCAGGGCCCGATCAATGACGGCGCGGGCGGAACGAACGCGCGCAGGCAGGTCGTGGTTGACGTCGCCCGGCTGCGGCGCGACGGCGAGGTCAAGTCCTATATGGACCTGTTCTTCCTGGCGCTGATCGTGTTGCTCTGCGTCGCCAACATCATGCGACAGTAGGCTCTACTGCGCGCGCTTCTTCAGGCTCGCCACACGGGTCGGGCGCGGCGCAGTGCTCTTTGGCGCGGCGCTCTTGGGCGCAGTGCTCTTGGGGGCAGTGCCCTCGGTCTCTGCGGCATGCTTCGGTGTGCCGTGAGCAGCGCGCGCGGTGCGGGCAGCGCGTGCCTTGCCGGCTTTGCCCTTGGCCGCACGGGGCGTCTCGGCCGCCATTGCCAGGCGTGTCGCGACGCGCCGCGACAACGTCGTCGACAGCAGCACCTCGACAGAGCCCTCGGGGATTGCAAAGAGATCGCGGGCGGGCACGGGCAGGGTGGCCGCGACATTGGCGAGCGCCATGGTCTTGCGCGGCAGCAGCGGTTGATGCGCGGTCTGCGCGTTGAGGTCGGCCAGCGAGGGCGCCGGAAGCGTCTTGGTCTGCGCGAACACGAAATTCGGCACGGCGGGCCAGCGCGCGATCGGTGTGGTCTCGGTCGGCGGATGCAGCAGCCATTCTACCGGCGTGGTCGGCGTCGCCGGCTGCTCGGCGGTCGCGGGCACCACGTGCACGATGCGATAGCCGCGCGCCTTGAGGTCGCGGATGATCTTCGGCAGCGCCGCCACCGTGCGGGCCTGGATGTCATGCAGCAGCAGGATGCCCTTGCCCTTGGCCTCGAGCCGCTGGATCGCGAGCTGATAGACGCGATCGGAGGACACATGGCGCCAGTCGTCGGCCGGGAAATCGGCGCTCCAGACCTGGATCCCGCGCGAGATCAGAAGGTTCTCGACGCCGTCGGCGCGCATCAGGCCGGGAATGCGGAAGAACGGCGCGAGCTTGGACGGATTGGTCATTGCGGCCGATGTCCACTCGATGCCGCCATTGATCTGCGCCTCGGCCTTGTCGAGCGGCATCCGGTCCATTGTGAGCGGGTGCGTCATGCTGTGGGTGCCGACGGTGTGACCCGCGGCGACCAGCTTGCGCACGCCGTCCGGGTTCGCCTTGGCCTGTTCGCCGATGATGAAGAAGGTCGCCTTGATGCACTCGTCGGCGAGGATCTGCAGCACCTGGTTGGAATATTTCGGCAACGGACCGTCGTCGAAGGTCAGGACGACCTCATGATCCTTCAGCGGCAGCGTCTCGCGGTACTGCATGGTGCCGATGCGGGGATGCTCGTGCGGATCGACCACGAGGGTGCGGGACGTGCCGAGTGCGTCCGGACGGCCGGGGCAGTCGGCCGCAATGGCCGGCGAGCCGATGGTCAGGACACCCAAAAATCCGCCTAGGAATCCGCCAAGGCAAAGGACGGTCCACGATCGCGTCCGAGCAACAACGCTACTTCCGATCATGAACCCGGTCTGCCCTCTTACGCGATTGCCGCCATAGTAGGTCGGAGACATCTGCAAACGGTTCAGGCGCAAGGAACCGCTACCCAGGACTCTGCCGCGACAAGTCCCCTTGATACTTGCATGGCGTAGCATGAACAGACTGTTAATAGGGCCAAAATCACCCCATTTTGCGCCGGCGTGACATTCCGGCATCAACGGGCGTCGGCGCTCTTCTGTGATGTGCCCGCCGGCACGATGTGAACCACCCGATACCCGTTCTCCCTCAGATACCGCAGGAAGGCCGGCATGATCGCGGCCGTGCGCGCCTTGGGATCGTGGAACAGGATGATACCCTTGCCGGCGGCGGCTAGGCGCTCGGTGACGAGCTTCAATTCCTGCTCCGGCGTCATCTCGTTCCAGTCGCTGGCCCACAGGTCAGCCCCGAACACCACGATGCCGCGGGACTGGAGCAGGTCGAGCTCGGCTTGCGTGGCTTCGAAATAGGGGAAGCGGAAGAACGGGGTCGCGGGCGTCGTTGTCGAGGTGCCGTGCAGAGCCAGCTCGACGGCGGCAATGCCGCGATCGATCTCGCTCTTCGCCTTGTCGAACGGGATCCGCGCCATGAACGGATGCGAGAAAGTGTGGTGACCGATGCTGTGGCCCTCGCGGGCGATGCGCTTGACCATGTCGGGGTGTTCGGAGACGTGCAGGCCGATCAGGAAGAAAGTCGCGCGCACGCATTCCTGCGCCAGTGCCGCCAATACCTTCGACGTCGTCGGCGGATGCGGTCCGTCGTCGAAGGTCAGCACGACCTCGTGATCGGCGAGCGGCAACGTCTGCGGAAAGCTCTTCAAGCCCACGCGCGGCGTGGTCTTGGCGTCGACGCTCAGAATGCGGGAGGTGCCGAGCGCGTCCTTGCGCGGGCACTCGGCGGCTTCAGTCGAGGCGGTGCCGGCGAGGGCGGCGAGCGCTGCGCCTGCCGACATCGAGGTCCACCTCAATCGAAGCATCTTTGTCATTGCGCTCAGAGTTGCCTTGTGGGTATTGCCTGAACCGTCAGCTCAGACCACTCGTTTCAACCTGTCGAACGGCGAGGCGCGCCATGGATGAACATCTGGACGGTGCCGCGTCTGCTGCGGAATCGGTACTCGACCACGTGCCGATGCGCAATGAAGACGGCGAGATTCGTCACGAATTCGTCGCGGAAATTGCCCATGCGATCGAGGCCGGCGACAGCGCCGCGCTGCGCGCCTGCGTTGCCGAACTGCACGAGGCCGATCTCGGCGATCTCATCGGGGCTCTCGAGCCTGACGATCGGGTCCGCCTGGTCGAACTGACGGGGCGCGATTTCGACTTCTCCGCGCTGAACGAGCTCGACGAGGGCGTGCGCGAGGAGATCCTCGAGGAACTGCCGCCGCAGACGGTCGCGGAAGGTGTGCTCGAGCTCGAATCCGACGACGCGGTCGAGCTGCTGGAAACGCTCGATCAGGCCGATCAGGAGGAGATCCTCGAGAAGCTGCCGCTCAAGGAGCGCGTCGTGCTCGAGCGCAGCCTGCTTTATCCGGAAAACTCCGCCGGCCGCCGGATGCAGACCGAGTTCATCGCCGTGCCCCAGGATTTTACCGTGGGGCAGGCGATCGACTACATGCGCGAGACGCCGGATTTGCCTGACCGCTTCTACGAGATCTACGTCGTCGACAAGGAGCAGCATTGGCAGGGCGCGGTCTCGCTCGACGTGCTGCTGCGCGCCCGCCGCCCGGTGGCGCTTGCCGAGCTGACCGACGAGGATCGCCGCCGCGTCTCCGTCCTGGAGGACCAGGAGGAGGTGGCGCGCATGTTCGGCAAGTACAATCTCGTCGCAGCCCCGGTGCTCGACACCCAGGACCGCCTCGTCGGCGTCATCACCGTCGACGACGTCGTCGACGTCATCGAGGAAGAGGCGGACGAGGACCTCAAGGCGCTCGGCGGCGTCAACAGCGACGAAGAGCTGTCCGACACCGTGTTCACCATTGCACGCGCACGGTTCAACTGGCTGCTGGTCAATCTCGCCACCGCCTTCTTGGCGTCCTCCGTGCTCGGCCTGTTCGAGGGGCAGCTCGAGAAGATGGTAGCGCTCGCCGTGCTGGCGCCGATCGTCGCGAGCCAGGGCGGCAATGCCGCGACCCAGACCATGACGGTTGCGGTGCGGGCGCTGGCGACGCGCGAGCTCGGCTCCTCCAATGCCTGGCGCGTGGTGGTGCGCGAGGGCCTGGTCGGCCTCGTCAACGGTCTCGCCTTTGCCGTGATCACGGGAATCGCGGCGGTGGCCTGGTTCAGGATCCCGGGCCTCGGCATGGTCATCGGGCTCGCCATCATCGTGAACCTCTTCGCCGGCGCGCTCGGAGGCATCCTGATCCCGATGGCGCTCGAACGTGTGCGAGCCGATCCGGCGGTGGCGTCAGGCACGTTCGTGACAACGGTCACCGACGTCGTCGGCTTCTTCTCCTTCCTCGGCATCGCGACGCTGTGGTTCGGGCTCAGGTAGGAGCTGTTGAATCCGTAGCCTGGCTGGAGCGAAGCGTAATCCAGGGCCGCTGCGTCGGCTCGAGAGATGCCCCGGATTGCGCTGCGCTCCATCCGGGCTACTGGCCATCATCTTTAATCCGAACTTAAGCGAGCTGCCGCATCATCGTTCCCGCTTGGGGGAATGAGCATGCGTGTGCGGCTGAAGGCGGACGGACGGATCGTCGAGTTGCGGGACGGGCAAGAGTTTCCTGTCCAGCCCTTTCCAATCCAGCCCGTACCTAACGCAGCGCCGGCCGAGGCCAGCTCGCTCGCCGTGCGCGATTTGCGTCGCCGCGCCTGCCTGACCCAGATGGAGTTCGCGGCTAAACTCGGCGTTCCCGTCGAGACCATCCGCAACTGGGAGCAGGGCAAGCGCGCCCCGCGGGGACCCGCCCGCGCGCTGCTCGCCGTGATCGCGCATGCGCCCGAGACCGTGTTCCAGGCGCTCGCCAAAGCCTGAGCTGAAGGCCTGTCGTCGAGGCTTGTCGTCGAGGCTTGGCGTCAAGGTCTGGCGCGAACCTCCCGTTAGCATTGCGCGCAAGATCCGGCCCGGCGGCCGGTGCCGCCCGTTGGCAGCGTTGCCAGCCGGGTTCATAATGACGCCTGGATCATGATTTGGGGCGACCGCGACAGAGAGGATTCCTCATGCTGTTCGTCGAGACCAATGGCGCAAGAATACCGGCCATCGGGCTGGGAACCTGGGAGCTGAGCGGGCGCATGTGCGCGCGTGTGGTCGAGCAGGCACTGCGGCTCGGCTATCGCCACATCGATACCGCACAGGTCTACGACAATGAGCGCGAGGTCGGCGACGGCTTGCGCGCCTCCGGCGTGCGCCGCGACGACATCTTCCTGACGACGAAGGTCTGGACCAACCATTTCGCGCCTCACGATCTCGAACGCTCGGTCAAGGAGAGTCTGGTGCGCATGCGGCTTCCCTCCGTCGATCTCTTGCTGTTGCACTGGCCCAATTCGCACGTGCCGCTGGAGGAGACGTTGGGCGCGCTGTCGCATGCCAAGCGCATGGGCCTGACCCGCCACATCGGCGTCTCCAATTTCACTGTTGCGCTGATCGAGCAGGCGGTGGCGTTGTCGCCGGAGCCGCTGGCCTGCAACCAGGTCGAATACCACCCTTATCTCGACCAGGCGAAGGTGAGGGCTGCCTGCGATCGGCACGGGCTCGCGCTGGTCGCCTACAGCCCGATCGCCAGGGGGCGGATCAAGACCGACCAGACGCTCGCCGAGATCGGGCGTCTGCATCACAAGACGCCGGCGCAGGTCTGCCTGCGCTGGCTGGTGCAACAGAATGTCGCTGCGATCCCGCGCACCTCGCGCGTCGAACGCCTGTCGGAAAACATCGAGATCTTCGATTTCGAGCTTTCGGATGACGAGATGGCCCAGATCGCTGCGCTGGCCAGTCCCAGGGGCCGCCTGACCGATTTCGGCTTCGCGCCAAAATGGGATTGAGAGGGGGCTGCCGTATGCTAGGACCAGCTTGGCAACCTGAAGTCAGGCGATGGAACTGCGGAAGATCATACGGACGGACATTGCAGCGTCGGCGATCGCCCATCTGACGCTGGTCGCGCTGATCATCGTGATCAGCGAAGTCCATCCGTTTCACGCCAACCCGCCCGAATCGGTTTCCGTCAGCATCGTGACGCCGGAGCAGGTGAAGCAGGAGGAGGCCAAGGCCGAGGAGAAGGCCGAAGAAAAACTCAAGGCGAAGCCGCCGGAGCCGATCCCTGACCTGAAACTACCGAAACTGGATTTCACCGACAAGGACAAGGCGGCAACCGCGCCAAAGCCCGAGGCGAAGCAGCAGGCCGCGGCACAATCCTCGAAGCAGCAAGCCTCAAAGCAGCAGGCCTCGCCTGAACCGCCGCAGCAGAAACAGCCGCAGCCACAGCCTTCACAGACGCCGCAGCAGCAGCGCGAGGCGAATGCGCAGACGCAACCGCAGCCTCAACAGCCACAGCCTCAGCCATCGCAGTCGCCGCCGCCTCAGGCGACTCCGCAGCCACCTCAGCCCCCGGCGCCACAGCTCCTGCCACAAGCGATGCAGCAGCCAGAGGCCGCGCCGCCCCCGGCCTATCAGGCGCCGGAGCCCGACGTCACCGTCAAGTACGGCGTCATGCTGGGCCTGCCGCCGGAATTGCCGACGGAGCTGTCGAAAGACGCCCCCAAGGACGATGGCGGCGATGCCAAGGATTCAATCGCGGCCAAGCTGCCGGCCGAAATCATCGCCGAGCTGCGTCGTCACTTGCGAAGCTGCGCCAAGCTGCCGGCTGGGGTCGCGCCGACCGACACCGTCAACATCAAGCTGCGCACCGTGCTCGCGACCGACGGCACGCTGGCGCGCGAGCCGATCCTGATCGAAGCCCCGCCATCCGCAAAGGGCGTGGCGCTCGTGAAGTCCGCCATGAGCGCGCTTCAGGCCTGCCAGCCCTACAAGATGCTGCCGGCCGACAAATACGGGGAATGGAAGGTGATGGACCTGCCGTTCAGCCCGCGGGATTTCGGCGGATAGCAGGTAGTCAAGTAGCCTGGATGGAGCCAACGGGTCGGCGCGAAGCGCCGCCCGATGACAGGCTCCGCGCAATCCAGGGCCGCTCGCGCTGCGTTTCGCACCTTCCCGGATTACGCTGCACTCCATCCGGGCTACGCGACCGCGCCTGTGTCGCTCCTCTGTCAATCCGCTCACGCAAATATATTCCGCTTTACCGAAATTCGGTTTTGGCGTATGTGTCGCGCATCCCGGCTCATCCTTGAGGGGCGATCTCGTTGTCGTCTTGATTGCGAGCCGGGCTTGCGGTGGACGCGGCAGCGTCGGCATGAGAGGTGCGGGCAGGGCGGGTAGTCCCTGTGAGCCCGTGGCCACGTGCGGACGAGCGGCGCTGTGAAGTTCGTCTCGTCGGTATTTCGCTGGCCACGTGCACGAGGCCGTCGAACCCTGCGGCGAAATGGCGAATGCGCGTACGGCAAAACCGTGTGGTCCTGGCCGTCGTTGCTACGGTCAAGCTGTCGCGGAGGTGTGTGCGAGCCCAACCGGGCAGACAGCATCATCCAATTCGCGAGGCGAGGGAGGCCAGAAGGAAAGTTCGGCTCCCGGGAGAGCACGGCATAAGCCGTCCAACCATCGCGCAGGGAAGGCCAAGTGATTGGCACCACCTGTATGCTGCTGTGCGGTTTTTCTGCGTGTGCTTTTCGCGCAGCGGACCGCGGGTGCGAGGTCAGCACCCGGCCTTCCCTGCGCCCTCTTGGACAAGAGGGTGGAGCGACCAAGCAACGCTCGGGCGAAACGCGCCGCGAGGATGCAAAGCTGTGTCTGGAAAGCGTAGGATGGGTAGAGCACTTGCGAAACCCATCATGCTTCCGCGAAGAAGAAGCGTGATGGGTTTCGCTTCGCTCTACCCATCCTACGCATGCGCATTCCGTCGCGTGCGGGACACGCGCGAGTCAACGACCGCGCTTCATCTCATCACCATCCGCCACCTCCGGCGCCATCGCCTCCCACGCGCTCGAGGCGAATTGCCGCCGCCAGGTCACGATCACCACGGCTGCCGTGGTGACGAACAACACCCAGGGGCTGACGAACCAGCCGAGATAGCCGAGTGCGAAGAAGAAGGCGCGCTGGCCGCGGTTGAAATGGCGGCCGGCGGATTCGAACAGGCGCGAGGTACGGATCACATGAGCTTCGGCCTCCGGCGTGTCACGCTGCGAGGCCGCCGGCATGCCGCCGAACAGGATCGCGACATAGTTGAACAGGCGGTACGACCAGGCGAATTTGAAGAAGGCATAGACGCAGATCAGGACAAGGCCGACGCATTTCAGCTCCCACATGGCGGGCGAGGTGCTGAGATCGATCGGCAGCTTGCTCAAGATCGTGATCGCGTCGTTGGTCGCGTGCAGCAGCGCCAGCGCGCCGCCGAGCGCGATCAGGCTGGTGGAGGCGAAGAAGGCGGTGCCGTTCTGCAGCGAGGCCATGATCTGCATGTCGACCATGCGCGCGTCGCGGTCGAGCAGCCGGCGCACCCACACCTCGCGGTAGCGGTTCATGCGCGCCGACAGGCTGTCGCGGCCGTAGGCCGAATGCTCCAGCGTCAGGGCGTAGACCAGCCATTCGATGATGAAGAAGCCGACGGCTGTGATGTCGACCCAATGCCTGCTCATGTCAGTCTCCTGGAGAGGATCGCAACGCTTGCCACGCATGGCGAGGTGCAGCAACGATTGATTGGCGGCAGGCGATGGCGTTAAAAGCGGCTCGCTTCAAGGCGTATCGGGAAGGACTGATGACATGGCTGCGCTGAAACTCGCAATCGGCAACAAGAATTACTCGTCATGGTCGATGCGGCCCTGGCTCGCGCTCCGCGCCAACGACATCCCGTTCGTGGAGACTCTTATCCCGCTCTACACCGACAATCCCGCGGACAAGGAGCAGATCATCTCGTTCAGCCGCGCCGGAAAGGTCCCGGTGCTGGTCGACGGCGACATCACGGTGTGGGATTCGCTCAGCATCATCGAATATATCGCCGAGCGCTATCCGGAAGTGAAGCTGTGGCCGGACGCCGCCGCCGCCCGCGCCCATGCCCGTTCGGTGTGCGCCGAGATGCATTCCGGCTTCATGGCCCTTCGCAACGAATGCGGCATGAACCTGCACCGCCCGGTGCGCCCCGTGACGCTGTCGGCGGACGCCGAGGCCAATATCGCGCGCGTGCAGGAGATCTGGCGCGAATGCCGGACCCGGTATGGCGCCAATGGACCGTTCCTGTTCGGGCGCTTCGGCGCGGCGGATGCGATGTATGCCCCGGTCGTGCACCGCTTCCGCACCTACGCGATCGAGGTCACGCCGGAGACCAAGGCCTACATGGACACGATGCTGGCGCTGCCGGCGTTGCAGGAATGGACCCGGGACGGGCTCGCCGAAACGCTTGTCATCGAAAAGTTCGAGAACGTGTAGTCGCGAATGTGATTGAGCGCGGCTTGACGGCACGGCGCGTGACGGCGCTCAATCGCGCCGGAGCTGCGGGCAAGGAGAGGGGTTATCATGGGAATCCTGGACTCGTTGGAGAACAACCCGGCGCTGCGGAGCGCGCTCGGCCAGCTCGGGGCAGCCGTGTTGCCGGCTGTGCTGAGCGAGGTGCTCGGCAGCAACAATCAGGGCGGCCTCGGCGCGATCGTCGCAAAGCTCCAGCAGGCCGGGTTCGGAGACCAGGTCAAATCCTGGCTCGGCAACGGCCAGAACCTGCCGATCTCGGCCGACCAGCTCCGCACCGTGCTCGGCAGCGATACCGTCCGCCAATTGGCTGCGCGCTACAACATCCCGGTGGACCAGCTGGGCCAGATTCTGGCCCTGGAACTGCCCAAAGCCGTGGATCACGCAAGCCCCGACGGCCATTTGCCCCATAGCGCCTGAGGAACCGGTTCCAGCGGTATCACGGGCTGGCGGCATCACTCTGAAATAACTGCAAAATTTGCACGTTTGCCATGTCGCATACTGCTGGCCAAAAAAGCCCGCCGCATGCTATATAGCGGCCGGGTTTCCGGCCGGCCGACGCAGTGGGACCACGGGCGTGGCAGGCGTTGTTTGAGTGATGGAGAGGGTGTTGAAGCACAAATTCCCTATTGGATCGCGCGTGTTGTTCACGGCCAGCAATGTCGCACGCCCTGCTGCCAGCGGCTCGTATGAGATCATCCGCTTGCTGCCGACGGATGGTGACGACTGCCAGTACCGGATCAAGAGCTCGACCGAGGCTTTTGAACGCGTCGCCAAGGAAAGCCAGCTCGCGCTGTCCTGAGGACCGACGCTACCCGCGCATTGGCGCGTCCCCGGGAATTTGTATTCTGCCGCCGTCAAAAGGCCCGCTTCACCCTCAAAAGGTGGGCCGGGGGCAGTTGCCGACTCTCGGTACTCGCTTTGACCATTCGCTCTCTGCTCGCGTGAGGGGACGTCGCGCATGAACTGGGCATGGGCCTCGTCGCTCGACCAAATCTGGCGCTCGCCGGCCTTCCCAATGTGGATGATGCTGGCGGCTGCCGGCTTCTTCGGACTGATCCTCCTGGTCACGCTGCAGCGCGCCGAGCGGTCGGTCGCCAACGGCGCGCTGACCGTTGTTACGCTGCTCGCCATCACCATCGCGATGGCTGCTGTTGTGCGCGTCGATGGACCGGCAGGGCAGACCACCCCGATCGAGGCGCGCGCGCAGGCCGCGATGACCGCGAGCCTGCCGGCGTTGTCCTGTCTCGACGATCTCGCCGGCGATGCCGTGGCCATCGGCTGCGAGAAGGCGCTGTTCGGCGCGCCGGACGTGGCCGCTGCGGCCGTCTCCACGACCGCGGCCAGGATCGACCGGCTGATGGCGCTCGGCGATGCCGCGACCGCCGAGAAGAGCCTGACGCCCGACATCAAGGTGCTGCGCAAATCGCTGGAACGTGATCGCTATGGCTTGGTCGCGCAGGTGCTGGTCGTGCGCGACGGTTGCACGCAGTTCGACTGTGCGGCCTTCCGCTCGCTGACCGACCAGCAGCAGGTCGCCGCCAACATGGATTCCCATCTCTACGACACGCTGGTCGCGCGCTACGCCCCGACCTGGAATGCGCCTGCAGCAGCGCAATCGTTGCCCGCCACTGCCGCCCTTGCCGGACTGCCGCCGTCGATGCCGACGGGCAAGCCGACCAGTGCGGAGTTCCCGAGTGCCTCGTCGACGCCGCCGGTCAGCATCATGAATCCGGAGCCGCCGACGCGTCAGGCGGCGCCCACCGCGAACGCGGCGGCTCCGCGCCCCCCGGCAGCGGCCTCGGCACAGGCCGCAGCTCCCGCCGCGAAGAAGCCGCCTGCGCCGAAGGCTGCGCGGGCACCAGCGGCAGCACCGGTTCCGCTCACGCCGCCGGCCGCGGCTCCCCCGGCTGCGGATAACGAGTAGATCGGCATTCCAAATGCGCGGCTGCCCGGCTAATGCTGGGGCATGCCACTACATCTGATCAAGCTCGCCGTCGGCTGCGAATCCGTCAAGGAATTGAAGGAGTGGACGGCCGAACGGATGCAGACCGCCAAGAAGAAGGGTCTGCCGCAACATCACATCCACATCACCCGCATGGTGCCCAAGCGCGACGCCGAGATCCTGTCGGGGGGCTCGCTCTATTGGGTGATCAAGGGCGAGGTCGCCGCGCGCGAAAAGATCATCGGCATCGAGCCGTTCCGCGACAAGGACGGCATCGGACGCTGCCGGATCGTGATGCAGCCGAAGGTGATTCCGGTGTCGCCGCGGCCGATGCGCCCGTTCCAGGGCTGGCGCTACCTTGCCGACGATTCCGTGCCGCCCGATCTCGGCAAGTCCGCCGCCGGCTCGATCGCGGCGATGCCGGAGCCGATGCGGCGCGAGCTGCGCGATCTCGGGCTGCTCTAAACCGCGATATTGTCGATCAGCCGGGTCGTGCCGAGCTTGGCCGCGACCAGGATGCGCAACGGCCCGTCCTTGCGCGAGGCGACAGGCGCCAAAGTCGCTGCATGGCGGACCTCGAAATAGTCGAGCTCAAAGCCGGCTGCCGTGATCATCGCGGCACCGCGGGCCATTGCGGCTGCGATCGCTTCGCCGGTGCGGATGCGCCCGGCGCTCTCCTTCATGGCGCGGTACAGCGTCGTTGCGGTCTGCCGCTCCCGTGGCGACAAATAGACGTTGCGCGAGGACATCGCGAGCCCGTCGCGCTCGCGCACGGTGCGGGAACCGATCACCTTGACGCCGAGGTCGAGGTCGCGGGCCATCTGCGCCACCACCCGCAACTGCTGAAAATCCTTCTCGCCGAAGATCGCGACATCCGGCCGGCACTGCGTGAACAGCTTGCCGACGACGGTGGCGACGCCGCCGAAGAAATGCGGGCGGAAGCGGTCCTCGAGGCCGGCCAGCGCCGGTCCCTCCGGTACGATGCGGGTGGCAAAGCCCTGCGGATACATGGCCTCGGCGCCGGGGTGCCAGACGATGTCGACGTCCTCGGCGGCGAGCTTGGCGATGTCGGATTTCCAGGTGCGCGGGTAGGCGCCAAAGTCCTCGGTCGGGGCGAACTGGGTCGGATTGACGAAGATCGACACCACGACGCGGCTCGCGCGCCGCTTGGCCAGGCGCACCAGCGACACATGACCGTCATGGAGCGCTCCCATGGTCGGGACCAGCGCGATCGTGGCCTTTCGCTTGCGAAGATTGTCGACGGCGCGTCGCAAGGTGGGGACCGTGCGGGCGATCAAGGGGCTGCGTGACATCAGAACTCGACGGGGTTGGGAATCGGCGAGCGCGTCCCGGCGCCCGGCAGGCTAACCTTAACAAGCGGCGACCATGGACGCCACGCATCCGGATGCGGCACAGCATCCCGCGCAAAGCCGCGCAAGAGGTCGCGACATTGTGGGCTGGATCACAGACGCGAAGCGGCGCGGCGATTCATGACGAAGGACGGCGCGCCGCGATTTGTATTGCCTGTCACGCATTTCACTTGACCGCAGACGCGGCCAACTCGAAGATATTCGTTAGGGGTGTTGAGGATCGCGATGCTTGTGCAAGCTAGCCAAGGCCAGTCCGGCTCGGCGCATGTGGTCGTGCTCGGCAACGAGAAGGGCGGCTCCGGCAAGTCGACCACCGCCCTGCACATCGCGGTCGCGCTTCTAAAAGCCGGCCAGCGCGTCGCCACCATCGACCTCGACTGCCGTCAGCAGAGCTTTACTCACTACATCAACAACCGTTCCGCCTGGGCGCGCCGCACCAAGCTCGACCTCGAACTGCCGCTGCATCGCTGCATCAAGCTCGGCGAGACCATGCAGGTCGCCGAGAATGAGAATTCGGAGTTCCTTCAGTTCATGGAGGCGGTCTCGGCGGTCGAGAGCAGTTTCGACTTCATCGTCATCGATACGCCCGGCACCGACAGCTATTTGATGCGGCTTGCGCACTCGATGGCCGACACGCTGGTGACCCCGATCAACGACAGCTTCCTCGATTTCGATGTGCTCGGCACCGTCGATCCCGCCAATTACGCGGTGACAGGCGAAAGCCACTACGCCGAGATGGTGCGGGATGTCAGGCGCAAGCGCCGCCAGCTCGACGGCGCGACCACCGACTGGATCGTGGTGCGCAACCGGCTGTCGATGCTCGGCTCCCGCAACAAGCAGCTCGTTGCCGAGGGGTTGAAGGATTTATCGCTACGGCTCGGCTTCCGCTACGTCGACGGCTTCGCCGAACGCGTCGTCTATCGCGAGTTCTTCCCGCGCGGCCTGACCGCGCTGGACGAGATCGACGAGGCGACGCTGGGCATGCGGCCCAATCTCGGCCATCTCACCGCACGGGAGGAGGTGACGAGCCTGCTCCGCCAGCTCAAGCTTCCGCTCGACGAGCGCGGACGCCGCCGCGCGGCCAACCGCGCTGAGTGGTTCAATCAGGTCGACAAGCCGCTCGAGGTCCACGACATCCTCGGCGCCTAGGCGTCGGTATATAGCTACTTCCAGTCGATCAGCGGCCGGTTCCCACGGGAACCGAGCCCGCACTCAACCGTTTTCACCCCGCGTTTACTGCAAAATTGAACCCGATCGAGACAGGTTGCGTCGGAAGGTGACGTGCACCCTGACGTAGCCGTATGAGAACCGGGTGCCCAAGAAACGTGTGCGCCGCACAATGAAAGGGCTGATGGTTCACAATATTTAGCCTTCCTGTCACGCGCCTGTGACATATATTAGGGAATAGGCGACTAGGGGCCGAAGAGCTCCGGAAGAACACGATTTTCAACAGGGATTCAGGCCGCAAGAGCCTGAGGCTGAGGACGAAAATGAAGCGTGGAATTGCCGTTCTGGTTTCGGTCAGTGCCCTCTGTGGCGTCGCCTATTTCACGGCGAGCAAGTGGGCAATCAGGCACGAGACCATCACCTTCTACGATGCCTCGCGCGACAACCGTGCGGTGCCCGTCGATATCGCGATCCGTCGTGACAAGGAAATGCAGGCCAATGCCGGCATGATCACGATGCCGGTCGCCGTGATCAACCACGGCAACACCGTCAAGAACACCGAGTACGGCTTCCTCGCCAACATTTTCGCCGCGCGCGGCTACCTCGTCGTCAGCCCGCAGCATGATTTGCCGACCGATCCACCGATGGTGACCAAACCCGGCGAGATCTATGTCGGCCGGCTGCCGCAGATCCTGCGCGGGGTCGCCAACATCCATCTCGCCATGCAGGAGATGAAGAAGGTTCAGCCCAACGCCGACTACGAAAAGGTGACGATGGTCGGCCACTCCATGGGCGGCGACATCACGATGTATTTCGCCAAGCAGTATCCGGATGAGGTCAAGAAGGTCGTCACGCTCGACAATCTTCGCGTGCCCTTCGTCACCGCCGGCAAGTTCAAGATCCTGTCGTTCCGCTCCACCGATCCGCAGTTCAAGGCCGATGCGGGCGTGATCCCGACCGACGAGGAATGCGAGAAGGCCGGCATCCAGGTCGTGAAGACCGAATTCCAGCACAACGACATGCGCGACACCGGTCCGGACGCGGCCAAGAACTCGATCCAGGGCATGCTCGACAAGTTCCTGAGCGCGACCGACAGCGAAGTGGCGCCGGTCGATACGCAATCGTCCCCGCCCAAGATTCTCGAGCCCGGGCCGGTCGCTTTGATGGCGCCTGCCAAGAGCTGACGCCTTCCTCGTCGTCGATAGCGATATTCAAAGCCTCCGCCGGCTGCCGCCTGCGGGGGCTTTGCACATTGACCTAGCTGCGTGCGCTGACCACATTAGCCGCTCACGAAAGGTCAAGGAATGTCCGGCGAACCCATCAAACCGCGCGGCCGCGATGCCGTCTCGGCACAACCAGATGGCGCTGTGCCGCAGGCGGGGACCTCGACCTCGGAGGACATCGCCGCCTTCGTCGCAAACGCGCGCGCGCTGTCACCGCATGCGCCCGGTGCGAAAGGGCGGCTGATCTTCGCGCTGGATGCGACGATGAGCCGGCAGCCGACCTGGGACATGGCCTGCGCGCTTCAGGCCGACATGTTCCGTGAGACCGCCGCGCTCGGCAGTCTCGACATCCGGCTCGTCTACTATCGCGGCTTCAACGAGTGCCGCGCCACGGGATGGATCTCCGACAGCGCCAGGCTTGCGACGCTGATGGGCAAGATCGATTGCCGTGGCGGCGACACCCAGATCGGCAAGGTGCTGAGCGAGTCGCGGCGCGAGGCGGTCGCATCCGGCGTGCGCGCCGTTGTCTTCGTCGGCGACGCCATGGAGGAGAACGTCGACGAGCTCTGCGCCAAGGCAGGCGAGCTCGGCATGCTCAAGGTGCCTGTGTTCGTATTTCAGGAAGGCCATGACTCAGTGGCCGAGCAGGCCTTTCGCGAGATCGCGCGTCTGACAGGCGGTGCCTGGTGCCGGTTCGATCCGGGCGCGGCGGCGCAGTTGCGCGAGCTGTTGCGCGCAGCCGCCGCCTACGCGGCCGGCGGACGCGAGGCGCTGTTGCAATTGGCGAAGACCGCAAGTGGCGCGGCCAGGCTGATCGGCCAGATGAAGTAGCGCTGGCGCGCGGTCGGCGGGGGCGCAAGGACACGATGCTTTTTGGCGATAGGCCGACTATATTCCGGCCATGACCCTGATTGCCGGCGCTATCGCTGTTATTACCCTTTATCTGCTGCTCCAGATGTTCCGTTCGGCCAACCCAGCGGTGCTGGCACGCGCGATCAGGTTCGGTGGCGGCGTGGTCGCGCTGGCTGTCGCAGCGTTCACTGGCTTGAAGGGCGAACTGGTGGTGGCGATCCCGCTCGGGATATTCGGTGCCGGGCTCCTGGGTTGGACACCGATGGCAAACGCCGGCTTCGGCAATATCGGCGGGCTGTTCGGCGGGGGCGCGACGCGCCCGGCCGGTCAGGCCTCGCGCGTGCGCTCGCAATTCCTGGATATGCGGCTCGATCACGATTCCGGCCAGCTCGGAGGCCGGATCGTCGCCGGGCCTCACGCCGGGCGCGATCTCGATGAGTTCGATCTCGCGGCCCTGCTGGCAATGGTCCCGGCGTTCGACGCCGAGAGCGTGGCCCTACTTGAAAGCTATCTGGACCGCCGGTTTCCCGCTTGGCGTCAGAACGCGCAGGGCGACGCGGCAGGGGGGCAGCGCCGCACGGTGGCGACCGGCAAAATGACGACGGAGGAGGCCTATCAGATCCTTGGCCTGCAGCCGGGGGCGGGGCGTGACGACATCAGCCGGGCTCACAAGTCCCTGATGAAGAAACTGCATCCCGACCAGGGGGGCTCGACGTATCTCGCTGCCCGTGTAAACGAGGCCAAGGATACTCTGCTTCGCACGCATAACGGCTAACTCCGGCACCACGCTACAAACGCTCGTCCCGTGTGAGCTCTGCTTGCTCTGTTTGCCGTCGCCCGATGCCCGCCATTGTCGGCGTGGTCGATCCCTTGCGTAAAGTTTTAACCGTAAATCCTTGACGAGAGGTTGTCGTGGAACAGCCTCGTCGGCCACCGCGTCCCGAAAATGAAAATGCCCGCGCTAGGCGCGGGCATTTTCATTGGAGCGGTGCGAAAGATTAGTTGCGGACGGTCATGCAGGAGATATCGGCGCGCTTCAGGGTGCGGCAGACGGCTTCGGCCTGGTCGCGGTCGAGCCCGGCGAAGCGGGCGCGGTAGAGCTTGCGATTGTCTTTCGCGACGACCGGCTCGGTGAACGGGTCGGCCTTGCTGAGCAGGCCACGAGCCGAGCTGCGCGCCGCGTCGATGCGCTGCTGGGCTTCGTTCTCGCTCTCGAGCGCGCCGACCTGGACGATCCAGCCGCTGTGGGTGACGACCGGCTTCGTGGTGGCGCTCATGATCGGCTGCAGCGCCGGGTCGGCTGACGCGAGCTTCGCAGCAGCCGGGGCAGGTGCGGCGGCGGTTGCGGCCGGTAAGACGCCGAGGACGCCGTTGCCGGTGCCGAAGCCCGCCGGCTGCCGCGGCAGCTCGGTACGGGCGATCTCGGCCCTCGGAGCTTCCGGTTGGCTGGCGACCTCAGGCTTGTTGATGAGGTCTGCCCGGGCGACGACGGCGCCGGAGGTTTCGGCGACGTCGGAACGGGACGCGATCGTGCTCGTGACCTGCGGTGCGATCTGAGCCGGGGCGGCGGAGGCGACCTTCACGGCGCCGGCCTTGACCTGGACGGTCTTGACCCGGACCGGCTTCATCGGCTCGGACGAGCCGGGGATGATCGAGAGCGGCTGGCTCGAGATCACGCCATTCGTGAGCGGCGCAGGCTCGATCCTGGATTCTGTCGGCCGAACTTCAGGCCTGTTGGCTTCAGATCTGGGCTGAGCCGGCGGCACCGCGGCAGTCGCAGCCGCAAGCGTCGAGAGGCGCGCGGCGAGACGCGACGGGGCTGCTTCGGGAGCAGGGGCAGCCGCAGCCTGGACCTGCGGAGCGGAGCGGGTCGGGGTATCCGACGCATCGGCGACTTCGGCAGCGGCATCGGAACCGTTGCGCTCGGTGACCGCGGCGACGGTGTGGGTGGTCGCGGCCTTATCGAGGTTCTCCGCGAGCAGGTTGCGCATGATGGCGTCGCGCGAGCCGCCGCTGCGGCCGCCCAGCACCACGCCGATCAGGTGGCGGTTGCCGCGGCGCATCGAGGTCACGAGATTGAAGCCGGAGGCGCGAGTATAGCCGGTCTTGATGCCGTCCACGCCCTCCACATTCCCGAGCAGATGATTGTGGTTCCGGATCGACTGTCCGCGCCAGTTGAAGGTCGAGGTCGCGAAATAGCGATAGTAGCGCGGAAAGCGCTCCTGGATGGCGCGGCCGAGCGTGGCCTGGTCGCGCGCGGTCGTGACCTGCTCGTCGTTGGGAAGGCCGTTGGCGTTGCGGTAAACCGTCCTGGACATGCCGAGCGAACGCGCCTTGCGCGTCATCATCTGGGCGAAGTCGTCCTCGTCGCCGCCAATCGCTTCCGCGATCACAACGGCTGCGTCGTTGGCGGAGCGGGTGACGAGACCCTTGATCGCGTCCTCGACGCGGATGGTCTGGCCGGCACGCAGGTTCAGCTTGGTCGGATCCTGATCGGCGGCGTGCTGTGAGACCGGCATCTCGGTGTCGAGCTTCATCTTCCCGGACTCGAGACGCTCGAACAGCAGATAGAGCGTCATGATCTTGGTCAGCGAGGCCGGATGGCGGATCCCGTCGGGGCTCGTTGCCTGAAGCACGGAGCCGGAATTGCCGTCGACGATGATCGATGCGAATTTCGGGCTGGAACTCTCGGACACATCGCGCTGCACGCGGTGTTGCGCATAGTGACGCCGGTGGCGCCGCGCCTCGGCAGCATCTGTGGTGAAGATGACCGCACTGGTAACCGCAAGAAGCCCAAAAACGCCAACCCGCGCCAAGCGCGAGGAAGACAAGTTTTTACGAAGCATGAAACCCCGTCCCCGTTTCTGACTTGATCACCGGCTCGTGAGGCGAAATTGTGCCCATGGGACCCTGGATCATTACCTGCTCAGGCTGTCCTCCGCAGGTGTTGGCCGCGGGTGACGTTGGGCCTGAGCCGCTGTTCTGGCTAAGGTGATGTTCTCCAACGGCTTTTGGCCGCTTGTGGAAGTAGAACACGTCCAGGGAATCAAGGTAGGGCGCTGCGGTTTCCAAAAGCTTAAGGAACCATTGCGGGAAACCCCGGGAATCGCGGCGAATTTTGTACGTAATTTGTGCGACGCACAAAATTCTTGACTTTTTTGTGCGTTGCACTAATTGTGAGCAGAGTCAGGGAGCCGGGGCTTCCCGACGAGAGCTAGGGAAAAGGATTCCGAATGTTCAAGGTTGAAGACTTTCAAGGCTACGGGAAAGAGCACTTCGAGCAGTACGTCGCCTCCGCGACCTCGATGCAGCACGGCCTTCAGGCGATCGCCAGCGCCTACGGCGACTACACCAAGAAGTCGTTCGAAGACACCAAGTCCTTCGTCGAGAAGCTTTTCGGCGTGAAGTCGCTGGACAAGGCCGTCGAAGCGCAGACCGAATTCGCCCGTTCCGCCTACGAGTCCTTCGTCGCGGAATCGCAGAAGATCGCAGGCCTTTACGGCGACCTCGCCAAGCAGGCGTTCAAGCCGGTCGAGACCATTGTGTCGAAGTTCACTCCGGCCGCCAGCTAACGTTTCCTGACGTCCTGGAATCAAAAGCCCGGCTGCAACAGCCGGGCTTTTTTTGTGTCGCGGCGTGTCGATCTCAGCGCGCCACGCGCAGCTTGGACAGCGACGTGCCGATGTCCTTGAACACCGAGACGGTCTGATCTGCCTTCGTCACCAGATAGAACTTGTCGGTGCCGCTCGCGCATATTGCAGTACGCTGGACGTCGGATCGCTCCCGGTGTTCACTTGCACCGTATAGATCGTGATGTTCGCCGCCTTGGCGTTGTCGCACAGTTTCTTCTGCCGCGCGTCGATTTGCCAAGCGTTGCCGTACCAGCGGTTCTGCGTGTTGAGACCGTCGGAGAGCAGCACGATCGCGTCCTTGTAGGTGTAGTTGGCGTCTTTGGCCGGCGCGTTCATGGGATCGCCGGTCGACAGCGTCATCCAGCCCCAGGCGAGGCCAATGCCCTGGTTGGTGTTACCGGTGGGCTTCATGGCGTCGATCCGGCTCTTGAGTGAACTCCAGTCGTAGCTCAGCGGCATGATTGGCTGCAGATAGGACGAACTGCCGGTGTCGCAGTAGGAGTACTGTTCAGCCGGGAACTGCGTTCCCGCGTTGCCGCCCGTGGGCGTCGTGCTCTTGGTGTCGTAGTCCTGGTCGCGGTCGACCACGCATCCCGTCCACCTGTTGTGGTTGGCGGACCTGGTACCGCGGGCCGCGTCCCAATCGGTGAAATCGACCCAGTACTTGTTGTAGTTGCTGGCACCGACGTTGACGTCCTTGGCAAACGGAACGATCGAGATGTAGACGTCGCCATCGGTCTTGGCGAGCGGGCTGAGCTGGTCGACGAGGCTCTTCGCGGCGGTCTGCATCGCCGCCATCTTGCCGTCGTCCGCCATCGACCCCGTGTTGTCGAGCACCAAGGCCACGCGCATGCGCACCAGACCCCAGGCGCTGGTGGAATCGGCGCCGACGTCGAGTGTCGGGAAACCTGCGACCTTCATGAAGGTGGTCGTGTAGGTGCCGGTGCCGGTGACCTGGATGGTGGAGCCCATGCTGGTGCTTGCGGTGTAAGTGGCCGCGATGCTGACCGACGGCAGGGCGTTGGTGGCGGTGAACAGGGCGTTGAAATAAGCCTGCGCTTTGGTGCTGATCTGCGACGCTGTGATGGTGCCGGACGACAGATCCTTGGAGACCATCAGCGAGGTCGAATCGAGGGCCGCCTGCATTGCGGAACGAGCCTGGGCCGCGCGACTGTAATCGATTGCAGCTCCGACGAAGCCTAGAACCGGGAGCAGCGCGATAGCGAAGATCACGGCGATATTGCCTTGTTCGGCCGCTGCAAACCGGGAGAGGTGTCGACCAACAATACCGCTGACAAGGGGCAGGCGAGACATGACGATTCCCGGAAATCTGTGACTTTGCCCGTTTTCGCGCCACGCCATTGAAGGCAGGGTAAATGGATCCGTAGAAAACCGGAGATAACCCGCGCGAAGCCGCCGCAGCCGCGTTACTGGCCGGGTTCCTGGTCAACATCTTCTAAACGGGCGGGGCGGAAGCTTTTGTCAAATCAGTCCGGATTGATTAACCTTGGTGAGGATCGCCCGGACCGGGAATCGGGACCGCCATGGCCGCATCGGCCGAGCTGTCGCACGCTTGCGGCGAGCCGGGGGCAGGCCCATATTCGGTGAAGCCGATCCGGCTTGGACCGGACCGGCTGGAAGCGGCGACCCAACAAGGCGGTGCGCCTGTGCGAAGCTCCGAAGGCCGGGGCTGCGCGGCGAACCGCCATACGCTTCTGTGGGGAATTTGAACGCCTGAGCCATGCCGCAACTGTCTTCCAGACCAGATCCGTCCGCGGCCGCCGCCGCCCACGCCCACGCTCCGCTGATGAGCAACGACGAGAACCGTTCGGGCGGTCCCTCCGCGCCAAACACGTCCGTCATCACCAAGGTCAAGCCGAAGACGAAGCGGCCGAACCTGTACCGTGTGCTGATCCTGAACGACGACTACACGCCGATGGAATTCGTCGTTCATGTGCTGGAGAAATTCTTCCAGAAGGACGCCGAGGCCGCAACCAAGATCATGCTGCACGTACATCATCACGGGATCGGGGAGTGTGGCGTGTTCACCTACGAGATCGCCGAGACCAAGGTGACGCAGGTGATGGATTTCGCTCGCAAGCACCAGCATCCGCTGCAATGCGTGATGGAAAAGAAGTAAGACACGGCGCGTTTGAAGGCGGTTCTTGTGCATGTCGCAGTGTGATTGCCGCGTGATGTCTGCGCGCGATGTTCGTTGCAGACGGCAAAACTACGGAATTTCGGACCGGTGCCGATCGTGCCCAAACCGGAACGGGTTTTGCATCGAAAAATACCGCAGCTGTGCAGCCGCCTGAGTCGCGGAACCGGTCTTTCGCCGCGATCTTGTATAACTATATGTGACAAAGGTTGTTGTTGCCTGACCGGGCGATGGCGATCATGATGGTGGGGGCCATAGAGGACGCGAATGCCGACTTTTTCCCAAAGCCTTGAACAATCCCTGCATCGTGCACTGGCGATCGCAAACGAGCGTCATCACCAATACGCGACGCTCGAGCATCTTTTGCTCTCCCTGATCGACGACTCCGATGCAGCCGCCGTCATGCGCGCCTGTAGTGTCGACCTCGACAAGCTCCGTACGAGCCTCGTCAATTATCTTGAGACCGAATTCGAGAACCTGGTGACGGACGGCGCCGACGACGCCAAGCCGACCGCAGGTTTCCAGCGCGTGATCCAGCGCGCGGTGATCCACGTTCAGTCGTCCGGTCGCGAAGAGGTGACCGGCGCCAACGTGCTGATCGCGATCTTTGCCGAGCGCGAGAGTCATGCCGCGTATTTCCTGCAAGAGCAGGACATGACGCGCTACGACGCCGTCAACTACATCAGCCACGGCATCGCGAAGCGACCGGGCGTCTCCGAGGCACGCCCCGTGCGCGGCGTCGACGAAGAGACCGAGACCAAGGGCAGCGACGACGCCAAGAAGAAGGGCGAGGCGCTCGAGACCTATTGCGTCAACCTCAACAAGAAGGCGCGCGACGGCAAGATCGATCCGGTGATCGGACGCAATTCCGAGATCAACCGCGCGATCCAGGTGCTGTGCCGCCGGCAGAAGAACAATCCGCTGTTCGTGGGCGAGGCCGGCGTCGGCAAGACCGCGATCGCGGAGGGCCTGGCCAAGCGCATCGTCGACAGCGAAGTGCCGGAGGTGCTGGCGGCTGCGACCGTGTTCTCGCTCGACATGGGCACGCTGCTCGCCGGTACGCGCTATCGCGGCGACTTCGAGGAACGCCTGAAGCAGGTGCTGAAGGAACTCGAGGCGCATCCCAACGCCATCCTGTTCATCGATGAGATCCACACCGTGATCGGTGCGGGCGCGACGTCGGGCGGGGCGATGGATGCCTCGAACCTGCTCAAGCCCGCGCTCGCTTCCGGCACCATCCGCTGCATGGGCTCGACCACTTACAAGGAATACCGCCAGCACTTCGAGAAGGACCGCGCGCTGGTGCGGCGCTTCCAGAAGATCGACGTCAACGAGCCGACGGTCGAGGACGCGATCGCAATCCTCAAGGGACTTAAGCCGTACTTCGAAGACTACCACCGGCTGAAATACACCAATGAGGCGATCGAGGCTGCGGTGCAGCTCTCTTCGCGCTACATCCACGACCGCAAGCTGCCGGACAAGGCGATCGACGTGATCGACGAATCCGGCGCGGCGCAGATGCTGGTCGCCGAGAACAAGCGCAAGAAGACCATCGGCATCAAGGAGATCGAGACCACGATCGCTTCGATGGCGCGGATCCCGCCGAAGAGCGTGTCGAAGGACGATGCCGAGGTGCTCAAGCATCTCGAGCAGACCCTGAAGCGCACCGTGTTCGGTCAGGACAAGGCGATCGAATCGCTCGCCGCTTCGATCAAGCTGGCGCGAGCCGGCCTGCGCGAGCCGGAGAAGCCGATCGGCTGCTATCTGTTCTCGGGTCCGACCGGCGTCGGCAAGACCGAGGTCGCAAAGCAACTCGCGGCGTCGCTCGGCGTCGAGCTGTTGCGCTTCGACATGTCCGAATACATGGAGCGGCACACCGTGTCGCGCCTGATCGGCGCGCCTCCCGGCTATGTCGGCTTCGATCAGGGCGGCCTGCTCACCGACGGCGTCGACCAGCATCCGCATTGCGTGGTGCTGCTCGACGAGATCGAGAAGGCGCATCCCGATCTCTATAACGTGCTGCTCCAGATCATGGATCACGGCCGGCTCACCGACCACAACGGCAAGCAGGTCAACTTCCGCAACGTGATCCTGATCATGACCACGAATGCGGGCGCGTCCGATCTCGCCAAGCAGGCGTTCGGCTTCACGCGTTCGAAGCGGGAAGGCGACGACCACGAGGCAATCAACCGGCAGTTTGCGCCGGAATTCCGCAACCGTCTCGATGCCGTCGTGTCGTTCGGCCATCTCAGCGTCGAGGTGATCGGTACGGTGGTCGAGAAGTTCGTGCTTCAGCTCGAAGCGCAACTCGGCGATCGCGACGTCACCATCGAGCTGTCCGAGCCCGCCAAGACCTGGCTGGTGAAGCATGGTTACGACGAGCAGATGGGCGCACGTCCCATGGCTCGCGTGATCCAGGAGCACATCAAGAAGCCGCTTGCCGACGAGGTGCTGTTCGGCAAGCTCAAGGGTGGCGGCCATGTCCGCGTCGTTCTGATCAAGGACGAGGCCGACGAGAGCAAGGACAAGATCGGCTTCGAGTTCGTCGAGGGTCCGGTCACGCCGAAGCAGGAGAAGCTCCCGGGTGCCCGCAAGCGCCCGCCGGGCAAGTCCAAGCCCGGTGGCCCCGGCGGCTCGAAGGGGCCGACCAAGAGCCCGCTGGTCAAGGTTTGATCTGCACGCGATGAATTGAAAAGGCCGGCTGCAGAGCCGGCCTTTTTGTTTAGCGCTGGATGTTGCCTCGTGGCGGGGCCGGGCAGGAACTAGGCTCAGGTAGCCGATCCCGTCGTGCCGACCTTACGTCCCAGCCTCCGGCGCGCGGGGCGGCTGCGGCTTTTTCGGAGCGCGCGGCGCTGCGTGCGGGACAGAGGGCTGCATGGTTACGATAACTGGATTCGGTTGTGATCGGTTGCCGCCCCGGTCGCTGCATCGACGCCCATGCCGACGACGCCGCCGAGCAACAGATTGCCCGCAAAGCCGGCGGCTCCGCCGGTCTGTATGTCTCGGCTGAGCGGAACGACCTGCGGTTCATAGCCTTCCTTCTGGAAGGCAATCGAGATGTCGGCGCTGCGTTTGACGACCACTGAGCAGGGTGTGGTGCAGGTGGTTGGAACTTCCATTCCGTTGACAATTGCTTCCACGCCTGACGGTGTTGATGAGATGCTGATATTTTCGGTCGTGCCGCGCGTGACAGACGCGCAGCCGCCCAGCATGACGCTGAGCGCCACAATTCCAAATGATCGCATGAAGTGCCCCTTATTCCCCGACGCCATTGAAGCGCAACCACAGCGGGAGGGCAATACGTCATTGGTTCAGATAGTTAAGCTACGCACCGGTTGTGTATAGGAAGGGTGGTAGCGTCCGCGTGGGCTCGGCTAGTCACCGCGCAGGCGCTGGTCGTCCTGCACACGAACATGCTCGGCGCCGCGCGCGCCCGCGGGCGACAGCCGCAACATGCTCAGCGCCGCGCCGCAGAGCGCGAAGCCGACGCCGGTCAGCAACGCGATCCTGGTTCCCTCGATCGGATAGCGGCCGAGGAACAGCGCGACCAGCGCTGCGCCGGTGGTCTGCCCAAGCAGCCGCGCCGTCCCCAGCATGCCGCTGGCGCCGCCGGCACGCTCGCGCGGGGCGGCCGCGATCATGGTGCGGTTGTTGGGGGTCTGGAACAGGCCGAAGCCGGCGCCGGCCAGCGCCATCCGCCAGATCACATCGAGCGGCGTGGGCGCCGCCGGCAGCAAGGCGAGCGCCGCGAGGCCGCAGGCGAACAGCGTGAGGCCGATGCCGCCGAGCAGGCCTGCCGGATAATGCTCGACCAGGCGACCGGCGAGGGGTGCTGCGAACGCGACCGCGATCGGCCAAGGCGTGATCAGGAGCCCCATATGCACCGCCGAATAGCCGAAGCGGCTTTGGAGGTAGAAGGGGATCGCGACGAAGGCCAGCATTTGCCCGCAGAACGAGGCGATCGAGGTTGCGATCGACAGCGCGAACACCGGGATGCGCAACAGGTCGATCGGCAGCAGCGGCGAGGCCATGTGGGTCTCGCGGTAGATCAGCAGTGCGCCGGCGACGAGCGCGATGGCGAACTGCACGAGGCAGGTGATCGCCGCTTCGCCATGACCGACGCTATCGACGGCCGCGATGCCGACGCCGAAAGTGATCGCGGACAGCCCCGCGCTCTGCCAGTCGAAGGAATGGCTCGCAGGCCTGGTGTGCGGCAGGCTGCGCAAGCCCAGCACCAGTGTCACCACGCCGAGCGGGACGTTGATGGCGAACAGCCAGGGCCAGCTGCCGAACGCCAGGATGCCGGCCGCGAGCGTCGGGCCGACCGCGGCCGAGAAGGCGACGACGAGGGCGTTGAGCCCGATGCCGCGGCCGAGCTGGCTGCGAGGGTAGGTGAAGCGCACCAGCGCCGCGTTGACGCTCATGATGCCGGCCGCGCCGAACCCCTGCACGATGCGTGCAATCGTGAGGAGCGGCAGCGTGTGCGCCAGCGCGCAGAATGCGGAGGCAAGCGTGAACAGCACCAGCCCGACCAGATAGACGCGGCGATAGCCGACGATCTCGCCGAGCGAAGCCAGCGGCAGCAGCGAGATCGTGATCGCGAGCTGGTAGCCGTTGACGATCCAGATCGAGAACGCCGGGCTTGCATCGAGGTCGGCCGCGATCGTCGGCAGCGCGACGTTGGCGATGGCGCTGTCGACCACTGCCATGATGATGCCGAGCGCAATCGTCAGGACCGCCTGGCCACGCTGCGGCTGCGGCAGGCCGTCGGCGTGCTCCATGGGGGCTGGCGACATGATGGCGGCGGGCTTGATTCGAGCCGTGGTTCGTCTCCGGACTAGGAAATTGCGAGATGCATCGCAACCCGGCAGGATACGGGCGGTTCCTGCGCCCGGCGCGGGTCTCCCGGCACCGCGGGCATGGGTCGGAACGGCCTTCGCGGGCTCACTAGCACGCCAAGCGATTTCATCAGGTGCCAGCCCGAAAAGTTCGACACGCCGACGTAGCGGATCTTGCCGGCGCGCACGAGCACGTCGAGCGTGCTAAGCACCTCCTCAGGAGGGGTGAAGGCGTCGAAGCCGTGAAGCTGGAACAGGTCGATGTAATCGGTGCCGAGCCGGCTCAGCGAAGCATCGATGGCTGTGAGCAGATGCTGCCGCGACGACCCGATGTCGTTGGGGCCGTCGCCGAAGCGGAACGTCGCCTTGGTCGAGACCAAAACCTTGTCGCGGCGGCCCTTGATGGCTTCGCCGAGAACGCGCTCGGATTCGCCGAGCGAATAGACGTTCGCGGTGTCGAACATCGACACGCCGGCATCGAGACAGATATCCAGAAGGCGCCGCGCTTCGGTCGCGTCAGTCGTGCCCCATGCAGCGAGGCGGCCAACGCCGCCGAAGGTACCGGTCCCAAGACTCAAGGCGGGTACCATCAGGCCCGAGCGGCCCAAGCGTCGGTATTCCATCGATTTGCTCCTCGGCTGGCCGCTGATTGATCCCCGCGGCCTGGTGCCGATGGTAGAGCAAGCACGCGCAGTGTCCTATTGCGTGCTCACATAGCGGCTCTGCTGGGGCCGCACGCGTTACGCCACGATTGTCTCCTTCAAATTCGCAGCCGTGATCTTCGCGCGCAGCCAGGCTTCGAACGCGTCGACATGGCTGCGGCCTTTGGCCTCGGAGGACCGCACCAGATAATAAGACACGGTCTCGACCTCGAATTGGGGCTGATGGAACGGCGCGACTAGGGTGCCCTTTTCCAGCTCGTCGGCGGCGAGAATCTCGCTCTCCAGGACGACGCCGAGACCTTCGACCGCGGCGTCGATGGCCATGGTGGATCGATCGAACCACAATTCGTGGCGTGCCTTGATCGTCGTGCCGACGACCTTTCGCAGATAGTCGGTCCAGGTCAGCGCGTTCGACGAATGAATCAAGGTGGCCCGGGCAAGATCGCCGGGCTCGTGAAGTCCGAGTTGCTCGATCAGAAGCGGGCTACAGAGCGGACGCAGACGCTCAGCCAGGAGCGGCTCGATCTGCCGGTCGTTGAGGACGGGCGGGCGTCCATAGGCGATGGCGAGATCGAAGCGAATGGTATCGAGCTCGCGCAAGTCGGCGATAGTTGACAGCCTGATCCCGATCTCCGGATGCTCGCCGATGAAATTCCCGATCCGCGGCTGAAGCCATTTGGCGGCAAAGCTCGGGCCGCTCGCGATGAACAGATGATTGCGCTGCGACTGCGGCGCGACCAGCCGCGTCGCGCCCATGATCATTCCAAATGCGCGCTCGATCTCGGCGGCATAGACGCGACCGGCATTGGTGAGCACCGCGCGGCCGGCGTGCCGCGAAAAAACACGAACGCCGAGGAAATCCTCCAACTTCTGGATGTGGTGGCTGATCGCGGAGGGCGTAACCCCGAGCTCCTCTGCGGCGCGGCTGAAGCTGCCGTGGCGCGAAGCGGCTTCGAATGCCGACAGCGCCTTGAGCGGCGGCATTCTCGACCGCGGTGTTGACCCCGCTTCATCGGCTGCTGAGTTTTTTGAACTGGCGCCCATCATGTCTGCCCGGTACGAATTTATCTGTTGCTCAGGCAATTCTTGTACCGCAAACGCCCTGAAGCAACAGCTTCGTGCCCCAAAAGACCGACCCGACAACGGCGAGTGCATCGCCACACCGCACGGCTGTGCGGCGGATGCCGCTTGCCCGAGGAGAACCCATGACTTCAGCGCTGAAACAGGCCGCCGACGAATTCCTCGTCCGCTATGGCGGAGACGTGTTTCCGAACCTCTTCACCTCGGCGAAGGGGACGATCGTGACCGACAGCGATGGGCGCGACTATCTCGATTTCACCTCGGGCCAGATGTGCGCCACCATCGGCCACAACCATCCAGCCATCGTCGCGGCGGTGGAGAAGGCGGGAAAGAAGGCCTTCCATCTCTTCAGCGGGATGATCCCCGAAGTGGTCGCCGAGCTCGCCCAGGTGCTGGCGAGGGATTGGCTGCCCGGCGATCTCAAACGCTCGATCTTCATCAATACCGGTTCGGAAGCAACCGAAGTCGCGCTCCGGATGGCCAAGATGTACACGGGCGGCTACGAGGTGCTCGTTCTCGGCGGCTCGTGGCACGGCATCACCGGCGGAGCGGCCTCGGTCTCGATGGCGAGCGACCGCAAGGGATATGGCGTGCCGCCGCCCGGCGTGTTCGTCATCCCGGAGCCGAACGCCTACCGGCCCTACATCTCGAAGGGCAGCGATGACGAGTCTGCGCTCGCCAATCTCGAACTCGCCCTGAAAATGTTCGACATGCAGTCGAGCGGGAGGGGTGCTGCGATCATCGCGGAGCCCGTGATCAGCGCCGGCGGCGTGCTGGTGCCGCCGAAGGCGTTCATGGAGGCCCTGCGAAAGGCGGCTGATGAGCGCGGCATGCTGCTGATCTTCGACGAGGCCCAGACTGCTTTCGGGCGTATCGGAAAGAAGACCGGATCCGAATATTTCGGGGTCGTTCCGGACATCATGACTATGTCGAAGACGCTCGGCGGTGGGCTTCCGCTTGCGGCGGTGTCGACCACCGAGGCGATCGAGAGCAAGCTCCACGAGGATCACTTTACCTATTACACCAGCCACGTGTCCGATCCCTTGCTTGCCGAGGTCGGGCTCGCGGTGCTGCGCGTGATCACTGAGGAGAAACTTGTCGCACGCGCCAACGAGATGGGAGCCTACCTGCGAGGCCGGTTCGAAGGGCTCCAGCAGAAATACGAGCAGATCGGCGACATCAGAGGCATGGGCCTTCTGCTTGGCGTCGAGCTGGTCAGCGATCGCAACAGCCGACGCCCAGCCCACCAGCTTGGCGGCCTCACCACGAAGAAGTGCTTCGAGTACGGGCTGAGCATGAACATCCGCCGCCGCCCCGAGCGCGGATCGGTGTGGCGTATCGCGCCGCCGTTGACCGTCTCGACCGAGGAGATCGACCGCGCTGTTGAGATCCTTGATCGGGCTTTGAGAGAAAGTCTCGACGAGCTGTCGCGAAATCCCACTGCTTAGCAACTGGTTGGAGGCTGACATGATCCGCGTACACGCGCCGAAGCTCGCCATTGCCGCCGCATCACTGGCGCTGCTCGAGATGGGGGCCGCGCAAGCGGCGAGTCAGACTTTGGAAAAGATCAGGGAGGTCGGCAAGATCAGCTTCGGCTACCGCGAGGCGTCGATTCCGTTCGCCTATCTCGGAGCAGATCAGAAACCGACCGGGCTCTCGCTCGACCTCTGTGCCGCAGTGGCCGACAAGGTCAAGGTCATGTTGCAGCGGCTTGAGCTGGAGGTCGAATACGTTCCGGTGAATGCGTCCAATCGCATCCCGCTGCTCCAGAACAGTACCATCGACGTCGAGTGCGGCAGCACGACCAATACGGCCGAACGGCAAAAGCAGGTGGCGTTCTCCGTTGCGACCTATGTGGCATCGCCGCGCTGGCTGGTGTCGGCCTCGTCGCAGCTGATGGAGCCGAAAGGACTTGACGGGCAGACGGTCGTCATCACGCAGGGCTCGCTGAATTTCGGCGTCGCCAAGAAGCTCCTCGATGACCAGAAGCTGAATGTGACGATCGTGCAGGCCAAGGACCACGCCGAGTCGCTCCTCATGCTGGGAACGGGTCGCGCCACGGCGTGGTTCGAGGACGATATCCTGGTTGCCGGTCTCGTCGCGAACGCCTTGGATCCCAGGGCTTTCCGGATGTTGGCGGCCACCTATGCGCCTTCTTACTATGGGCTAGTGACCCGCAGGGAAGATCCCGAGTTCAAGGCCGTCGTCGATGCCGCGATCAAGGAGAAGATGGCGTCCGGTGAATTCGGGAGGCTCTACGCGAAGTGGTTCGAGTCGCCGATTCCGCCGAAAGGGGAGAACCTCCAGCTTCCCATGAGCGAAGCGATGAAGGCCCGCGTCGCATCTCCCAGCGATGCGCTTGTGCCGTAGGCGACGCTCTCGGCAGACCTTGCGTCAATGCCGCGACTGGCTCTGCCGGTAGTCGCGCGGTGACATCCCGAAATGCTCGCGGAAGACGCGGCCGAAATGCGAGAGGTCGTTGAAGCCCCAGGCGAAGGCGATCTCGCTGATGTGGCGGTGAGCGAGCACGGGGGAGACGAGATCGCGTCTGCATTGAGCGAGGCGCTCACCGAGGACGTAGCGCTGGAACGAGGTTTCCTCGTCGGCGAGGAGATCGTTGACATAGCGGGACGAAATGCCGAGCGCCGCTGCGGTCTCGGACAGCGAGAGGTCGGGATCGGCAAGATGAGCCCGGATATTTGCCTTCAATCGGTAGAGCAGGGCGGAGCGATGGGTCGAGGACGGCAGCGGCGTCTTGCCTAGCCGCTCGCCCAGCGCCATCGCCAGGACATCGACGGCCTGTTCCGACAGCGCGGCGGCGTGGTGCGGATCGATCTGATCCGCGCTCTGGCAAAGCCGGTAGATGAAATCGTAGGCGATCCTCTGCAGTGCCGAGTCTGGTCCGAAAGCGCTGGCGGTTAGGGTTTCGGTCGCGCCGAGCCGGCGCTGCAGCATCTCGCGCGGCACCTTGAAGATGGTCTGCGTGAAGATGCCGTCGAATTTCAGCTCGTAGGGCCGGGTGGTGTCATAGAGCGCAAACTCTCCCGGGTGCACCACGGCCTCGCGGCCGTCCTGCACCACGCCGCCGGCGCCGCGATTGCCGAGCGCGATCAGGATGAAATCCTGATCCGAGCGAGCGATGCGCGAGGGCGTGCGCAAGACGTGCTGACGGTCGGAGCAGACCTCGGAGCATTCCACCTTGCCCAGTGGCGCCCGGGTGACGGAGCCGCGAAAGGCGCTGCCAAGATCGGACCTGCAGTCGAGCCCGACGAAGACGTCGCAGACGATATCCTGCCAGAGCGCAAGCCGACGGTGGCCGGGGCTGTCGTCCGTGGTGAACTGGATTGGCATCTGCAGAGCCTCCCTTTCACATCCCGCAACATCGCGCGTTGGCGCAGGTCCCGCCTGGCCGGAGGCAAATCCCGTACCGGGTCGGCGAATCCCGTCCGGTCGAGTTTTTGTTCCGCCGCGGTCGAGCGCCCGCCGCCCCGGCTTGGTCAAATAGACTGCATCGGACCTGGCTTCCGATCAACCGGCAAGGGAGGTGGGAATGGGCATCGAACATCCGAAATACAAGGTCGCGGTGGTGCAGGCGGCGCCTGCCTGGCTCGATCTCGACGCCTCGATCGACAAGTCGATCGCCCTGATCAGGGACGCCGCCGAGAAGGGCGCAAAGCTGATCGCCTTTCCGGAAGCCTTCATCCCCGGCTACCCCTGGCACATCTGGATGGATTCCCCGGCCTGGGCGATCGGCCGCGGCTTCGTGCAGCGCTATTTCGACAATTCGTTGTCTTATGACAGTCCGCAGGCCGAGCGGCTGCGCGACGCCGTGCACAAGGCCAAGCTCACTGCCGTGCTCGGCCTGTCCGAGCGCGACGGCGGCAGTCTTTATCTGGCGCAATGGCTGATCGGGCCGGATGGCGCGACCATCGCAAAGCGCCGCAAGCTGCGGCCGACCCATGCCGAGCGCACGGTCTATGGCGAGGGCGACGGCAGCGATCTCGCCGTGCACGCGCGGCCCGACATCGGCCGCATCGGCGCCCTGTGCTGCTGGGAGCATCTCCAGCCGCTGTCGAAATACGCGATGTATGCCCAGAACGAGCAGGTCCATGTCGCGGCCTGGCCGAGCTTTTCGCTCTACGATCCGTTCGCGCCGGCGCTCGGCGCCGAGGTGAATAACGCCGCCTCGCGCGTCTATGCCGTGGAGGGCTCCTGCTTCGTGCTTGCCCCTTGCGCGACGGTCTCGCAAGCGATGATCGACGAACTCTGTGATCGGCCGGACAAGCACGCGCTGTTGCATGCCGGTGGTGGCTTCGCTGCGATCTACGGTCCGGACGGCAGCCAGATCGGCGATAAGCTCGCGCCGGACCAGGAGGGCCTCTTGATCGCCGAGATCGATCTTGGCGCCATCGGTGTCGCCAAGAACGCCGCTGATCCAGCCGGGCATTATTCGCGCCCCGACGTGACGCGGCTCCTGCTCAACAAGAAGCGCTACCAGCGCGTCGAGCAGTTTGCGCTGCCGGTCGACACCGTCGAGCCCACGGACATCGCCGCGGCGGCGAGCTGATCGCCGGAATCGAGGGAGGCACGCTCATGGAATCCGCAATTCCTCTGCATCTCGAGACCCCGCGCACGCGCCACAAGCGCGTGCCGGACGATTACCAGCCGCCATACCCGTCCTTCGTGGCGCGCTATAAGCCTGCGGTGAACCGGGTCGTGATGGCCTATTTCGGCCTTCAATATCGCGGCACGGCGCCGGCGGCTGCGACCGACGCGCTCGCCGACATCGCGGAACGGTTTGCCGCGGAAGGCAGGCCCTCGCATTGGGACCGCGCGCAATACGTTGATCAGGCCGGTTACGAGAACGTCGTCTCGGTGGCCTATTGGGACGACATTGCGCGGTTCGACAAATGGTTTGCACCGGCGCGCGAGGCCTGGACCGGAACGCAGCGCGAGGGCATCGGCACTTTCATCGAGGTGCTGCGCCCCACGGTGGCGCGGCACGAGACGCTGTTTTCCTCGCTCGGCCGGCCGGAGGGCGTCGCCGCTATCGCCGGCGGCATGAGCGGCGAGGTGCAGGAGCACGCCTATTGGGGCGGCATGCGTGATCGCATCCCGCTGTCGCAGACTGATCCAATGTCGCCGGGCGGCAATCCCGAATTGATCCGCGACGGCGCGCGGCTGCGCGTGCAGGCGCACGACAATCTCTGCCTGATCCGATCAGGCCAGGATTGGAGCGATACCGAGACCTCGGAGCGAAAGCTCTATCTCGACGACGTCGAACCGGTGTTGCGCGAGGGCATGGATTTCCTGCGCGATGAGGGCCTCGGCATCGGCTGCTACGCCAACCGTTACATGGGCGTGCTGGCAGCCGACGGGAGCGCGAGTGAAAAGTCCTATGGTCAAAGCTGGTGGAAGAGCCTGGCGGCGCTGGAGCAGTGGGCGGAATCGCATCCGACCCACGTCAGGATATTCGGCGCCGCGATGAAGTACCTGTCGACGCTCGGCCCTTCAGCAAAACTGCGGCTCTATCACGAGGTCACTGTGGCGGCTGCAGACGAGCAGTTCTTCGAGTATCTGAACTGTCACACCAGGACCGGCATGCTGGCGGCGGTAGAGACCGTCAGCCCTTGATGGACCTAGACCACGCAGTGACCGAGCAGCTCCGAATGCGCGGCGCAGATGTGATGCGCGCCGGCGTCCCGCAGCTCGGCCTCGCTGCCGTAGCCATAGAGCACGCCGATCGCGGTCATGCCGTTGGTGCGGGCGCCGACCACGTCATGGCTGCGGTCGCCGATCATGATCGCGCTGGCGGGATCGACCCTGGCTTCGTCGAGCGCGTAGCGCAGCAGGTCGCGCTTGTCGACGCGCGTGCCGTCGAGCTCGGAACCGAACACGCGCTCGAAATACGGTTTCAGGCCAAAATGCTCGACGATACGGGTGGCGTAGACCGCGGGCTTGCTGGTCGCCACGAACATGCGCGGTGTTGTCGCGGCAAGCGTTGTCAGCGTGTCCACGATGCCGGCATAGGCTTCGTTCTCGAACAGGCCGACATCGCTGAAGCGCTCGCGATAGAGCAGCAGCGCCCGGTCGGCGAGTTCCGCGCTGCCCGTGAGCTTTTG
This sequence comes from Bradyrhizobium sp. JR4.1, assembly GCF_040548605.1. NCBI lineage: Bacteria > Pseudomonadati > Pseudomonadota > Alphaproteobacteria > Hyphomicrobiales > Nitrobacteraceae > Bradyrhizobium > Bradyrhizobium sp. JR4.1. Next base: position 92,315 of record NZ_JBEPRY010000019.1, read on the forward strand.
CAGGCTGGCATGCAGCGGCGGGCCGATGCACCAGGTCAGCTCGTCCGCGCTCGGCACCGCGACGTTGAGCCGCTCCAGGGCGTACTGGATCGAGCGCGTGATCCCGGGCTTCGGGTCGGTCAGCGTGCCGTCGAGATCGAAATAGATTGTCACCATGTCGCCACGCCTGTGTTGATACCGCCGCCTATTGCTTGACCTAAACGAGGCCACGGACCAAGGCAAACGCGCAACCATTGTCAGGCCGAAAATCGCCTTCTTGATACCGCGTATCCCTTAAAGCTCGCTATTCGCGGGAGGGAAGCGTAAAGTCACGCCATCACCGCCTTCCATTGGCATCGACCGGTGACTGAGGGTCACCAGCGCTCCCGCCGACTAAGCAGGAGCGTGTATGACTCGATTTCGTCTGGTCGACTGGATCCGCCGGAGAGCGCTTCTCGTCGCATTGATGCTTGCCATATTGATACTTGGCACACTTTCGCAAGGCGCTGTCGCGGCAGGGCCGGACTGCCGGGCGATCGAAAGCACGAGCGGACGTCTCGCCTGCTACGATGCTGCGTTTCCTCCAAAGGAAAGAAAGCCCGCTGCTGCGGAGAACGATGGGTCCCGTGGTGCCTACAAGGACCCGTTCGTGGCGGAAGAGGCCAGAACCGCAGCGAAGCTGAAGAACATCTGCCGCGGCTGTTGAGGGTTGCTCGTTCGCCGCGTCTTGTTAATGGCGAATCCGGACGAGAGATCGGGACGATTTTTTTCAGGAGAGGCCGGATGAGCGAGCGACTTGAAACTCTGAAGAAGGCCCGTGATCGCATGATCGAGGACAGGGATGCGCATGCGAAAGTGCTGGCCGCTCCGTTTGTGCGCGACACGGCCGAGCGAGCGCGCAACAAGTTCATCGAGATCCAGGCGCTGATCGATGCCCTCGACCGCGCCATCCGGGGCGAAATCCCGGGTCCGGTCAAGAACTAGGGCGGTAGGCAGCGACACCGGCAGGACGTCGATCGTAGATGCCGCTAACGCTCCCTCATTGCTGTCTCGCCCATTCGACGATGGCGGTTGCCTCCGCGCCTGCGCGGGTTTCCCAGGCGGCGATCGCGTTCGTTGCTGCCTTCCGCAGCTCCGTGACAAGGGACGCAGGCGCCGGCTCGGCGATATGGACGCCATTGTCGCGCATCCGCGCATAGTTCTCGATGGTGCGGTGGGTCAGTAGCGCGAGCTGGCTCTGTTCTGTCTCGGCCGCCGCGGCCAGCACCTCGCGCTGCATCGGTTCGGACAGTTCGGCAAAGGCGTCGCTGCGGACGAAGGCGATCGAGATCGGCATCGCGTAGTTGATGGCCGTGAAATGCGGCAGAAAGTCCCACAATTTGCGCCCCGCACCGCCGTCGCCGGAGGTGAGGAAGGCATTCAGCCGGTGTTCCCTCAGTCCGGCGAGCGCCGCGTCCATCGGCAGGAATTGCGCGTTCGCGCCGGCCGCGCGCATGACCTCGGTGGAATTGGCATCATAGGTTCGCAAGTTCAGTTTCGGCAGGTCGTCGGCACCTTCGAGCGACCGCTCCGACCACAGGCCCGTGGCCGGCCAGATCGTCACATAGAGCAGCTTGAGGCCGCGCGCAGCGAGTGCTTTTTCGTAGAGCGGGCGCGCCCGCAGATTGGTGGCGCGGGCGATGTCGACCGATTGCACGAGAAAGGGCAGGGTGGACAATCCGAACACAGGGTCGAGGCCCGAGAGCGCGCCCGCGAAGGCATCGCCGCCCGCGATCCGGCCGTCCAGCGCCGCGCGCGGCATCTCGCCCGAGTTGATCTTGAGCTGGTTATCGAAGGCGTTCGTCACGGTCACGAAACCGTGGGTACGGTCGGAGACGCGGCTTGCGAAGGTCGCGAGTCCAATCCCGGAGATGTTATTCTCAGGGTATTCCGTGGTCATCCGCCAATTGACTTGAGAGGTGACTTGGGACGTCACCTGCGCGGCGGCTGGCGCGACGCCCAGGATGAATGCGGCGAGGACAAGAATCGCGCGGATCCGTTTGGCGGGGTAACGCATTGGGAGAAGCAGGTCAGGCAGCATATATTGGCAACTCGTCGAACCATGGCACGATGCCACAACATGGCAGATCAAACTGTCGCATGCCGCGCCGAGGCGCGCCACCGTCATGCCTGCACGCGATGGGTGCAGATTGCGATGTGCATCATCCCCGCGCTGCTTGTCTCGGCGACACAGGTTGTTGCGTGGGACAGTTCGCCCGCCGAAACCGACGTCGCCGTCCCCAGCGTCGAAGAACTCGCCGTGCAGCCGGCGAAGCCCGCGGATGCGCGCGAGAGCGACACGCGGGAATCGATCTGCCTGATCGTCGAGGCCGCAGCGCGCGATGCCAATCTGCCGCTGGAGTTCTTCGCCCGCGTGATCTGGCAGGAGAGCCGCTTCCAGGCCGATGCGGTGGGGCCCATGACGCGCAGCGGCGAACACGCGCAGGGGATCGCGCAATTCATGCCGGGCACCGCGAGCGAGCGCGGGCTGCTCAATCCCTTCAATCCCGTGCAGGCGCTGCCGAAGTCGGCGGAATTTCTGAACGAGCTGCGCAACCAGTTCGGCAATCTCGGCCTGGCGGCGGCCGCCTACAATGCCGGGCCGCGCCGGGTGCAGGAATGGCTCGCCGGCACCGGCAGCATGCCGGAGCAGACCCGCAATTACGTTCTTGCCATCACTGGCACCAGCATCGATGCCTGGGCCAAGGCAGGCGCAACGGGCAAGGGTCCGCCGAGCGCGCCACCGACGAGCTGCCGCGATCTGATGGCGCTTTTGAAGCGCGCGCCAAATGCTTTCGTCGCCGAGCTCGAACAGCATGTGGAGCTGGCGGCCGCAAAAATCTGGGGCGTGCAGCTCGCCGCGGGCTTTGACCGCAACCGGGCACTGGCTATGTATTCCCGCGCGGTCACGCGGCTGGGCGCCGTGATCGGCGAACGTGATCCGAGCCTGCTGAGCTCAGTGATGCGCAGCCGAGGCACGCGCGCCTTCTACCAAGTGCGCATCGGCGCCGATACGCGGAGCGAGGCGGATGAACTCTGCGGTCGCATCCGCAAGGCGGGCGGGGCATGCTTCGTGCTGAAGAACCGCGGTGTGAGCGGGTAGGGGACGCGCCCCGAATGGCAACCACGCGTGCATGCCAGCCCCGCCGCGCGCTTTCTTGACGCCCGCCGCCGTATTGCCCGTTATGCAGGCACGATTCCTCACCCGGCCAAGACTCCCGTGGCGCTTCCTCCGCTCGATTCACCTCAATGGCAAAGTCCCTGGCGCGCCTTTGCGTGGGGACTGCGCTCGATCACGCAGACGATCCTCACCCTCGTCCTGTTCGCGACCTATCTCGGCATTGGCGCGCTCGCCCACGACACCCATTTCAGCCTGCTCTGGGCGCTCTGCTCGACGCTGTTCGTCTGGGCAGGTCCGGCGCAGATCATCCTGATCACCACGCTCGGCTCCGGCGCGACGGTCATCCAGTCGGCGATCGCGGTCACCGTCAGCGCCATTCGCCTGTTTCCGATGGTGGTCTCGGTGCTGCCGCTGATGCGCACGCCGACGACGAAACGGCGCGAGCTGTTTTTCGCGGCGCATCTCACTGCAGTGACACTGTGGGTCGAATGCCATCGCTTCCTGCCGCAGGTGCCGCGTGAACGCCGGATCGCCTTCGTCAACGGACTTGGCTTCGGTCTTGTCTCGGTGTGTCTCACCGCCAACACGGTCGGCTATTTCCTTGCCGCGAATCTGACCCAGACGCTTGGGGCGGCGATCCTGTTGCTGACGCCGCTGTCCTTCCTGTTCTCGACCGCACGCAACAGCCGCGAGGTCGCCGATGTCGTCGCACTTGCGCTAGGGGTTCTGCTGTATCCGCTGGCCGCGAAAATGAACTCCGGACTCGACATCCTCGTCAGCGGCCTCGTGGCCGGCACCATCGCCTATGGCGTGCATTGGTGGCGGGAGGTGCGTGCATGAGCTTTGCGCAACTCATTGGCGACTGGCAAGCGCTGGCAGTGCTGTTCGTCGCCGGCGTTGTTCCCAACCAGATATGGCGCATGCTGGGCCTGTGGTTCGGCGGCGGCATCGACGAAGGCTCCGAGCTTCTGGTCTGGGTACGGGCGGTCGCCACCGCGATCCTGGCCGGCGTCATCGCCCAGATCGTGGTCGAGCCGCCCGGTGCGCTTGCGAGCGTGCCGGACGCCTTGCGCTACGGTGCGGTCGGCGCCGGCCTCGTCGTCTTCCTGCTGACCCGCCGCTCGATCTTCGCGGGCGTGGTCGCGGGCGAAGTCTTCATGCTGGCCGGCAAGTGGTGGTTGGGCTAAAACTGCCGGCGAACAGCAGGGAATTGGAAATATGGTTCGCGAAAACGAGCTCCGCGAGGGTGAAGTCTCCATCGAGCTGCCGCCGACGCAGGATGCCGGCCTCGTCTTTATCGGCCGCATCCGCACGCCCTGGAGCTCGCGGCTGGAGACCCCGCGGCAGGGCCGGCATGACGGCCCGATATGCCGGCTCGAGATCTTCGAGCCGTTCGTGCCGGCGATCAAGGGCGTCGATTTCTATAGCAATCTCGAAGTGCTCTACTGGCTCGACAAGTCGCGCCGCGACATCGTCCTGCAAAGCCCGAAGAACAACGAGAAGACCCGCGGCACGTTTTCGCTGCGCTCGCCGGTGCGCCCCAATCCGATCGGCACGTCGATCGTGAAGCTGGTCGGCATCGAGGGCAACGCGATTCTGGTGCGCGGGCTCGATTGCCTCGACAACACGCCGCTGATCGACATCAAGCCGGATCGTTGCGAGTTCACGCCGCTGGCCGCCCCGCAGCCGGGGGATTTCCAGACAGAGTAAGGGGCGGCGATCGTAGCCCGCATGGAGCGAAGCGGAATGCGGGAACGGTCCCGGATTGCGCTTCGCTCCATCCGGGCTACGGGAGCTGAGACTCAAACCGCCTTCAACGCCGCGATCAGCTTGGTCGCGTTCTCTTCCAGCACCTTGACGTCTTCCTTGCGGCTGGCGGGCGGAAGCATCGCCACGCCGTCGTGGCGCGGCATCACGTGCATGTGGAGATGAAACACCACCTGTCCGCCGGCCGCCTCGTTGAACTGCTGCACGGTGATGCCGTCGGCCTTGAACGCCGTCATCGCTGCGGCAGCGATCTTGTGCGCGCCGCGGGCGACATGGGCGTAGTCGTCCGGCTTGATGTCGAGGATGTTGCGGGCAGGTGCTTTTGGAATCACCAGCGTGTGGCCAGGTACCCGCGGCATGATGTCGAGGAACGCGAGCACGTGCTCATCCTCGTAAACCTTGTGGCAGGAGAATTCACCGCGCAGGATCTTTGCGAAAATGTTGTTGGGGTCGTAGGCGGTCATGGCGGCGGCTCCCTGGAATTTTGCGCTTACTGTCACCAGCCGCAACGAACCGTCAAGGCGCCTCGTCGGCGCCTTTGCGGAACGGGCCGAGCTCGGCTAGCTCACGTCCGGCTTCCGCGACATAGGCGCGCTCGCGCTTGAGGTAATCGTCGATGGCGCGGCGCAAGCCGGGATCGGCGATGAAGTGCGCGGAGTGGGTGGTCCGCGGCAGGTAGCCGCGTGCGATCTTGTGCTCGCCCTGCGCGCCGGCCTCGACATTCCCCAGGCCGCGTTTGATGGCGAAGTCGATCGCCTGATAATAGCAGACCTCGAAATGCAGGAAGGGATGATGCTCGACCGCACCCCAGTTGCGGCCGAACAGCGTGTCCGAACCGATGAAGTTGATCGCACCCGCGATCCAGCGATCGTTGCGACGGGCCATGACCAGCAGCACGTCATCGCTCATGGTCTCGCCGATCAGCGAGAAGAATTCCCGTGTCAGATAAGGCCGGCCCCATTTGCGCGAGCCAGTCTCCATGTAGAACATGAAAAACGCATCCCATGCGTCTTCCGTAATGTCTTTGCCCGTAAGGCAGTGGATGGTGATTCCGGCGGCGAGCGCATCGCGCCGCTCGCGCTTGATCGATTTGCGGTGGCGTGAGTTCAGCGTCGCCAGGAAATCGTCGAAACTCGCAAAACCCTCGTTGTGCCAATGGAACTGTTGGTCGGTGCGCTGGAGGAAGCCGTGCTTGGCGAGCAGCTTCCACTCCGCTTCGCGGGCGAAAGTGACGTGCACCGAGGAAGCCTTGCTGACGCCGCACAGCGCCACCAGCCCGCTCGCCAGTGCCTCCGTGATGCGCTCGTGGTCGACGCCTTCGCGAACCAGCAGCCGCGGTCCCGTGGCCGGCGTGAAGGGAACCGAAACCTGCAGCTTCGGATAGTACCGCCCGCCGGCGCGCTCATAGGCATCGGCCCAGCCGCGGTCGAAGACATATTCGCCTTGCGAGTGCGATTTCAGGTAGCAGGGCACGACGCCGGCGACGCGACCGTCGATCTTGGCCACGAGATGCCGCGGCCCCCAGCCGGTGCGGATCGTGGCCGAACCCGATTTCTCAACGGCCGATAAAAACGCGTGGGAGACGAAGGGGTTATAGGCAGGCTTTGAGAGGCCGAGAGAATCGCCTGGAAGCCCGGATGAGGTTCCCTTGCCATGCCCATTACAAGACTTGCCGGGACTAGCGCAGGCGTCCCAGTCGTCTGGCGATACTTCGCCAATGGAAGGTACGGCCTCAAGGGTGATTTCGGATGGTGCCATCATGCCCAAGATCGTGCATTGCAGCAGCGACTTCAAGAGTGGGAAACATCAAGCCTACGGTACGAAGCCCTCGAAGATCATCTGATCCGCATGTTGTGCGACCCGCGTCCGCTGCTCGGTCGTACGCACGGTCCAGCCGAGCAGGGCGCAGCCGAACACATTGCGGGCGATCCAGGGGGCGGGGGCGGGCAGGTCGTCGACCCTGAAGGCGACGAAATGCGGCTGGGTCTGGAAGCCGTGGCGCAGGTACAGCATGCTGTCGCGCTGCTCCCGGGTCAGGTAAGCCCAGTATTCGTCCTGATAGCTCCGCTGCGCGACGATGCCGCGGGGGCGGGAGGGCAACAGCTCGCGCAGCGCCAGCACCTGGTCCGGGTCGAAGGACATGCCGACGGCGGGGCCGTCATAGGATGCCAGCACCTCGGCCATCCGCTTCACCAGCTTGCGGTCGCCGTCAAAATGGCTCTTGACCTCGATCACCAGCGGCACGCGGCCGGCGACCAGGCCGCAGAGGTCGCTGAGCGACATCATCCGCTCGGCCGTGTCCTTGAACGTGAGCGCCTTCAGTTCAGTGGCGGTTTTCTCGACCAGCGGGCCGGTGGCCTCGGTAAGGCGGCCGAGCGCATGGTCGTGATGCACCATGGCCTCGCCGTCGGCGGAGAGCTGGATGTCGACCTCGATCGAGAAATTGCCCGCAATCGCAGCCTGCACCGCGCCCGGCATGTTCTCGACGATGCGGCGGGAAATGTCGTGCAGGCCGCGATGGGCGACCGGGCGGGCTGTCAACCAATCAGGAGCGCGCATTCGCCTCAGGCGACCTCGAACACGCCTTCGACCTCGACCGCCGCATCCGCGGGCAGGGAGGCGACGCCGACGGTGGTGCGGGCATGACGGCCCTTGTCACCGAAGGCGGCGACCATCAGATCGGAGGCGCCGTTGAGGACCTTCGGCCCGTCCAGGAAGTCCGGCGCCGAGTTGATGAAGCCGCCGAGGCGCACCACGCGAACGACCTTGTCGAGGTCGCCGAGCGCCGCCTTGACCTGGGCCAGCAGGTTGACGGCGCAGCCGCGGGCGGCCGCCGCGCCCTCTTCGATGGTCACGCCGGCGCCGAGCTTGCCCTTGGCGATCAGCTTGCCGGCGGGATCGAAGCAAACCTGGCCCGAGACGAACAGCAGATTACCGGTGCGCACGAACGGCACGTAATTGGCCACGGGGGTGGGAGCCTCGTGCAGCTTGATACCCTGTTCCGCCAGCTTCTGCTCGACCGTGCCCGCCATGTCCGACCTCGTTGTCCAAAAATCCATCCGCCGGGCAGATCCGTCGCAGCCCGGCGGGCCCTGTTTCGCCCATCGTGCCGCCACATGCAAGCAACCCTCGGGGGTGGCATTTTGTTGAGGCAGGGCAGGAGGTTCAACGCAAAGGCCGCAACTTTACGTGAAACGGCCTCAGTTGCGACGCAATGGAACGTTCATTAAAATGTCGAATCTGCGCTTTCCCCAAGGACCAGACATGCTGCACCTTTTCCGGACTTCGCTCGGTGTGACTGCGCTCGCGGCGGCCGCTCTCGGCTCCGGAGGCGGGGCGCTGGCCGCGAACGGTCCGTTCCTCGCGCATCAGGCGCTCTATGATTTGAGCCTGGTGAAATCGCGCTCCAATTCGATCAACAGCGCGCGCGGCCGCATCCTCTACAATTTCACCGGAAGTTCGTGCGAGGGCTACACCTCCGAATTCCGCCAGGTCTCCGAGCTCGACAGTGGCGAGGGCAAGGTCACGCTCAGCGACCTCCGCTCCAATTCCTGGGAGGACGCCGGCGGCAAAAGCTACCGCTTTAAGATCGAGACGCGGATGAACGAGGCGGATGCCGGCCGGGTCGACGGCTCGGCGGAGCGCGACGGCGACCACATCAACGTCAAGCTGAAGCTGCCGGCGCCGAAGAACTTTACGCTCGACGGCAAGATCGTGTTTCCGACCGAACAGATCCAGCGCATCATTGCCGCCGCAAAGGAGGGCAAGTCGCTGCTCGAGCTCTCCGTCTATGACGGCTCCGACGATGGCCAGAAGGTCTACAACACGCTGACCGTGATCGGCCAGCCGATCCCGGCCGAGCGCGAAGGTTCGCCCGATCCGTCGACGTCAGATGAGCACATGAAGTCGCTCAAGCGCTGGCCCGTCACCGTCAGCTATTTCGACCGCGAGGCCCAGCAGAAGGAAGGCGAGCAGACGCCGGTCTATGCGATGGCGTTCGAGCTCTACGAGAACGGCGTCTCGCGCCAGCTCGTGCTCGATTACAACGATTTTGTGATTTCGGGCGCGATGGGCAAGTTCGACGCGAAGGACAGCAAGCCCTGCAATTGAGGGCTGGCCTGCAACGCAGTCTCTGGCTAGGCTCCCTCCCAACCACAAACATCCGGGAGGCATCATGCCCAAGCTCGATCATCTCCGCCCCAGCGGCCTGCATCACAATCCCGCTTATTCGCATGTCGTCACTGCCACGGGGGCGCGGACGATCTACATCTCCGGCCAGGTATCGGTGGACGAGGAAGGGCGGATCGTCGGCGAGGGCGATCTCGCCGCGCAGACCACGCAGGTGATGCAGAATCTCGGACACGCGCTGAAAGCAGCCGGCGCGAGCTACGCCAACATCGTGAAGATCACGACCTTCGTCGTGAACTACAAGCCGGAGCTGCGCCCGATCATCGGCAAGGCTCGCTCGGCCTTCTTCGAAGGCATGGAGCCGCCGGCGAGCACGCTGGTCGGCGTCTCGGCGCTCGCCGCGCCGGAATGGATGATCGAGATCGAGGCGGTGGCGGTCGCGGATTGAGATCTTTCCCGTAGCCCGGATTGCGCTGCGCTTGATCCGGGCTACGAGTGCGTAGCCTTGGACATCTCTTGCAGAAGAACCATCGCGTCGTCCGCCCTGTCAGCCGGCACAAATAGATGATCGTGGTGAAACGCCGAAACGGCGTTCACGCTGATGCCGGCTGCGGCGAGGCGTGCCGTGATTGCCGCCAGGAAGCCCACCACATCGAGTGCGGAGTGAACCGTCAGGGTGATCAGGCACGATGCGAATGCGTACCGCAGTCCCGCCGCTTCGGCCTGTTCGCGTGGGATCACGAGCGTCGTTCCTTCCTGCTCGCGGAACGTCAGCAAAGGGCTGAGCGCTGCGGGAATCGACTGGCCTGTCGGGATCGTGCAGAACACGAAAATGCCTGGCCGCATCTCCGGCTTCACGTGTCTCAGCAGCGCGTCGAGGTCGCGTTCGCCTGTCATCACTCCTGCGCCTTTTCCGGCCCCTCATACGCGATGCCGCGGATCACTGCGGCGCTGCCGAATTTCTTGCGCAAGCTGTCCACCGCGCGCTCGGCGTGGGCGGCGCGGCGGTCGAGCATGTCGGTGTCGTCGGCGACTGAACCCTCGCGCAACGCGCTGACGCCGGCGCCCATCAGACGGAAGGCGGTGCCGTCGATCTCTTTCGCCAGCATCTCGCGGCAGATCGAAAAGATCTTCGCGGCAAGCTGCGTCGGGGCCGTGATCGACTGCGAGCGGGTCCGCTGGCGGAAATCCGCGGTCTTCAGCTTCAGCGTGACGGTCAGGCCGGCGAGCTCGCTGCTCTTGAGGCGAGACGACGTCTTCTCGCAGAGGCGCCACAGGATCTTCTCCAGCGTCGCGAAATCGCGGATGTCGGTCTCGAACGTCGTCTCGCTCGAAATCGTCTTGGCGCCCCGATCGGGCTCGACGCGGCGGTCGTCGATGCCGCGCGCGAGCCGCCACAGCCTGCGGCCGTCGCTCGGAAACTGCCGCATCATCTCGATCTCGTCGGCCTTCTGCAGGTCGGCGATGATGCGGAAGCCGCGTTGCACCAGACGCTCCTGCGTCGCGGGTCCAACGCCGAAGATGAAACCGACGGGCTTCTCCGCAAGCATCAAGCGCGCTTCCTCCTGGTCGAGCGCGGCAAACCCGCGCGGCTTGTCGAGGTCGGAGGCGATCTTGGCCAGGAACTTGTTGCAGGAGAGGCCGACCGAGACGCTGATGCCGATGTCGCGCTCGATGTTGCGTGCGAACCGCGCCAGCACCTTGGCGGGGATCATGCCGTGCACCCGCTCGGTGCCGGAGAGATCGAGGAACGCCTCGTCGATCGAGAGCGGCTCGACCAGCGGCGTCAGGGCCTGCATGGCCTGGCGCACCTCGCGCCCGACCCGGACATATTTCGCCATGTCCGGCGGGATCACGGCGGCATGCGGGCAGGCTTCCAACGCCTTGTACATCGGCATGGCCGAGCGCACGCCGTAGGTGCGCGCGATATAGCAGGCGGCCGACACCACGCCGCGCTTGCCCCCGCCGATGATGACGGGTCTGTCGGCGATGTCGGGGTTGTCGCGCTTCTCGACGGTCGCGTAGAAGGCGTCGCAGTCGATATGGGCGATGGTCAGGCTTGCGAGTGCGCGGTGGCGGGCGAGGCGGGGGGAACCGCAGGCGGAACAACGCCGAACGCCGATATCCAGATCGGCCGAACAATCCCGGCAGAAGCAGCGGGGCCCGGCCGTCTCCAGGGAGGTCACGGCACGTCGCGCTCCCAATTGCGGTCGCCGAGCGCGTCGCCGAGAACCTGCCGCGCTGCGGCAACGTTGGTCGGATGCAGTTCCGCAGCGCTGGCAAAGGCCTTCACGGTGGCGTCATCCCGCATCACGAAATCGAGCACGCTGAGCAGGAAATTGGGGTCCGAGGCGGCATTGCGCAGCGTCTCCGGGCCGACCCCTGTCTCGGCCAGGAACAGGCCCAGCCGCTCGGGTTCGCCCGCGACGAAAGACAGCGCCTGAAGCGCAACGATTTCAGCGACTTCGCGCGGGTTGTGAACAGGCTTTTTCACGTGGCCGGTTTGCCTTTCCGTTAACTTTCGGTGTCTACTTTGGGGTCACCATGCCCGAGTCTCGTTCCTGAGTCTTGTGACCCCCGACAAGCAACTGAAAACCACATCGCAGAAAGTCGGCCCTCGGGTTTAACTAAACTCAAGCGAATTCGAGGCTAGTTTGAATCCAGTTTTCGAAGCGCCGGCGACCGGCGCCTGAGGCGTCACATGCATCGGTCTGCGGACCAATCAGGAGGGCGGGATGGCTAAGACCGTCCTGATCGTGGAAGACAACGAGCTCAACATGAAGCTCTTCCGCGACCTGTTGGAGGCGCACGGCTACCAGACCACCGGTACCAGCAACGGCTACGAGGCGCTCGACCTCGTTCGCAAGATGCGGCCCGACCTCGTGCTGATGGATATCCAATTGCCGCAGGTCTCGGGCCTGGAGGTGACGCGCTGGATCAAGGACGATCCGGAGCTGCGCAGCATTCCCGTCGTCGCCGTCACGGCGTTCGCGATGAAGGGCGACGAAGAGCGCATCCGCGAGGGCGGCTGCGAAGCCTATTTGTCCAAGCCGATCTCGGTCGGCAAATTCATTGAGACGGTCCGACGTTTCATCGGATAGGAAGTGAGTTCACAGTGTCCGCGCGTATTCTCGTCGTCGATGACGTCCCTGCCAACGTCAAGCTGCTCGAAGCTCGCCTATCCGCCGAATATTTCGACGTCATGACCGCCGCGAACGGCACCGAGGCGCTGGCGATCTGCGCCCGCGCCGAATGCGACATCATCCTGCTCGACGTCATGATGCCGGACATGGACGGTTTCGAGGTCTGCCGCCGCCTCAAGACCGATCCGGCCACGCACCACATTCCCGTCGTGATGGTCACCGCGCTCGACAGCCCGGCCGACCGCAACCGCGGGCTGGAAGCCGGCGCCGACGATTTCCTGACAAAACCCGTCTCCGATGTCGTGCTGATCGCGCGCGTCCGTTCGCTGACCCGGCTGAAGATGATGACCGACGAGCTGCGCATGCGCGCCATCACTTCGCTCGAGATCGGCATGCAGGCGCCCGAGCGCAGTGCAATCTCCGACACCGGCAAGGGCGGCCGCATCCTGCTGGTCGACGATCGCCAGTCCTCCTATGAGCGGCTGGCGACGATCCTCGCCGCCGAGCACACCATCGACGTCGAGCCGAACCCGACGGAAGCGCTGTTCCACGCCGCCGAGGGCAATTACGATCTGCTGATCGTCTCGCTCGACCTCAACAATTTCGACGGCCTTCGGCTGTGCAGCCAGGCGCGCTCGCTGGAGCGCACGCGGCATGTGCCGATCCTGGCGATCGCCGACCCCGAGAACGCCACGCGGCTGCTGCGTGGGCTCGAGATCGGGGTCAACGACTATCTGCTGCGTCCGATCGACAAGATCGAGCTGCTGGCGCGTGCCCGCACCCAGATCCGCCGCCGCCGTTACACCGACCATCTGCGCGACAACGTGCAGAACTCGATCGAGATGGCGATCACCGATGCGCTCACCGGGCTGCACAATCGCCGCTACATGGAGAGCCATCTCGCGACGCTGGCCGAACAGGCCGCGACCCGCGGCAAGCCGCTGGCGCTGATGATCCTGGACATCGACTACTTCAAGTCGATCAACGACAATTACGGCCACGATGCAGGCGACGACGTGCTGCGCGAATTCGCCGTGCGGGTGCGCAAGTCGATCCGCGGCATCGACCTTGCCTGTCGCTACGGCGGCGAGGAATTCGTCATCGTGATGCCGGAGACCGATCTCCACGTCGCCGGCATGGTCGCCGAGCGCCTGCGCCGCTCGATCGCCGGCGAGCCCTTTGCGATCCACAAGGGCACCAAGCGCATCGAGGTCACGATCTCGATCGGCCTGACCACGCTGGAGCAGAAGGGCGAGGCGGTTGGCGACGTCCTCAAGCGCGCCGACACTGCGCTGTACCGCGCCAAGCACGACGGCCGCAATCGCGTGGTGTCGCACGCGGCGTGAGGCCGCTCGCACAGGCCGGCGCAAAAAAAAACGCGAAAACAACCCCATGCACAGTAGCCGACGCTAGTCGGATCAATGGCTTACGTCGGCCGCAAAACGGCTGATGCTGGACCGCAATGCCGTTTGACTCGTCGGGCAAAACAGGAGCATGCTGCTAGCATTCCGAAAATCCCACGAACTCTGCTGTCGTTCCCCGCGCAGGCGGGGAATCCAGTACGCCGCGGCGTCTCGGCTCAAGCGATGGAATCCATGTGGACCGAAAGTCCGGGTTACTTCTGATCGACGTTGCTGGTCCCCGAACCTGGCGTACCGATCGGCAAGCCGTTCGCCGCATGACCGACGCCAACGCCCGGCGCACTGACGGCTCCTGGAGTTTGATCTTGCGGAAGCGTCTTGATCCCCGTCCTTGCTTGCTCAGCGGGGCTCATCTGGTCCCTGTTATCGCTGTTGGCACCATTGGTCGCCGTGATGCCGGACCCGTCGCTCCCGTTTGGCGTGCCGGTCTGTGTCGATCCGGTCGCGGTGCTGCCCGCGCCCGAGCTGCCCGGTGCGGCCGGTGTGCTCGCGGTGTTGCCGTTCGGCGTCGGGGGCTGAACGTTCGGGTTGGTTGGAGAGTTATTGGTGTGAGCGCCGGTTGAGGTTGCGTTTGTGCCCATGCCGGATGGGGCCGAGGGACCTCCATTGGCGGCGCCAGACGTGCCAGTGCCTGCACCTGAGCTCGCGGATGATCCGGACGCGCCGCCGCTCGCGGCCGCGCCACCCGCGCCACCACCACCTCCGCCGCCTTGTGCGAGGACCGGTGCGGCAACAGCGAAGGACAGTGCGGCTGTAAGAAGAAGCGATTTTCGATTCATGACCTTCTCCGGTGTAAAGAAGGTCAACTACGCCGAAATGGCGATTGTTCCTTTCAGTTCGGTCATTCAGGTGACCGCTCCCGGATTTCCGAGAGAGGCTGTTTCATATGGCGCGTCAGGCAGCCTTTTCCTTGAGTTCGAAGTCCATGGTCCAAGTCGATTTTCCCGGCCGCGTGCGGAATATCCATATCGTCACGCTCGAACCGGGCGGGATGACGATGCTGTCCCCTTAGTGCATCGTGAACTGCCGGATGTTGCTTTCGGTCGGCCCAGATCGAATGAGAATAAACATCCTTGTCGCTGGTCTTTGTGCAGCTCAGAACTCCTCCGTTCATAACGGCGCGGGTGGCGGTCTGGCTGACGGACGAGTCCATGTGGATGGTAGTCATCGTGGCAATCTCCAAAAGAATGAAAAAAAAGCCAGATGCTCCCTTGGGTTGTCGTGACGTGTCAAGCATGCCGCAAAACGCTCGCACCACTCCTCTTGTGCTGCATCCACTCCCTTCAGGGCAGCTAGTTAGAGCAGCCCGTGCCGTTCTCTTGAACCGGCGGACAGGGAACGGTGCCGAAGGAACAGAACACGCAGCAGTCGCCGGGGAGCGGCTTCAGACGCTCGCCGCAGCGTTTGCAGTCATAAAAGAACTGGCAAGCGTCGGTCGGCATGACCTCGGCAGCAGCGTGACCGCACTTGGGACACGTGATCGTGGAGTTCAGGATCATTTACCAGGCGCGTGGCAGACACCGAGCAAGGATTGCCGGCGAGCCTTCTTCTGATCGGTCACCAGTTTTATCTTCTCTCTCAAAACGAGGATTTCGGAATATTCCTTTTGGATCTCTCGGGGGCTGCGAAGTGCTTCAAGCTGCTGGGCGGTCAGTTTTAATATCGCGGCAATATGCGTACTCTGGATGTGGTGCATAGGATCAAATCCCTTCGTCGGGTCAGCGCTTGGAGAGGCTTTAGGGGGAAGCCCACCATCCGTCGGGGAATGGCTCCAGCAAAGTCTGATCGACTTGGTTGTCGTTGTCAGGGTGGCTGATAGCTCCTGCATTCCAGCTTGGTGGCGCGAGGCGACGGCGGCGGACAGACAGGGCGCCTGGTTTACGACTTCGAAGGCGGCGCGAAGCAGGATGTGTCAAGCGTAATGGAGGCACAGCGTGGGCGCTTCGCTCTGCTTCTTCGACCAGACCTCGAAGATATTCCAATTCTGAGAGCTGAGAAGTGAGTTCGCTAAGTTGTTGGGCATAAAGGATTGCGCGAGAGCTTCGCATGGATGTTCTCCCCAGCACAAAAAGAATTATCGGGAAAAAATGGCAATCTACCATAGGTAAACATCGGATTTCAATACGTCAGGCTCACTGCTTCAGGATCGCGGCTTCGGCCAGCGCGTCCATGACGCGATGAAGAAGATGCGGCCAGGCGGGAGGCAATTGAGACAGCAAAAGGAACCCCAGCTTCAGGGCGGTGAAGCTGGGGCTGTTGAGCTGCCTTGGCGAAGCAGCTGCCCCCTTGGGGAGGGCCACGGGAAAACTTGGCAATCGGTAAGTCGTTCCTAGCCGAACAAAAATGAACCCCAGCTCCGGGGGCAATGGGAAGAGCTGGGGCCCGACTGGACTGCATTACCGATATAGGAATGGGCGTCGGAAAAATTGGTGACCGGCGAGCCGTTTCAACTGCGGTGCTGCCGAAAAATGTTTAGCGGCCTCTGTCGTCCTTGCCGTTGGGGCTGCCATCGCCGCCGCCGTTACCCCAGCCATTGTTGCCGTGGTGGTGATGGACCGCGCTCGCACCCGATTTAGCAATTGCATCGGACGTGAGGGAGGTGGAGAGCAGCAGCGTTATAGTTGGAGGTGTCACGGCTGCGAACTTTCCGCAGGTCTTTAGAAATTCGCGGCGGTCGTCCTGGTCAGGCATGGGTTCTCTCCGGGGCTGGCGGAAAGATTAAATACGTTAAATCAAATTAAATCAATTTAACTATGTTAATAGGCTCGGTCACGAAGTGCGGCCATAAGTTGCGGCACCAGCTGTTCGCTCTTCGCTACTCCCTCAGGGATACCGGCGCGCTCCCTTCAAGAGATCGAAATGAAGCTTGGCCAACGGGTTGGCCGCTGGAGTGCGTGCTGGCCTGCCCGGCCTTCTTGCGGCGGGCGGATCGGGTTCTGATCTCGTAGCTACTTCAGGGATGCCGGGCCGGCCGTTTGCCTCGCTTCACCGCAGTCTCATCTCCCACATCCACCCCCGCATTTCGCAATAACACCGTCGCCGCCTCCTTCGCGGCACGCGCCATTGCGGGGTCGTCGCGGACGAGGTCCTGCGCGATGGAGCCGTCGACCAGCAGCACGAGCTGCGTTGCAAGCGCCTCCGCGTTCGTCACGCCGAGCTCGTTGAGGCGGTCGCGAAACCAGACGCGGCGGCTTTCCTTGAAGGCGATTGCGATCTTCTTCACGGTGCGGTCCGCCGGGCCAAGCTCGGCGACCGCATTCACGAACGGGCAGCCGCGAAAGTCCTTTGCGGCGAAACGGCGCTCCAGCGAATCGAAGGTGGCGAGGATCTGCTCGGCCGGGGGCTTGTCCGAGGGGCGGGGCTGCACGAAGCGGCGCTCCAGATAGGCCGCGATCAGCGCGTCCTTGGAGGGGAAGTGGTTGTAGAGCGTGCGCTTGGAGATGCCGATCTCGGCCGCGATGGTGTCGACGCCGATGGCGCGAATGCCTTGCAGATAGAACAGCTTGTCGGCGGTCTCGAGGATCCGCTCTTTCATCGTCTGTGGGGCGGGCGGGGGAGCCATGCGGCGGTGAATGTCCTGTTCGCTTGACAGCGCACGCTATCCATAGCCTAAGTACACAGGTCTGTGTAACCAAAATCAACTGATATTGCAGACGACGGCGCTCGCGCCGCGCCGATGAGGGAGACGAAAATGCCCCTGTTGCAGGTCCTGCGCCCGACATTGCCCATCCTGATCGGCGCCTCGATCATGCTGACGCTGAGCATGGGGCTGCGGCAGAGCCTCGGCATCTTCATGCAGCCGCTGACCCACGACATCCATCTGTCGATCTCCGACTTCACGCTGGCGCTGGCGGTGCAGAACCTCGCCTGGGGCTTTCTCCAGCCGCTCGCCGGCGCGATGACCACGCGCTACGGCTTCCGTCCCATCATGATCGCAGGCTCGTTCATGTACATCGCGGGCCTGGTGCTGATGGCAACCGCGAACGGTCTCGTCGCCATCATGATCGGCGCCGGCGTGCTGATCGGCACCTCGCTCGCCTGCACCGCGGCGGCGATCGCGATGTCGGTGGCGGCTCGCGCGGTGCCCGCGACGGTGCGTTCCACCGTGCTCGGCATCGTCTCCGGCGCGGGCTCGCTCGGCGCGCTGCTGTCGGCGCCAATCGGGCAGATGCTCAACGAGGGATTCGGGTGGCGCGTCGGGCTCGCCGGCTTCGTGGTGATGTCGGTGCTGATGATCCCCGCGGCCTGGTATGCCGGGCGTGTCGACGCGGTCCCGCTGCCCAAGCCCGCGACTGACGAGATCGTCGATGCCACGGCCATGATCGCGGCGAAGACCGCTTTCGGCAACGCGTCCTTCGTGGTGATGACCTGCGCCTATCTCGTCTGCGGCATGCAGCTCGTGTTCCTCACCACGCACCTGCCGTCCTATCTCGCGATCTGCGGCCTCGATCCGATGCTGAGCGCGCAGACGCTGGGCATGATCGGCGGCTTCAACGTGCTTGGCTCGCTGTTCTTCGGCTGGGCCGGCCAGCGCTGGAACAAGCTCGCACTGCTCGGCGGCATCTACGTCTTCCGCTCGCTCGCGCTCGCCTGGTACTTTACGCTGCCGGCGACGCCTGCCTCGACCTTGCTGTTCGGCGCGATCATGGGCTTCCTGTGGATGGGTGTCGGCCCGCTGGTGGCGGGCGCGGTCGCCGAGATGTTCGGCTTGCGCTGGCAGGCGATGATCCAGGGCCTCGCCTTCATGAGCCACCAGATCGGCAGCTTTCTCGGCGCGTATGGGGGAGGGGTGATCTACGATGCGCTCGGCTCGTATACGATGGCCTGGCGCATCGGCGTCGCGCTGGGGCTGGCCGGCGGCATCATCCAGGTGGCGTTCGCGCTGATCCGGCCGTCACAGCCGCCGGCGCCGGTGTTGCGGACGGCGTAGGGGGGCGTGTCCTCGTGAGCGTCCGCTTGGGAGTTTCTAGCGGACGCCGCGCGTCTTGGTCGTGATCGGCCGCTTGTGACCCTGAGCGGACAGTGGGTATCGCCTACGTGCCGCTCCCGAAATGGGCTGCTGCAGCACCGACGCAGAGAGCAAAGATGGTCCACAAAATGATTGCAGCCATTCCGTAGTTAATCTGGGTTCTCGCGCGAGTGACCGTCGTCTTCAGGTCATAAGGAAGCCCATTAGCAATATCGTCCTGTCCCCAAAATTGCTTCGCGTACCAAGGGCTTTGCAACACGGTGTAGAACCATGGAAAGTTCGCGCCGTCGAAGCGGGCTCCGATCAACTTGTATGTCGAATAGGCCGTTCGCATGCTCAGCAGCCCGGATAGAGTTCCGACTATCGGAATAGAAATGAACGACGCTTTTGAGATTTCTGCCCACACGCCTTGCCTCACGATCATCAAACGATGAACTATGTCGCCCTCAATTGTCATCGTAGCAGGCAACACTCAATACGTCAGCTTCTGGCCCTCAGCGGACCAATCGGCAGCGTTGGCGCCAAGGCTGCTTTTGACCCAAAGCGGGCGACCAACATTACCGCTCGCGGCTCGCACGCCAGCTGGCCGCTCTTGCTTTTAGTCGCAGTGATCTGCGAACAGGCTCTGAACGCGGCTCTACTTCGGGATCGTGCCCATCTACGGTCTCTCGCTCATTGTGCGGTCGGTTTGACGCGATGATCATCCCGACGATTGCACCAATTCCGAAACCGCCGAGACCGACAAATACACTTAGTGCCAAAGCAATGAAGACGTACAAGTCGCCGTGCTTTTCAAGTAGATAGGCAAGGAACATTAGACCCGGGATGTTAGCCAAGGCAGCCAATCCCCAGCCCCACGCGATACGACGCGGGGAGAAGTACGCAAAACACAAAACAGCGACAACAAAGCCTGCGGCATTACAGAGTAGAATTGTAGCAATCATTGCGACTCTCTACCGGATCAGATCCTTCGCGTGTCTAAACGGATCGAGATAGCACGCTTTAGTAGAAACAGACGGAAGTCTTAACCTGACGTAAATTCGCGTGTCGACAGCTTCGACAGTCGGCTTGTGGCCCATCGTTGACCTAGAGCGATACGGCTTCAACATCGTCTTCTGAGCGCATAGCGGACGCGACAGCTTCAGGGGCCGCCGAGCCCACCCCTCGCGCCCCGGACGCAGCGCAGCGCTTCTTCAGCGGTGCGCTGCGTCCGGGGCCCACGTCTCTGCAGCGTGTTGTGTTGCTTTCCGGGTCCCCGCTCTGCGCAGCGGCGTTTCACGCTGCAGCGCGTCCGGGAGACGACAGGGAACGTGCGGGGCGCAGTCGCAGCCCCCGGGCCAATGCCGGGCGCCTCGACGCCGGCTGCCTTTCCGGAAGCTTTCCGCAATGCGAAAGAGTCTGCATCAGCGCGCCTCTGACGATCGGTTCGATCTTCGCGCAAATGAACCAGCAGACCAGAACAAGCATGCCCAGCGCGATCCAGACGGCCGAGGTGGCATCGAGGCCTGCATCGACCAGGGCACGGATGAGCGCCGTGCCAATGACGTTGTGCGTGAGATAGAGCGGATAGGTGATCAGTCCGAGCGTTCTCAAATAGGCCGGTGCCTTGGGGGACGCGATGCCCGCAGAGCGCCTGTGCCGGTTCGCGGCGATTGCAATGAGAAGCACCGCGGCTGCCCAAACCATAATCGGCACGAGAGCCGATTGATCCGAGATGGCGGGGATGGACGTCAAGAAGAACGAGGCAAAAAAGTAGATCTCCGCGGCGCCCGAAAGACACGCGACGGCAATTGCGACCTGTTCGAGCGCAGTCAATTCTCTGTTCGCGGAAATGAACAGCCAGATCCCCAGCGCAAAGAAGCATCCATGCGTCAGCAGGAATGCCGCGCACGGCACGCGAAACATCAAAATGACGAGATAGGGCAAGTCGGACGGCGTCGTGCATGACAGCACGAGCAGCGCGACGGCATTGAATATTGCGCTGTAGATGGTGAGACCCCAGGCCAGGTGCCGCAGGGTGATCTTCTTCGTGAGCATCGCGCAGAACACGAGGCCATAAAATGCCGTCTCGGCTGCCAGCGTCCAATAGACCTCGTCAAGCCACTGACCTGTGACTCCCTTGGGAACCATCAGCATGGCGTGGATGTAGGGCAGAATGAATTCGGAGGCCGGTCCGCTCCCGAAGAGAAGCAGAACGAGGAAGGTCGCGGTGGCGCAAACCCAGACCGCCGGATAGATCCTGAGGGCGCGACCAAGAAGAAACTCGCCCGGCGACGATGTGCTCGCGGAATTCGCGATGACGAAACCGGAAATGACAAAGAAGATTTCAACGCCGACCCAGCCGAACCATGTGAAGGGCGCGGCGGACGGGTAGAGGACATCCGCTGCGACGCTGCGCTCGAAACCCGGGACGCCAATCGACACCCAGGCCCAGGACCAGAACATCTGGTGAAACATGGCGACGCCAAGGGCAGCGGCGAAGCGCAACGGATCCAGCAACGGCAAATGGCTCTTCACGGGAATGGACCAAGGTCATGCAACGATCCCGCTGGAGATATTGAAACTGGTCACGGCGCTCTGCGAGGTGGGTCACACTTGCTTTGCTCCGGGCCAATGCATCAATTCCGCTCATTGATCGAAATCGGTCAGTCTTGCTCGATCTCGCAATACGATTTGTCGCTGCGACTGCCCGATGAAGCTGAGAATGTCACGGTCCCTGAGTTGCGACAGGGCACGCGAGACCGTCTCCAGCGTCAGGCCCAGATAGTCGGCGATATCGCGACGGTTCATGGGAAGGCTCATGACTCCGGCCGCAGTCAAGCGGACGTCCATTTCGATCAAGAAAGCGGCGACTTTCTCGATTGCCGTTTTCCTCCCGAGCAACAGCATGTGAGTTTCGGCATGTTGAAGGCTGCCCGTGACGAGTCTGAGCACATTGTTCGTCGCGGTCGCGCCGCCGCACTCTTGCTCGACGACGTTCTGGCGATCGGTCAGACGGACAATCGTTTCGACAATCGCCTCGGCGGTAAATCTATGAACTGCACCGTTCTCGACGCCGAAGATGTCACCCGGCAGATGAAAGGCCATGATCTGCCTGCGACCGTCAGCCAATAATTTATAGCTTCGAACCGCTCCGCTCTTGACCTGGTAAAGATATTGGATCGGCTCCGCCTCTCCGAAGATCTCGGTGCCACGCCGATACTTGAATTCACTGCAAAACACGGCGTGACCGGCGAGCGCATTCAATTCGCTCGAGCTTGGCCGTTGAGGCGGAATTTGTTGCTTCCTTACGAGCATTCGTGGCCCCCCGCGTTGCCTGGAACCCGACCGAGGCTATGGGAAAAACCGGCAAGCAAAGTTGAGGGGGATCAATTTTGATGTGATGAGCGCAGCGTTACGGGCGCGAGGCGAAAGGAAAAGCCGCCGGCGCTTGGCGGCACTGGCGGCTCATTGGGGAAGTAGCAGTGTTCGCTACCCAGGCGGTATGGACTAACGCGTGCGTCCTGATCGCTTGAGATCGGCGACCTTAAACCTGTTGCCGGCGGCCAGGCTGCTGCACAACCAGTGTGCCTTGTTTCGGTTGTCGCCCAGGAACGTCCTGGTTTCGACGCAATCCAGGTAGGATTTGTGGGTGATGGTGTCTCGGCAGGTTGGCGAGAAAGGTCCGTAGTCGATGTTGCCGCCCGACAGGCTGCATCCCACCCAGGGATCCTTGCCGCTTGGGAAGCTTGATGCACAGCCTCCGTTGCAGCTGCTGGCGACTTTCTCCAGGCTGGCAATCCTCCCCATCACAGAACCTGGCGCGTACGAAGGCGTTCGCGCGGTTGACGTTGGAGCTGTTGACGCAGTCCGACGCGGCGCAATTGTGTTTGCTCCCCGCTCCGACACGTGCGGCCTTGCCACCTGTTTCGCCGCGTCGACCGTGACGGGAGGGAGTGTGGCGGCGGAGCCGGTTGGGATTTGCGACGCTGCCGGCGCGCACAGCAAGGCAGTTGACAAGACGGCGACGGCTGAAGGCACGACAAGGCTTGATGACAATCTCATGACCATCTCCTTCCAAATCCGGACGGAAATGCCGTTCCGGTAAGTGCACGGTAACATGCATTGGGGGGCGGGCAACCGGGGGTTGTTAAAATATCTGCTGATGACTCACCGCGCCGAGTTCAGCTCTCGTGCCCGGACGCAGCGCAGCGCTTCTTCAGCGGTGCGCTGCAGAGCCGGGGCCCATGTCTCCGCGGCGTGCCGTGTTGCATTCTGGGTCCCGTCTCTGCGCAGCAGCGTTGCACGCTGCAGCGCGTCCGGGACACGAGAGAGGAGGGTACAAAATGAAACGGGGCCCGAAAGGGCCCCGCAAAAGTCTTCAGCGTTCCGCGATCTTGCTTGATGATCTTACTTGATCTTGGCTTCGCGGAATTCGACGTGCTTGCGCGCGACGGGATCGTACTTCTTCTTGACCAGCTTGTCGGTCATGGTGCGCGAATTCTTCTTGGCGACGTAGTAGAAGCCGGTGTCGGCCGAGGACACGAGCTTGACCTTGATGGTGACCGCTTTGGCCATGTTCAGAACCTCAGGAATGAAGGGAATCTGGAGCCGGCCAAATGGCCCGCGTTGGCCGGCAACCTAGCCAGAAACGGCTTGATGTCAAGATTTTAGGGCTCGAAAAGCACTCAAATCGGGCCAATCAGGCCTCGAAGAACCGGTTTTTAGGCCGCGGCAGGCCCAGATTCTCCCTCAAAGTGGGCCCTTCATACTCTTTGCGGAAAATCCCGCGCCGCTGCAGCTCCGGCACGACCTTGTCGACGAAATCGTCGAGGCCGGCGGGCAGGAACGGGAACATGATGTTGAAGCCGTCGGAGCCGCGTCCGACCAGCCATTCCTCCATCTGGTCGGCGATGGTTTTGGCGGTGCCGACGAAGGATAGCCCGCCATAGCCGCCGACGCGTTGGGCGAGCTGGCGCACGGTGAGCTTGTCGCGGGCGGCGAGATCGACCATGCGCTGGCGGCCGCTCTTGCTGGCATTGGTCTCGGGGATTTCGGGAAGCGGTCCATCGGGATCGAAGCCGGAGGCATCGGTGCCGAGGATGACCGAGAGCGAGGCGATGGCGCTGTCGTAATGCACGCGGCTGTCGAGCAGCGCGCGCTTCTCCTTGGCCTCGTCGACGCTGTCGCCGACCACGACGAAGGCGCCGGGCAGGATCTTGAGGTGTTCGGGATCGCGGCCGACCTTCTCCATGCGGCCCTTGATGTCGGCATAGAGTTTCTGGCTGTCGGCAAGACTGCCGCCGCCGGTGAAGACGGCTTCCGCGGTCTCGGCGGCGAGCTGCCTGCCGTCGTCGGAGGCGCCGGCCTGCACGATTACCGGCCAGCCCTGGACGGGGCGGGCGATGTTGAGGGGACCGCGCACTTTCAGATATTTGCCGTGATGGTCGAGCACATGCATCTTGGCGGGATCGACGAACACGCCGCTTTCGACATCGCGCACGAAGGCGTCATCGGCAAAGGAATCCCACAGGCCGGTGACGACGTCGTAGAACTCGCGGGCACGCTTGTAGCGCTCGGCGTGCTCCATGTGGTCGTCGAGGCCGAAATTCAGCGCCGCGTCCGGGTTCGAGGTGGTGACGATGTTCCAGCCCGCACGGCCGCCGCTGAGATGGTCGAGCGAGGCGAAGCGCCGTGCGACGTGATAGGGCTCGTCGAACGTGGTCGAGCCCGTCGCAATCAGGCCGATCCGTTCGGTGACGGCCGAGAGCGCCGACAACAGCGTGAATGGTTCGAACGAGGTGACCGTGTGGCTGCGCTTCAGCGCATTGACCGGCATGTTCAAGACGGCGAGGTGATCGGCCATGAAGAAGGCGTCGAACTTGCCGGCCTCGAGCTTCTGGATCAGCGTCTTGATGTGGCCGAAGTTGAAATTGGCGTCCGGCCAGGCCCCGGGATAGCGCCAGGCGCCGGTGTGGATGCTGATCGGGCGCATGAACGCGCCAAGCTTGAGTTGCCGTTGTGCCATCGCCCGGTGTCCGTTCTTGGTGTCGTTCCGGAAGACATAGGCATGCCCAGGAACTCCGCCATCGGGGGAGGCGGGAAGATTATTTTGTTTTTCGATGCGCGCTCAGCACATTCGCGTCATTCCGGGGCGCCGCGTAGCGGCGAACCCGGAATCCATCGAGCAGCAAGGACGGTGATGAATGGATTCCGGGTTCGCGCTTCGCGCGTCCCGGAATGACGGAGGAGAGACGTGGGCCCGCGCGGCCAGTCAGCTCAAAATATCCTTCTGCATCTTGCCGCCATAGAAATGGAAGAACGGCACCGGCGCGTCATGGCGGAGCGGGCCGGCGGCAAGGCGCGCGTCGAGCTCGTTGAGCACGTTGCGCGTCATGGGATGCAGATCGGCGAGCGGCTTCGAGCCGAGCTCGACCCAGACCAATTCGACAAGCTCGGCATCGGCATGGATCACGCCGTCGACGCGATGGGCGATCGCGGAGGCGTCCGCCGTGAAGAAGCGCGTGTCGAACCGCTTGACGCGGCCGGGCGGGGTGATCGCGCGCGCGATCAGGAACAGGCTGGAGGGATCGGGCAGCAGGCCCGCATCCGCGAACGGCTTCCAGGGGCCTTCCAGTTTCGCTTTGCCTTCGGCCTTGCGCCCGAGGCAGAGGCCGGTCTCCTCGCAGGCCTCGCGGATCGCGGCAATCGCCAGCGACTTCGCGCGCGAGGCCGGAGTCTTCGGACTGCCCTTGGCGAGATTGGCTTCCAGCTCGGCGGTTACAGGCGCCGCGCACGGCACGCGAAAATCGTCCTTGTCGACGCGGCCGCCGGGGAAGACGAATTTTCCGGGCATGAACACCACCTTGTCGTGGCGCTTGCCGACAAGGACTTTTGGAATGGCTCCGCTGCGGTCGACCAGGATCAGTGTCGCGGCATCCTTCGGGCGGAAATAGGGATAATGGTCGGCTTCCTTGCCCTCGTGGATCTTCGCCTTTTCTGCCTGCGCAATATCCGTCATGTCCTCACCCAAACCACTTTTGCTTATTTTGCTTACACCGGCGGAATACCATCCGTCGGGTTCTCGTCAAACCCATGCATGCGCAGAGCCCATTGCAATCCGACCACGGCTCCCTTCACCGGCTGCAGCAGTGCGAGCGAGGCGACAAAGGTGAAGGGCAGATAGGCCGCGAAGCTGATCCAGACCGGTGTGGTGTAATTGGTCTCGATCCAGAGGATGCTGGGCACCACGATGTGACCAACGATGACGATGACGAGATAGGCGGGCAGATCGTCGGCCCGATGCGGCGTGAAATCGAGGCCGCAGACCGCGCAATTATCCGCCGTCTTCAGGAAGGCGCGGAACAGCTTTCCCTCACCGCAGCGCGGGCAGCGGCCGCGAAAGCCGCGCCTTATCGCAGCAAAGACGTCGCGCTTCTCGACGAGGCCGGTCTCGCGGGTCCAGATCTTCGGGGCTGTGCTCACCATGCCTTACCCTTCTGACCCTTGCCCTTGCTTTGTCCTTTGGCTTTTTTCCCCTTGCCGGGCTTCTTCGGCTTGTCCGGCTTGCGCTTCTTGTCGGGACTGCGCCCCGGATGCGCCTTGAACGAGGGGCGGCGTTGCGGACCGGAGGACCTGCGGTGCCGCGGCGCGGTCTCACCCGTCGATGACAGCAGCTCGAAGCGCAGGGCGCCTGCGATGGGAGCTGCTTCGATCAGGCGGACGTCGACGACGTCACCGAGCTGATGCATGGTGCCGCTGCGGGTGCCGACGAGGGCGTGGCGGCCCTCGTCATAGTTGAAATATTCCGTGCCGAGGGATCGGATCGGGATCAGGCCGTCGGCGCCGGTCTCGGCGAGCTTGACGAACAGGCCGGCGCGCGTGACGCCGGAGACGCGGCCCTGGAAGCTCGAACCGATGCGGTCGGCGAGGTGATGGGCGATCAGGCGGTCGACGGTCTCGCGCTCCGCCTTCATCGCCCGCCGCTCGGTCACCGAGATGTGGGCTGCGACCTCGCCGAGAGTTTCCGGCGTCTCGGTGTCGGGCAGTGCGCCTTCGCCGAGACCGAGCGCGCGAACCAGCGCACGGTGCACGACGAGGTCGGCATAGCGGCGGATCGGCGAGGTGAAATGCGCATAGCGGCGCAAATTCAGGCCGAAATGACCGTAATTCTCCGAGGAGTATTCGGCCTGTGCCTGGGCGCGCAGCACGACCTCGCTGACCAGCGGAAAGTGGTCGTGGCCTTCGAGCTGCGCCAGCACGCGGTTGAACAGAGCGGGGCGCAACGCGCCTGATTTCGCGAAGGGAACGTCCAGCGTCTCCAGGAATTCCGCGAGCGCGTGGACCTTTTCCAGGGTCGGCTCGTCATGCACGCGGTAGATCAGCGGCAGCGACTTCTTCTCCAGCATTTCGGCTGCCGCGACATTGGCGAGGATCATGAACTCCTCGATCAATTTGTGCGCGTCGAGCCTGTCGGGCACGACGACGCGGTCGACCGTGCCGTCGCTCTTCAACAGGATCTTGCGCTCGGGCAGATCGAGATTGAGCGGATCGCGCTCGTCTCGCGCGCGCTTGACGCAGGCATAGGCGGCATAAAGCGGCCGCAGGATCGGATCGAGCAGGGGGCCGGTGGTGTCGTCCGGCCGGCCGTCGATCGCGGCCTGCGCCTGGGCGTAGCTCAGCTTGGCTGCGGAGCGCATCAGGATACGATGGAAGCTGTGCGAGCGCTTGCGCCCGTCGGGGGCGATGATCATCCGCACCGCGAGCGCGCCGCGCGGCTCGCCCGGCACCAGCGAGCACAGATTGTTGGAGATGCGCTCGGGCAGCATCGGCACGACGCGGTCGGGGAAATAGACCGAGTTGCCGCGGTCGAGCGCGTCGCGGTCGAGCGCGGTGCCCGGCCGTACGTAGAAGCTCACGTCGGCGATGGCGACATCGACGATGAAGCCGCCTCTGTTGTTGGGATCGGGATCCGGCTGCGCGTGCACCGCGTCGTCGTGATCCTTGGCATCCGGCGGATCGATGGTGACCAGCGGGACGTCGCGCCAGTCCTCGCGCCCCTTCAGATTGGCCGGCTCCGCCGCTTCGGCCTCGCGCTCCGCCGCGGGGCGGAATTGCAGCGGGATGTCGTGCGCGTAGATCGCGATCAGGCTGATCGCCTTCTCCGACTTAACCGAGCCGAGCTTCTCCTTGACGCGGCCCGACGCCAGCCCAAAGCCGCGCGAGCGGATGATGTCGACGCTGACGAGATCGCCGTCCTGCGCACCGTGCATCTCGGTCGCGGCGATGTTCAGTTCGCGGTCGGCGGACTTCTTGTCGACGGGGATGATTCGCCCGCCGCCTTCGGGCAGGCTGCGGAAGACGCCGAGGATGCGGCTCTTGGTCTTGTCGAAGACCTTGATGATGTGGCCGCGATAGGCCGGGCCATCGGTCTCATCCGAGCGCTCGACCCGCAGCAGCGCGCGATCGCCGACGCCGGCCGCGGTGCCGGGCTTGGGCCGGCGCGGCATCGTGATGAGGATCTTTGGCGGTTCGCCGCTTTCGACTTCGTCCCATTCAGTGGGGGAGGCGACCAGCTCGCCGTCGGCGTCTCGGCCGGTGATGTCGGCGACCAGCGTCGGCGGCAGGCTGTCCGGCTCTGAAATCGTATGGCGCTTTTTCTTGACGAGCCCGTCGTCGGCGAGCTCGCGCAGCATGCGCTTGAGCTCGATGCGGTCGGCGTTCTTCAGGCCGAACTCGCGCGCAATTTCGCGGGTTCCGACCTTTCCGGGATTTGCCTTGATGAAGGCGACGATGGCTGCCCTGTCGGGAAAGCCACGGTCATTCTTGCGTTTCACTTAACCTCTATTTGGTGCCGGCACTTTTCTTGGCCGGAGCTTTGGCGCCAGCTGCCTTGGTCGGCGACGTTTTGGCCGTCGACGACACGGCGGCGCGCGCCTTGCTGGTGGATTCGGATTTGGGTTTGGCCGCCTTCTTCGCGGCCGGCTTTTTGGTTGGCGCGGCGTCATCGCCGTCGGCGGCCTTCGCCGCAGCCTTCTTGGCCTTGGCGGGCTTGGCCGCCTTCTTCGGCTTCTTGCCGCCGCCCTTGGCCGCGCGCTCGTCGATCAGCGCGATCGCCTGCGGCAGCGTGATGGCATCTTTCTCGATGTCGCTCGGGATCGTGGCATTGACGCCGCCCGCCGTGACATAGGCGCCGTAGCGGCCGCCCTTCACCGTGACGGTGCCGAGGGTGGGATGATCGCCGATCGCCTTGCCGGGATCGGCGCCGAAGCGGCGGCTCGGGCCCTTGGCGATCTTCTCCGCGATCAGCGTCACCGCCCGGTTGATGCCGATGTCGAACACTTCGTCGCCGGCCTCGAGGCTGGCATAGGTCTTCTCGTGCTTCACGAACGGCCCGAAGCGGCCGAGGCCCGCGGTGATCGGTTCGCCGGTTTCCGGGTGCTTGCCGATCTCGCGTGGCAGCGACAGCAGCTTGAGCGCAAGGTCGAGCTCGACATCTCCAGGGGAAGTCCCCTTCGGAATGCCCGCGCGCTTCGGCTTCTCGCCCTCCGCATAATCCTTCTGCTCGCCGAGCTGAATGTAGGGCCCGAAACGGCCGGCCTTGACCCAGACATCGCGACCCGTATCAGGGTCCTGGCCGAGCGAACGATCGGCGCTGGCCTCGCCATCGGCGGCGAGCTGACGGGTGTAACGGCATTCCGGATAGTTCGAGCAGCCGACGAAGGCGCCGAACTTGCCGGCCTTGAGATTGAGCCGTCCGTTGCCGCAGCTCGGGCATTGCCTGATGTCGCCGCCATCGGTGCGCGCCGGATAGATGTGCTGGCCCAGCATCTCGTCGAGCACGTCGAGCACCTGGGCTACGCGCAGATCCTTGATCTCGTCGACCGCGCCGATGAAGCCGGTCCAGAAATCCTTCAGCACCTGCTGCCAGGAAATCTCGTTGTTGGAGACGCGGTCGAGCTGCTCTTCCAGATTGGCGGTGAAGTCGTATTCGACGTAGCGGGCAAAGAAGCTTTCGAGGAACGCGACCACGACGCGGCCCTTGTCCTCGCCGTGCAGGCGCTTCTTCTCGAGCTTGACGTAGCCGCGGTCCTTGAGCACCTGGAGGATCGAGGCATAGGTGGAGGGCCGGCCGATGCCGAGCTCTTCCATGCGCTTGACCAGCGAGGCCTCGGAGAAGCGCGGCGGCGGCTCGGTGAAGTGCTGGGTGACGGCGAGCGACTGCCGCTTCAGCGCGTCGTTGGGGCTCATCGCGGGCAGGCGGCGGGAGTCCTCGTCCTCCTCGTCGTCGCGGCCTTCCTGATAGAGTGCGAGGAAGCCGTCGAACTTGACGACCTGGCCGGTGGCGCGCAGGTCCAGCGTACGGCCGCCAACCTTCGCCGTGATGTCGACCGTGGTGCGTTCCAGCTCGGCCGATTCCATCTGGCTCGCGATGGTGCGCTTCCAGATCAGTTCATACAGCCTCGCCTGGTCGGACTCGAGCTTGCGGCTCATGCTGTCGGGACGGCGGGACATGTCGGTCGGCCGGATCGCTTCGTGGGCTTCCTGGGCGTTCTTGGCCTTGGCCTGGTACTGGCGCGGCGTGTCCGGCACATAGGCGTTGCCGTAATCCTCACCGATCACCTTGCGTGCCTGGGTGATCGCGGACGGATCGATCTGCACGCCGTCGGTACGCATATAAGTAATGAGTCCGGTGGTCTCGCCGCCGATGTCGATGCCTTCATAGAGCCGCTGCGCGATGCGCATGGTATGCGCCGGCGCAAACCCGTATTTGCGGCTGGCTTCCTGCTGCAGCGTCGAGGTGGTGAAGGGCGCCTGCGGATTGCGCCGCGCCGGCTTGGCATCGACAGAGGTCACGGCGTAGCTGGCGGCTTCCAGCGCCTTCTTGAAGTCTTCGGCTTCCGCGCCGGTGCCGATGTCGAGCCGCTGGATCTTCTTGCCGTCGGCGCCGACGAGACGTGCCTCGAAGGCGTCGCCGCGCGGCGTCAGCAGGGTCGCGATCAGCGACCAGTATTCGCGCGCAACGAACTTTTCGATCTCGAGCTCGCGGTCGCAGACCAGCCGCAGCGCCACCGACTGCACGCGGCCCGCCGAGCGGGCGCCCGGCAGCTTGCGCCACAGAACGGGGGAGAGGGTGAAGCCGACCAGATAGTCCAGCGCGCGGCGCGCCATATAGGCGTCGACCAGCGCACCGTCGATCTGGCGCGGATGCTTCATGGCGTCCGTGACCGCCTGCTTGGTGATGGCGTTGAACACCACGCGCTCGATCTTGTGGTCCTTGAGCGCGCGCTTCTCTTTCAGGACCTCCAGCACGTGCCAGGAGATGGCCTCGCCCTCGCGATCAGGGTCGGTGGCGAGAATCAGGCGATCGGCGTTCTTGAGGGACTTGGCAATGTCGTTGAGCCGGCCGGCCGCCTTGGGATCGATCTCCCAGATCATCTTGAAATTGGCGTCGGGATCGACGGAGCCGTTCTTCGCCGGCAAGTCCCGGACATGGCCGAACGAGGCCAGAACCTCGTAGGACGAGCCCAAATACTTGTTGATCGTCTTGGCTTTCGCCGGCGACTCCACAATGACGATATTCATGTAGTTCCAGTAACTTATGGGGAAAATTGGGGCCGAATTCGATGAGATTCGGGTCGGCCCTTTCGTCCCGAACATGGGTGGTGAGGCCCTCGCTGTCAAATCGAGGGGTGTTGAAAGCCACCCAGATGGGGAAAGTTTCATATCGAGAAAGTTGCAAAATACCACCTTTGAGTTGCGGCCGATGTCGGCGTAATGTTTCTACGGGGCATGGATTCGGGTGGGGGCTGGTGACTAAGCCAGGAAAGAAACGGGCCGGCGCCGCATCGCGCGCGGCGGGAGGCTCGCGTCACGAGGAACCGGGGGAGGGCGGCGTCGAGGAGGCGGTCGCCTTCATCGCCGAGCAGGTCGGGGCGCTGCGCAAGCTGGCCGAGCGGCACAAGCTCGACGTGCTGCATTATCTCCTGGGAATGACCAAGCTGGAGGCCGACGAGCATCTGCGGCTGCGGAGCAAGCGCAAGCTGTCGTGAGGGGGGAGTTGGACCCGTCATCCTGAGGCGCGAGTGGCGCGATGCGAAGCATCGCGCCGGGAGCCCCGAAGGATGAGCGACCCCGCTGAACGCAGGCTGGTCTCTACATCGCGTGCGCCACGCAACCGTCTTACGGAGTGCCCATTGTCCTGCTCGACGAGCCACGTCCGCGCGAGCGGGCGCAACCTATTTCGCGGGCTCGTCCGGCTTGGGCCGGCGAGCCAGGACCAGGGCTGGAAGCGAGAACAGGTAGCGCATCACCATCTCGGTGATGTTGCGCAGGTCGGTCAACTCCTTGCGGGTGGGCGGCTCGTCCTCATGTGCAGCTTCGTTGCCGAGATCGCGGACGTGATCCGCCCATTCGGCGATATCGGCCGTGAGCTTGCCTGCGGCCGCGAGCTTCTTGATGCGCACGGCGAGAACTCCCTTGGTCTCTGAGTCGATCTTCTTCAAGCCGACGTCGAGTGCCTTCCGGTACATCGTGCCGGCGGGTTCCTCGTTTCCCTGGATCGGGAAATTGCGCTCGGCCTGCAGATAGATGCGCTCTATGTCCGTCGGCAGAGCTTCGGGAATGTTTGGGCCTGGCACAGGCGGCCAAAATTGCTCGACTTGCCAGCCATGATTGGTCAGGTCCACCTGATGGCTGTCCCAATGGGATGGTTCGAGTTTGTTGTGGCCGTTTGGCTTCAGAATGACACAGGACGGCTTGTTGCATTTTGGGCAATCGAGATGCGCGCTGAATTTGCCGCTGTGGGGTGGTGTGGCCATTCCAAGACGCGCGCGCAGCGCAATGTGCTCGGTGAGGCAGTGCGGGCACTTATGGGTGAACGTCGCCATGTCAATCGAATCCAAAATGCAGGGAGCCGAGCGCGACATACGGATTGCGCTGCGCTCGAAGGACGCAATGGCGGCGAGGATATCCTTTTACGAGATGCGACCGGAAGCGGAAAAGCTAGACTTCGTGGCCGCCCTGATCAGTCGAGTCGTCGACTCGGATGCGGTCCGGTGCATTATTGTGCTTGCCAGCTGGTCGCATAGGGGTACGGGGTGGTTCCGATACCGCCGGCGTACATCAGGCCCTAAGTCAAGCGGGGCAAGAATGACGCGATCGACGCAGCGGCGATCTGCGAAGCGATGTCGCGACCGAATATGCACTTCGTGCCGATCAAGAGTGCCGACCAGCAAGCCATTCTGATGCTGCACAAGATCCGCGAACTGCTGGTGCAGGCGAAGGCGAATGCTGTCGTGAGGGGGCCCTATCGGTTCCGTCATCCTGAGGTGCGAGTGGCGCGATGCCAAGCGTCGCGCCGGGAACCTCGAAGGATGAGCGGCCCCGGGCTGTCGCCCTTCGAGGGCCGCTGAAGAAGCGTCCACCTCAGGGTGACGGTGAGAGATTGGAGCTCGCTGCACCAAAGTCGTCATTGCGAGCGCAGCGAAGCAATCCAGAATTCTACCGCGGAAAGACTCTGGATTGCTTCCGCCTTCGCTAAAGCTTCGGCGGGCAAGTCGCTACGCTCGCAATGACGGGTGAGGTTAGCCGTTGCGGCTTGCCATTTTGGCCAATCGCTGACCCAGATATTCGGCCGTGCTGAGGTCGGTCTGAGGCAAGGCGCTGTCGACCAGATGTGTCGCAAGGCCAAGCTGGCTGCCCAAACGATTGCGGCCACTCGGATCCTCCCCACCCGGAATATCCAGTCCGCACCAGAGCATGCCGTGCTGCGCGGCCAGAATGGAAAAGTAGGTCAGTGTGTGGAGTTGATCGCCGCCAGCGCATGCGCCCGTCGTGAATCCGGCTGCGAACTTGTTGGCCCATTGTTGCCGGCTCCATCGATCACTTGAAGCATCGGCAAACGCTTTGAATTGAGCGGCTGGTCCGCCCATATAGGTCGGGCTGCCAAATGCAACTGCGTCGGCGCGGTCGATCGTCTCCAGTAAGCTCTCATTCTGGAAGCGGCCTGACACGATGTCGCCGCCGGTGATGCGACAGAGCGTGACCCGCGCCCTGCCATCCGCTCCGCGCGCAACCGCATGCGCCAGCTTCTCGGTGGTGCCGGAGATGGAAAAATAGACAATGGCGAGCAGGGGCATGGTGGTGCCACTTTGGTGGACCTCGCCATCCTTCACGCTGGCGATGTCTTGTACAAGTCCCGCCGCGCCACACTCGCTCTCCCTCCGGAGTCGTCCTGGCGAAGGCCAGGACCCATACCGCGAGGTCTATTGACCTGAGCGCGGTGGGAATTCCGGGTGACACGTCTTCGCCAAACCCTCCTTGGGGTAATGGGTCCTGGCTTTCGCCAGGACGACGTTGGAGAGACAGCGCGCCTCTATCCCGCCGACCGCCGTCGCGGCGCCGGCCGCGGCTTCAGCGTGGTATCGGCTTGCGCAAGCAGTCGCCCGTCCTCTGCGCGCAGTTCGAGCTTCTTCACCGGGCGGCCTTTCTCGCGATCGACCAGGATGGTCGCGATCTCCGACGGGCGATCGTCGAATTCCTCGCTCCATTGGCGCAGCGCTACCAACACCGGGAAGGCGCCGCGGCCCTTCGGCGTCAGCACATATTCCTCGTAAGGGCTGCCGTCGGAGGCGGGGGCGGTCGCCAGAATACCGTGATCGACCAGCGAACGCAGTCGCGCCGAGAGAATGTTCTTGGCCATGCCGAGCTTGCTCTGAAACTCGCCGAAGCGGCGCAGGCCGAACAGCGCCTCGCGGATGATCAGCAGGGACCACCGGTCGCCGATCGCTTCCAGCGAGCGTGCAATCGGGCAGGCGTCGCCCTCGAAGCTCGTTCGTTTCACCATGGTCGGGTCCTTTCGCGATCGCACGGTCCAGTCGCCGTTCACGCGCTCGTGTGGTTGCATATTAAAACCAGATAGCCTAGATGGCAATCATAGTTTTATGATGCAACCACTGGAGGCGAACGTGAGACTGAAGAACAAGACGGCCCTGATCACCGGCGGCAATAGCGGCATTGGACTGGCAACGGCAAAGCTGTTCGTGGCCGAGGGCGCCAAAGTGGTGATCACCGGGCGCAACAAGGAGACGCTCGAGGCGGCCGCGAACGAGCTCGGGCCGAACGCGCTCGCGCTGACCGCCGACGCCACCGACATTGCCGCGACCGAAGCTGCGATCAAGAAGGGCGCCGGAAAGTTCGGCAAGTTCGACGTCGTGTTCGCCAATGCCGGCATCGCCGGCGGTACGCCGCTGGGGTCGGCCACGCTGGAGGTCTTCGAGAAGGTCATCAGCACCAATCTGACCGGCGTGTTCTTCACCGTGCAGTCCGCGCTGCCTTATCTCAACGACAACGCTTCGATCATCCTCAGCGGGTCGGTGATCTCCGTGCTCGGCATTCCCGGCTATTCGGCGTATGGCGCCGCCAAGGCCGGCGTGCGGGCGATGGCGCGGATCATGGCATCTGAACTGTCGCCGCGCGGCATTCGTGTCAACGTGGTCGCGCCGGGTGCGATCCGCACACCGATCTGGGGACCTGCGACCGCAACACCGGAAGCCGAGAAGGCGTTCGAGAAGCGGATC
Organism: Bradyrhizobium sp. JR4.1; assembly: GCF_040548605.1. NCBI lineage: Bacteria > Pseudomonadati > Pseudomonadota > Alphaproteobacteria > Hyphomicrobiales > Nitrobacteraceae > Bradyrhizobium > Bradyrhizobium sp. JR4.1. The sequence goes on from NZ_JBEPRY010000019.1 coordinate 127,441, forward strand.
GCGCTGACGACGCCGCTGGGGCGCATTGGTGAAACAGATCACGTCGCGAAGACCGTGCTGTTCCTCGCCTCCGACGATTCCGCCCATGTGCAGGGCGAGGAAATCTTCGTCGACGGCGGCGCGGTTGCCTCGCCGAGCGGCGCGCCGATCTATCGCGGCTGATCAATCTTGGTGCAAATTGAATCGGTCGGCGCAGCGGCGAGTGGTTGCGCCGGCCGGTTCCCACGTCTCGCGAGCTGTATTTTCTGAACCTTGCGTGAGGCGTTGAACCTTCGCTTGCGCTGCCAAGACACTTTTACGGGCAGGGGGTCACGAAGACTCATTTTCAAGGGAGCCCGATATGCCAAAGGCAGCTCGTATTACTTCCCCGATTTCAGCACCGCGTATTTACACCGAAAACTCCACCATTCCCGCCAAGCGTTCCGACACCTCCGAGTTCATCGGGGTCGCTCTTTTCTCAGGCATCGGCCTGTTCGTTTCCCTCGTCGCCGTCATCCTCGGCATTCAGGGCTCCTGGTTTTAGCTTCGCCGATCGCGCACCGGTCGATCAGCCGCCGCAGGCAATGTTGCGGCGGCTGATGATGTGGGCGTTGCCTCAGGCCGCGCGCAGGCTGGTTGCCGCCTCAAGCGCGCTTGCGAGCGACTTCTCGCGATGCTCCGGCCCGACCTGGATGCCGTCGGCGGTGATGAATTCGGGATCATGGATGCCCATGAAACCGAACACGCCGCGCAGATAGCTTTCGAGGTGCTCCAGCGATGCGGCGGGCGTGCCCGCGCCGTAATAGCCCCCGCGCGAGATCGCGAAGATCACGCGCTTGCCGCCGGCAAGGCCCTGTGGGCCATTGGCGCCGTAGCTGAACGTCTTCCCCGCCACCAGGACGCGGTCGATCCAGGCCTTGAGCTGGCTCGGAATGGTGAAATTGTACATGGGCGCGCCGATCACGACGATGTCCGCCGCAAGAAACTCGTCCAGCGCGGCCTTGCTGGCGGCGAGGTCGGGGCCGAGTTCCGCCGGCGCAGGCGCGCCTTGCGCGGCCGCCAGATGCGAGCCGGAGAGATGGGCGAGCGGGCTCTGCGTCAGGTCGCGATACACGAGGTCGAGCGATGGCGTCGCCTTCCGCAGACGGTCGACGATGGCGGCGGAGACCTGCCGGGAAACGGAGTGGGGGCCGAGCACGCTGGAGTCGAGATGGAGGAGTTTCATTCGGGATCACCCTGGTATAAGTTTGTAACCAGAGCTACATGAGTGACTATCGAAATCCCCGCAAGAACGCACCTTTTTGAGCCATGGGCACATCCCTGAAACCTGCGCACATCGATTTGCCTGCCACACCGATGCCGGATCGCGACCACGCCGACTGCCGTGGCGTCGCCTCGATCCTCGCGCGCGTCGGCGACAAATGGAGCGTGTTCGTCATCATGATGCTGAGCGATGGGCCCAAGCGCTTCAACGAGCTCAAGCGCATGATCAACGGCATCTCGCAGCGGATGCTGACCCTGACGCTGCGCGGGCTCGAGCGTGACGGCCTGGTCACGCGCACGATCTTCCCGACCATTCCGCCGCGCGTGGATTACGAGCTGACCGATCTTGGCCGCGGATTGCAACAGCCGGTGAAGGCACTCGGCGAATGGGCGATCACGCATCAGGAGCAGATCGCCTCGGCGCGCACGCGCTTCGACAAGCGGAATACTTCTTAAAGCAGCGAGACCAAGCCACCGCCGTGGCGTTCGAGCCGGCCGGCGAGCTCGAGTTCCAAGAGCACGGTGCGCACGATGGCAGGCGAGGCGCCGGACATCCGCACGAGATCGTCGATCGTGACAGGGGCAGGGCCGAGCAGGCCGGTGATCTGGTCGCGGTCGTGTCCTTGCGGATCGCTTTCGAACGGCTCGCTGTCGGGCTCGCTCGCGCTGCGCATCAGCGGCCGCTCCATGATCGGCGCGACCGCGTTGACGACGTCGGCGGCTTCGGTGACGAGCGTCGCACCCTGCTTGATCAGATCGTTGGTGCCGGCGGCGCGCGGATCGAGCGGCGAGCCCGGCACCGCGAACACTTCGCGCCCTTGTTCGGCCGCCATGCGCGCGGTGATCAGCGAGCCCGAGCGGTGCGCCGCCTCCACCACGACCACACCAAGCGCGGCGCCCGAGATCAGCCGGTTGCGGCGGGGGAAGTCGCGGGCGCGCGGCTCGTGGCCGAGCGGCATCTCGGAGATCGCAGCACCCTTGCGGTCGAGGATCGCTGCGAGCAAATCGCCATGCTCCGGCGGATAGATGCAGTCATGTCCGCCGGCGAGCACGGCGATGGTGCCGCTCTCGACGCTGGCGCGGTGCGCGGCCTGGTCGACGCCGCGGGCGAGGCCGGAGATGACGACAAAGCCGGCCTCGCCGAGCTCGCGGGCGAGCTGACCGGCGAATTTCAAGCCTGCACCAGAGGCGTTGCGCGAGCCGACGATCGCGATCATCGGCCGCATCAGCGTGGCATTGTCGCCGCGCACGGCGAGCAGCGGCGGCGCATCGTCGAGCGTTGCCAGCCGCGCCGGATAGCCGTCCTCGCCGGGCGCGAGCCAGGCAATTCCAAACTTGCGGCTCGCGGCGAGCTCGGCCTTCGCCTCCTCGGCGCTACAGATGCGCGCAGATCGCTGCGCACCGCCGCGGCGTGCGAGATCCGGCAGCCGCTCCAGCGCCGCGCGCGCCGTGCCGAAATGATCGACCAGCGAGCGGAAAGTGCGCGGCCCGACATTGTCGGACCGGATCAGCCGCAGGCGGTCGATCCTGTCGGCCTCGGTCAGCTCTACGCTGGGATTGATGGCGTCCCGGCAGCTCCTTGCAGGCGCAGCATGGAACAACCTGAGGGCGTGGGCAACAGCTGCGCACGCTTGCGCGGCCTTGCCCCGATGCTAAAAGCGATCCCAATAAGAAGGGTATTGCCATGATCTCACTCGCCGACGTCCAGCGCCGCATCGAAGCGGGCGAGCTTTCGCCCGAGGCCGCCATCGCGCAATCGCATGCGGCCATCGAGGCCAGGGAGCAGGAGGTCCACGCGTTCGTCCGTCACGACAAGTTGGCGAAGGCGCAAGGCGCCGGGCCGCTGCGCGGCATCGCGGTCGGGATCAAGGACATCATCGACACCGCCGATTTTCCGACCGAGATGGGATCATCGATGTATCGCGGCTGGCAGCCGCGCGCGGACGCGCCTGTGGTGATGATGCTGAAGCGGGCAGGCGCCACAATCATCGGCAAGACCACGACCACGGCGTTCGCCTCGCGCGATCCGACCCCGACGCTCAATCCGCACAATCTCGGCCATACGCCAGGCGGCTCGTCCTCGGGCTCGGCCGCGGCCGTCGGTGCGGGCATGATCCCGCTGGCACTGGGCACCCAGACCGGCGGCTCGGTGATCCGGCCTGCGGCCTATTGCGGCACCGCCGCGATCAAGCCGTCGTTCCGGATGCTGCCGACGGTCGGCGTCAAATGCTATTCGTGGGCGCTCGACACGGTCGGCCTGTTCGGCGCGCGCGCGGAAGATCTCGCGCGCGGACTGCTGGCGATGACCGGCCGCACCGAATTCGCCGGCATCGTCCCGGCGAAGGCGCCGCGCATCGGCGTTATCAGGCAGGAGTTCGCTGGCGACGTGGAGCCGGCCGCCGAGGAGGGGCTGCAAGCCGCGATCAAGGCGGCGACGCGGGCCGGCGCCAGCGTGCAGACTATCGATCTGCCGGAAGCGGTGCAGGAGGCCTGGCGCATCCATCCGATTATTCAGGACTTCGAGGCGCATCGCGCGCTCGCCTGGGAATTTTCCGAACGGCACGACGAGATCGCGCCGATGCTGCGCGCCAGTCTCGATGCGACGGTCGGTCTCACACCCAAGGACTATGACGACGCACGCCGGGTCAGCCGCCGCGGTCGCCGCGAGCTTGGCGAGTTGTTCGAGGGGTTCGACGTGCTGCTGACCTATTCGGCGCCGGGCACGCCGCCGGCCAAGGAGCTCGCGAGCACCGGCGACCCCCGCTACAACCGGCTCTGGACGCTGATGGGCAACCCTTGCGTCAACGTGCCGGTGCTCAAGGCCAATGGCCTGCCGATCGGCGTGCAGGTGATCGCGCGCTTCGGCAACGACGCGCATGCGCTGGCGACGGCGTGGTTCCTGGAGCAGGCGCTGGCGAGATCAGGCTAGGCAGGTTCGAGGGCAACGATGCGCTGGCCGGATGCGGCCGGCGCTGCGCTGTGGTCGGTACCTTGCTTGAGCCAGCGCCCGGCGGCCTCGCGGCCGCTGCGGTGAAGCGCGCGAATGAAACCGCGGCCGAGATCGGTGGACGAGCGCTGCGCCAGGCCGTCGACGAAATCTTCCGCGGCGATCCTGGAGAGCCGCAGCGACGATGCGGCCTGCGATTGCGCCCATTCCATCGCCGCGATCTCGGCATTGAGGGCGGCGTTGGCCGCGATCTGGTCCAGCCTGCGGTCGATCGCGGCGAGCGTGATCGGCACGTAGCTGTCACGCGCTGGCGTGACCTGGACCAGCAGGATTTCGGTGCTCGTCGTGTCCTGCACGAGCCGCAGCAGGGGCGGATTGCCGCCGAGGCCGCCGTCCCAATAAGCCTCGCCGTCGATCTCCACCGCGCAATGAACCAAGGGTGGGCAGGTCGAGGCCAGCGCGACGTCGGCCGTGATGGCGTCATTGCGGAAGATCTGCTGCTGCCCATCGCGGATCCGGGTCGCCGCGATCAGAAGCTTAGGGCAGCTGGGGTCGCGCAAGGCGGAAAAGTTGATGTCGCGCGACAGCGCCTGCCGCAGCGGATCGAGATCGAACGGATCGAACTGGCCGGAGCGTAGCGTCGGGCCGAACGCGACCGAGCTTCCCGCCGGCGAGAAACCGCCGATCAGCATCAGCGATCGGAACGAGGCCTCGTGCATCAGCCGGATCCAGAATCGGTTCAGCCGCGCGCGCGCGCCTTCGCGGCCGCCCTCGGCGAAACCGGAAGCGAGCAGCAGCGCGTTGATCGCGCCGGCACTGGCGCCGCTGATGGTGTCGATCGCGATCGGTGGCTCTTCCAGCAGCCGCTCTAGCACGCCCCAAGTGAAAGCGGCGAAGGTGCCGCCGCCCTGGAGCGCTAGCGACAATTTTTGCGGCGGCCATGGGTTGGCGCGGGGCCGCGCGGACGCAACTGGCGCCGCTGCGGTCACGGCCTCGACAGTCAGAGGAGCTTGCGCGATGCGAGCAGGCTGCGGCGTCGGTGGCGAAACGGGCACAGGCTTGGGAGCAGGAACCGGCGAGGGCGCACTAGACCAGATATTCGTCGTCGAGAGCAGCCGGCTTGCCGCGGTGCAGGTAGCACCTCGCAAATCGCCATCCTCTTGCGCGCTGACAATCTTCTCGCTCATTCTGAGCAACCGCGTAGAGCCATGCCCACGATCAGGGCCAAGGCCTGGAACCCGTTCGTCCATACAGCCGTGATTCGGCTGCAAGTTGCGAACACCATTTGCGATATAATGCAGAAGGGGTGCCGCGGTATCCGTGGTTTCCCGGCTTATGCCTTCTCGCCGATCCGGCTTTCCTTGCCCGATTGCAGCCGCTTGATGTTCTCGCGATGAGCGTAGAACAGCAGCAGCGTCAGCACCGCCGCCAGTGCGGCGAGTGCGGGCTGGCCGAACCACAACAGGAACAGCGGGGTGATGAACGAGGCCACCAGGGCCGAGAGCGAGGAATAGCGGGCGGTAAAGGCGGTCGCCAACCAGAGCAGGCAGAACACCAGTGCGGCCGGCCAGAACAGCCCGAGCATGATGCCGATATAGACGGCGACACCCTTGCCGCCGCGGAATTTGAGCCAGACCGGGAAGAGATGGCCGAGGAAGGCACCGAGCCCGGCCAGCATCGCGGCATTGGGACCGGCGATGTAGCCGGCGATTACCACCGCCACGGTGCCCTTGAGCGCATCGAACAGCAGGGTCGCGGCGGCAAGGCCCTTGCGCCCCGTGCGCAGCACGTTGGTGGCGCCGATGCTGCCGGAGCCGATCGAGCGGATATCCTGTGTGCCGCCGAGTTTCGTCAGGATCAACCCGAACGGAATCGAGCCGAGCAGGTAGCCAATGACGAAAGCCACCGGCAGGAACAATTCAAGCGTCATGTCTGCAAATTCCCTGGCTGCAGCTCCGCACGTCAGACATGCTCGTACACGGTCCGTCCGCCGACAATGGTGCGCACCACGCGGCCTGTAAAGCGGGCCTCGTCGAAAGGCGTGTTCTTGCAGGGCGATTTGAGATCGGCGGGATCGACCACCCAGGGCACATCGGGGTCGATCACGATGACGTCGGCGGGGCTGCCTGTGCGCAGGGTTCCGCCAGGCAATCCCAAAATCTCGGCCGGCCGGGTCGACATCGCCCGGATCAGCGTCTTGAGGTCCAACTCGTCATTGTGCACGAGGCGCAGGCCCGCCGGGAGCATGGTCTCGAGCCCGATGGCGCCGGGGGCTGCTTCCGCGAAGGGCAGGCGCTTGACCTCGACGTCCTGCGGATTGTGGTCGGACATGATGACGTCGACGAGGCCGGAGGCGACGGCGGCGACCAGCGCGCGGCGGTCGTCCTCGGTGCGCAGCGGCGGCGACAGCTTCAGGAACGAACGGTAAGGGCCGATGTCGTTCTCGTTCAGCGCAAGGTGGTTGATCGAGGCCGAGGCGGTCACGGCGAGGCCGGCGTCGCGGGCGCGCTTGAGCACGTCGAGCGACTCGATGCAGGTCAGCGAGGCCGCGTGATAGCGGCCGCCTGTCAGCGCGACCAGGCGCATGTCGCGCTCCAGCATCACGGCCTCCGCCGCGTTCGGGATGCCCATCAGGCCGAGCCTCGAGGCGAATTCGCCCTCGTTCATCACGCCTTCGCCGACGAGATCGCGATCCTCGGTGTAGTGCACGATCAGCGCGTCGAAATCGCGCGCGTAGGTCAAGGCGCGGCGCATCACCTGCGCATTGATCACGCTTTTGTCGCAGTCGCTGAAGGCGATCGCGCCGGCTGCCTTGAGGAGGCCGAACTCGGTCATCTCCTCGCCGTGCATGCCCTTCGTCAGCGCCGCCATCGGCTGGATGTTGACGATCGCGGTGTCACGGGCGCGACGCATCACGAAGTCGACGGTCGCCGAGTTGTCGATCACCGGCAAGGTATCAGGCTGGCAGATGATGGTGGTGATGCCGCCGGTCGCAGCCGCCTGGCTCGCGGAGGCAAAGGTCTCGCGATGGCTGAAGCCGGGCTCGCCGACGAAGGCGCGCATGTCGATCAGGCCGGGTGCGACGATCTTGCCGGCGCAGTTGACGACATCGGTGCCCTCGGGGACGCCGGCAGCGCCAATGCCGCGGCGGGTCTCGCGGATGATGCCGTCGGCAATCAGGACGTCGCCGGGGCCATCGAAATCCCGGGAGGGGTCGACGACGCGGGCATTGGCGAGCAGGATGGGTCGGCGGTCGGTCAACATGAGCATCACGCGTTCGGCAGGTTGCGGGCGAGCGCTTCCAGCACCGCCATGCGCACGGCCACGCCCATTTCCACCTGTTCGCGGATCAGGGACTGCGCGCCGTCAGCGACCGCAGTGTCGATCTCGACGCCGCGGTTCATGGGGCCGGGATGCATGACGAGGGCGTCTGGCTTGGCGTAGGCGAGCTTCTTCTGGTCCAGCCCGAAATAATGGAAATACTCGGAGGTCGACGGCACGAAGGAGCCGTTCATGCGCTCGCGCTGGAGCCGCAACATCATGACGATGTCGGCGCCGTTGAGCCCCTCGCGCATGTCGCGCGCGACCTCGACGCCCATCCGCTCGATGCCGGGCGGCAGCAGCGTGGAGGGGCCGACGACGCGGACGCGGGCGCCCATCGCGTTGAGCAGGATGATGTTGGAGCGGGCGACGCGCGAATGCAGCACGTCGCCGCAGATTGCGACCACGAGGCCCTCGAGCCGGCCCTTGTTGCGGCGGATGGTCAGCGCGTCGAGCAGCGCTTGAGTCGGATGCTCATGCGCGCCGTCGCCGGCATTGATCACGGAACCGTCGACCTTGCGGGCCAGCAGTTCCACCGCGCCGGAGGCGTGATGGCGCACCACCAGGATATCCGGGTGCATGGCGTTGAGCGTCATGGCGGTGTCGACCAGCGTCTCGCCCTTTTTGATGGACGAGGAGGACACCGACATGTTCATGACGTCGGCGCCCAGCCGTTTGCCGGCGAGCTCGAACGAGGATTGGGTCCGGGTGGAGGCCTCGAAGAAGAGGTTTACCTGCGTCCGTCCACGCAGGACGGTGCGCTTCTTGTCAACCTGGCGGTTGAGCTCGACATATTCTTCGGACAGGTCGAGGAGGCCGGTGATGTCGGCCGCGGAAAGGCCCTCGATGCCCAGCAAATGCCGGTGACCGAGGACGAAGGTCGATTTCGATGTCATTAAAGCGAGAGCTATAGGCGGGGATGACCGGGGGGGCAAGGGCCAATGCCGGGGCGGGGAGTTATCCCCCGATCTGTACCTCGTCGTCAGTCCAAGGCGAGGCGAAGCAAGAGCAGCGCAATCGGCAAATCCGGAGTGCCATCGCACGCCGGTGACCTGCCGAGGCAGTTATGGCCCAAGCAGGATGGCCCTGTATTTCGATCCTGAGGCCCTACATCTTTTGGCTTTCTCGGATATGTTCAGCAATCCAAAAGCGAGCTGGATACGCAATCAATGACGTCCGACGATATCCGCAACGAACACCTCAAGCTCATTTGCCAACTGGCTCAATACATTGGCTGCAGCCATCATGACGGCCGGAACCTTCGTGCCCGCGGCTCAGTTCATCTTCAACATTCTGCCGCCAGGCACGGACAACGGTCTATTGATTGGGATCGGTGCGGTTTGCGTCGTGTTCGGTTTCGCCGTACACTTGGCTGGACACGTTTTCCTGGGAGGTCTCCGATGACCACCAACCAAGTGATCGCCTTGCTTTTCCCGGTAGGGGTCACGGTAGGTGCCGTGCTTACGGGATGGCTGGCGAAGAAACTCTGGGTGGATCGCAAGCCGGAGATCGTCGGTTCAACCCACGTTGACGAGGACATTCTCTCGGCCCTGGGCGAGGCGGAGCGTGCGATCCAGAAAGCCGATAAAGGCATGCGGGTAAAGGCTTCAGAACCTCTACCGAGGCATCTCTCGCCGCAGCCGTAGGCCAGATCGAGCGAAACGCAGCGTGGTTCGCCGAATTGGTCAAGTTTCATCGGTTCAATGACGCCAGCGTTCGCGCGATCGAGCCACGTGACTTCGAGTTCGCTCTTGTGCTCGCGTCCGAGACTGGGGGAGTTCGAACGCTTTTGGCCAAATCGATTCTGACTGCGCTTGTTGCAATTCTGTCGACCTCATACGTTCACGCCCAATCGCTCCCGGGCGGTTTCGTCTATTTGCACGACATCGATCCCAGCATCATCCAGGACATCCGCTACGCCACCTCGAACAATTTCGTCGGCCGTCCGCTCGCCGGCTACGGCGCGGGCGAATGCGTGGTGAAGCGGGAGGTTGGCCTGCGGCTGAAAGCGGTGCAGCAGGAACTGGCGGCGCAAAATCTCTCCCTGAAGATGTTCGACTGCTACCGGCCGGCGCGGGCCTCGCTCGACATGGTCAGGTGGTCGCAGAACGGCCACGAGACGGCCGCCGAGCGGCGCTACAATCCCAAAATTCCCAAGACCGAGCTGTTCCGCCTCGGCTACATCGCAAGCCGCTCGCAGCATTCGACGGGGGCGGCGCTCGATCTCACGCTGGTCGATCTCAAGGCGGACAATTCAGGCAAATACGACCCGTCAAAGGCCTACGCTGATTGCACGGCGCCGGTCGAGGCGCGACTGCCGGAGGGCAGCGTCGACATGGGCACCGGCTATGACTGCACCGACGTGAAAGGGCACACCGCCGGGCCGACGATCAGTCCGGATCAGCGCGCCTGGCGCAAGCGGCTGGTGGCTGCGATGGCGAGGCAAGGCTTTGTGAACTATGCGAAGGAGTGGTGGCACTTTTCACTGCCGGGGGCGGGAGGGGCGGCCTATGATTTCCCGATCCAGCCGCGGCGGAACTGATTCCGCGCCGAGGACACGAGATGACCCAGCCCAGCTTCGCGACCCACGAGGTCTTCAACCAGTCACCGCCGTTCGAGGACGTCGATCTGTTCGCCGCGGACCAGCCGCTGGTCGCGGCGGTCAGGACCAATGGCGGTGCGGCCGCGGAACGGGAGCTCTCGGAGTTCGGCAAGCATTGGGGCTCGGCTGCGATGGCCGATCGGGGGCGCGTCGCGAACGAGAACACGCCGAAGCTGCGCACCTTCGATGCCAAGGGCAATCGGCGCGACCAGGTCGAGTTTCATCCGGCCTATCATGAACTGATGGCCCACAGCGACCGTGCCGGCGTGCACAATTCGACGTGGACCGCGGATGGAAGACCCGCGGGCGATGCCGCGGAGGTCATCCGCGCGGCAAAATTCTACATGGCCTCGCAGGTCGAGACCGGCCATCTCTGCCCGATCACGATGACGCGCGCCTCTGTCGCAGCGCTGGCGATGCAGCCTGATCTGCTCGCCAGGGTGATGCCGGTGCTGTCGACGAAAAGCTACGATCCCAGCTTTGCGCCGTGGTGGGAGAAGCGCGGTATGACGCTCGGCATGGGCATGACCGAGAAGCAGGGCGGCACCGACGTGCGCGCCAACATGACGCGCGCGGTGCGCGACGGAGGCGCCTACCGCATCACCGGCCACAAATGGTTCATGTCGGCGCCGATGTGCGACGCCTTCCTGGTGCTGGCCCAGGCAGACCAGGGACTGACCTGTTTCTTCATGCCGCGCTTCGCGCCGGATGGGTCGGTGAACGCGATCCAGTTCCAGCGGCTGAAGGACAAGCTCGGCAACCGCTCCAATGCGTCGTCCGAAGTCGAGTTCGTCGGTGCCTATGCGGAAGCCGTCGGCGACGAGGGCAAGGGCATCCGCACCATCATCCAGATGGTGCAACTGACGCGGCAGGATTGCGCGATCGCCTCGGTCGGCTTGATGCGCTCGGGGCTCGCCCACGCGTTGCATCACGCCCGGCACCGCAGCGTGTTCCAGAAACGTCTCGCCGATCAGCCGCTGATGCAAGCGGTACTCTCGGACATGGCGCTGCATGTGGAGGCGAGCACGGCGGTGGTGATGCGGCTCTGTCGCGCCTTCGATCGGACGCCGTACGATCCGGCGGAGGCCGCCTACATGCGGCTGCTGACGCCTGCGATCAAATACTGGACCTGCAAGAGCGCGCCGCCGTTCCTCTACGAAGCCATGGAATGCCTCGGCGGCAACGGCTATGTCGAGGACGGCATTCTGGCGCGCCACTACCGGGAGGCTCCCGTCAACGCCATCTGGGAGGGCTCGGGCAACGTGATGTGCCTCGACGTGCTGCGCGCGCTGTTGCGCGAGCCGGAGGCGGCGATGGCGGTGCTGCAAGCGCTTGCTGCCGAAACGAACGGTCTGCCAGGGGCAGGTGATGCCGTCTCGTTCATCGGCAAGACCTTCCGGCGCGCGGACGGCGAGCGCGTTGCCCGCCTTGCGGTCGAGAAGCTGGCGCTGCTTGCGGCCGCCGCCGCGCTCAACGGCGTGTCGCCGCGCCAAGCCGAACTGTTCTCCGCCACACGCCTCGCCGCCAATCACGCCAGCATGTACGGCGCGGTCGAGCTCGAGAGCGGCGATGTGCGCGCGCTGCTGGAGCGGGCGCTGCCGTGAGCCTCTCAAACGAAAGCGCTTTAATGGACTCCCTCAATCCCGATCATCCTCCGCTCATCGAGACGCCGGCGCCGCGGGTCTGGAAATTCTGGGGCACGGCGCTGTGGGGCATCGCTATCTTCGCAGCCATGTTCGTCGGGCAGATCGGGGCCATCGTCTATCTGGTCTGGGTCGCCCGCGACCCTATCGACCTCGCATCACTGCAGCACGTCGGTGGCGAGCCGGCGTCGCTCGCGTTTTCGGTCACGATGGGCCTGCCGGCGACGCTGGCCGCCGTGTGGCTGGCCATCCGCATCAAGAAGGCGTCCTTCGTCGACTATCTCGCGTTGTATTGGCCGTCATGGAAGCAACTCCTGTTCGGCGCCGTCGGGCTGATTCTGATCGTGGTGGCCTGGGAGACGATGTCGCGGAGTCTCGGCCGCGAGGCGACGCCGGGCTTCATGACCGATCTGTTGAAATCCGGCCGCGACAAGGGCGCCGCCGCGATGCTGCTGTTCGCCTTCAGCGTCGCGGCGCCGATGTCCGAAGAGGTCCTCGCCCGCGGCTTTCTCTATCGCGGCTGGTCGGCGAGCTTCCTGCGCGTCCCCGGCGCCATCATCCTGTCGTCGCTGGTGTGGACCGTCGTGCACCTGCAATACGACCTGTACTTCCTCGCCGAGGTCTTCTCCATCGGCCTCTGGTTCGGCTACATGCGCTATCGCAGCAACTCACTGTGGCTCACGATCGTGCTGCATGCGCTGAACAATCTGACGGCGGTGGTGCTGACGATGTGGTTGGGGAGTTAGGCCACCAGCGCGATCGCGATCGGCATCGTGATCGCCGCCAAAATCGTCTGCAGCGTGATGATCTGCGCCAGCAGCGGGGCATCGCCGCCCATCTGGCGGGCCAGCACATAGGCGCTGGTCGAGGTCGGCACCGCGGCGCAGATCGCGACGATCGCGAGACTGTCGCCGGACAGTCCGAACCAGACGGCGAGCACCAGCGCGATCACGGGCATCAGCACCAGCTTGAACACCACGCCGATAGCGGCGCCCGTGCTGGGGCGCAGCAGGCCTTCAAGATGCAGGCCGGCGCCGGTGACGAGCAGGCCGATGGCGAGCGAGGAGCGGCCAAGTGCGTCTGCCACCTCATGCCAGATCTTCGGCAGCGGCAGATGGACGACGTTGATGACGAGGCCGATCACGCAGGCCCAGATCAGGGGATTGCGGACAACCGTCATGACAACGGTGCGCGCGGATTGCTTCTTCGGCGCGGCGTAGTGGGCGAGCACCGCGACGCTGAGGACGTTGACCAGCGGAATGATCGCCACCATCGCGACGGAGGCGAGCGCCAGCCCGACCTCGCCGAACATATTGGCGGAGACGGACAGCGCCACATAGGTCTGCCAGCGGATCGCGCCCTGGAAGATCGAGGTGAAGGCGGGGCCGTCGATATCGAGCCGCGACAGGGCCGGACGGAGCGCGAGGCAGAGCAGCGACATCGCGAGCGCCGAGAGCAGCAGCGCGCCGCCGACGCCGGCCACCGGCACCTTCGACAGGTCGGCCTTCACCAGCGTCTGGATCAGCAGCATCGGAAACAGCACGAAATAGGTCAGCCGCTCCAGCCCGTTCCATTGCGTATCGAGCCGCATCAGCGTGCGCTTCAGCACCACGCCGAGCACGATCAGGATAAAGACGGGGAGGAGCGCCGCGATCACGACGGCCATGGATCAGTCAGGCCCCGGGGCTGCGCGCAGATTGGCGAGGCGGTCGAGCGCGCCTTGCAGGATGAAGATCGCGGCGTGCTCGTCGATCACTTCGGCGCGCTTGGCGCGGCTGACGTCCATGCCGATCAATTCGCGCTCGACCGCGGCAGTCGATAGACGCTCATCCCAGAGGCCGATCGGCAGCGCGGTCAGGCCGGCGAGGTTGCGGGCAAACGCCCGGGTCGATTGCGCGCGCGGGCCTTCGCTGCCGTCCATGTTGATGGGCAGGCCGAGCACGAAGCCGACGGCCTTGCGTTCACTGGCAATCGCGAGCAGCCGGGCGGCATCCTGCTTGAACGCCTTGCGCTGGATGGTCTCGACGCCGGTCGCCAACCGGCGGTCCGGATTGGACACGGCAACGCCAATGGTCTTGGTACCCAGATCAAGGCCGACCAAGCCGCCGCGTTCCGGCCAGTGGGTTGCAGCATCGACGAGAGGCAGGATAAGAGCCGGCATGGGACTAGCGCATATCACGCGTCGCGCTACGGTGCTACAACATGGAAAAGCCGCACGAAAGGCGGCTCAGACGGCGACGATGCGCCCCTTAATTGCGAATAGATCGGGCGGCTCATAGCGCCTGAATTGCTCTGCAACCTCTAAGCCCGGCGGCGGCTCACCAATCACCGAGCTCTCTTCCCGTATCTGGAATCCTGCCTCGCGGAATAGTCGCAAATAGTCGCTGTGGCGCAGCCGATTGACGTACTGCTTGCCACTGTTGAACGGTCGCCACTGTTCATCCGAATAGCGGAGGAAGTTCAGTCTCGAAACTGACTTGTCCGACCTGGCATAATGGTCGCTATAGTCGATTGAATGCGTCGTGAGGCCATTGGTGACGGCGCGCAATCCCTTGAGAAGGGTTACAAGCTGGTCTGCCGGCACGTGCTCCAGAACCTCGTTCGAGCAGGAGCAATCCACTTTCGTTCCGTCGTCGTTCACATAGTACGGGGCCCGATACTCAATCCCCGACCGCGCAAGGTCATCCCAAGTCTCGAACTTGCCGCCGAGCCTGCTTCCTGCATGCCGGATCAGATCTAGCTTCGCCAGCCGCTCGACGTCGCACGCGATGATCTTCCGCACGCCAAGCGCCCTGAGGGCGATAGGAACGGCCAGATCGCGTCCGGCGCCGAATTTCCAAGACCGATCCAGGAAGGGCATCGCTCACGGCACTGTAGTCCGCTACAACGCGCCGGGCGATTCCGGCAAGAGCATCAAGCGTAGCATCTCGGCGAGGCCAGTTCCGCGTGACGTGGCGCTGCAAGAAGTAGTGCGCCTGAGCCCCGCCGGGGAGATCGAGCGCACGGAACGCAAGTGCTTTAAGCCGCCAATCCATGGCCTTGCCCTACTATGGGTCGAACGAATTGTCGAGGAGACCGAGTTGCGGGGGCTGCCGGGATCGCATGTTCGCCGTGACGGCGATGCTGGTCACTTACGCCCTGGAAGACCGCAGCCACTGGTTCGTGCTGCTGTTCGCCATGTTCTGCGTGCCCGGTTCGGCTTACGGCTTCCTGCAAGGGGCCTGGCCGTTCGGGCTGATCGAGGCGATCTGGGCCACTGCGGCGCTGGGGTCTCAGGCCGCGATGACGTCATCGTCCTGCTTCAGGCAGGCGGAAAACCCGTTCAGCGCGCTGGTTTGATGTCCGGCACGACGCTGGATGAAGAGCGTCTCGACTTGCGCGTGCGAATGGCTCAGCGCGTGCATCGACACGCTGCCATTGATCGCGCTGCGTTCGACCACGGCGCGCGGCAGCAGCGTCACACCCATGTCGGCGGCGACACAGCCGATCATGCCGTCGAGCGTGCCGAGCTCGAAGCGTGCGGCTGACGGCCAGCCGAACTCGACAAAGATCTGCTCCAGCCGCTGCCGGTAGGTGCAGCCAGTGCGGAACGTCAGCGCGGTCGGGCCGGATTCCGGCGTGCCGGCACGCAACTCGGCGAGCGTGGCCCAGCGCCGCGCACTGACCAGCACCAGCTCTTCGCGGAACGCGCTTGTCGCGGTGAGATCGGCATGCGCGATCGGACCTGCGACGAAGGCGCCGTCGAGCGTGCCTTCGAGCACGCAAGCGACGAGGTCGGCGGTGGGCGCGGTGCGCAGGCTCAGCCGGACGGCGGGAAAGCGGCGATGAAAATCGGCCAGCAGCGGCGGCAGCCGCACCGCCGCGGTCGTTTCCATCGAGCCAATCGCGAGCGGTCCCTTGGGCTCGCCGTCGTCGCAGGCCGCGAGCACGGCCTCGCGCGCGAGTGCGGACATCCGTTGCGCGTAAGGCAACAGCCTTTTGCCCGCGCCGGTCAGGGTCATGCCGCGGCTATGGCGTTCGAACAGCGGTGTACCGATCTCCGCCTCCAGCGCCTTCACGCGCTGGGTCACGTTCGACTGCACCGTGTTGAGCTCTTCGGCCGCGCGGGTGATGCCGCCGGTGCGGGCGACGGCAGCGAAGGTCTGGATGTCGCTGAGTTCCATAATATCGTTTCTCTTTTGAGATGGTAGCGTTCGTTAGAATTCAATTTTAGAGAATGGTATTCTGGACTAATGTTCGTGTCGAGAGCGGAGGAGCCATGCCGATCATCACGCCGCTGACCCAGCTCCTGGGGATCAAACATCCGATCCTGCTGGCTCCAATGGACACGATCGCCGGCAGCCGGCTGACGCGGGCGGTCAGCGAGGCCGGCGGCTTCGGGATCCTGGGTGGTGGCTACGGCGATCAGGAGCGGCTCGAGGCCGAGACCAGGCAACTGAGCGGCTCTGCTTCGTTCGGTATCGGCTTCATCACCTGGAGCCTCGCAAAAAAACCAAGACTTCTCGACATCGCACTCGACGCCAATCCGCAAGCGATCATGCTGTCATTCGGCGATCCCGCGCCATTTGCAGCGCGCATCAGGACGTGCGGGGTGCGCTTGATCTGCCAGGTGCAGAGCGAGGACATGGCGAAGCAGGCGCTCGACGCCGGTGCGGACATCCTGATCGCGCAGGGTACCGAAGCCGGCGGCCACGGCGCATCGCGCACCACCGTCGATATCGTACCTGCGATCGTCGATCTCGCGGCCGGGCGGGTGCCGGTGGTTGCCGCCGGCGGAATTGCCGATGGTCGCGGGCTGGCCGCAATGATGATGCTGGGCGCCTCCGGCGTGCTGATCGGCACGCGCTTCTATGCCAGCGTGGAGGCCAATGGCGCGGAGGAAGCCAAGCAGCGCATTCGCGACGCTGATCCCAATGACACGGTGCGCGGCGTCATCGTCGACTGGTCGCGCAGCCTGTTCTGGCCGACCCCGTTCACCGCGCGAACGCTGGTCAACGATCATATCAGGCGCTGGACGGGCCGCGAGATCGAGCTGATGCAGCGCGCCGCCGAGGTGACCGTCGAATATGCCGCGGCAAAGGCCGCGGGCAATTTCGAGGTCGCCGCGGTCTTTGCCGGCGAGGCTGTCGGCCTGATCCATGATATTCCGTCCGCCGCCGAAATCGTCGAACGGATTGCGACCGAGGCCGAGCAACTGCTAACCGGCCGGCGAAATTCCAGCGTGTCCGCCTAAACTGCGAGAGAACAACCATGTGGCCGAACCGTCGACTGATCGATCTCTTCAAGACCGAATTCCCGATCGTGCTGGCGCCGATGGCCGGCGTGATGGACGCGGAGCTGGTGATCGCCGTTGCGCAAGGCGGGGGGCTCGGCTCGCTGCCGAGCGCGATGCTGTCGCCCGAGAAGGCGCGCGAGCAGGTCAACATCATCCGCCAGCGCGTCTCCGCGCCGGTGAACATGAATTTCTTCTGCCACACACCGGTCGAGCTCACAGCCGAGGCGGAGGCGCGCTGGAAGCAGCGCCTCGCGGGCTACTACAATGAGCATGGCCTCGATCCTGCCGCACCCATCAATGCCGCGAACCGCGCGCCGTTCGACGCCGGCTTCTGCGAGGTCGTGGAGGAGCTGAAGCCCGAGATCGTCAGCTTCCACTTCGGCCTGCCGGAGGCCGCGCTGCTCAAGCGGGTCAAAGCGGCAGGATGTCTCGTCATCTCCTCGGCGACCACGGTGAGGGAAGCGATCTGGCTCGAGCAGCACGGCGCTGACGCGGTGATCGCACAAGGCGCGGAGGCCGGCGGTCATCGTGGCATGTTCCTGACCGACAAGATCTCGGAACAGCCCGGCACCTTCGCGCTGGTGCCGCAGGTGGTCGACGCGGTGAAGGTCCCGGTGATTGCGGCCGGCGGCGTTGCGGATGGCCGCGGCATTGCAGCCGCCTTCGCGCTCGGCGCGGCCGGCGTGCAGATCGGGAGTGCCTATCTGCGCTGTCCGGAATCCAAAGTCAGTGCAGCGGCACGGGCGGCGCTCGCCGAGGGGCGGGATGATTCCACCGTTATCACCAATGTCATGACGGGGCGGCCGGCGCGTGGCGTCCAGAACCGCCTGATGCGCGAGGCCGGCCCGATTTCGCCGGACGCGCCGCCATTTCCCCATGCCGCAACCGCGCTCGGACCGCTGAAGGCGGCTGCCGAAAAGCAGGGCAGGGTAGATTTCACCAATCTCTGGGCCGGACAGGCGATCGCCCTCGGCCGCGAGGTCCCGGCAGCCGAATTGACCCGGGATCTCGCCAAAACGGCCCTGGCTCGCATGAAAGCTCTCGCCGGATAGGTCCCCGCCGCCGGTTGCGGCGCAAAAGCGGCCTCTGCTATACGGCACATAGGTTTTTGCCGTGAGAGGCCTTATATAATGTCCGTCGACGCCGCTACTGTCCGCCGCATCGCGCATCTGGCGCGCATTGCGGTTTCCGAGGGCGAGGTTCCGCATCTGCAGGGCGAGCTCAACGCCATGCTCGCCTTTGTCGAGCAGCTCTCGGAGGTCAATGTCGAGGGTGTGGAGCCCATGACCTCGGTCACCCCGATGCAGATGAAGAAGCGGCAGGATTTGGTCAATGACGGCGAGGTCGCCGACGATATCGTTGCCAACGCGCCCGCGACCGAAGGCCACTTCTTTCTGGTGCCGAAGGTCGTCGAGTAACTTGCATAGCGTTTTCGAGCGAAGTGGAAGCCGGTTCGCGTAAAGAAAACGCGTCAAACTAAAGAGTCTTAGGACGTGGTCCGATGTGCATGCTTTGCGACGACGAGAAGGCCTATCAGGCCTATATGAACTATCTCGACAAGATGGAGCGGCAGGGCAAGGCCGCCGACCCCAATGTCGCCGTGAATGCCGTGCTCGACGAGATCGAGGCGGCGGCCAAAGCGTCCGCCAAAAAAGACGACCCGGCCAACGACAAGTCCCTGTCTCCGTTCTTCTGCAGCCCGATCAATAAATGACCGATTTGACATCGCTGACGCTCGCCGAGGCCCGCAAGGGCCTCGCGGCCAAGACTTTCACGTCCCTCGAGCTGACCGACGCGCATCTGAACGCGATCGAAGCCGCGCGCGTGCTCAATGCTTTCGTCATGGAGACGCCGGACCAGGCGCGAACCATGGCACGCGAGGCGGACGCCAGGATCGGGAAGGGCGATGCGGGGCCGCTCGCCGGCATTCCGCTCGGCATCAAGGACCTGTTCGCGACCAAGGGCGTGCGCACCACGGCGTGCTCGAAAATCCTCGGCAATTTCGTGCCGACTTACGAGTCCACCATCACCTCGCAGCTGTGGCGCGACGGCGCGGTGATGCTGGGCAAGCTCAACAATGACGAGTTCGCGATGGGCTCGTCGAACGAGACCTCGTGCTTCGGCCCGGTCGGCAATCCCTGGCGGCGCGACGGAAGCAACGCGACGCTGGTGCCGGGCGGCTCGTCTGGCGGCTCGGCCTCCGCCGTGGCCGCGTTGCTCTGCATGGGCGCCACCGCGACCGACACCGGCGGTTCGATCCGCCAGCCGGCGGCGTTCACCGCAACGGTCGGCATCAAGCCGACCTATGGCCGCTGCTCGCGCTGGGGCATCGTCGCCTTTGCCTCCTCGCTCGACCAGGCCGGTCCGATCGCGCGCAGCACGCGGGATGCCGCGATGCTGCTGCGCTCGATGGCCGGCCACGATCCGAAGGACACGACCTCGGTCGACATGGCTGTGCCGGACTACGAGGCCGCGATCGGCAAGTCCGTGAAGGGCATGAAGATCGGCATTCCCAAGGAATACCGGCTCGACGGCATGCCGGCCGAGATCGAAAAGCTTTGGGAGGCGGGCGCGGCCTGGCTGAAAGCGGCAGGCGCCGAACTCGTCGAAGTGTCGCTGCCACACACCAAATACGCGTTGCCGGCTTATTACATCGTGGCGCCGGCGGAGGCGTCCTCCAACCTCGCGCGCTACGACGGCGTGCGTTACGGCCTGCGCGAGCAGGGCCGGAACATCAACGAGCTCTACGAGAACACCCGCGCAGATGGTTTTGGCGCCGAGGTGAAGCGCCGCGTCATGATCGGCACCTATGTGCTCTCGGCCGGCTATTACGACGCTTACTATTTGCGCGCCCAGAAGGTGCGCACGCTGATCAAGAAGGACTTTGAGGATTGCTTCGCCAAGGGCGTCGACGCGATCCTGACGCCGGCGACGCCATCGGCGGCTTTCGGCATCGGCGAGAAGGGCGGCGCGGACCCGGTCGAGATGTACCTCAACGACATCTTCACGGTGACCGTGAACATGGCGGGCCTGCCGGGCATCGCCGTGCCCGCCGGCAAGGACGCGCAGGGCCTGCCGCTCGGCCTGCAGCTGATCGGCCGTCCCTTCGACGAGGAGACGCTGTTCTCGCTCGGCGAGGTGATCGAGCAGGCCGCCGGCCGCTTCACGCCGGCGAAATGGTGGTGAACATGGCGGCGTATATCGCCAGCCTCGACGGCGTCGCGCCGCTGCCGGATCTCAGCGCTCCGCTCGCCGCACTGTGGTGGGCCGCCAAAGGCGACTGGGACCAGGCGCACAAGATCGTCCAGGACGAGAGCAGCCGCGAGGCCGCCTGGGTGCACGCCTATCTGCACCGGGTCGAGGGCGACCTCGGCAATGCCGGCTATTGGTACCGCCAGGCTGGCCAGCCCGTGGCCACGGATTCGCTTGAAGCAGAATGGCAGCGCATCGCCGATACGCTGGGTGGGAGTGCATCCGCATGAGCGAGCCTGGTTTCACGGGTCCGAAAGCGAAGCCGGAGGATTTATTCGGCCGTTTTCGCGAGATCGTTTCCGATCCGCTCAACCTCCTGATCGAGCGCGTCCCGATGGCAGGCCTCGTCGAAGGCGACCAGGTCTATCTGCATAACGGCCTGAAGGTTCCGGGCATCGGGCCCGGAGCCTATTACGGCCCCTTCAGCAGTGTGCTCATCATCAATCGCGGCGTCCACGAGCCGCTGGAAGAATATGTCTTCCAGGAATTGCTGAAGCGGCTGGGCGAGGCGCCCTCGATGATCGAGCTCGGCGCCTATTGGGGCCACTATTCGATGTGGCTCAAGAAGGCGCGGCCCAAGGCAGAGGTCATCCTGGTCGAGCCGGATCCCGCTTGCCTGAAGACCGGTCAGGATAATTTCGCGCGCAACGGACTGCGGGCCGAATTCGTGAAGGCCTTCGTCGGCAAGGGCAAATTCGAGGTCGACGCCTTCTTCAGGGACAGGAAGATTAAGCATCTCGACATCTTGCATGCCGATATCCAGCCCTTCGAGGTCGAGATGCTGCAAGGCGCGGAGAGCGTGCTCGCCAAGCGCCGCGTCGATTATCTCTTCATCGCAACCCATTCGCAGGCCCTCCATGACGAGGTCGTCGATCGTCTCAAGGCGCACGGCTACCGCGTTGAGATCTCCAGCGATTTCGAGGAGCAGAGCACGTCGTTCGACGGCTTCGTGTTCGCCTCCTCGCCGGAGGTCGACGCGCTGTTCGGAGAGATCGAGGTGATGGGCCGCCGCGAGATCGCGTTGCGCCAGCCGGCCGATGTGCTTCGGTCGCTCAACGGGCTCCTCGAAGCCGGTGAAGCGCGAGCGGTCAAGGGACCAGTAAAGGAACCAGTCAAGCCATGAACGCACCTGCCGCACCCCACAAGCTTCTCAAGGGCTCAACCGGTGACTGGGAGATGGTCATCGGCCTGGAGGTCCACGCTCAGGTGACGTCGAACGCGAAGCTGTTCTCCGGCGCCTCCACCGCGTTCGGCGGCGAACCGAACTCGCATGTGTCGCTGGTCGACGCGGCGATGCCGGGTATGCTGCCCGTCATCAACGAGGAATGCGTCAGGCAGGCTGTCCGGACCGGACTCGGGCTGAACGCGCAGATCAATCTGCGCTCGGTGTTCGACCGCAAGAACTATTTCTATCCAGACTCGCCGCAGGGCTACCAGATCAGCCAGTACAAGTCGCCGATCGTCGGCGAAGGCGAGGTCGTGGTCGAACTGGACGGAGGCAAGACCGCCACGATCGGCATCGAGCGGCTGCATCTGGAGCAGGACGCCGGCAAATTGCTGCACGATCAGTCGCCGACCATGTCCTATGTCGATCTCAACCGCTGCGGCGTGGCGCTGATGGAGATCGTCTCGAAGCCCGACATCCGCGACGCCGAGCAGGCCAAGGCCTATGTGACCAAGCTGCGCTCGATCCTGCGCTATCTCGGCACCTGCGACGGCGACATGGAGAAGGGATCCTTGCGCGCCGACGTCAACGTCTCCGTGCGCAAGCCGGGCGCGCCGCTCGGCACCCGCTGCGAGATCAAGAACATGAACTCGATCACCTTCATCGGCCAGGCGATCGAATACGAGGCCAAGCGCCAGATCGAAATCCTCGAGGACGGCGGCGCGATCGACCAGGAGACCCGGCTCTACGACCCCAACAAGGGCGAGACGCGGTCGATGCGGTCCAAGGAAGAGGCGCACGACTATCGCTACTTCCCCGATCCCGACCTGCTGCCGCTGGAATTTTCGCAAAGCTTCGTCGACGAGCTGAAGGCTGAGCTGCCCGAGCTGCCAGACCAGAAGAAGACGCGCTTCGTCGCGGATCTCGGCCTGTCGGCCTACGACGCCAGCGTGCTGGTCGCCGAGCGCGAGAGCGCGGTGTTCTACGAGACCGTGCTGGAGAAGCTCGCCAACCGCGCGCGCGATGGCAAGGTCGCCGCGAACTGGGTGATCAACGAGTTGTTCGGTCGTCTCAACAAGGAAGGCCGGGATATTACGGACTCTCCGGTCGATGCCGCACAGCTCTCAGGGATCATCGACCTGATCGGCGAGGGCACGATCTCCGGCAAGATCGCCAAGGATCTGTTCGAGATCGTCTGGCAGGAGGGCGGCGATCCCCGCGCGCTGGTTGAAAGCCGCGGCATGAAGCAGGTCACGGATCTTTCGGCGATCGAAAAGGTTGTCGACGACATCATCGCGGCCAATCCCGACAAGGCGGCGCAGGTCAAGGACAAGCCGCAGTCACTCGGCTGGTTCGTCGGCCAGGTGATGAAGGCATCCGGCGGCAAGGCCAACCCGCAGAGCGTCAACGAGCTGCTCAAGTCCAAGCTCGGCATCTGACCTCGCGCGTTCGAACGAGGTGACGGACAGGCGTCGTCACCTCGCTTCGGTTCGCGATGCGACGCTCGCGCGCATCCTCTGCGACGAACTTCATCCCGATCGAACGCGATACGCCGACCGAATCGCCGTCACGCGATTCGCGCAAAACGGCGACTTGCACGCGCTCTGACGAGCGTTCGCGCCGTTAATCATGAAAATATTTTCGTTGCCAAAAGTCGCGACTCAGAGTCCGCGAAACGCCTTCGCGAGGCGCTCGCGCGATCGGCAGGATGCATCATTGCAACGATCGCGCGCGATGCGCGCGCGCAAAAAAATACTTTCTGCATAGCGTTTTTCTGCAATCGCATCTCTCGCAAAGGTCGATGCTGCGGGCACTCTCCGCGATCGCAAGCACACGTCATGCAGACCGCTTGCATCGCGTTCGCCAAGCGCAGGCGCGTTGCGTCGTCAACACTTCTTTAAGCGAGACGCTGTTTTTTTCGTTGTGTTGGTGTATTCGGGATGAGTGTGCACTCGATCCCCGACTGCATGCAGCGATTAAGCCATCTCACACATCGGAGGGCAACATGGCCAAGAAAGCTAAGAAGGCAAAGAAGGCGAAGAAGGCGAAGAGCGCAGTGAAGAAGACTGCGAAGAAGACCCGCAAGGTCGCCAAGAAGAAGTAACTTCGCTTTTTGAAGTTGCCGGCTCCTAGAGAGCCGGCACGTCATCAGCGCCTCTCAAAAGGTTCTGGTCGACGATAGAGGGTGTCGGCGAGACATCAGGTCAACGGTCGGATCGTTCTCTTTCGCGGGTTCGCTCGCCAAAGGCCGGTCCGGCAGAAGAAACAAGTTTTCTTCGTTCGTGCGGTTCTCCGTAAGGGGCTCCGCAATTTCACAAGTGGCCTTCGGGCCAACGTGGAAGCTGGTCCTGACGTGTTCGCCGACGCCCTCGTTCTCATGAGGCCGGGGTATTGCCGGCATTCCCATATCCCGACATTGTTGATCTGACCGCGGCGTGGCCGTTCTGCCCTTGACCAGGCGGGTTCGCATATGAGGTCTCAGCGGCGCCTGAGCGAGCGCCTCGTCCTTCGAGACGACCGCTTCGCGGCCTCCTCAGGATGAGGCTCAGCTGCACCCATCTGCGTTGCTGCTGCCGCATCCTCATCCCTCATCCTGAGGGTCCGCCGCAGGCGGGCGTCTCGAAGGATGGCCGCAGTCGAGCTTCCAGCCATATGTTTCTTCATATGCGCGCCCTGCTCGAGCAGGGAGGCTGCGGCGCAATTGCTCGCTGTTCGCGCGCCGCTGGTCCATTCGCGGCGTCATCGCCCGGCTCCGATCGGGCGATCCAGGACGCCGCAGCTTCCCGTGGGACCATTGCTGTCTCTGGAATACTGGTGACGACAGCGGGCGGGGACGCCGCAGAACCGACGTCACCGTGTGCAATGGTTATCGTTCTCCCAAAATCCCAAGGTAAACCGAATCTGACGAATTGCAGAAGTGCCTGCAAAACTGGGACTTCTTGCATTTGTCGCACGCCCCTGGGGCGGACGCGTTTACGTCTGCTTCATCGCGATGTTTAAACTGCCATTCAAATTTGCCCGCCATCATTACCTCCAACAAGCCGGCAAACGGCACGGGCAAGAAGCCTCGGGGATGAGTTGAACAGTTGATTGGACGGGAGCCGCGCTCGGGGGACGGGACGGCACAAAAAAAGGGGATGCGTTATGTTTCAGGGTACTTTCGATCTGGAGACCGCGACGCCGATCGACGCAGACGCGCTGTCGGACGTGCTGTTCGAGCGCGGCCTCTATTGGGCGAGCGGACGCTCCGGTCTCGTCGATCTCGTCGCCGCGCACAAATGGTTCAACCTCGCCGCGCTCAAGGGCCGCAAGGACGCCGTGACGCTGCGCCAGGAAGTCGCCGGGCAGATGTCGGACGCCGATATCTCGGCCGCCCAGCGCGAGGCGAGGGCATGGGTTTCCGCCCACTGAGTGGAGATCACGTCCTGGCCGTCGTTTCGCAGGTGAAAGCTGATTTTCGCTGAATCAGGTTCCCTCGTGCTCCGCCAACCGGATTCGGGGCGGCATGAGGCCACCGTCGCGTGTCAGGTGAAGGAACGCACAGATCTCGGATTCTGCCTGAGCGACCCGAGACATAGGTGACAGTTCGTACCGGACACATGGGTTACACTTTCCGCTTTTGTTCTGCGGGAGGTGTAGATGCCGTGGAAAGCG
>NZ_JBEPRY010000020.1:0-151132 GCF_040548605.1 Bradyrhizobium sp. JR4.1
TCGCGCGGGCGCTGTCTGCGCCCCCCCCCGTTCGACGCTGCAGGTGGGGGGGGGGGGGGGGGGTTTGGGGGGGGCGGGCCCCCCCCCCCCCCCCCCCGCCGCGCCCCCCCCCCCCCCCCCCCCCACACCGAGGGTGAGGAAAAAGTTCGCGCTAAATCCCCAGCATCATCTTCGCAATAATATCGCGCTGGATCTCCGAGGTGCCGCCGAAGATCGTGTAGGCGCGGCCGTTGAGATATTCCGGTACCACCGTCAGCATCTCCTCCGGCATCGGCGGCTCATGGTTGAGCCTGTAGAGCGGGCGCATCGGCTCGACCGCGAGGGCGTCATGGCCGATCACGTCGGCGCCAAGCCGGGTCACGGCCTGCCGGATCTCGCTGTTGCGCAGCTTCAGGATCGACGACACCGCACCGGGATTCTGTCCGGTCTGCAGCGCCGATAGCACGCGCAGCTCGGTCATCTCCAGCGCGTCGATGTCGACCTCGACCTCGGAGATGCGCGTCGCGATGTCGGGACTGTCGATGGCGCGCCCCGTCAGGTCGGACTCGGCAAGCTCCGCGATCGCCTTCAGCCCCTCGCGCAATTTTGCCGAGGCGATGCCGGAGCCGCGCTCGAACTCGAGCAGATATTTTCCGTAGGTCCAGCCCTTGCCTTCCTCGCCGACGCGGTTCGCCACGGGAACGCGCACGTCGTCGAAGAACACCTGGTTGACCTCGTGGTCGCCGCCGATGGTGAGGATCGGGCGCGTTGTGATGCCCGGTGTCTTCATGTCGATCAGGATGAAGCTGATGCCGTCCTGCTGCCGCGGGCCGTCGCTGGTGCGCACCAGCGCGAACATGCGGTTGGCGTGGTGGGCATGCGTGGTCCAGATCTTGGTGCCATTGATGACGTAGTCGTTGCCGTCGCGCACCGCGCGGGTCTTCAGCGAAGAGAGATCGGAGCCGGAGCCCGGCTCGGAATAGCCCTGGCACCAATAGTCTTCGCCGGAGAGAATGCGCGGCAGGTAGAAGTTCTTCTGCTCCGCCGAGCCGAAACCGATGATGACGGGGCCGACCATCTTCACGCCCATCACGTTGACATTGGGCACCCCGGCCCGCGCACTTTCGGTCTCGAAAATCCAGCGCTGCGCCGGCGTCCAATCCGGACCGCCATGCTCGATCGGCCAGCCCGGCGCGCTCCAGCCTTGCTTGTGCAGCGTGCGCTGCCAAGCCATGCCGATATCGGGGTCGGAGAACACCGACGGCGTCAGCGCGGTCGCGCGCTTCATCTCCTCGGTGAGATTTTTCGCAATGAAGCCGCGCACCTCGCCCTGGAAGGCGCGCTCCTCGGCATTGAACGACAGGTCCATGATGCGCTCCTTGTGTCAGGCTGGCACGGTGGTGCGGCCAAGCCGGGCGTGGCGGCCATAATGGTGGGCGCTGCCGCCGAACAGCGTGTCGAAGGCGACCAGCCGCTTGAAATAAGCGCCGACCTCGAGCTCTTCGGTGACGCCCATGCCGCCGTGCAGCTGGATCGACTGCTCGCCGACGAAACGTGCGGATCTGCCGATCTTCGCCTTCGCGCCCGACGCCGCCCGCGCGCGCTCGACCGGATCGGAGTCGACCTTCAGCGCGGCGCGCAACGCCATCGAACGCGCTTCGTCGACCTGCACCGCCATGTCGGCGAGGCGGTGGCGGATCACCTGGTTGGCCGAGAGCGGCCGGCCGAATTGCTTTCGGATTTTTGTGTACTCCAGCGTGGTGTCCAGCAGCACCTGCATGATGCCGACGGCCTCGGCGCCAAGCGCAGCCATGGCGCGGTCAACAGCCCATTCGATGGCCGCCAGTGCGTCATGCCCGTTGCCGAGCAGGGCATCCTCCGGCAGTTGCACGTCCGACAGCTCGATGTTGCAGGCCCGCCCGCCGCCGAGGCGCTCGTAGTCGCTGATGGCGAGGCTCGGCGTCGTCGCCGGCACCAGGAAAAGGCCGATGCGGCCCGACGGTCCCTGATGATCATGGATATGCGCGGAGACGATGATCTCGTCGGCGGCATGACCGTCGAGCACGGCAATCTTGCTGCCGGCAAGGCGCCAGCCTTGCGCCGTCTTGTGGGCGGTGGTTGCAACCTTGGCAAGATCGAACCGCGCCGCGCGCTCGGAATGCGCGAACGCGAGTTTCAACGATCCATCCGCGATCTTCGGCAGGATGGCCTGCTTCTGCGCCGTGCTGCCGCACCGCTCGATCAACGCAGCGCCAAGCACGACCGTTGCGATATACGGCTCCGACACCAGCCCGCGGCCGAAGGCGTCCATCAAAATGCCGATCTCGACCGCGCCGCCGCCGAGCCCGCCAAATTCCTCCGCGATCGGTAATGCCAGCCAGCCGAGTTCGGCGAATTGCGTCCACATCGCCGGGCTGAAGCCGAGCGGGTCGTTCGCCATCTTGCGGCGGTGATCGGCATCGTAGCTTTCGGCCACGAAGCGCTCCGCGCTTTCGCGCAGCAGCCGTTGCTCGTCGGTGAGATTGAGATCCATCCTGTCTACTCCGCGGCTGCCGGCGGCTTGCGCACGGAGGGGTGCAGGCCGGATGGATCGACCACCATGCCGAATTCCTGAAGATTATGCGCGTGGCAGAGCTGATGCAGCGCAAAGGCCTGGTCGATCGCGGCCGGCTGGCCCATCACGTCAACCGAGCGGTTCACGGCTTCCTTGGTCAGCTTCAGCGCAAAGGACGGTTTTGACGCGATTTTGCGCGCCAGCTCCAGCACGACGGATGAAAGCTCTGCGCGCGGCACGACCCGGTTGACCATGCCGAGCTGGTGCGCCTCCTGCGCGCTCCACGCGTCGGCCGTGAATAGAAATTCCTTGGCCTTGCGCGGGCCGAGCTCCCAGGGGTGCACGAACCATTCGACGCCGCAGACACCCATGGTGACCACGGGATCGCAGAACTGCGCATCGTCGCTGGCGACGATCAGATCGCAGGCCCAGGCCAGCATCAGGCCGCCGGCGATGCACTTGCCGTGCACCTCGGCAATGGTCGGCTTGGCGAGGTTGCGCCAGCGCCGCGTGATCTGGAGATAGATTTCCTGCTCGCGCGCGAAGCGGCCATGAGCGTTTGCTTCGGCGAAACCGCCCCAATTCCCGATCGGCGGAAAATCCACGCCGGCTTCATTCTTGCTGCCGGGCCGCAAATCATGGCCCGAGGAGAAGTGCGGACCGTTGCCGGCGAGAATGATCACCTTGACCGAATCGTCCTGCACCGCCTCATCGAAAGCGGCGTTGAGATCGTAGGTCATTTGCAGGTTCTGCGCGTTGCGCGCGTCGGGCCGGTTCATCACGATCCGGGCAATCGCCGGCTCCGGCCTCTCCACGAGGATGGTCTCGAACGAACTCATCGCGTTCCCCTGGCGTTCCCGACCCGGTATTATTGTTCCCTCAAGTTGACTATTACAGCCGGGATTAAGCAAGAGGCTTGCGTACATCGGCTGCATTTCGCGGCCTCGGCCCGGACGCAAGATGTCTGGCATCTCGCGCGCGCAATCTGGTAGCTTGCACCCGATTCCACCGGGAGAAATTTGATGCGCAAGATCCTGACCGTACTGGCGGCGCTGGCCTCGTTGAGCCTCACCAATTGCGGCTACAACGCGATCCAGAGCGAGGACGAGCAGATCAAGGCCAACTGGTCCGAGGTCGTGAACCAGTATCAGCGCCGCGCCGATCTCGTGCCCAATCTCGTCAACTCGGTGAAGGGCTTTGCGCAGCAGGAGAAGGACGTGCTGCTCGGCGTCACCAATGCCCGCGCCAAGGTCGGCAGCATCCAGGCGACGCCCGAGGTGCTGAACGATCCCGCCGCATTCCAGAAATTCCAGGCCGCCCAGGGCGAGCTCTCCGGCGCGCTGTCGCGGCTGCTCGTGGTCACCGAGAACTACCCGCAGCTCAAGTCGGATGCGCTGTTCAAGGATTTGATGTCGCAGCTCGAAGGCACCGAGAACCGCATCACCGTGGCGCGCAACCGCTACATCAAGGCGGTCCAGGACTATAACGTCACCATCCGGTCGTTCCCGAGCAACGTCACCGCGATGATGTTCGGCTACAAGGAGAAGCCGAACTTCACGGTCGGGAACGAGAAGGAAATCTCGACCGCACCGAAGGTCGATTTCAATCCGGCGCCCGCGCCGTCGAAGTAAGTGCCTTCGACTCCGATGCATACCCCACCCACCACTGTCATTCCCCGCGAAGGCGGGGAATCCAGTACGCCGCGGCTTCACCGTATCCCGCTGGCGTCTCTGGAATACTGGATCGCCTGGTCAAGCCGGGCGATGACAGCCCATGTGTGGCGAGCGATAGTCGCTGTCGCATTCTCATTCTTCCTCACCTTTGCGCTTCCCGCCTCGGCCGATGTCGCCATACCCCAACTCACCGGCCGCGTGGTCGATCAGACCGGCACGCTCTCCAGCGGTGACATCGCCGCGTTGTCGCAAAAGCTGCAGGACTTCGAGACGCGCAAGGGCAGCCAGGTCGCCGTCCTGATCGTGCCGACGACGGATCCGGAGACGATCGAGCAATTCGCGATCCGCGTTGCGGAGGCCTGGAAGATCGGGCGCAAGAAGGTCGATGACGGCGCCATCCTCGTCGTGGCCAAGAACGACCGGCATTTGCGCATCGAGGTCGGTTACGGCCTCGAGGGCGCGCTCACCGACGTCACGTCGCGGCGCATCATCGATGAAGCCATCACGCCGAAATTCAGGAGCGGTGATTTCGCCGGCGGCATCACGGCAGGCGTCGATCGCATGATCCGCGTCATCGACGGCGAGCCGCTGCCGACGCCCTCGCGCAGCGTGAATTTCAGCGATTGGAACGACGTCGAGCCGCTTTTTTACTTCCTGCTGTTCGGCCCGCTGGTGATCGGCGGCATCCTGCGCTCCATATTCGGGCGGCTGTTCGGTTCGGGAATAACGGGAGCGATCGTTGGTGTCCTCGCCTGGTTCGTGATCGGCTCCGCGGTCGTTGGACTGGGCGTCGGTGTGCTCGGCGCTGTCCTGACGTTTATCGCCGATCTGTTTGGGGCGGGATCGGGCACGGGGTCGTCGCGTCGCGGCTCGTGGTCGAGCGGCCCGTCATCCGGCGGCTGGAGCAGCGGGTCGTCGTCGAGTGGCGGCTTCAGTAGCGGTGGCGGCAGTTTTGGCGGCGGCGGCGCCTCGGGGAGCTGGTAGGTCATGAGCATCAAGCGCATCACCCGGCATCTGCTCCAGCATCATTGGCGTGCCAAGCAGGTGTTTCCTAAGGGCGCGCTCGACCGCATCGAGCAGGCGATCAAGCGCGGCGAAGCCAGCCATTCCGGTCAGGTCCGGTTCGTGGTCGAAGGCGCGCTCGACGGCGGTCCGCTGTTTCGCAACCAGCCGGCGCGCGAGCGCGCGCTCGACGTGTTCTCGCAACTGCGCATCTGGGACACCGCGCACAACAACGGCGTCCTGATCTATCTCCTGCTCGCCGACCGCGATGTCGAGATCATCGCCGACCGCGGTATCGATGCGAAGGTTGGTCGCGAACGTTGGGAGAGCATCTGCCGCGCGATGGAGGCGGAGTTCAGATTAGGGCAATTCGAACGCGGCGTGATCGACGGCATCGAGGCGGTGTCCCGCGAGCTGGCAAGGCATTTCCCGCCGCAGGGCCCGCATGCGAACGAGCTGCCGGATGCGCCGGTGGTGATGTAGTCGCTACAAGCAGGCGGTGATGGAGCCCCGCTGTCGTCCTGGCGAAAGCCAGGACCCATTACCCCAGGGAGAAGTTTGGCGAAGATTCATCGTTCGGTACGCCTGCTGCGTACGGCCGATGGACCCCGCGGTATGGGTCCTGGCTTTCGCCAGGACGACGTTGTGGGGACATCGGTGCTTCGCCTCGCGGGCACACGCAGCCGCACGCCCACCTAATCGTCCAGCTTGTTCAGATCCCGCACCGACTGCATGATCGGCTCGAAGTTCGAGCGCGCATCCAGCGCTTCGAACAATTGTGCGGTGTCCTCCAGCAAGCCGTGCGACCGCGCAATGGCGATACGCACGTCTTCCTGTGGCGCGTCCGATAGCCGGCCGTGGCCTGAAAGCAGGATCTTCGCGTTCAATCCCTTCAGCCGCTCCAGCGACTCGATGTAGTCGGCGATGCTGCCGGAGCCGAACACGCCGCCCATCACGCCGCCGGGCATGAGCGTATCGGCGGCGAACAATAGCCCCTTGTCCTGATCGAACAGCGTGATGCAGGCCGAGGTGTGTCCCGGCGTGTGCATCACGTTGAGACGGAAATTGCCGAGGTCGATCAGATTGCCTTCCTCGAGCCAGATGTCGATATTAACAGGCACGTTCGGCTCGTTGAACATCTTTCGCAGCATCGAGAAGTCGTCGCGCAGCATGATCTTGTTGGCGGCGAGGCGATGGGCGGCGACGAAGGTGCGGCGCTCGTTGAAGTGCCAGGCTGCGCCGATGTGGTCGAGATGCTCGTGGCTGAGCACCACCATGTCGATCTTCTCCGGCGGGCAGCCGACGAAGTTCAGGCATTCGACCATCGCCGCATAGTTCGAGGACAGCCCGGTATCGATCAGGATGGTTCGTGCCGAGCCGCGCACGAGATAGACGTTGGCGGCGCGATTGGAGAAACGGATCTGGTAGACGTCGTCCGCCGCCTGGATCAGCGAGCAGGTGTCGTTCTTCATCAGGACCGGAAAGGCTGTCGGCTTGCCGTCGCTCATGATTGGGCCGCCCGATAGCTGACCGCATTGGCCGCGCGGGCGCTTCGACAGCGCATCCATCACCATCAACGCAAACGCCGGCTGCTGGCTGACGAGATAGACGAAGCGGGCGTGGTTGACCCGCATCACCTTGGTGTTCGGCGCCGCCGCGATCGCGGTCGCCGAACGTGCGGAGCCGTCGATCACGGCCATCTCGCCGAAGAATTCGCCCTTGCCGAGTTTGATGATGCTGGTCTTGCTGGCGCCGCTGAATTTGGCGATCTCGACCTCCCCGTCGAGGACAACGTACAGCTCGCGGCCGGTCGAGCCCTCCTCGAAGATGATGTCATCGACGCCAAACTCGTTGATGCACTTCTCGATCGTCATGACACCCCCAAGGGCCTCTGCAGCCGTTCTGGCTGACAGGGCAGTCATGTTAGCGGGGTAACAGGGGCGGGCAACAGCCTGTTCGGCGAGAGCGTGGCCTGCCGCAGGGCAACATCGGCTGACGATTTGTTGCACAGCGCCACACCGGTTCCACTTTACCGGCCCAATTCGGCCCCGGATGAATTCCTAAAATTTTGGCAAGCGGGTCCGCAGGTAAGGAATTCGCAAGCAATGAAAGTTACCAAAAGGTCAACCGAGACTGGAGTATTTGAGCCGTGAGCGAACCAATGCCCGAGCAGGCCGCCCAGGATACTGGCGTCGTCGAAGCCGCAGCGACCGTGCCGCAGGCCATCGAGGCTGCTGCCGGCATCGAGGCCCCCTCGATTGCCCCCGACCACGAGACGCCGCCCAAACCCGACCTGGCCAAGGTCGAGCCCCCAAAAATCGAGGCATCGAGGATCGAGACGCCGAAGTTCGAAGCCAAAGCCGAGACCAAGCCTGAAACCAAGTCCGAGCCAAAGCCCGGCAAGCTCATCGTCATGGCACCCGCGGAGCGGTCCTGGGACCGCGAGGAGTTCGCGCCGCATGTGAAAGCAGACGAGCCGCGCGAGACCGCCGGCAAGCGCCGCCTGTCGGCGATGGCCGCGGTGGTGGCGATTGCGGCCAGTGTCGGCGCCATCAGCGGCGCGCTCGCGACCGCAGGGATGATGCACTTCGCAAGCCCCGCGCCGGCACAGGTTGCCGACACCAGCGCGCTGGAATCCTCGGTCGCCCGGATCGATGCCGATGTCGTCGCGCTCAAGGCCAACGTCGAGCACACGTCCAAGACCGGCCTCGGCCAGTTCAACCGCACCAACGACCGCCTCGACAAGCTCGAGAAGGCGCAGGCCGAGCCGATGGCCAAAATCGCGAAGCTGTCCGAGACCGTCGACAAGCTCCGCGCCACCCCGCCCGCGGCGCCCGCCCAAGCCGCAGCCGCCGTGCCGGCCCGTGAGACCACCGGCTCGATCGCACCGGCGCAGGTTGCGACCGCGGCAGCTGCGCCAGTTCCCGCCGCACCCAAGACCGAAATCGGCCGGCTGCCGACGGTCGAAGGCTGGGTGCTGCGCGACGTCTCCAACGGCGGCGCACTGGTCGAGGGTCGCAATGGCCTCTACGAGGTCTATGCCGGCGACCCCATCCCCGGCGTTGGCCGTGTCGATGCGATCCGCCGTCAGGACGGCCGCTGGGTGGTCGTCACCAGCAAAGGGCTGATCGTCGCGCGCTGAGCGGCTCATCATCCGACTTTCGAAGAGGCGCTTCACCACGATGTGAAGCGCCTTTTTGCTTGAATAGCCGTCCCTGCGCGGTGTTACCTGAGGCATGAGCCGCGCCTTGCGAATTCTCGTTGCCGCCGCCGTATTTTTCGGCGGCATCGTGTCGTTGTTGGCCGCGGAGAACGCGCAACTGGCGCGCGGCACGGCGATCACCGATCCCGATCTCCTGCGCGAGCTCGACCAGCACGATGCGCTCACCATCTCGCGCCTGTTGTGGCCGGAGCGGAACGCGAACTTTCCGCTGACGACCGATCTGATGTTTTCGTGGTTGTCGCAGCTCAAGGAAATTCGCCCCGCAATCGACACGGAGATCGACCGCTACATCGCGCGGCAGAAGGCGGCATATCCGACCGAGACCATCGGCGTCGGCGAGGGCTTCGACGTGCAATTGTTCGATCGCGCCAATCTGAAATCCCGCGATACCCGTTTCGTGCTGGCCGGCATCGTCAACCGCATGGACCGGGCCTATGTCTCGGAAGACTCTTGCGGCGAGATCAGGCTGATCTATCGTCTCGCGCGTTTCGAGACAAAACCGGATGGCGGCAGGACAGCCACGCGGCTGCCGATGACGCTCAATCTGGTGATGAAGGCGCGCGACGCGCGCCAGATGGACGGGAACGGCAAGCCGATCACCTGCGCCGAGGTCGCGCGACGCTGGCTCGGCAATGGCGACTGGCAGGGGCTGATCGGCAGCGACTTCTTCCCTTACGATGCGATGCTCGATCGCATCGAGACCAATGTTCAGATCTCGGTTGCGGCGAAATCGGCGCTGCACGATTTCCGCTCCGACTATCTGCTCAAGGTGTTCAAGTACGACGCCGTCTCGAAGATGTTCGAGGAATCGACGCTGGAGAACCAGATCGACCGTGACCGCATCCTCACGGACGACGCGCTCCGGCGCGACTTCAGGGATTGGCTGCTCGCGCCCGATCATCTTCGCGATTTCGATCGCGGCACGGTGCTGATCCCGGAGAAATTCCTGGCCAAGGCTGCAATCGTGCCGATGCCAGCCGGCCTCGATGCTTCTCCTTTGCAGCCGGAGTTCGGGATGATGCAGGGGGAGGGCAACGGAGAGGGGCAAGGCGAGCCGGTCTTC
Source organism: Bradyrhizobium sp. JR4.1 (assembly GCF_040548605.1). Classification (NCBI taxonomy): domain Bacteria; kingdom Pseudomonadati; phylum Pseudomonadota; class Alphaproteobacteria; order Hyphomicrobiales; family Nitrobacteraceae; genus Bradyrhizobium; species Bradyrhizobium sp. JR4.1. The sequence goes on from NZ_JBEPRY010000020.1 coordinate 9,495, forward strand.
TCCGACAACGACGTGGTCGGTGCGTTGAAGCAAGCGGCCGCGCGCGGCGACATGCAGAACGTCCGCTCGGTCGCGGGCTTCCAGCGCCGCCTCAACGACGTCACCTGTGCCGGCTGCCACCAGACCCGCGGCATCGGCGGCTTTCACTTCCCGGGCGTCGATTGGCTTGCGGACAAGCCCTCCAATGCCACCATCGTGCCGGCCTCGCCGCATTTTCTTGGCGACCAGATCCGCCGCCGCGACATCCTGACCGCGATGGCCGCGGGCAAACGTCCTGATTTCTCACGCGGATTTGCCAGCCGGCCGCAGACCCGCGGCAGCACTGAGCTGGCGGGGACCGAATATCAGGACGGCTGGGGCGCGCATTGTTCCCTGGAAAATGCAGGATCGGGATCGGCCGACAAGAGTTTTACGTCATGGAGCTGTGCTAAAGGGCTGACCTGTCAGGCTGCCGCGGCCTCGCGCCGCATCGGCATGTGCTTCATCAAGACGCGTTAAGCCCACAAGCGATTTGGATGAACCCATGACGAATACGAGCGAAGCCAACAAGGAGCGCAATCGCGAGATCGCGCAGAATGAAGAGGCCAAGCAGGTTACCGGCAGCATCCGCGTCAGCACCTGGGCGGTCGCGGTCGTCGTCATCATCGGCGGAATCCTGTTCACGCTCGGCTGGCTCGCGCTGAAGTAGTCGGCGCCCTCACTTCGCGTAGTTCGTCATGCGCTTGCCGGGCAGCAGCTCGTAGGCCGGCTTCCACCCGGGCAGTGCGGCCATGCGGCCAAGCCAGGCCTGGATGGCGGGATAGCTTTCCGCGAAATCGAAGCCGTGCTCGTCGCTCGGATAGTGCAGATAGGCCATCATCGAGATATCGGCGACGGTCGGCCTGATGCCGATCGCAAATTGATTGTGCTGCAGATGGCCGTCGAGAATGCCGAGAAAATCCTCGAGCCGCCGGCGGAAATGTTTCAGCACTTGCGGATCGTTGCTTTGCGTGAAGGCGCGCATGAAGCGGTAGGTCGCCATGTAGCCGGTGAGCTTGTGGTTGTCCCAGAACAGCCAGCGCAGCAGCTCGAACTTTTCCCCCTCGGTCTCGGCACCGAAACGCCCGTACTGCTCGGCAAGCTTGAGCAGGAGAGGCGCGGTCTGCGTCATCTTCACACCGTCGATCTCGAGCACAGGAATTTCGCCCATCTCGTTCACGCTCTTGCGCCATTCCGGCGTGCGCGTGACGCCGCCGCCAAAGTCGGTCCAGACCGGCTCGAACCCCTCGCCGCAAAGCGTCAGCATCAGCGCCAGCTTGTAGCTGTTGCCGGATTCGGGGAAGTAGTGCAGGCGGTAGCTGGGCATGGGACCTCGCGATTGCTTTGCCAATTGTTATACCGCGATCTCCCGACGTCGTCATTGCGAGCGTAGCGAAGCAATCCAGCAATGCATCCGCGGCGGGATTCTGGATTGCTTTGCTGCGCTCGCAATGACGGGATTATGGCAGCGTATCGCCTTACCCCACCGCCCCCTGCGACCGCAGCTGCTTGATCGCGGCCTCGTCGTATCCCGCGCCACGCAAAATCTCGTCACTGTGCTCGCCGACGCCGGGCGGCTTGCGCGGCTGCACTTTCTTGGCGCCGTCGATCCAGATCGGGCTGGAAATGGTGAGCATGGTGTCGTTCTCGAACGGCACCAGCACCTCGTTGTCGAGCATCTGCTTGTCGTTCGGGATGTCGTCCAAAATGCCGACGATGCCGAACACCAGTCCGTTGCCGTCGAGGATCTTGCGCCATTCGGCGAGATCCCTGGTTGCAAAGGTCTCGTCGAAGATCTTGATCAGCTCGACGGAGCGGGCGTGGCGGTCGGGTTTGGTAGCGAAACGCGGATCGGTGATGAGGTCTTCGCGGCCAAGACACCTGGCCAGCGTCGGAAACTGCTTCTCCTCGCTCAGCAGCGACAGGATTAGCCAGCGGCCGTCCTTGCACTGGTAGTGGTTGGCGACCGCGTTCAACGCGCGTTCGCGCGGCCGCCGCTCGGCAAACTTGGCGCCGCAGAGCTTTGCCTGCGCCAGCACGCTCGCAGCCCACACGCCGTTTGCCATCAGATTGGAGGCGACATGCGAGCCCTTGCCGGTCTTCTCGCGCTGATAGAGCGCGGTGACGATGGCGCCGTAGAACGCCATGGCGCAGGGATGGTCGCCCATGCCGGCGACCGAGCGGGCCGGCGTCGTGTCGGTGTCGGCGCGGACGAGGTCCATCAGGCCGGAGCGCGCCCAATAGGCGTTGCTGTCGAAGCCGGGCTTGTTGGCCTCTTCGCCTTTCTCGCCATAGCCGGTGAAGGAGGCATAGATCAGGCGATCATTGAGATGGGCGAGGTGGTCGTAGGTGATGCCGAGCTTGGTGCGCACCGGCGGCGGCATGTTGGTGATGAAGACGTCGGCCTCTTCGACGAGCTTGTAGAGCACGGCCTGCGCTTCCGGCTTTGCGAGGTCGAGCGCGATGCTCTTCTTGTTGCGGGCCTCCAGCAGCCAGGCGAAATTGTGCTCGCTGGTCGGATAGCCCGGAATGTTGGGCAGGTTGCGGTAGGGATCGCCTGCGCCGGGCGGTTCGATCTTGACCACATCGGCGCCGAAATCCGACAGCACGGTCGCGGCGGCTGGTGCTGCGATGAAACTCGCGCAATCCAGCACCTTGAGCCCTGCAAAAATGCCATTTTCCATCGCCGCGTTGCTCCCTCGCTCGTGTTGTTTCCCGCGCGCTGGAATTGGCGAGGGCCACGTCAGGGGCAGCATTAGACCGATGTTTCGGCGGGATGCAACGCTCCTCGCCGCGGCTCACTCATCCCCTGCGAGCAGGGCAGCGTTGCCGCCGGCTGCTGCGGTGTTGATCGTCACGGTCTGCTCGGTCGCAAAGCGCGCGAGGTAGTGCGGGCCGCCGGCTTTCGGGCCGGTTCCGGACAGGCCGTTGCCGCCGAACGGCTGCACGCCGACGACAGCGCCGATCATGTTGCGATTGACGTAGATGTTGCCGATCTGGACGCGGTCGACGATCGCCTCGATGGTGTCGTCGATGCGGGAATGGATGCCGAGCGTCAGACCGTAGCCGGTGCGCTCGATGGCTTGCAGGACGCGTTCGAGATGTTCCGCACGATAGCGCGCAACGTGGAGGATCGGGCCGAACACCTCCGAGGTCAGCTGGCCGGCATCGCCAAGCTCGAAAATATGCGGCGCCACGAAGCAGCCCTCCGGCGCGGTGCCGGCAAAGTGCAGCCGTGCCTCTCTCTTCATCCGTGCGATATGTGCATCGAGGCGCTGCTTGGCCTCGCTATCGATCACCGGACCGATGTGGGTCGCGACGTCGCTCGCGTCACCGATCTTCAACTCGCGCGCCGCGCCCGCGATCATCTCGATCATGCGGTCGGCGACGTCCTCCTGCACGAACAGCAGCCGCAGCGCCGAGCAGCGCTGGCCGGCGGAACGAAACGCCGAGGTGACGACATCGTCTGCGACCTGCTCGGGCAACGCAGTCGCATCCGCGATCATGGTGTTGATGCCGCCGGTCTCCGCGATCAGCGGCACGATCGGCCCGTCCTTGGCCGCCAGCGCCCGATTGATGCTGCGCGCGACCTCGGTCGAGCCGGTGAAGACGATTCCGGCGATACCGGGGTGCGCCGTCAGCGCGGCGCCGACGCGGCCGTCGCCGGCGACGAGATGCAGCGCGCTTGCGGGGATGCCGGCCTCGTGCAGCAGCCGCACCGCCTCGACCGCAATGCGCGGGGTCTGCTCTGCGGGCTTGGCCACCACGCTGTTGCCGGCCATCAGCGCCGCCGTGACCTGGCCGAGGAAGATCGCCAAGGGAAAATTCCATGGCGAGATCGCCACGAAGACGCCACGGCCGCGCATGGCCAGCGCGTTGCTCTCGCCGGTCGGCCCCGGCATCGCCACATCGTTGCCGAACAGCTTGCGGCCCTGCGCGGCGTAATAGCGGCAGAAATCGGCGGCCTCGCGCAGCTCCGACAGCGCATCGTCGAGCGTCTTGCCGCCCTCGCGTTGCAGCAGCGCGATGAAATGGGGCGCGCGGTTCTCCAGAAGATGCGCGGCCTGCTCCAGCGCCGCCGCGCGCGTGGCTGCGGGTGTCCGGCTCCAGGCGGCAAAGCCGGCGCGCGCTGCAGCCACTGCCGCATTGGCCTGATCCGGGGTTGCGTTCGCGATCGGCTTGAGGTCGATCGTCTCGGCTTTGACATCCGTCAGCAACCGGTCGAGCGCGGCGCGCGCGCCGAATTCGACGCCGCGCGAATTCCGCCGCTCCGGCGCGAACAGATCGCGTGGCAGCGGAATTTTCGGATGGGCCGCCTGCTGCGGCCGGACGATGGCATCCGCCGGACGTTGCAACAGCGCCGTAACAGGCACGCGGTAGTCAGCCGCCTGCGCCACGAAGGAGGAGTTGGCACCGTTCTCCAACAGTCGCCGCACCAGATAAGCGAGCAGGTCGCGATGGCTGCCGACCGGGGCGTAGGTGCGGTAGGCGATCTCGGGGCGGTCCTTGGCGAGCTGCTCGTAGAGTGCCTCGCCCATGCCATGCAGGCGTTGGAATTCGAAGCCGCCGTTGGCGCCGGCAAGCTCCAGCACCGTCGCGACGCTCAGCGCGTTGTGGGTGGCGAATTGCGGGAAGATGCGCGGCCGCAGGCTCAAGAGCTTTTGAGAACAGGCGACGTAGTTCAGATCCGTCATCGCCTTGCGCGTGAACACGGGATAGCCGGCGAGCCCGCGCTCCTGCGCGCGCTTGATCTCGGTGTCCCAATAGGCGCCCTTGACCAGCCGCACCATCAGCTTGCGGTCATGCGCGCGGGCGAGCGCGTCGACATAGTCGATCACGTCGCCGGCGCGCTTCTGATAGGCCTGGATCGCAAGGCCAAATCCGTCCCAACCCGCAAGCGAGGGATCGGCGAGCGTTGCCGCGATCACGTCGAGCGACAATTCCAGCCGGTCGGCTTCCTCGGCATCGACGGTGAAATTGAGGTCATGGGCCTTGGCGCGCTGCGCCAGGTCCAGCAGTTGCGGCACCAGCTCGGCCATCACGCGGTCGCGGCTGATCGCTTCGAAGCGCGGATGCAGCGCCGAGAGCTTGACGGAGATACCGGGCCGGTCGGGCAGGGGATGGTTGCCGGCCGCCTTGCCGATGGTCAGAATCGCGCTGGCATAGGCGTCGAAATAGCGCCTGGCATCAGTGGCCGTGCGGGCGCCTTCGCCGAGCATGTCGAAGGAATAGCGCGCCCTCTCGCCGGAGCGCGGCCGGGCCCGCTCCAGGGCCTGCGCGATGGTCTCCCCCAGCACGAAATGATTGCCCATCAGCCGCATTGCCTGCCGCGTGGCGGTGCGCACGGCCGGTGCGCCCAGCCGCTTCACCAGCCGGCCGATGGTGCCGTCGGGCGTCTCGCCGGGCTGGATCACCCGCGCCGAGAGGCCCAACGCCCAGGCCGAGGCGTTGACCAGGAAGGCGGTGGACTTGGTCTCGTGGTGGATGAAGTCGCCCTCGCCGAGCTTGTCCTCGATGAACTGGTCGGCAGTGCGCGCGTCCGGCACGCGCAGCAGCGCCTCGGCCAGCACCATCAAAGCAAGCCCCTCCTTGGTCGAGAGCGCGAACTCCCGCAGCATGTCCTCGACTCCACCGAGCCGGTCGTCGCGCTTGCGGATGGCTTCGATCAGCCGTGTCGCGGTGCGATCGATCCTCGCCTCCTGCGGCGGGCCGAGATGCGCAGACGGCAAAAGGCGCGCGGCGATATCGGCATCATCGGGCGCGTAGGCGGCGGAGAAGAGAGGCGGAATGTTCGGCATGGCGTGTCCTGTGGCTTCAATCCAGGATAATGCCCGCAATACCTTAGCTCGATAGACAATTTAGCTGATTTGGCTTAGGAAATGAAGCCTCATAGCCATTTGGCCTCATAAAGTATGGAATTAGATCGAACCGACCGGAAAATCCTCTCGATTTTGCAGCAGGACGGGCGAATCGCCAATGTCGAGCTCGCGGAACGCATCGGGCTATCGCCCACCTCGATCGGCGAACGGCTGAAGCGTTTGCAGCGAGAGGGCTTTATCGAGGGCTATGGCGCGCGGCTCAACCCGCACCGGCTCGGCCTCGGGCTCCTGGTGTTCGTCGAAGTGCTGCTCGACAAGACCACGCCCGACAATTTCGAGCGTTTTGCCCGCGCGGTGAAGCTCGCGCCCGAAGTGCTGGAGTGTCACATGGTTGCCGGCGGCTTCGACTATCTTGTGAAGGCGCGGCTGGCAGACATGACCGCGTATCGGCGCTTCCTCGGCGAGACCTTGCTGTCGATGCCCGGCGTGCGCGAAACGCGAACCTATGCGGTGATGGAAGAGATCAAGCGCGACGCACCGTTGCCGGTGGACTAACGAAGTGCCGTCGCGATTGTCATTGCTGTGGCGTCGAACGGGCGGTCTTCGCGGGACAAATAGTTCTCCGTGTGCAATCGCAACGCCTGTCGTCGAATGCACTGACCGTCTTCTGAAATTTCTTGGCCCGGCTCCCGGATCGATCCGGGAGTTAGCAAAGGCCGGCGGGCTTATACTTTGAGGTTCTCTGCGGAGCTTTTGCCTCGGTTTGCGATCTCTTCATATTCCACCGTCTGTCCTTCGTTCAGGGACGACAGACCGGCTTTCTGCACTGCCGAGATATGCACGAACACATCCTTGCCGCCCGACGCAGGCTGGATAAATCCATAACCCTTCGTCGGGTTGAACCACTTGACCGTACCTTTAGCCATCACGACTTCTCCGCGGGTCTTCCTCCGAGATCTCGAACCGCCAGTCCCCGCCAACCGGCCGGTTCGGTCCTAATACGATACGCGGAATGTGGCTGGCTTGGTAGCTCAAACCACATCGGCATTTCGCCGAATTCCGCTCAACTTCGCAGCGTTTTTGCCGGATTTGCCCGTTTCGCGGTCACTTGGTCCGCGCGCCGCGCGCCATCCGTCAATAAGTCGCGGCCAGATAATCGACGATCTTGCCGACATCGGCATCGTCGATCGGGGCGCCATAGACCTTGATCATCTTGGTCACCTCGGCCTGCCAGAAAGCTTTCTTGTCCTTCATCAGCGGCTGCGTGTTGATGTAGTCGGCGGAGTGGCAGGCGCTGCAATTGCCCTGCACGACTTCGAGATTGGGGCCGGGCTTGAACGCCGCGACCTCATCGGGGGTCTTGTAATTGACCGGTGCCGCAAGTGCCGAACCCACCACGGCGGCGAGGGCGAGCGTGATGGTGAGGAAAACGGTGCGCTGCATGATCATTCCCCTCAAGCCACGGTGACGCGGACGGTTTCGACGACGTTGCGCAAGTAACCCGCCGGATTCCAGCGCGGCGTATCCGGCTGGGTTTCGCCGCCATTGCCGGTGGCGCGCACCTTGAGCTCGTGAGAGCCCGCCGCGAGCTTCACCGGCAGCGTCCATTCACGGAACGAGTATTTGCCAAGGTCCTTGCCGAGCTTGGCGTTGGTCCAGGTCTTGCCACCGTCGGTGGAGACCGCGACCTCCTTGATACCCTTGCCGCCGTCGAAGGCGATGCCGCGCAGCGTCGTGCCGCCTGCTTTCAGCTTGGCGCCGTCGGGGACGCTGGTGATGAAGGAACGGATCGTGAAGCGGTTGATCGGGATCGTCGCCTTCGGCGCGGTGCCCGGCTCGACCGCATTGTTCGGGGTGTCCGGAATGCGATAGGCCGACTTCATCCAGAAGCCGTCATAGACATTGTCGACGACGGTGATCTCGTTGAGGTGCTTGACCCAATAGGTGCCGAAATAGCCGGGCACGATCAGACGCAGCGGAAAGCCGTTGAGGAACGGCAGGTCCTCGCCGTTCATGCCATAGGCCAGCATCACCTCGCCGTCGCTGGCGTGATCGATATCGAGCGCCTTGACGAAATCGGGCGTCTTGTCGCTGACCGGACCGTCCATGCCGTTGAAGGTGACCTGCTTGGCGCCGCTCTGCACGCCCGCCATCGCCAGCACGGCCTTCAGCGGCACGCCGCGCCATCGCGCATTGCCCATCGCGCCGTTGGCGAGCTGGCCGCCGGCCACGCGCGGATCCAGGAAGCCGCGGCTGTTGCCGGAGCACTGGTTGACGGCGACGATCTCGGTCGCCTTCATCTTCCTTATGTCCTTCAGCGACAGCTTGAGCGCCTTGTCGACCTTGCCCTTGACCTCGAGCGTGAACTTGTCGGGGTCGAGACTGTAGGGCAGGTCGGAAAGGTGATAGCGCACGAAGAACGCGTTATTCGGGGTGATCGGGCCGTCGTTGAAGACCGCGAACGGCGTCTCGAGCTGCGGCGGGCGGCTGGTCAGGCCGATCATCGGCCGCTTCTGCGGATATTTTACCAAGGGACGTTCGCCATTGGCGAAGGGCAGGGTGACGGTGTCGAGTGCCAGCGCCTTGGTCGGGTTCAGTGCAGTCACAGCAGCGGCAAGGCCCGCTCCTTTGAGCAGGTCGCGTCGATCGAACATGTGGTCTCCTCCCGGAGCTTTTCGTTGATGGCGGTCATCACCGCAATCTCGCACTCATGTGTCGCAACGACTCAGTTGAAGTCAATTCGTGCTTTCGCAGCAGGCCCATGCCGTTGCGTTGCAGCAAGCCGGTGTTACGCCGCGATGTTTTTCGTTGGATAACTCGATCTCGACGCAGGCTCGGTGCACCTCGCCCGCTTGCGGGAGAGGTCGCGCCGAAGGCGCGGGTGAGGGTTCTCTCCTCTGGGGGATTCTCGATTGCGGAGACACCCTCTCCCCAACCCTCTCCCGCAAGCGGGAGAGGGAGAGCACCGCCTTCGTGGCTGCCTCACGCCGCGACGCGTTCGCCGTGGTCAACGAGCGCCGACAGCTCCCTGGCGTCCGCGACGACGCGCACGGCCATGGGTTCGTCGCGGCCGCGGATCGCGACCTCCTGCTGCGGCAGCGCATCGTCGGCAAGGCCGGCGGTGCGGCGGACTTCCTCTGAGACGATCGCTTCGCAGGCCAGCGTCTTGGTCATGTCCTGGAGGCGGGCTGCGACGTTGACGGCATCGCCCAGCGCTGTGAAGACGATGTGATCGCGATAGCCGATGTCGCCGATGATGACTTCGCCGCCGTGGATGCCGATGCCGAAGCGGATCGGCTGGCGCAGATCATGGCTCAGGAGCTCGTTGAGCTCGTCGATTTGCCTGGCGATGCCGGCGGCGGCCTTCAGCGCCTGCCGGCAAGCCTCTTGCGGATCGGCGCTCAGTCCGAACAGTGCCAGCATGCCGTCGCCCACGAATTGGTTCGGCTGGCCGCCATTCTCGATCACGGCCTGCGAGACGGCGCCGAGAAAGCGGTTGACGATGAACACGGTGTCGAACGGCAGCCGCTTCTCGGCCAGCTGCGTCGAGCCGCGCATGTCCACGAACAGACTGACGAGATAGCGCTCCTGGCCGATTCTGGCGGGCGTCGAGGCCTGTGTGTTCGCCGACAGGGTATGCGCGGTGAAGAGCTGGAAGAAGGAGAGATCCGACGTCGGCCGCAGCTGGCAGGCGAGTCTGATCGAGGGGTCACTGGTGCCGACACGGGTGAGCACGAACGCCTCGCGCTGCGACGGCTCGGGCAGGGCGCCATGATCGCCGATGATGCGGATGCGGCAGGTCGAGCAGCGGGCGCGGCCGCCGCAGACGCTGGCATGCGGCACATTGTGGCGCAGGCTCGCTTCCAGCACGGAGAGGCCTTTTGGCACCCGCACTGTCTTGCCGTTGCCGTAGGACAGCGCGATCATGCCGCCGCGCCGTTCGCGCAGGGCGCGCACGCCGCGCGCCAGCAGCGCCAAAGCGAGCAGTCCGAGATAACCGGCGGTGAGGCCACCGGTGATGCGGTCGAGCGTCGCTGCCTCGGCCGTCGTGCCGACCTGGCTGCGCGTGAGATTGTGCGTCCGCCATTCCCCGTCGTCGGCCTCGACCTCGACGCTGCGGCCACCTTGGTAGACACCCAGCAGCGACAGCGTCGGGATCAGCACAGCAGCCGCGAGCAGATAGGGGGCCGCGCGCGTGAAGAACGGTTTGAGGCGAAGCCAGAAATAGATGCCGATGCAGCCGTGCACCCAGGCGATGAGAAGCAGGACCGTCATGGTCCAGATACGGTTCGACGCGACGAAGAACAGATAGAGTTCCTGCGGATAGAGTTTTTGGTGTCCGTAAAGCGTCTGGCCGAGCCGCACCCCGATCACATGCGCCATGACCAGCGCGGGGATGCTCAAGCCCAGCGCGAGCTGCAGCGGCTCGACCGTCCGCCAGCGGAACTGCCGGCGCTGATACAACGCGTAGATGCCGAGCCCCATATGCGTGAGCGCCGCCGTGTAGAACGTGATCGCAACCGGCAGGAACTGCCAGAACAGCGTGTGGTAGTAGACCCCGATCTCCATGGCATCGACCGAGATGTTGCCGAGCGCATGGTTGAGGAAATGGCTGATGACATAGGCGAACAGGATCACGCCGCAAACCAGCCGCACCTGGCGCAAGCTGACGGCGCGGGAAAGCTCGGAAAATCGTGAGGATGCGGTTGCGGCCATGATTCTGTTGTATCAGTTCATGAAGGAGAACAGCCAGCGCCGCGTTTAATTCCGGGGGTGGACAGCTTGCGGGATCACATCCGCGGTAGGGTGACGAAATCGTAGGGTGGGCAAAGGCGCCTTGGCGCCGTGCCCACCAATCGGCACTTATGGTGGGCACGCTTCGCTTTGCCCACCCTACAGTCTCCTCGTCGGGGCTGGGATCGCGACAGCGCAACAGGCCGATCCACCCCCAACATTGACTCCCCCTCCCAGGTTGGCGAAAAGCGCCGCCGTGACGACAGCTCCTGACATCACGAAGCCCCCCGCCGGCGCGGCGCGCCGGCCGCTCGTCATGGCCGCGGCGATCTTCGCGGCGATGACGCTGCTGCGCATCGTCTACGCCTCGGCCATCGAGCTGCGCACGGACGAGGCCTATTACTGGACCTGGTCGCACGAGACGGCGCTCAGCTTCCTGGATCATCCCCCCGGCATCGCCTGGCTGATCCGGTTCGGCACCGCGATCTTGGGCGACACCACGCTCGGTGTGCGCTTCGGCGGTATTGTCGCCATGCTGGTGACGCAGCTCCTGCTCGCCGATATCGTCCGCCGCCTCACCCACGACATGCGTGCCGTCCTGCTCGCGGTGCTGATGCCGGAGGCCGCGCTCTATTACGGCCTGCTGATGGCCAAGGTCGCGCCCGATGTCGCCATGATCCCGTTTGCGGTGGCGATGATGTGGTCCCTGGTGCGGCTTGCGCAGGGCGGCGACGGCCGCTGGTGGCTTGCGGCCGGCCTGTTCGCCGGGCTGGCGATGCTGTCGAAATTCACCGTGATCATGTTCGCGCCGGCGGTTGCCGCCTTTCTGCTGGTGCCGGATTGGCGCTGGCGCTGGTTGCGCAGCCCCTATCCGTATCTCGCGGTCCTGATCGCAATCGCAGTGTTCTCGCCCGTCCTGATCTGGAACGTGCAGCACGACTGGGCCGCGATCCGCTTCCAGGGCGTGCGCGCCACCACCAGCTATGGCATCTCGCTCCGCACCCTCGGCGATTACATCGGCCTGCAATTCGGACTGGTCGGCTTCGTCATGCTGCCGGTGGTGCTGACAGGAGTGGTGCTGACGGCGTGGCGCGGCTATCGCACGCGCGAGCCGGTCGCGATTCTGCTGTCGACCGCGGTCCTGGTGCCGTTTCTTTATTTTCTGACGAAATCCCTGACCCTCCGCGTCGGCGACACCTGGCCGATGTTTATGTGGCCGGTCGGGTTTGCCGCCGCGGCTGTCAATCTTACCATGCTGTCGCGTGAAGGAAGATCGGCGCGGATGATCAGATCGGCGCAGTTCTGGGCCAGCACAGCCGTGGTCTCGGGCATCGCTTTCGTCGTGATCGTGTTCCTCTATTACATCGCCGCGCCCTGGAATTTGCTCGGCAAGATCGATCCGATCGGTGCCGAGTCCGGCTACGAGCAGGTTGCCGCGCGCGCACAGGCTGCATTGGACGAGACCGGCGCGACTTGGATCGCCACCACGGACTACCGCACCTATGCCATGATGCGCTGGCTGTTCAGGGGCCGTGTGCCCGTGATCGAAATCAACGAGCGCGGCCGCTTCCAGGATTTTCGCGATCCCGGCATGGATCGGATCAGAGGCCACGCCGGCATCTATGTCGGGCGCGAGCCAGACAACCGCTCGTCGCTGTGGGAGAACATCCCCGCCAAGCGCGAGCCGCTCGGTCAAGTCGAACGCCGCTGGCGCGGTCTTGTGATGGACAATTACGTGGTGGAGAAGCTGTCAGGCTGGACCCCGGAGCTGTCGCCACCGAAGGACTCGCCGCTGTTCCAATGGCGCGTGCTGGCGGGAGAGTTCGAGCGGCGTACGCTCGCCTAGCGAGGCGGCCTTCTTCCTTCTCCCCTTGCGGGAGAAGGTGGCGCGAAGCGCCGGATGAGGGGTTGCGTCAACGAGTCGAAATGCAAGTGGGTCGCGTGCGGAGAAAACCCCTCACCCGTCTCGCCGCTCTGCGGCGAGCCACCCTCTCCCGCAGGGGGAAAGGGAACAGCAGTCGCCTCGCACTAACAGAGGCGCTACTCCTCCTCATCCTTCTTCCGCAGCAGATCCGTCGCGAGATCCGACAGCTTCGGCGGCGGCAGTGCCGCGAACGGCAGCGGCCGTGTGACGTCGATCGCGGCGAGGCCCAGCCGCGCCGTCAGCAATCCATTCAGCATGCCTTCGCCCAGCCGCTGCGACAGCTTCGCCGCAATGCCGTGGCCGAGCATCTGCTGCACCAGGCTGTCGCTCGCCGCCATGCCGCCGGTGATGGCGAGATGGGCGACGACGTGGCGGAGCAGGCGGATCATGCCGAGTGCGCCGGGACGGCCGCCGTAGAGAAAAGCGAGCTGGCGGATCAATCTCAGCGAGGCCACGAACACGAACAACACGTCGATCAGCGCGCGGGGCGAAACCGCTGTCACGATCGAGACCTTTTGCGCGGCTGACGACACCAGCCGCCGCGCCTCAATGTCCAGCGGCGACATCAATTCGCGCTCGGCGAGCCGGATCATGTCGGCGCCGTCGATGATCTCGCCGGCATGGCTTTCCAGCGCGGCGCGGGCGCGCGCGAGCTGCGGGTTCTGGTGCGCGATCTTGAGCAGATCCTGCACGATGATACGGCTCTCCTTGCGGTCGTCGCTGGCAAGAACAGCGGCTGCACGCTGATGCAGCTTTTCGATCGTTGCCAACCGCGCCAGCCCGAACGCCTCGCGTCCGGTCACCACCGCGAGCGCAAGCGCAGTGACGAAGGCAAGCGCCAGTCCGACAAAGCCGAGGCTGTCGCTGCGCGCAAACAGATCCTCGATCAGACGGACGACGCCGAGCCCGACGCCGAGCAGGGTCAGCCCGGCGACGCCGGACCAGAACAGCGCGCCCCAGGGAAAGCCGCGCCGCGCCGGAAGCGTCGCTGCGATCGGCACCGGCAAATTCGCCGGATCGGGCTCCGGCGTGATCTGGATGGTGGTGCGGCCGAGCCGGGTCGCCTCGTCGGCCTCGGTGACGACGACGCCGGGGTCGTCGAGCCGGAACGTCGCCGGCCGCCGTGGCTTTGATCGGTCGTTCATGACAATTTGTCTCCGATCAGGAACTGCAAGGCACGGTCGAGGCGGATGTGAGGCAGCGCCGGCTGGTCGGCCCCCTCGCGTTCGAGCTTTGGCGGACGGAAACGCAGAAAGCGAAAATCGCTCTTGCCGGCGGCCTCGGTCGAGAGCCCGCGGAATGCGTCGGTGCCGTTGAACAGGGGTTCGGGATCCAGCGGCAGATCGCCCGGAAAAGCCGCGACCTCGGTGTTGCCGTCGAAGAACTCGCCGCCGGCGCTTTCGCCCGCGGCCGGCGTTCCCAGGATCGACGGCAATTTGTCACGGCCATGCGCGACCTGCGCCTCGCGCGTGGCGCGGACGGCGGCGAGCGCGACGACGTCGATCTCCGCGCCGGTAGTTTCCGCGCGCGCAACCGCGCGGGTGACGGCGCGGCGCAACACGGCCTCGAGCCGGTCATGGCTGGAATGATGCAGGTGATCCGCCTTGGTCGCCGCGAACAGCACGCGGTCGATCCGCGGCCGAAACAGGCCGCTGAGGAACGTGCTGCGGCCGATGTTGAAGCAGTCGAGAATGCCCGCGAGTGCGGCTTCGAGATCGTGCAGCGCTTCGGGGCCGGCATTGAACGCGGCGAGCGCATCGGCCAGCACGATCTGGCGATCGAGCCGGGCAAAATGATCCCGGAAGAATGGCCGCACCACGACGTCCTTGTAGGCCTCATACCGCCGCACCATCATGGCCCACAGCGATCCCTCCGGCGCCTGGCCGCCCGCGGGTACGTCGAGCGGCGCAAAGGTCAGCGCCGGTGTGTCGGCGAGATTGCCCGGCATCAGGAAGCGGCCGGGCGGCAGCAGGCTCATCGCAAACCGCTCGTCGCGGCAGCCTTGCAAATAGCCCCTGAAGAGCTTCGCGGCCGTCAGCGTCGCCTGTTCATCCTCGCGCGCTTCGGGCTTGAGCGTTGCGAGATGCGCGTGCCAATCCGCGGCAAGATGGACGCGCGGCGCCTCGCGCGACAACGCCAGGCTTTCGGCCGACCATTGCTCAAAGCTCTTCTGAAGCAGCGGCAGATCGAGCAGCCACTCGCCGGGATAGTCGACGATGTCGAGCGTCAGCGTGCGGTCGGCGCCGTTCGGGCGCTGGTAGTCGATGACGAGCCTGAGTTCGCTGATGTCGACAGTCGAGCTCGGCCAGCGCCGCTCCTCGATCAGCGCGCGCAGATGGCTCTCATAGGCAAAGCGCGGCACCGCGTCGTCCGGCTGCGGCGCCAGATGCGCCCGCGCGATCCGCCCGGATGAATAGGCCTCGAACACCGGAAACCGCCCGCCACGGGTGAGGCCGTGGATCAGCGCGGTGATGAACACGGTCTTGCCGGCCCGCGACAGGCCGGTAACCCCCAATCGTACCGTCGGATTGAAGAAATGCTCGCCGTAGTCCATCAGCGCCCGAGCCGACAGGCGCGCCTCCTCGAGCATATCCTGGAAACTAAATGCCATATGAACGTTGGGAATCCCGGGCGGGGGCGGATACGCAAAAAGGACTAGTCACAAAAGTGGCAACTGCCTGAGGAAAATCAAGCTTCATACTTCCACCGTCTTTGTCGGCAAATCAGCCGTTTGAACGACGCGCCGATCCCGAAACACCCATACAAGAGGGTATTGTCTCACTTTGCGGATTGCCATGACCGTCTTCCAACTGAAACAGCTCGCATCCTCCTCCGTCCACGCAGCCGCCGACGCGATCGGCTGGCATTACGACCGCGCCGAGCTGATCGCCGACGGCGTGATCCACGCGATCGGCGTGCTCTGCGGCATCGTCGCCGCGACCGTGCTGGTGGTACTGACGGTGCTCTATGCCGACGCAACCGACGTCGTCGGGGTCTCGATCTACGTCGCCGGCCTGCTCTCGATGCTGGTGTTGTCGGCGACCTATAATCTGTGGCCGATCTCGCCGGCCAAATGGCTGTTGCGGCGATTCGACCATTCGGCGATCTACCTCCTGATCGCGGCGACCTACACGCCGTTCATCCTGGAGGTGAAGGACAGCGGCTTCGCGCTGGTGCTGCTCGCCGGCGTTTGGTGCGTGGCGCTCCTCGGCATCGTGCTGAAACTTCTCTACCCCGGCCGGTTCGACCGCGTCGCGGTCGGCATCTACCTCGCGATGGGCTGGAGCGGCGTGATGCTCTACGATTCCGTGGTCAAGGCGCTGCCTGCGCTTGTGCTGGGCTTCATCGTTGCGGGCGGATTGCTCTACAGCTTTGGCGTGGTCTTCCATGCATGGCGGCGGCTGCGCTTCCAGAATGCGATCTGGCATGGCTTTGTCTTGGCCGGTGCGGCGTGCCATTATACCGCGGTGCTCGACCTCGTGTTGAGCTGAGCAAGCTCCGCGAAACGGAATAGCGAAGCGGTATAAGACAAGAGGAGACGTCGCATGCAGGTGACCGGCAAGGTCGTGGTCGTCACGGGCGGCGCCAACGGCATCGGCAAGGCGCTGTGCGAGGCGTTTCACAAGGCTGGTGCGGCCAAGGTCGTCGTCGCCGACATGGACGCGGACAACGCGCGGGCGGTCGCCGCCATGGTGGATGGCGCGGCCTTCAAATGCGACGTCGCGCAGGAAAAGGATATTTCCCACGTCATCGAGGAGACCGAGCGGCAGTTCGGCCCGATCGAATTATTCTGCTCCAATGCCGGCATCGGCGGCGGTTTCGACCCGATGTCGGTCAATGCCGGCGGTGCCTCGGATGAGCCGTGGCAGCGCAGCTGGGCGATCCACGTCATGGCGCATGTCTATGCGGCGCGGCATCTGATCCCGCGCATGAAGGCGCGCGGCGGCGGCTATTTCCTCAACACGATCTCGGCCGCGGGACTGCTGTCGCAGGTCGGCAGTCCGGCTTACTCCACCACCAAGCATGCCGCGGTCGGCTTTGCCGAAAATCTCGCAATCTCGCACAAGGCGCACAACATCCGCGTCTCGATCCTCTGCCCGCAGGGCGTCGACACCAACATGCTGCGTTCGATTCCCAAGGGCCCGCAATCCGGCGACGGCGACCTCTCGCCCGAGCAGGTCGCCAAGGACGTGCTCGCCGGCCTCGAGCAGGAGACGTTCTTGATCCTGCCGCACCCGCAGGTGCTCGGCTACATGCGCAAGAAGACCGAGAACTACGACCGCTGGATCGGCGGCATGGCCAAGATCCAGGCCAGGATGCGCGACGAGTTCGGGACGTAGGGAAGGCGGGTCCACAATTTCGGAGTCGTCCTGGCGAAAGCCAGGACCCATACCGCGAGGTCTACCGATCTTGCCGTAGTAGCAGTACCGAACGACAAGTCTTGGCCAAACTACTCCCTGGGGTAATGGGTCCTGGCTTTCGCCAGGACGACCACATGAAATGTAGTGCGCCGCTAATGCTTCTGCCCGTACAGCACCGGCACCGCCGAATCCACGATGACCTCCACCAGGCTGGTCCCTTCGAATGCCATTCCGCGCTTGAGCGCCTCGCCCAGTTCGGCTGCCTTGCTCACCCGCACCGCATGGCAACCCAGGCCCTCGGCGAGCCGGACGAAATCGATCCCCGGCAGTTCGAGTCCCGGCACGTTCCTCACCTGCATCACCTGGCTGAACGAGCGCATCGCGCCGTAGCCGGAATTGTTGATGACGACGATGGTGAGCGGCAGCTTGCGCTGCGCGGCGGTCCACAGCGCCTGGATCGAATACATCGCCGAGCCGTCGCCGATCAGGCACACCGTGCGGCTCTTTGGTTTACCGAGCGCCATGCCAACCGCGGCCGGCAGCGAGTAGCCGAGGCCGCCGCTGGCCATGGTGTAAAAACTGTCCTGGCCGCGCATCGGCATGAACTTTTGCATCGCCGGCCGGTGCGAGGGGATTTCCTCGACCAGCGACGCGCCCTCCGGCATCGCCTGCGACAGGGAATGCAGCAGGAATTCGACCGGCAGCGGATCGGCGGCCTGCGGGGCCGGTGGCAGCGTTCGCCCCTTCGGTGCGGCTCGCTGGCTCTCCGGCAGGAGGTCGAGCAGCATTGTGAGCGCCGGCTTCATCGTCGCGATGATGCTGGTTCCGACCGGCGTCACCGCTGCGGCATCCGGGTCGTCCGTGATCTGGAAGATCGTCGCGCCGCCGTCGAAGATCGCGGCGTGGCCTTCGACATGGAAGGTGAACACCGGCGCGCCGATCACGACGACGAGATCGTGCTCGCGCAGGGCGTCCGACAATTGCGCCGGCGAGGCATGCAGGAAGCCCGCGAACTGGGGATGGCGTTCCGGGAACGAGCAGCGCGCCGAAAACGGGCTGACCCAGACGCTGGCCCTGGCCTTCTCGGCGACGCGCACCATCAAATCGACCGCGCCCGCGCGATCGACGCCGGGGCCGACGACGAGGGCAGGGTGCTTGGCCGAACCGAGCGCGGTGACCAGCGCCTTCATCGCGTCAGCCTCGGGCGCTATCTCGCGGCTGACCTTGCGGGCTTCGATGGGAGCTGCGGCATGCGCCCAGTCGTCGACCGGGATCGATACGAAGGTCGGCCCGCATGGCGGCTGCATCGCGGTGTAATAGGCGCGCGCGATCGCGGCCGGCACGTCCTCGGGCCGCGCCGGCTCCACGCTGTACTTGACATAAGGCCGCGGGAATTCGGACGCACGCTCCGCATAGAGGAACGCCTGCAACGGGAGGATCGAGCGCGCCTGCTGGCCCGCGGTGATCACCAGCGGGGTCTGGTTGCGATGCGCGGTATAGATGTTGCCGAGTGCGTTGCCGACGCCGGCGGCCGAATGCAGATTGACGAAGCCGGCATTGCGTGTGGCCTGCGCGTAACCATCGGCCATGCCGACCGCGGAGGCCTCCTGAAGCGCCAGCACATAGTCGATGTCGTCGGGCCAGTCGCTCAGGAACGGCAGCTCGGTCGAGCCGGGGTTGCCGAAGACGCGTCTGATGCCGAAGGAGCGCAGCAGGTCGAGTGTCGCCTGCTTGACGGTGACGGATTTGCTGCCGCTCTTGCCGTTTTTGGACATGGTTTCCGTTCCCTGATGTTTATCGGCTATCAGCCCCACCGTCATTGCGAGGAGCCCTTGCGACGAAGCAATCCAGACTGTTACCGCCGAGGGACTCTGGATTGCTTCGCTACGCTCGCAATGACGAGGAGGAAGCAGCAGTGTATCACCACACCGCGGTCCCCTTCATCGTCGGCTGCCCCTCCGCGTTTGCCGTCCACAGCTCCATGCCCGCCTCGGTCTCATTGGCGTTGATGGAGAACTCGCTGCCCTCGAACAGCGGCTGCACCCCGCGATAGATAAACTTCTTCGGCGGCTTGCCGCCGCGCAGCTTCGCGGCCATCTCGATGATGAACGTGGCCTGCAACGGCCCATGGAAGATCAGGCCCGGATAGCCCTCGACCTTGGTCACGTAGTCGCGGTCGTAATGGATGCGGTGGCCGTTGAAGGTCAGCGCGGAATACCGAAACAGCAGCACGGGATCCGACACATGCGTCTCGCGATGCTGCGCCTTGGGCGGCGGAGGCGGGGCCTTTGCCGTCGCGTACGTCGTCGTCATCTCGCGATAAACGATGTCCTGCCGCTCGCGGATGGCGATGCCGCGCGGCGAGGAGATGCTGTGCTCGACCGAGACGAAGCACAACGTGCCGGTCGAGCCTGATTTCACCTGCACGTCCGCAATGCGCGATGTCCGCGTCGATTCGTCGCCGACGCGCAGCGGCTGCAAAAATTCGATCTCGCCGCCGGCCCACATCCGGCGCGGCAGCGGCACCGGCGGCAGGAAGCCGCCGCGGGTGGGGTGGCCGTCGGGCCCGAGCATCGACATCGGAAACACCGGCTGCGCCAGGCACCAATGCACCGTGAACGGCGCCGCGTCGCCCGGCTTGGGCGCGCCGACCTCCTGGAACAGCGTCGCGCGCAGACCCTTGACGAGCTGCGCGGTGACGGTGTCGGTGGCCTCTTCGCTGCGGCCGATCCACTGCCGCAAATGATCGATGTCGAGCTTCTCGGTCATGACGCCTCGCTCTTGTTATTTCCTGGATTGGGGATTTTCGCCGATCCCCGGCACCGCACCATAGCTGCGCGTCTCGCCGACAATGATCGGCGCCGGCGCGGGATAGCTGACAGGCCCCCGCGGCGTGTCGACCTCGATGCGGCGCAGATGCGGATGCTTGGTGAGGTCGGCCATGGTGTTGACCTCGGCAAAGGCGATATCGGCATCGGAGAGCCGCCTCAGCAGCTCGTCGCGTGTCATCTTGCCGAAGGCATCCGCGACCGTCTTGTCGGTGAAGTCGCGGTTGCGCACGCGCTCGACCATGTTGGCCACGCGCGGATCGGCGGGCAGATCCGGCTGGTCCAGCACTTTCGCGCAAAGCGTCTTCCACTCGCGCTCGCTCTGGATCGAGATCAGAATGTCCTTGCCGTCACTGGACGTGAACACGCCATAGGGCGCGATCGAGGGATGGCGGAGCCCCATGCGCTTGGGCGGATTGCCGGCTTCGGAGTTGAGCAGCGGCACGGTGCACCAGTCCGCCATCACGTCGAACATGGAGATGCGGATGTCGGCGCCCTTGCCGGTGCGTCCGCGCCCGATCAGCGCCTCCAGGATTGCCGCATGCGCAGTGGCGCCGGTCGCGACGTCGACGATCGACATGCCGACCCGTGAGGCACCGTCGGGATTGCCTGTGATCGAGGCAAGGCCGCTCTCGGCCTGGATCAGCAGATCATAGGCCTTGCGGTGCGCGTAGGGACCGTCGTCGCCGTAGCCGGTGATCGTGCACGAGATCAGTTTGGGATAATCCTTCAGCAGCCGCTCGCGCGAAAAGCCGAGCTTGTCCATCGAGCCGGGCTTGAGGTTCTGGATCAGCACGTCGGCGCTGGCGATCAGTCTTTCCAGTTCGGCGCAGCCTTCCTTGGTGGCGAGATCGACCACGGCCGATTGCTTGCCGCGGTTGAGCCACACAAAGTAGCTGCTCTGCCCCTTGGCCGCCGCGTCATAGCCGCGGGCGAAATCGCCTTCCGGCCGCTCGATCTTGATGACTTCCGCGCCGGCATCCGCCAGCCGCGACGAGCAGAACGGCGCCGCCACCGCCTGCTCGACCGCAATCACCCTGATCCCGTC
Source organism: Bradyrhizobium sp. JR4.1 (assembly GCF_040548605.1). Lineage (NCBI taxonomy): Bacteria > Pseudomonadati > Pseudomonadota > Alphaproteobacteria > Hyphomicrobiales > Nitrobacteraceae > Bradyrhizobium > Bradyrhizobium sp. JR4.1. Next base: position 30,227 of record NZ_JBEPRY010000020.1, read on the forward strand.
AAGTGCTCCCATGATGGCTGCCTCAGTACGAGCGGGGCATGCCGAGGACGTGCTCGGCGATGAAGGACAGCACGAGGTTGGTCGAGATCGGCGCCACCTGATAGAGCCGCGTCTCGCGGAATTTGCGCTCGACGTCGTACTCCTCGGCAAATCCGAAGCCGCCATGGGTCTGGACGCAGGCGTTGGCCGCTTCCCAGGACGCATCGGCCGCGAGCATTTTTGCCATGTTGGCCTCCGCGCCGCAGTCGAGCCCGGCTTCGTATTTGCGCGTCGCTTCCTTCACCATCAGTTCGGCCGCGCGCATCGCGGCGTAGGCCTTGGCGATCGGAAACTGGATGCCTTGGTTCTGGCCAATCGGCCGGCCGAAAACGCTGCGCTCCTTGGCGTAGTTGGTGGCCTTGACGATGAACCATTTGGCATCGCCGACGCATTCGGCCGCGATCAAAATGCGCTCGGCATTCATGCCGGAGAGGATGTAGCGAAAGCCCTTGCCCTCCTCGCCGATCAGATTCTCCGCCGGCACCTTCATGTCGGTGAAGAACACTTCGGTGGTGGCGTGGTTCATCATGGTGCGGATCGGGCGGATCTCGAGGCCCTTGTTCTTGGCCTCGCGCATGTCGACGATGAACACCGAAAGGCCATCGGTGCGCTTCTTGACCTGGTCCTTCGGCGTGGTCCGCGCCAGCAGGAGCATCAGGTCCGAATGTTCGGCGCGGCTGGTCCAGATTTTCTGGCCGTTGACGATGTAGCCGGCATTGCCGTCCTTGCGCGCAAAAGTCTTCAGCGAGGTAGTGTCGGTGCCGCTGGTCGGCTCGGTGACGCCGAAGGCCTGCAGGCGCAATTCACCGCTCGCGACCTTCGGCAGATATTTTGCCTTCTGCTCGTCATTGCCGTGCCGCAGCACGGTGCCCATCGTGTACATCTGGGCGTGGCAGCCGCCGCCGTTGCAGCCCGCGCGCTGGATCTCTTCGAGGATCGCGGCGGCCGCTGAAAGCTTCAAGCCCGCGCCGCCATATTCCTCGGGGATCAGCACCGAGAGATAACCGGCCTCGGTCAGCGCGTCGACGAAGGCCTTGGGGTAGGCCATCTCGCGGTCGAGCTTGCGCCAGTATTCGCCGGGAAACTGCGCGCAGAGCTTTGCGACGGCTTCGCGGATGTCGGCGTGATCTTCGGTGTGGTGTTCTTCACTCATGGGGTTTTCCCGTATGTGCGGCAGTTAGGATAACGCCGGCCGATCCTCTGGCGTTGTGAAAACAATGCCAGCCCCCTATGCTCATTTGCTATAGCGTATGGAGTAGCCTTCCAGGATTGGCAAGCATGGATTTCCGTCAGCTCAGGACCTTCAGTTGCGTGGCGGAGCTCGGCAGCCTCTCCAAGGCGTCCGACACGTTGCGTGTGGCGCAGCCGGCGCTCTCCAGGCAGATCAAGCTCCTGGAACACGAGCTGCGCACCGAATTGTTCACCCGCAACGGCCGCGGCATGGTGCTCACGGATGCCGGCCGCCTGTTGCTGGCGCGCACCTCGGGCATCGTGCGGCAGATCGACCAGATCCGCGACGATATCCAGTCGTCCAAGGGGCCGCCGTCCGGCCAGGTCGTGCTCGGCCTGGTCCCGACCGTGAGCTGCGTGCTGTCGGCGCGCTTCGCGCGGCGCTGCGTCGAAAAATTCCCGGGCATTTCGCTGCGCATCGTCGAGAGCTACAGCGGCCATCTGGTCGAATGGCTGCATCGCGGCGAGATGGATCTCGCCATCCTCTACGGCCGCTCCGCCGATCTGCATCTCAACGTCGAGAGCTTGGGGCGCGACAACATCGTCGCGGTGGGTCCGCGCGGTTGTGGCCTCGCGCGCAAGAAGAGCGTCGATATCGGCTGGCTGCTGCGGCAACGGCTGGTGCTGCCCAGTCATTCCCACGGTCTCCGTGCGCTGATCGAGCACGCGGCGGCGCAACGCAAGATCAAGCTCAACGTCCAGCTCGAGGCGGATTCATTCCGCGTGCTCACGAGCCTCGTCGAGGAAGGCCTCGGCTTCGCGCTGCTGCCGCCCTCGTCGGTCCACGCCGAGGTCGCGGACGGGCGGCTGGAAACGGCCGTCGTCTCGAAGCCGATGACGCGCGAGCTCATATTCGCCTCTCCGATCGATCGTCCGGTCTCGACGGCCTCGGTTGCCGTCACCGCCCTCCTGCGCGAGGAGGTCGCCGCCTGCCGCAAGGACGGCGTGTGGGACATCAAATTGAGTTAGATGTGCCGGTGCGGTTTAGGACAGAAGGCCGTATGCGACCCATCGCATGTTGTGCGAGCTGTCATGCCGGAATTTTATATCCGCGCGAAGGCGCTTATCCTCATCCTGAGGAGCGCGTCTTCGCGCGTCTCGAAGGATGCAGGCCCTGCTCTCGGCCTCGCCCTTCGAGACGCCTGCTTTGCAGGCTCCTCAGGGTGAGGGGATAGAGTTGAAGGCGCCGCAATGACGGACAGTGAAGCCTACCCCGGAATCCTCACCGGCAGCGACTCGTATCCCTTGATGAAGCTCGAATAGATCCGCTTGGGCTCGCCGACCACCTCGATGCGGTCGAAACGCTTCAGCATCTCTTCCCAGACGATCTTGAGCTGGAGCTCGGCGAGGCGCATGCCGACGCAGCGGTGGATGCCGAAGCCGAAGGAGAGGTGGGTGCGCGGCCGCGGGCGGTCGATGATGAATTCGTTCGGCCTCTCGAACATCTCCTCGTCGCGGTTGCCGGAGACGTACCACATCACGACGCGGTCGCCCTTCTTGATGTGTCTGCCGCCAACTTCAGTGTCCTGCAGTGCGGTGCGCCGCATATGCGCGAGCGGGGTCTGCCAGCGGATCACTTCGGGCACCATGGAATCGATCAGTTCCGGGTTGGCGCGCAGCCTGTCGTACTGCTCCGGGTTCTCGTTCAATGCCAGCACCGAGCCGGTCATGGTGTTGCGCGTGGTGTCGTTGCCGCCGACGATGAGCAGGATGATGTTGCCCATGAGATTGTCGGGATCCATGAACCGCGTGGCGTCGTTGTGCGCCATCAGCGACAGCAAATCGTTGCGCGGCGCGGAGTTGACGCGCTCGTTCCAGAGCTTGGACATGTAGGCGTAGCATTCGTCCATCTCGCGGCGTCGCTCTTCGGCCGAGGCAACAATGCCGCTCTTGGGTAGCGCGGTCGCGACATCTGACCAGCGCGTCAGCTTGCGCCGTTCTTCCCAGGGGAAGTCGAACAGGGTGGCCAGCATCTGCGTCGTCAGCTCGATCGAGACGCGCTCGACGAAATTGAAGGTCTCGTTGCGCGGCAGATTGTCGAGCACGGTTTGCGAGCGCTGGCGGATCAGTTTCGCCAGTTCGTCCAGATGAGTCGGCGTGAACATCGGCGACACCGTCTTGCGCTGCGACGAATGACGCGGCTGGTCCATGGCGATGAAGCTCGGCCAGTCATAACCTTCCGGCACGTCGCGGATGCCGATGCCGCCGAGCGTCGAGTCAGAGGAGAACAGGCCGTGGTTGGTGTCGACATGCATGATGTCGTCGTACTTCACCACCGACCAATACGGCTCGATCGGCGCGTTGGTGCAGTAATGCACCGGCTCTTCCTTGCGCAGCCGCTCGAACCACGGCCACAGGGTGTCATCCTGGAACAGCCTGGGCGCGCCCGGGTGGAACTGCGTCAGCGGCGTCGCATAGGCCTCCTCGCGGGCCCTGCGCATGCGTTCGGCCTTGTCCACTTGAACCGGCGCTTGGATGTTCATGGTCGTAGCTCCAGTGTTTCTCTTTCTTCGCCTCTCCCCGCTTGCGGGGAGAGGCCGGAATTCGCGCACCGCGCGGATTCCGGGTGAGGGGGACTCTCCGCGAGTTGGCGGCTACTTTTCTCGCGGATAGAGCCCCTCACCCCGACCCTCTCCCCGTAGAACGGGGAGAGGGAGTAATCTCACGCCGCGATCTTCACCGGCAAGGTTTCGAGACCCTTCACGAAACTCGAATAGACCCGCTTGGGTTCGCCGACCACCTCGATATGGTCGAATCGCTTGAGGATCTCTTCCCAGATAATCTTGAGCTGGAGTTCGGCAAGCCGCAAGCCGACGCAGCGGTGGATGCCGAAGCCGAACGAGAGATGCGTGCGCGGCCGCGCGCGGTCAATGATGAATTCGTAGGGCTTTTCGATCGCGTCGGCGTCGCGGTTGCCCGAGACGTACCACATCACGACCTTGTCACCTTTCTTGATCTGCTTGCCGCGGAACTCGAAGTCCGCAAGCGCGGTGCGCCGCATATGGGCCAGCGGCGTCTGCCAGCGGATCACTTCCGGCACGAAGCTGTCGAGCAGCACGGGGTTTTCGCGCAGCTTGCGATATTGCTCCGGATGCTGGCTCAGCGCGTCAAGCGAGCCGGACATGGTGTTGCGGGTGGTGTCGTTGCCGCCGACGATCAGAAGGATGAGATTGCCGAGGAAGTTTTTCGCGTCCATGTCGCGCGTCGCGGCGCCATGCGCCATCATCGACAACAGGTCGCTCTTCGGCGGCTGCTCGATGCGCTCCTTCCACAGCCGCGCGAAATAGCCGGCGCATTCGGTGAGCTCGGCCTGACGCTCGTCTTCGGTGGCGACGAGGCCGTCGGGTCCGGGAATGGTGGTCGCGATGTCCGACCAGCGCGTCAGCTTGCGGCGGTCCTCCCAGGGGAAGTCGAACAGCACCGCGAGCATCTGCGTGGTGAGCTCGATCGAGACGCGGTCGACCCAGTCGAACACCTCGCCGCGCGGCAGATTGTCCAGGCACTCGGCCGAGCGCTTGCGGATGCTCAGCGCGAGATTGTCCAGATGCGTCGGCGTGAACATCGGCGCCACGGTCTTGCGCTGCGCCGCGTGGCGCGGCGGGTCCATCGAGATGAAGCTCTCGCGACGCAGTTCCGGATCGATGTCGCGGATGGTGATGCCGCCGAGCGAGGAGGCCGAGGAGAATACCGAATGATTGGTCTCGATCTCCATGATGTCGTTGTAGCGCGTCACCGACCAATACGGCCCGAACATCGAGTCCTTGCAATAGTGCACGGGATCTTCGCGGCGCAGGCGATCGAAATAGGGCCAGAACGTATCGGTCCTGAACAGCTCGGGGTCGCCCGGATCGAACTGCTCCAGCGGCAGTGACGTTGCGCGTGCGCGCAACGCGTCGAGCTTCGCCGCGCTTTCGATGGTCCCATGCATGACCGCTCTCCCTGACATAACCGCGCGTTCTCGTTGAATTCTGCGCTGCGGTATTTGATTTGCAATTACAGCCGGTTGTCTGCGCCGGAGCAAGGGCGAGTTTTGCCACATGGGTGTGAAGTAGCCCGGATGGAGCGAAGCGAAATCCGGGATTCGGGCCCCTACTGCCACCGTCCCGGATTGCGCTTCGCTCCATCCGGGCTACCGGACATTCGCGAACGTGATCTCGCGCACGCCCTCGGCTGCGGAAACGCGCCAAAAATCGACCGGAATCGAGCCAAATCGAACCCGCCCATCTTGGGGATCGACTAATCTCTGATCTATAGTTTGATCGAACCAGGTCCGCACCCCGAGGTTGCCACCGTGAACGATATGCAATGGACGCCCATCGGCTCCGAACCCTTACCCCCGCCGCTGCCGCCCACGGGGGTCGATTTCACCGGCAACCGCACCGAGTTTCGCAAATTGGTTACCAAGGGTGCCCTGCTCGAGCTCGTCACCTTTGGCTTCTACCGGTTCTGGCTCGTCACCGACATCCGCCGTCATCTGTGGGCGAACACTGCGGTCGACGGCGACGCCGCCGAATATACCGGGCGGGCCAAGGAGCTCTTGGTCGGCTTCCTGTTCGCGCTCGCGATCCTGGTGCCGATCTACCTCGCTTACTTCCTTGTCGGCATCGAGTTCGAGCGCTGGCAGGGCTTTGCCTCGACGCCGCTGTTCATCAGCTTCTACGCTTTCGGCCAGTTCGCGATCTTTCGCGCGCGGCGCTATCGCCTGACGCGGACGGTCTGGCGCGGCGTGCGATTCTGGATGGATGGATCGGGCTGGGCCTATTCGTTCCGCGCCATGCTGTGGGGCTTGCTGGTGTTTCTGACGCTTGGGCTCGCATTGCCATGGCGCGAGGCGTCGCTCGAACGCTACAAGATGCGGCACACCCATTACGGCGATTTGCGCGGCGATTTCGCGGCTGACGGCTGGACGTTCTTCAAGCGCGGCTGGTGGCTGTGGCTGCTGAGCCCGATCGCGATGGTGATCTTTCCGCTCGCGCCGTTCGTCTATGCCGAGTTCAAGGCGCGCGAGTGGCGCTGGTGGCTCGACGGTATCCGCATCGGCGATGTCAGCGTGTCCTCGCAACTTCCGCACAACGCATTTTACGGCCTGTACTGGAAGGTGATCGGCTGGTGGATGCTGCTCTCGGTCATCTTCGCCACCTATATCGGCGGAGCCACCATGCTCGTCGTCAAGCTGAGCGGTCTTTCGGTCGAGCAGGCGTTGGGCCCCGGCAATGCCGCCAAGAGCATCCCGACACTGGTGATGATGGTCGTCGGCTATCTCGCTCTCGCCCTGGCCCTCAACATCGTCATGCGGGTCTATCTCCAGCGCGATCTCTGGGCCAAGGTGCTGGAAACGGTCGATGTGCACAACATCGCCGCAGCCGCGGATGTGCGCGGCAGCGCCGAGCTTGCCAGCGCGCTCGGCGAAGGCTTTGCCGATGGACTCGATGTCGCGGGATTCTGAGCTGTGAGTGACGTATTCGCCGAAGCCCCGGCGCAGTCCGCAAAGCCGACGATCTTCTTCGACGGCGTGTCGAGCCGCAGGCGGCAGGTGGCGCTGACGCTCAGTGACGCGCTCGAGATCCTCGAAGAGGGTGCGACGCCCGTTCGCTGGGGCTATGCCGACATCCGTCGCGCCGACAGTCCGCCCGGCATTTTGCGGCTCGCCTGCGCTTCCGCGCCGCCGCTGGCGCGGCTGGAAATCCGCGACGCTCTGCTCGCCTCAGACGTGACCGCGCGCTGCATGCGGCTCGACGACCACCAGACTTCGCGCCGCGGCGTCGCAAAAATCGTCGGCTGGTCGATGGCTGCCGCCGTCTCCATCGTCTGCGTCGTGCTGTTCGGCGTGCCGCTCGCTGCCGACCGCCTCGCGCCGCTGGTGCCGAAACCGATCGAGCGGCGCATTGGCGATGCGTCGGAGGTTCAGGTGAAGACCATCTTCGGCCGCAATGCGTGCGAGGATGCGGCGGGGAAGGCGGCCTTCGTCAAACTCGTCAATCGGCTGCGCGATGCCGCCGGCCTCGACGACGATTCCATGACCGCGGGCGTGCTACCGACCCCGGTGCCGAACGCGTTCGCGCTGCCGGGCGGCAAGGTGTTCGTGCTGAAGGGCCTGCTCGACAAGGCTGAAAGCCCGGACGAACTCGCCGGCATCCTCGCCCACGAGTTCGGTCATCTCAAGCATTACGACAACATGCGCGGCCTGATCTACAACGGCGGCACCTCGTTCCTGATCGGCCTGTTGTTCGGCGACGTCACCGGCTCGAGCGCCGTGATCTTCGCCTCGCGCAGCGTGGTCGAGGCTTCCTATTCACGCGAAGCCGAGACCGCTGCGGATACGTTTGCCATCGAGATCATGCACAAGCTCGGCCGTTCGCCGAAACCCGCAGCCGAATTGATGTTCCGCATCACCGGCAAGGAAGGCGGCGGCCTCACGTCGATCCTGGCGAGCCATCCGCTGACCGAGGACCGGCTCGCGCGCATGACGAAGGAGGATCGCCCCGCCAGCGGCCCGCCGCTGCTGACGGATGCAGAGTGGCGGTCACTGAAGGGGATCTGCGGCAGCGGCAAGATCTGAATCTCTTGCCGCCGACGCGTCGGCCCCGCGCCAAATCATGAATCGGCGAGGAACGATCCCTCGGGGAGTGGTTATCCCCCGATAGACAGCGGGAATGTTCCTCATGGCTTACGGTCGTTTCGTCACGATGATCGCGGCTTCCACCGTGATCATGTTCGGTCTGATGTATCTCAACACCTTCGCTCTGGATCACGTCTGGTACAGCCAGACCCGGACGTGGATGGCGTTGCTGATGGGCGCCGTCATGGCCGCCGTGATGCTCGCTTTCATGTGGGGCATGTACAGGAACCGCACGGCGAACGTCGCCATTCTGGCCGCCAGCGCCGTCGTGTTTGCGGTTTCGCTCTGGCTCGTTCGAAGCCAGCAGACCGTGACCGACGTCGCCTATATGGAGGCGATGATCCCGCATCATTCCATCGCGGTTCTCACCAGCGAGCGCGCGCACATCAGGGATCCCCGCGTCCGCAAGCTGGCCGACGACATCATCGAAGCCCAAGTGCGGGAGATCGGCGAGATGGAACGGTTGATCGCCGACCTCAAGGAGAAGCCCGCGCCCGCGGATGCGAAGGATCTGCCGCCGCGGCCGCCGACCTGACGGAGCGGCCCTCGTATCACTTTGCCGGGGCGGCCGGATTGGTTGAGCCCGTGGTGACGCTCGGCGCGTTGTTCGGGCTGGTGGTCGTGGTCTGGGGACCGACATCGCGTCCATTGTAGAAGAAGACGGCCGCGACGACGGCGATCACGAAGATCGCGCCGATCGCCCAGCCCACCGGGCTGTTGAGGCGTGCTCTGTCTACTCTGCGGTCGTCATCCTGATAGGTCATCGTGCTCTCCATCCTAGAGCAGGAAAAACCTTGCGCGGGCGAAGCTGTTCCTACCGTGACGCGGTTTGCAGGCCGGCGCCTATCTCGTCCCGTAGGCGCGGTCGCCGGCGTCGCCGAGGCCCGGCAGGATAAAGCCGTTCTCGTCGAGACCTTCGTCGACCGCAGCCGTCCAGATCGGGACGTCCGGATGCAGTCCGCGCAGCCGTTCGAGCCCTTCGGGGGCGGCGATCAGGCAGGCGAGGCGAATGTCCTTGGCGCCGCGCTCCTTCAGCCGGTCGATTGCGGCCACAGCCGTATTGGCGGTCGCAACCACCGGCGTTACCACGATCGCCAGGCGTTCGCCGAGATCGGACGGCGATTTGAAGAAATACTCGACCGCGGCAAAGCTGTGCGGCTCGCGGTAGAGGCCGATATGCGCGACGCGCGCGGTCGGCACCAAATCCATCATGCCGTCGACGAAGGTCGTGCCGGCCCGCAGCATCGGCACGAAGACCAGCTTCTTGCCGGCAATCTTGGCCGAATGCATCGTCGCCAGCGGCGTGTCGATAACGGTATCGGCGAGCGGCAGGTCACGCGTCACCTCGTAGCACAGGAGCATGCCGATCTCCTTGATCAGCTCCCGAAACGATTTGGTCGAGATCGATTTGTCCCGCACCAGGGTCAGCTTGTGCTGCACCAACGGATGATCGACGATCGTGACGCCTTGCATGACGGGATGCCTTTCTTCCTTCTCCCCTTGTGGGAGAAGGTGGCGCGAAGCGCCGGATGAGGGGTACTTTCCGCGAACTCCTGTGAGAGATATGCCCGCGGAGACAACCCCTCACCCGGCTTCGCTTTCGCGAAGCCACCTTCTCCCACAAGGGGAGAGGGTTTAGAAAACCGTGCCGTCGCTGATCACCTTGAGCGGCGGCGAACCATCGGGGCGGCGCGCGAAGGCGATGGCGCGGCCCGCGGCCCAGGTGCCGCCTTCCAGAATGCTGGCGAGCGGCAATGTCTCAGGGGTGCGGCCGAGTTTTGCGCGGACCAGATCGGCAAGCCGGTCGAGCAGCGCCACGGTCAGCGCGCGCCACTCGACGACGAGCAGCGAATCCACCGCATGCGCATGTTCGGCATCGGCGGCGTCGCGCAGGCGCAGCACCTCGTGATCGACGAACAGCCCGCCATTGCGATACTCGGCAAGCCCGGTCAGGCCGTCGATGTCGGTGACGTCAATTCCGGCGCGCTGGAGCGGCTCGATCAGCGAATAGCTCAGCCATTGCGACAGCTTGTGCAAGGGCACGAGACCCGAGGTGGCATCGCTGGCCTTGATCGCCGGATGGCGCCAACAATCGCCGAGCGGAATTCCGGCAAGCTCCAGCCGCGACGGCCAGATCGGTCCGAGCTGGTTCAGCACCGCCGAGAGAATCGCGGGTGCGGGAACCGCGCCGCCCTTCGCCTGTGCCGCGATGTGATCGAACAGCCCGCCCGGCCGCGGCGTGTCGTGCGAGCCGAATACCTCCGCGCGCTCCGCCACCAGCTTGCCCAGACGCCGCAGCAGGTCGGTCCGCCCCTCGAGCCCGAGCAGCGGATTGGCATCGCTCACCTGAAAGGCTAATGTAAGCGCGGCAAGCGGCAGTTGCGCGAGCACGTCGGCATCGGTCCTGAACGGTGCGCGGGCATCGCGGGAAAAAAGGCCGCTCGCGAACATGTCGAGACTTGCAATCGCAAGTCCCTCCGACCGGCCGATCTCTTGTCGCGTCACAGCGTCGCGGTATCGCCACGCCGCACCCGCGCCGGCATCGAGCAGCACGCTGACGATGGCAAGGTCGAACTCCGCGTGCGCCCGCGCCGCGCGATCGGGCCACGACGCCGCGTCTGCAAGCCGCGCCCAACGGTCGACGCCGCCAAGCACAAAATGGCGCCACCGCGCATGGAACGGAATCTCCAGCGTCGGATAGGCCTTTCGCGTCACCGCGAGCACGGCATCAGCAACGCCGTCCATGCGATCGAGATCAACAGTGAAATGGGTGAGTCCGCCGGCAAGGCCGATGTCAAGTATCTCCCCGGCACGCGTGCGAACCGCTGCTGCGCTGAGCAGCGAACGGGCCTGCAATTCCAAAGCGTCTGCCATCAATCGATCAGTATTTTTCCAGCGAACGCCCGACAACGCCGTCGACGTCCTTCTCCGGCGCGATGTCGGTGGAGTAATAGCCGGCGGCCTTCTTCGCGGCGATCTCGACATAGGCGTCGGCGGGAATGAGCTCGGGCGGGATCGGCACGCGCTCGACGATGTCGATGCCCTGCGATGTCAGCGCGTCGTGCTTCATGTCGCTCATCGAGAGGAAGCGGTCGATGCGCTTCAGGCCCAGCCAGTGGATGGTATCGGGCATCAATTGCTGAAAGCGGGCATCCTGGACGCCGGCGACGCATTCGGTGCGCTCGAAATAGGCGGCGGCCGCATCGCCGTCCTCCTGGCGCTTGCGCGCATTGTAGACCAGGAATTTCGTGACCTCGCCGAGCGCGCGGCCTTCCTTGCGGTTGTAGATCACGAGCCCGAGCCCGCCCTCCTGCGCGCCGCGGGCGGATTCCTCGATGCCGTGGATGAGGTAGGGACGGCAGGTGCAGATGTCGGAGCCGAACACGTCGGAGCCGTTGCACTCGTCATGCACCCGGCAGGTGATCTTGGTGCGATGGTCCGGCAGCTTTGTCACATCGCCGAACATGTACACTGTGGTGCCCCCGATCGGCGGCAAGAACACCTTCATGTCCGGCCGGGTCACCAGCTCGGGGAACATGCCGGCGGTCTGCTCGAACAGCGTGCGCCGCAGCTCGGTCTCGTTGGTCGCAAAGCGTTCCGCAAGGCCCGGCAGATACCAGACCGGATCGATCGCGATCTTCACCACCGACACACTGCCATTGGCATGCACGACGTCGCCGTCGGCGCGCAGGCGCTTGGCGGCGAGCGCCTCGCGGATCTCCGGCAGGTCGAGCCGCGCGCGCGTTACCGCGATGCTCGGCCTGATGTCGATGCCCTCAGCAATGTCCTTGCCGAAATTCTCGGCGACGAGATGCCCCCAGGGATCGAGCGCGACGATTTTTGCGGGATCGCGCCATTGCTCGAACGGCCCGATGGTCGCGGCCGGAAAGGTGTTGGTGAGATCGGGCCTGCGAATCGGATCGAGCGCGCCGGCGGACACCGCGAGCGCGCGGTACATCGCATAGGAGCCGCCATGGCTGCCGATCACGTTGCGATCGGCGGCGCGCGATACCGTGCCGATGATCGGCCCGCGGATACGCGCGTCGGCTGCGCCCCAGTGGATCGGGAAGGCGGCTGTCCTGCCCGGCTCCGGATGGGAGGTGAGGCGGATGTGGTCGGTACGGTTCGCGCGGCTCATGACCAAACTCCCAAAAAGCCAACGGCCCGCCGCTCGGACGGGCCTGGCTCTGCGGCGTTGCCGATGCGGTCACCGGCGACGCAATCCAACATATTGTAGCGGCCAGCCACGACAGACAAGTTAATCGTGCTGCGCAGGGCAGGCGGCTTGCGGCCAAATCCCCATCATCACCGAGCCAGCAGGGGCTGCGTGAGAGCCACGCTACCGCACGGGCCGACCCCGGTGAGATCGCTGTAAGTCTATGAAGTAATTATATTTTTCGTGCTTTCAAGGGGGCGTGCACGGATGGTACGGCGGGCGTCGAGTTTCCGGACAAAACGTGTCATCAAACCAAACGTACAGATCGCCTTTGCCGTATCGCCTTCCTTGGAGACCGCCATGCCCGCCGCCGCCTACATCGACCCTCGCAACGGAAAGCTCTATCCGCTGGACCGGCCGCGCTGGTGTTCGGACGAGCGCACGCCGCTGCTGGTGACGCCGGGGACGGGGATCTCGCGCGAGGACATTGACAGCCGGGCGCGCTCACTCTGGCGCTACCGGGCGGCGCTCCCGGTCGAGATCAAAACTCCGATCACGCTCGGCGAAGGCTGCACACCACTGGTGCAGCAGGCCTGGGGCGAACTGCGCCCGTTCTTCAAGCTCGAATGGTTCAACCCGACCGGCAGCTTCAAGGACCGCGGCTCCGCCGTGATGCTGTCCTTTCTTCGGCAGATTGGCGTCGACGCCATTCTGGAGGACTCGTCCGGCAATGGCGGCTCGTCGATGGCGGGGTTAGGTGCCGCCGGCGGCATGCGCGTGAAGATTCTCGCGCCTGCATCGACGTCACCGGCCAAGATCGCGCAGGTCCGCGCCTATGGCGCGGCGGTGCAGCTCGTCGAGGGCCCGCGCGAGGAATCGGAGGCCGAGGCCATCCAGCAGTCGAGCCAAACCTTCTATGCCAGCCACAATTGGCAGCCGTTCTTTCTCGAAGGCACCAAGTCGCTCGCCTACGAGATCTGGGAAGATCTCGGCTTTCGCGCCCCCGACAACGTCATCGTTCCCGTCGGCGCCGGCAGCAGCCTTTTGGGTTGCGCCTTTGGTTTCCGCGAGCTTTTGAAAGCCGGTCAGATCACCAGGCTGCCGCGCCTGTTTGCGGCGCAGCCGCTCAATTGCTCGCCGATCGATGCAAGCTTCAAGGCCGGCGTCGACACCCCTGTCGCGCGTGAGGTCAGCAAGACCATCGCCGAAGGTACCGCGATCAAGCATCCCCTGCGCCTGCGCGAGATCATCGCCGCGTTGCGCGAGAGCGGCGGCGGCACCGTAGCGCTCACCGAGGACGAGATCGTCGCCGCGCTGCGGCGTCTTGCGCGGCAGGGCCTGTTCGCCGAGCCGACCAGCGCAAGTGCCGCCGCCGCGCTGGACAAACTATCCGTCGCCGGTGCCATCAAGGCGAACGAGACCACGGTCGCGGTCCTCACCGGCACCGGCCTCAAGGCCGCGACCATCGTTGCCGATCTTGTGCAGTAGGGACGATACGCTTCATCCGTCATTGCGAGCGCAGCGAAGCAATCCAGAATCTTTCCGCGGACAGTCTGGATTGCTTCGCTGCGCTCGCAATGACGGGTAGAGATGAGACTGATTACTCCTTCAGATCGTTGACACGCCTCACCCACACGCGCACATCGGCGAGCACGTCGGGCAGCGCCGCCTTGACCTCCTGTACGGTCATGCCGGCCTTGATGCGGGGATCGTAGAGCAGGTTCAGGATGTACTGGTCGTAGACGTCGAAATAGCCCATCGAGACGTTGTCGTTGAACATGGTCCAGGGCACGCTCGCGGTGTCGTTGATCGGGCCGAGCGATTGCAGCAGCTCCTCATAGGCGCAGTCGAGGAAGGTGAAATCGCCGTTGTCCACGGTGAGGATGACGTCGGAATGCTCGATCTCGAAATTGTCGTTCTTGCGGAAGCCTGACAGGCATTGCGGATCGAGCGAGGTGCGGATCTCGCGGGCCTTCTCCGCACCGTAGAAGCTCGAGATGGTGCGGAACAGATCGCGGTCGCGCACGAGCTTCACCCGCACATTCGCCGCCTCGCTGCTGTCGATCATGGCGATGTCGAGATGCTGCACGTGCTTGCCGATGTCGGCCACGACTTTTGCGAGCTGCGCCTTGCGGTCGGCGCGGTCGCTCTCGGCGAACACGCGCACCGGCCCGTCAAACTTGCGGATGCGGTCGACACGGCCGGCAAGGTGATATTCGGCGCCGAACGCCGTCTTCAGAAAGCCATCGACGATCTCGCCGTCGGTAAAGCTCTTCTTCTCGGCGCGCTGACGCGAGACGATCGCGGGCAATTCCCCCGCGACGGCGATGGTAGCGGTGTCAGGGGCAAACGCGACGGTGGCGAGCGCCAGCAGGGCGATGCGAAAGCCGGACGAAGGCGGGGCTAATGCGCTCATTGCCAAGCGACGCTGCCGTATTCGCGTCGCGCGCACAAGACCGCATATCCACGCGCCCGTCGGTTCCTGCTAGTTGTTCAGCACGACCACGGTGGTGCCGACTCCGACGCGGCCGTAGAGGTCGGTGACGTCGTCGTTGGTCATGCGGAAGCAGCCCGAGGACACCGCCTGGCCGATCGTCTCCGGCTCGTTGGAGCCGTGGATGCGGTAGAGCGTCGAGCCCAGATACATCGCGCGCGCACCGAGCGGATTCTCGACGCCGCCCTTCATGTGACGCGGCAGGTCCGGCCGGCGGGCCAGCATCTGCGACGGCGGCGTCCAGTCCGGCCATTCCTTCTTGGCGGTGATCCTGTGCACGCCGCCCCAGCGGAAGCCGTCGCGGCCGACACCGATGCCGTAGCGCAGGGCCTGGCCGTTCTGGAGCACCAGATAGAGCCGGCGCTCCGAGGTGTTCACCACGATCGTGCCGGGGGCGTAATTGCCGTTGTACATGACGGTGGTGCGGGGGACCGGGCTCGAGCCGCCGCGGAAGAAATTCGGGCCGCCGCCCATGATGTCGCGCGAGTCGAACTCCTCGGCGAAGGCGCCGCCGGCGGTAGCCGTCAGCAGTGCGATGGCGGCAATCGGCGCGGCAAAATACCGGATCATTGTTCCCCCAGCAAAAAATCGATTCAACTGAAGTTACAGGCCATATTTGCGGGCTTTCCGCAAGCCACGGCCCCGTGAGGGAGGCATCCTTAATGAAGGAAGTTACCAAATCGGCAACCGCGCCAGTTGGAAGAAAACGTTAGTCAAACCGGCGCATCGCTGCGCGGGGCAGGGCGGCGATGCCGGCTATTGCTTTGACGAGACGAGCGAACAATGATTGATCGGACGGATTGTTGGAACATTGCCGGTTGCGGGAGCTGACGGATGAACGGTGCGGAAAGTCTGGTGCGGACGATGGTCAAGGGCGGGGTCGACGTCTGCTTCTCCAACCCCGGCACCTCCGAGATGCATTTTGTCGCAGCGCTCGACCGCGTGCCCGGCATGCGTTGCGTGCTCGGCCTGTTCGAAGGCGTGGTGACCGGCGCCGCCGACGGCTATTTCCGCATGAAGGGCACGCCGGCCTCGACGCTGCTGCATCTCGGTCCCGGCCTCGCCAACGGCCTTGCCAATCTGCACAACGCCAAGAAGGCGAATTCCGGCATCGTCAACATCGTCGGCCAGCATGCCGTCTACCACATCGGCTACAACGCGCCGCTGACCTCCGACATCGAGGGCCTGGCCCGGCCGATGTCGTCCTGGGTCCGCACCTCGCCCGACTCCAAATCGGTCGCCGCCGACGGCGCCGCGGCGATCGCCGCCGCCAAGAGCGCGCCGCCGCAGATCGCGACCCTGATCTTGCCCGCCGACACCGCCTGGAACGAAGCGGACGGCATCGCCGAGGTTCCGGCCGAGCAGCAGCGCGCGAGCTATTCGCCGCAGGCGGTCGAGCAGGCCGCAAAAATCCTGCACGGCGACGGCGAGGGCACGCTGCTGCTGATGACCGGCAGTGCGCTGAGCGAGCAGGGCCTGGCGCTGGCCGAGCGCATCGCCGCCAGGACCGGCTGCACCGTGATGGGCCCGACCTTCCGTCCGAGAATGGCGCGCGGCCGCGGCCGCTTCTCGATCGATCGCATCCACTACGTGATCGACAACGCGCTGCAGATGCTGGCGAGGTTCCGTCACATCGTGCTGGTCGAGTCCGACGATCCCGTGGCGTTCTTCGCCTATCCGAACAAGCCGAGCATCCTCAAGCCCGAGGGCTGCGACGTGCATCGCATGACCTCCTGGGGTGAGAATTCGGTCGCAGCGCTGGAAGCGCTCGCCGGCGCGGTGAAGGCCAGCGCGAAGGACGTCAAGCCGCAGGCTTCGGCCGAACTGCTCAAGCCGACCGGCGCACTGACCCACGCCTCGATCGCCCAGTCGATCGCCTATGCGATTCCCGAGAACGCAATCCTGGTCGACGAATCCCTCACCACCGGCCGCGCCTTCTTCCCGCCGACGGCGGCGGCTGCTCCGCACGACTGGCTCCAGAACATGGGCGGCTCGATCGGCTTCTCGACGCCGCTCTCGATCGGTGCCGCGATCGCCTGCCCGGACCGCAAGGTGATCTGCATGGTCGGCGACGGCAGCGCGATGTACACGATCCAGTCGCTGTGGACGCAGGCGCGCGAAAATCTCAACATCGTCACCATCGTGTTCGCCAATCGCATCTACCAGATCCTGCGCGGCGAGTTCGACAATGTCGGCGCCGGCGAGCCCGGCCAGCGCGCCAACGACATGCTGCGGCTCGACCGGCCGACGCTGGATTTCGTGGCGCTGGCCAAGGGCATGGGCGTCCCCGGCCGCGCCGTCACCAACGCGGACGAATTCAACAAGGCGCTGGCCGAAGCCGTCGCCGAGCCCGGACCGCGGCTGATCGAAGTCCAGATGTAGGTCTGGTCGATCGCGCCGCGAATTCCGGCCTCATCCTGAGGAGCCCGCGTGCGCGGGCGTCTCGAAGGATGGTGACAGGCGGGATACGGGCCTTCATGGTTCGAGACGCGCGTTCCGCGCTCCTCACCATGAGGGTCCGGTGACGGCGCATCGGAATGCGCGTGATGAGCCGGGGGGCAAGATGCAGACCGAGCTGAACAAGGTGATCGCGGCGCTCCGGGATTTCTACGCCCACGAAGCCTTCCTGTTCGCGAAGGACATCGGCGAGCGTGCCATCACGCACCGCTTCGCCGTGTATCTGGAGAAGCAATTCTCCGGCTGGTCGGTCGATTGCAACTACGACCGGCTCGGCGAACGCACGCTGCATCTGCCGCACGGCACCATCATCTCGACCGATGATCACCTGGGCAAGTCGATCTATCCTGACGTCGTCGTGCATCAGCGCGAGATCCCGAACAATTTGCTCACGGTGGAGATCCGCAAGGCGAGCAATCACACCGCGCTCGACCACGACCAGCACAAGCTGATGGCGCTGACCGATGCGCATGTCTGGTTCGCCTTTTGGATCGGCGTGCTGCTGGTGCTGGACAAGGACAATGTGACGATCTCGGAAGTCTATGTCAGCGGTGTCCTCGATCAGCCACTGTCGCGCTGGTTCGCGACGCGGCTGGAGGAGGTTGGCCTCGGGACGGCGCGGTAAGGCGCGTGCCGAGATTGTCGCCTTCAATTCGGCTATTGGGTCGGGTCATAACCCAAGCGCGATCTCGGCCCATTTCAGCATGCGGTCGCTATTGAGGAATGACAGCACCGCCGGCTCCAGTGACGCGGTCGCGCCCGGTGCGAGCAAAGCCGTCGCGGCGACCATGTCGCAGCGTTGATTGAAGGCGAGTGAGAGGGCTGCCTTGGGGGTCCCCTCGACGCGATAGGCCCGGCTGCGGCCGCGCATTGGACCGACGACGATCTCTCGGCCGGCAGCCGTCGGCGTTGCCTTCCCAATCAGCGCCAGGTCGCCCATCTGTTCGAGGTCGCCGTCGTCGGCAACGCCGGTGGCGCAATTGCAAAAGCCGAGCTTGGGGCGAACGTAGAGCAGGACCTCGCCGCCGCAATCTTCGGCCTTGCAGCGAAACGCCTTTCCTTTCCCCCAGGGATCCGCGCCGAAAGGCCAGTCGATTTCCGTCCACACCGGGCGGACCTCGCCGGAGGCCGCTGTTGCGCGTGCCGGTTCGCCGGATCGCGATATCCAGAGCGCTGCGGCTGCGCAGAGCAGCGCAGTGGCTGCGCTGATTGCAACGAATTTGCTTGTCAGGCGCATGGAAGCTGACGCGGCACCTTTGCTAATTCTGAGCCATCAACTTTCGAGCGGCCGCGAGGTCTTCTCGCGACGAGTCGCCATTTCTCGCCGTTTCGACGATCTTCGCGTAGTACTGGCGGGCCTTCACAGCATCCCCCGCTTTCTCGGCCGCGTGAGCGGCGCCGATCGTCGCGCCAAATCGGTTCGGCTCCTTGCGCATGGTGCTTTCGAACGCGACCAATGCCTCCGTCGCCATGCCGCGTTCGAGCAGCATGGTCCCGTAAAGCTCGCGTGCGGGAGCAAGCGGACCCGGCGTCACGATGGATTTTTCGGTCTTGTCTTCGGCATCGGCGGCAAGGCGCATCGCTTCCAACGCGTCCTCCTGTTTTCCCTGGGCATTGAGCTGCCAGGCTGTGGCGACCTGCCGCTGAATGTCGACGATCTCGGCCCAATAGGCGTCCTTGTCTTGCTGCAGCTTGTCCCGCAACTCCGCCAGCTTGGCGATGTCCGCCGTTGCTGCGTCTGCATTGTCGGAGCGCGCAGCGCCAAGGGCACGGGCAAAATAGGTGATCGCATCGACATAGGCGAACCGGCTCGGCTCGACCTTAAGCGCGGCAGCGCCCTGCCAATCGCCGCGCTCGACCATATAGCGCGCCTGGCTGGCCGCTATCGCGTAGGGACCGGCGCGGACGGCCGGCGCATACCCCGTCGTCGCAACCATGTCCGCGATGACGTCGCGGGCTCGGCTGTCCTGCGCAAGCTGGAGCAGGGCGTAGACCATATAGTCGTCGGCATGCAGCTGCTCGCTGGGGTCCTTGCCCTCCTTGGCAGCCTTGGCGGAGCGGCTATTGGCGTCGATGGATTCGTTCCAGTAGCCGACGCGCGTGAAAATGTGCGACGGCATATGCAAGGCGTGCGGTGCCGCCGGCGCGATCTCGGAATAGCGCTTGGCAGCGTCGAGACCTCGTTCTGCAATCGCCGGATAGTCGTAGAGGTGGATCAGGTAATGCGCGACGCCGGGATGCCGCGGCTGGCGCTTGAAGATCGGCTCCAGGATAGCAGCGCCCTTGAGCTGGTTGGCATAGGTCTTGTCGTTTGGTGACGCCGTGACATTCAGCGTGATGGCGTAGGCGATCTGCGCCTCGTCATCATCGGGATAGCGCGCGGCGACGGCTTCGGTTGCCTTGAGATAGGACTGCGCGCGCTGGCCAAACGTCGTCTTTTCGTCGCCCGAATAGAAGGCCAGCAGCGCGTCGATATAGTCACGTTCGCGTTCGCTCTTAACGCCGAGTGCCTTGGCCTTCTGCAGCGCGGCGAGACCTGCGGTGAGGTTTTCCTTCGGCGCGGCAAAATGCGGATTGTACAGCAGGCTCAGGGCAATGCCCCAATAGGCGATCGCGCATTCCGGATCGGCCTGCAGCGTCTCCTCGAAAATTTCCTTTGCGGGCCGGTACCAGAACGAGTGCTGATAACGCATCCCGCGATCGAAGCGGCGCTGCGCCACCTCGTTGCAGGAGGTCTGGAAGTGCACCTTGCCAAATTGCTCATCGGTCCCGTCCTCCGCGCGTGCGGCAGGCGTGCCGGAAATCGAGCCTAGGGCAGCGAGGGCGAGAAGTGAGACGGTTCTCAAGGCGAGCGCGCGCATCGGCCCCTCCGTTTTCTGTTCAGAATAAATCTGGTCAGATGGCGCCGATAAAACCGAGGGCGCCGAAGTTCGTATTGCTGAGATTGGCAATGGCAATTGTTGCTAAAGGATTTCTCCATTCGAGATGCGAGTCAACAGGAAGCGGACAGATTTGCGTTAGGGAAGCACGCCTGCCAGGATCCATCCGCCCGCCCGTCGAGGCGAGTGGGCCACAAGGCCGCTCGCACGACGAGCGGCCTTGCATCATCGTCCGTCACCCGCTCAATGCAGCGGATCGCCCTGGCCGAGCGCGTAGGCGACGAGGTCCTTCAACGCGAAGCCGGAGCCGGTCACCGGCGTCCATTGCGGGTCGAGCGACAGCACGGAGGAATTGTCTCCGAACATCATGCCGAGGAAGACCTCGGCGACGATGCGACCGCCGACCGGTCCGAGCTGCGGTGTCCTGACCGTGGCGGGCCCGCCGGTAGCGGGGATCGCCATGTCCGTCGCGTTTTGCCGCGCCTCGGCCAGGATGTAAGCCCACAGCGGGCAGTTGCCGGCGAACACGCCGTTCGCGATGCTCGCGATCTTGACTTGCGGATCGCCCGCGCCGGGCTCGTCGACGGCCTTGCCGATGATGATCTCGTCGTCGCTCAGCGGCGTCAGGTTCATCGCCCTGGCGACGGCCTGGCCCGACGGCAGTCCGAGCCGCCAGCTGCGCTCGAGATTGCGTAGCGCCAGCGACGCCGGATTGGAGGCGACTTCCGGGGGCAGCTTGCGCAGCGGGTCCACCAGCGAGGCATCGATGCGATAGGCGAACTGCAGCCGCCTCTTGTTGTCGGGATTGGTGTCGTCGTCCTCGACGCCGTAGGGGCGCGTGTCGAGATCGATGAAGCGGCCCCAATCCATGGCGCGTCCCGGTCCCATCGCACGGAAGCCGGTCAGTGCGTTTTGGTCGGGATTGTTGGGATCGGGGAAGATCTGCAGCAGCATGTTGGCCGCGTCGTTCAGCCGGTAGCCGGGGCGGATCATGGAGTGCCCGAGCCGGTAGGCCGCGACCGAGAACTCGACCGGCATGAACGGATAGGTCTTCCAATGGTAGTAAGCGAGCTTGCTGCGGTCGTAGTGACCCGCGGTCTTCAGCTCGTCCAGCACGCTGGCGTGGACGATGCGCGGCAGGAAGTCGTTCAGCACGACATACTGATAGTGGAATCGAACGCGCTGCTGCACGTCTTCGAACGACAGGCTGTCATTGTCGTCGACCATGCGGTTGTGAAAGCGCAGCATCAAGGCCTGGAATTGCGAGACGATGCTGTTCTCGTCGTTGCGGGGATCGCCGATCAGCGCGCGGCCCTTGAAGCGCGGCAGGTCGACGGCATCGGGCACGCCGGCGCCGGTGACCTTCTCGCCGAGCCGGAATTTGATGCCGTCATACATGTAGGGCTGGTCGTTCGGACCGCGGCCGTAGACATTGTCCATGTCGAGCGACGGCGTGCGGAAATCGACGAGCCCGTCGGGATCCTGCTGCTTGGTCAGAGAGCTGACCGGATCGAAGGTGATGTCGTGATCGACGAACTGGCCGAAATAAGTGTAGAGCGAAGGAATGCCGCTCTCTTCCGCGTCCGGCCCGTCCTTCGGCCCGTCGAAGCCGGCGATCATCTTGTCGGCGAGCGCCGACAGGTTTGCGATCGTGCCGGAATCGTTCGGGCCGAAGTTGGCCGGTGCGAGCTTGCGGAACATGCGGCCGAAGCGGCCTTGCGAAAGCGGCGAACGCGTTGCGTTCAGACCGCGCGGAACAATTGCGTGGCGGCTGCTCATTGAAACACCTTCCTGAAAAGTCGAATGAAACAGATCGGGCTAAAGTTTCTCGCGCTGGGGTTTGCAGCCTAGGCGCGATCACGCCTGCCACGAGCGAGATGGATCACAATTGCCCGGCATCGAAATTTTCGGAAGGTGCGCCTTGCCCGCAAGCCGCGGCTGCGCATCGTGAATTTCTCCGTGGCGATGACGGATAACATTCTCGTCATCGACGGACGCAGGCGGCTTCGCACAGTTTCAATTCGCCGGGGCGTCGGCGAAGCGGATCGGCTTCACGTAGAAATTGTGGCGGCGCGCGCGTCATGCGCGCACGCCGCCAATTCGTCAGTAGTCGCGCTGCTGCGAGAACGCGTAGCGCGGGTTGATGCCGCAATAAGACGATGTGCCGGAGGCGGTGGCGAGGCACTGCTGATAGCTGGCGAACTGGCAATTGCCGGGGTAACCCCACGAGCGGCCCTGGATGCAATATCGATCGTTCGCAGGATGTGCCTGGGCGGCCGGGGATGCTACGGCGAGCAGGGCCGCGAGCGATGCGAGAGTGAGGATGGTGCGACGCATGTCAGTCTCCTTCGAGAGCGAGTGGGTGGGAATGTCAGCGAGCCTGGCTCGTCTGTTGCGCAGTCATGCCTGTGTTGGTGTCGCCAGAATGCCTTGCGTTCGCGACAAGGCACATCATGACGCAGCCTGCCGCCGGCAATGTGATCTCGGCCACAGTTCACGGTGGGGTTCGAGCCTATCGTGAACGGACTTGCACGCGTCGATCCCGGAGAACTACGCTTGCCTTATTCGGATCAGGTATTTTGGAGGTTCTAATGCAGAAATCATACTTGCTGGCTGCGACAGCAGCGCTGGCGCTTCTCATGCAGACACCGCTCGCGTTGGCGCAGGGCGCACCAGCCGCCGCCGGAACCGCGGCGCCTGCGACGACAACCGCCGCGCCGGCAGCGACGACGACCGCGCCGGGCGCAACCAATGACGCTTCCAGCCAGCCGACCGACTCCAAAAAGAGTGCGTCGAAAAAGCCGGCGAAGAAGAAGATGACGCGGCAGCAGGAGATCGATCACTCGGTCGACAGCGGCACGGTGCCCGCGCGCTACCGCAGCTCGGTGCCCAAGCAGTACCAGCAATACATTCCGTTCGATAAGCAGTGACGGATCGCACGGCGGCGCGGCGTGATCGGGCATCGCACCGCCGGTGCCATCGCGTCAAAATAGGACCTTGGCCGGGCGGAATCCGGCCATACATCCCCAGTGGCGGTCCGCGCGAGCGGTGCTAGAGTAGGCCGAAGCCTAGGGGGAGTAATGAGTGACGACGTGAAGGATGCTGGCCTCGTGGCCATGATCAGCAGCATCCTGGGAGGCAACAGGCGCGCCGCAGACAGTATTGTGCCGCCGCCGCTCATCGAGGTTCCGCCGCCGACAGCGCCGACGAACGGATTTGAGCTGGCCGAGCCGCCCGCCGCCGATACGCCGCCGGCCAAGGCCGAGAACAACCCAGAGAACAATTCCGAGAACGCGCCCGGTGCGGCGGCGGCTGCCGCGAAGCCGGTCGAGCCGCCCGCGAAGATCGCGACGACGCCTGATGGCAAGCAGTTGCTGCCTGCTGAAGCGATCGCCGATCTCGTCCTGGGCGAGCTGCGCAAGCTGGAGAATTTTCCGGCGACCGGTGCCTCCGTCACGGTCTACGGTTACAGGCACTGGAATGCGATGATCACCTTCGCGCCGTTCTCGACCACATTCCGGGATGCCACGCGGTTCCGCCAGGCCATGCCGGACATCGTCTTCAAGCTGCGCCGTTTCGTCGAACTTGAGATATGATCCTGGCCATGAGCCCGAACAGTTCGACAGGAATTTCGACTTGAGCGTTGCCTTTACCAAAGAAGAGAGCGCGGAAACCGCCGCCGAGACGCTGTTGCCGGATCGGCCGATCTCGCCGCATCCAAACCTCGTGACGGAAGCAGGCCTGCAGGCGTTGCAAAGGCAGCTTCAGGACGCGCGCGAAGCCTATGAAGCTGCGCAAGCCATCGAAGACGTCAACGAAAAGCGCCGGCAATCGGCAGTGCCCTTGCGTGACGCCCGCTATCTCACCGAACGGCTGCGCACGGCGCAGGTCGTTCCCGCCCCGGCCTCGACCGAGGTCGTCGCCTTCGGCAGCACGGTGACCTTCAGCCGCGCCGATGGCCGCGTGCAAACCTATCGCATCGTCGGCGAGGACGAAGCCGATCCCAAGGCCGGCACGATCTCGTTCGTGGCGCCGGTGGCAAAGTCGTTGATGGGGAAGGCGGTCGGAGATGTCGTGGGATCGGGTGCGCAGGAGATCGAGATTTTGTCGATTGGGTAGGGGGCGTTTATCGATGGTTTCCGCTGTGTCCGCGCAACCAAGCGCGATAGCTGGATGAGGCGGTTTCTGTCGGGGGCGTTGCCGTTTTACGCGCTGGCCGGATTGGCCATGTGCATGTACCTCGTCCTGTACAAGACTGATCTGTTCGACTTGAACGCCGTCGTCCAGGATGCAACCGGTTCGTCGTGGTTTCCGGTCTTCATATTCGTCTGCGTGCTACTCGAGTCGGTCTTCCCGTATTTTGGCTATTTTCCCGGAACCGCTCTTATCCTGATGTCCGTAGCGCTCAATCCGAAGCCCGCGGACGTCCCCGTCTTCATCGTGGCGTGGTTGGCCATCATCGCGGGCGCCGTCCTGAGTTACGGACAGGCTCGCTTTTTCAGACCGCTGTTGCAGCGGGTTGCCTCAAAGGCGGCACTGAACCGCTGTGAGTCCCTCCTCGACGCCTACGGCCCTTACGCGCGCATTGCCCTGTTCGTTCATCCCAACGCCTGCGCGATGTATTTCACGGCGCTCGGACTCCTCGGCCGCAACCTGACGCGCGAACTCGCTTATCTCGGCGTGGGGGCAGCAGCCTCCGTGGGCGTTCTGTTCGTCGTCGTGAGCAGACTTGTGTCGTCCGTAGGCACCACCGACGACGGGGAATTGCAGCTGCTGCTGGCCGCAGCACTGGTTGCCATCGGAACCCTGGTCGGTCTTTACGCGGCTTGGCGGCCGGCGCGGGCGGCTTGAAGCTCGAGGAGGCGTGCGCGTCAGCCGGCGCGGTCTCACCCCTTGCTCCGTCATTGCGAGCGCAGCGAAGCAATCCAGTCTGTCTCCGCGGAAAGACTCTGGATTGCTTCGCTACGCTCGCAATGACGAGGGGAGATCATGCGCAAAACAAAGAGCTAGTGCCCCAAGGGCGATGGCCCAATACTCCCGCTCAGGCCACCGCGACGATGCCATCATGCCGGTGTTTTGGCCGACGAGTCAAATCCGATTTCGGAAAAATAGCATGGTTGTAACCCATTGATCCGACTGATGCCGGCTACTGTGCATGGGGTTGTTTTCGACATTTTGTGATTGAGACGGTCCCGACACGCCACTGTGTGTCGACGATAGGTCCACAATCAGCAGGGTTCAGGAAGGTGGATGGTGGGCGCACAAGGGATCGAACCTTGGACCTCTCCCGTGTGAACCACAATCGGTAGGCCTTAGCTAACCAAATCCGGCCATAGTTGAGATATAAAAAATCCTTTAGTTGATGAGGGTTATGGCCCTGTCGGCCATAAGAGCCCATAGGTGACCTTGCTACATTTTGTATGCCCCCGTTGTGCCCGTCATGGATTTTCCCTTGGGGCACAAAAACGGGGGAGGTCTGAGACCCAGTTCTGTTCGAGGGCTGACCGCTCCTTGCGGGGCACACCCGGGCACAGAGAGAGGGAAGGGATCATGACGGAGCCGGCAAACCAGCTGACACTCACCGATGCGGTGATTCGCAACGCAACGCTGCCGCCGGGTAAGGCGCAGCATTATCTCCACGACGACAAGCTGCCCGGCCTTGCCTTGCGCATGCGCGCCACCGGCGGCCGGACCTGGGTCTACCTCTTCACCAAGCCGGGGGTGAGGGGTACCCAGCGCAAGACCCTCGGCGCGTGGCCCAAATATAATGAGAAGGCCGCGCGCAAGGCCGCCACCATCGCCGCAGGCGAGGTGGTCAAGGGCTTGGACCCGAACGACGCGAAGCGCGAGGCGAGGCGGCAACAGGCAGCCGAGAAGCAGCGCACCACGCTAACCACCCTCATTGTTGAAGATGGTCCCTACCAGGCGTCCTTGACCGGACGCCAGGTCGTCAACTGGAAGCCAGCAATGTCGGCGCTGCGGCGCGGGCTCAAGGAACACGCCGAGAGCGCCGTCGGAGACCTGACGCGGCGACAGATCATGGCGGCCGTCGACAAGATTGCCAAGACCGGCAAGCGTGGGGCGGCCAAGGACCTGCGCAAGCACATCCACACCTACCTCGAATGGTGCGTCGGCGAGGGTTATGTCGACCACAATGTGCTCGCTGGTTATCGCGAGCCGAAGGAAACCCGGGCGCAGCGGATCTTGCGCCGCACCAAGGGACGCGCGCTGAGCGATGACGAGATCGTCAAGGTCTGGCAGGCATCCGGCAAGCTCGGGACTTTCGGGCTTCTGGTACGGATGTGCCTACTGGGCGGCCCGCGCCGCAGCGAGCCAACCATGATCGAGTGGTCGAAGCACATCATGGACGACCGTATCACCTTCGATGCGGCGTGGACCAAGATGGGGTTGCACCACGATGTACCGCGCACTCACCTAGTTGACGAGGTGCTCGCGGCCGCGAAACATTTCCAGCGGGCAACCTCCGACTATGTCTTCCCGTCACCGAAGACCGGCGGCCAGATGTCCGGCTTCACCAAGATGGTCAACCGCCTGGTCAAGGAAGCGAGCGTCGCCAAGTTTACCATGCATGATCTAAGGCGCAGCCTGCGCACCATCATGTCACGCTGTGGTTACGACAACGAAATCCAGCGGTTGTGTGTTGGGCAAAAGCCAAGCGGAATCGATCAGGTCTACAATCACGACGAACAGTGGATTATCCGCAAGATGACGTTCGAAGCGGCTCACGACTACATTGCGGAGTTGGTCGGCGCCAAACGGGTCGGCAAAATCGTGCGCCTGCAGCGGACGAACCCGCTTGACCCGATCAAGGCCGAGCTCCTCGGCCGTCTCCGTGAGCATTATGCGGCTGAGGCGTCTTAGTGGTTTTATCGTGCTGGGCCAGATAGTCGCGCACCGCGTCGACACGATAGAGCGGCCGGCCATCGACGTAGCGCCATTTCAGCGGGTGGTTCGGATCGCGCCGCCACTGCTCTAGGGCGCCGGGGGTGCGCCGGATGACCGCAGCTGCCTCTAATGCCGTTAAATTAGAGCTACCCGGCAGCGTGTCGATATCGAATGTCGCGGGCGATGGCACGCCGCGGTTCTTGCGAAGGCGCTTCGCGGCATGCGGCGTTTGCGTGCAATCTGGCGCGCCAAATGCCTCAACCTGAGTTTTGTCGTCTTTGCCGCGCATGCCTACGCCCCGAACCCATGATCGGCCTAACACAACAAAATAGTAAACTGCTCCAACAAGATAGAAGTCAGGTGCGCTGGACGGCTCCTGGGTCGCTGTGGCGTATAAATAGGACGAACCGGTTCCGATGACCGCGAACGCGCTCAGCTGGCCAACGGTGAGTTTCGCGCCGCGGTAGGCTCGTGAGTCGCCGGGGACCCGTCTGCTCCAGAGGCGCTGGCCGATGACGTTTTGGCAGAACCTGACGATGAAGTATCATCAAAGGCCCGATTCCCCTCGGAAACGAGCATTTGGGCTGCCGGTGACGGTTGAAGCTTCATGAAAATCTTTTGGTCTTGGCAATCCGACACACCCGGTAAGACTGGCCGCCATTTCGTGCGCGCCGCCCTGCTGCTTGCGATCGAGACGCTCAAGCAGGCTCCTGACGTAGGGGAGCCCACCGCTGCCGAGTCCCGTGAACGGCTGCATTTGGATCAAGATCGACAAGGAATCTCAGGTAGTCCTGATCTTGCTTCCACCATATTTGAGAAGATCGAGCGCTCAGCCGTGTTCGTGGCGGATGTCACCCTTGTCGGTGCATCGGATGATGGCTCAAAGCGGCTTATGAATTCTAATGTCGCGATCGAGTATGGCCACGCGCATCACGCGCTGGGTAGCGAGGCAATCCTGATGGTGCAGAACACACACTATGGAATTCGGGACGCCTTACCTTTCGATTTGAAACACAAGGCTGGCCCGATTCAATTCAGTCTTGCACCGGGAGCAGAAAAGGCGGAGATCGAGGCTGAGCAGAAGAAGCTGGTCAGCCAACTTGTCGTGGCCCTTCGGCCGTATCTCGAAGGAGCTACCGCTGTGACTGGCGCCCCGTTTCAACAGGCCACATCAACTACCAACCCCGCGGTCTTTTTTGACGTAGCCGAGGTGCTCGGTCGTGTCGGTACTGGTACCGAGGACGAAATCGAGTACCGGTTTGGTGAGTCCAGCGTATTTTATCTGCGGGTCATGCCCGCAGCGGCTCGCCCGCCGCTGAAGCAAACCCAGCTCATGGACATCGCCAGCCGTCACCGTCCCGACGTGCTTTCGCCCTACCGCTACAGCGGTCACTTGGATCGAAATCGCCACGGCGTGGTTGCTGTCGAGCCAAGCGGCACCGCAACGACGCCACGATCGATCACGCAGCTTTTTGGAACCGGCGAGATATGGGGCATATCCACCCACTTCTTCTCAACCAAGCGCGGACGCCCCCTGATCCCGATGACAAAACTGGAAAACATCTATCGCCGCGCAGTCGAACTATTGCGAGATTCTGAGCGTTGGCATGGGTATCTCGGCGCCGTATACCATTGTGCTGGGAGCTGTCGGGCTTCAAGACGCGTATGTCGGCATCGACAATTCGGCTGAGGGCCCGATCCATACGGATGGTATCGAAGTTCGGCCCATCCTTCATGCTCTTGGGATTGAAGCCCAGGAAGCGGTCGTGAGGGAGTTCGTGGACGCTATTCTCGATCTTGCCGGTATCAGCCGAGCCTGAATCGAACTTTGTCTGTCCGCAACGCTATTAGCTTTGGCCTTCGGCCGATATCGGCGGATATTTGCGATGCGCCTCCCATTAGCTTGTTTCGGCGGAAACCTGAGCAGCAGCAACACGAGGGGCGCCGAGCCTTGCTGTCGCGATAGCGCGCGCCAGTAGTGGTGCGAGCTCTTCGTTGATAGATTGCAAGATGCGTAGAATGTCGACCCCGTCGGCCAAGGTTGCCGCCGGAGCCATGAATGCCATGTTCTCCAGGCGACGGGCCAATGTCGCAAGCGCGTCCGCTCGGTTTTCCGACGCTGCCGCGCATTCGAGCAAGATGGTGGCTGTAAGCGTTAAGCGTTCGGTTTCGAGTGTGCTAACGAGGCGTTCCAGCGTAACGGTTGCGACCGCGTCGGCAAGTTCAATGTCGCGATTCCCGGCCGCGATATAGGCCCCGAGTTGCAGCGCTCCTTGAACGAGTATGGGATTTGTGGTCGCGATCTCTGCACGAAGAGTTTGAATGGCGGTGAGAACCGAATTGCGCGCCGCGGGCGGAAAGCCGAACGCATTCGCGAATTGGTAGAACATAAGGAAATTGTCGACGGTTGGTTTACTGGCAAGCTCAACAAACATTTCGCCGATCGGCTCGTCGGGAGACGGCATCTCTGTTGGCTTCCTACGGCCTCCTTGCAGGAAAGACGGGAATGCATGCGCGTAGGGCGGTACATCTTGATTGACGGCATCTTTTGCGTCATCGATTTTTTTGCGCCAGCTCGGAGGCGAGGTGTCGCCGAGACGCTGTAGAACGTAACGCAACCGGCCGTAGATGTCGGCTGCAAGAAAATTGGCCGTGATCCAGTCGGGTCGCCAACGGGGCTCCGCATGCGCATCATTTAGAACGGAAAGGTAAAAAGTCTTTCCGGACAGTCGCATCGCCCAATCAAACAGTGGATGCTCCCCATCGTCGTCGGCTGTTGAGCCTAGCACGCGGGTGACGAGCGCAGCATGGGCGGCTGCAGCAAGCCGCCGCCAATATACGGGCTCTTGCCGCAGTTTCTCGTGCTTGGCGAGATGTGCTCCTGCGATGATGTAGGCGGTCGCATAAGTCGCCAGTTCCCCGTGCAGGCGCTTGGGGTCAGCGAGAAGCTGGTCGAGGATCTCATCGCCCAATTCGACGAAACGGATATCCGCAGAGGCCCGATCTGCGCAAATATCGAGCGCGGCGGCTAATGCGTGTGGGTCGGGAATACTTAGCTGTCTGCGAAGGGATTGCAGAAGGCCGTCGGGGTCGATTGCGCGGAGGGCATCAAGAGGCACAAGCTCATATGCGCCAAACGTCAACGACATGACATCAACGGCTACAGCGGGATCGAGCCTAATGCTCGCCGCACGCTCGGCTGCTAACTCATTTGCCACGAACTCGGCCAATGTGTCCGATGCAAGCCGTCTGGCGGTGATGTTTTCCCAATAGGCGTCATGACTGGGCAGGAAGTTCGAAATTCCAAGCGTGCCGGTTTTGGCTGTGTCCTTTAAAGCATCAGAAAATGGCTCTGGGGCGCTCAACAAGATGTTGCAGGCATCGAAGAAATCATCATGCGTATAGGGAGTCTTGGCGATGATGACCTCAAATTGTGCGTGCGATTGCATCGAGAGCGTAAAACGATGGGCAAGTTGCGCGGCGGCCTCCTTACGGCGGCTGGGACTGGCCGAGAGAAGTATCGCTTGAGGGAAAGAGACACGATGCGTGCCATAGGTCAGCACTGCGGCATCACCTTCGATCTCCAGCTTCGTATCGCGCTTTACGCCGCTGGCATCAAGGATCTCAGTTATGGGCTCGCCATCGGCTGCACGCTGGAACGCTGCAAAGAGTACTGTCCGGTCAATGGTGATACCTTCGGGAAGGCGAACGGGATGCGAGAGATCAAGCTCCATGCGGGCCGCAATGATCCCATCCGAAAGTACGGCGCTTTGCACCTCCGTCGACAGGCGGCGCAGTGCGAACCGCGTCCGATAGCGCGCAAGTTCCTCTTGCGGTATGTCGTCGGGATCAATCCGTGCCATCGTCGCTCCACGGAGTAAGAATGAACTCCCGTAGGTAGTTGATAACTTGCTGATAGGTATCGGGAAAAAGCTTGCGTATGTCTTCCATCAAAACGTCTTCAAGCCACGCTTGGTAAGCTTGAATCTTCGAATGATCCGTGATCTCGACTGGTAACGCTAGACCTCCGATCAGTGCGCGGCGGACGGTGGTGGTCCAATTCGGAGGCGGGAGCTCATTCCAGCGAGCAACCCAGTTTTCCGGAGCTGGATCGAGATCAAGGACCTGCGACGCCAGATTGCGAGCTCGATCTTCGCTGGTTTCGGTATTCCAAATGCGTGCGACCGCCAATTTGACTGCATGGACGTAGCTGAGGAACCAGGGCATCTCGGCGGGAAACTGGGGCATCTCAGCTACCCGAGCAAGTTCAAGCGCGTCGCGGATCGCTCGAAACTCCGGCGCTTCGTTCTGTCGGTTGCGCGCCGCAGCCGCGACGATTTCATCTGTATTGACCGGGACGAGAAGCGCCCCTGCCGCTCGAAGTCGATAGCGCAGACGCCGGTATTGATCTTCGGTAAGCAGTTTGCGCTCGGCGAATTCTTCTAGCAAATCGAGCGTGCTGCATACGCGCGCGCGATGGCCGGTTACATCAGTGATGAAAGGTTCCTTGTTGAGTCCGCGATCATCAAAGACCACAGTTTCTGCGCCCGAGAAATTCGTGAGTAAATTGAATGTTGATTGCAGGCCGTCGACCTCGTTGTCGTTGTCATCACGACGGGGCCCGAAAACAACATGGCCGGCCGCGTGCGCCTGGCGGATCGCATTGCGAATATCGTCAATGATATGCAACACAGCGTCGACATTTTGATCGTACTCGATGAGGACATTGACTTCATCCTGAGTCGATACGTGGATGTAGACAGTAGGAAATGTACGAAGGAATGTTTGCAGGAGCTTGGTGTGCTGGAGATATGCTAGCGCAAGGCCATCCAGAAAGACCGGGTGGGCGGGATCAGGCGTCGTAGGCTGAGGCCAAGCGCGATCTTGGAGATCGAAATAGCGCTTGGCCGAGTCTTCAGCTTCCTCATCGAGGACGTTCAGATTGGCAAGCGCTTTCAGCAGCCCATGCATGTCGCATAGGCAGCTAGCGTAAGCGCTCACATCCGCTTCGGCTCGCTCCTCGAGCCCCAGTTTGTTGATCGGAGCGGGACGGATAACGACGCCATTCCTTGCTTGGGCCTCGCGTAGCAGCGCGGCCAGTTCAGCACCAATCTCAGATGAAACGGGGTCGCGCGCGAGGCCGGGCGTACGTAGCACTTTGATCCGCCCGTTGGCGATGGCGTCCCGCACCTCGACGGCCTTCTGCAAACGGGTCTTCTGGCTTTGGCGGATGCGCTTACGGCCCTCGAACAGCTCGATCAGCGCGCCGGCCGGCAGGACAACCTTGGGAAACGCGTCTATGACCTTCGGCAAGAGCCCCAACCACCCCAAAACAAGAAGTGCGGTGATGTCGAGCGCGACAGATGCGGGTGCACCGACCGCCTGTGGCAAGCGTCGACCGGTGAAGAGCGGGATCGCGGTGCGCCTACGACCATCGGCAAGCGTGGTGTTGCGAACAAGATTTCGCAAAATAAGGTCAACGACGGTGGTGCGAAGTCCCGGACCCGCCACGATCAGCGGGAGGTCGCCGCGCATAAGGTTTTGACTTATGTTGGTAGTATGTTCATTCCAATCGGTCTGCTGGGCTAACAGGTCTTTCAGCTCGAACGATTGGATGGGACCGTCTGGTCCGGACAAAGCCAATGCCTTACGGAACCACTCGCCAGCCTCCGGGCGCTGCTCCTCAAGCCCTTCCTCGATGAAGAGATGATACGCGCCGAGGAGGACGTGTGGATCGTTCTCACCCTTGGCGACTGCGGCCGAGACGAGGTCCATTATCGGACCTTGGTTCGAGGCTTGAGAAAGATGGGCGGCTCGGATCAGGGCCAAACCGTCTAAGCCCCGCGCTGGATCGAGCGCCGCGCTCAACGGGCCGGCGAGCGTCTCCCATTCGCCGGAGTCGAGCGCAATGGCAAATTCAAGTGATAGGTCGCGCGCCGCTGGGTACCGATGCTCCATATCGTCAACGATAACTTTGGCGTCGCGCAATCGTCCCAGGCGAAACAGTTGCCAACCATAGCTGCGCAACATATCGGCATCGCGGTACTGTAAACCTCCATGGGCTTCGACGAGGCGAACGAAGGTGTCCCCATCGCCGGCTCGCAGGGCCGCTCTAGCTGCGAACGCTATATCGCGGGGATCGTTGGTCTCGGCAAAGAGGAGTTCGGCATATTTTGCGATGCCGATATAGTCCTCCTTCGCCAAGAGCGCTGCCACGAGTGCGCGCAGGGACTCGGGCGTTTTGGTCGTTTCGTAGAGATGCAAATGCTCCGCGACCGGGTCCGCACCTTGAGCTTTGGCAATCTCGGCGCGTAGCATAGCGATCCGGTTCGCGTCGAACGCCATCAAGCTATTTTCGAGCACAATCGCTGCCGATGTTGCATCCCCCTTCTTGGCAAGCGCGTGGATTTCGAGCGAGAGGATTTCATCTCTGCCGAAGGAGGCTTCGGCCTGCTGGCGTTTTGCTGCGATAAGGGCTGCGAGTCCGGTGGCGTCGTTCTTATGCAGGAGGATCGCGAACATCGCATGAAGTTCTTGGTCGGTGAGCCCGCCGAACGAGTCACGTCGCTGCAGATAGCTTTCCAGACCGTCAGGTTGGTAATCGTTGTCGTAGGCTAGCGCGTATTGGACCCTCGAGACGGCTAAGGCGGGATCGGTCATATCGCGGCGCAGCCTTGCCAAGGCTGCATCCTTGCGCAACGGATGGAGAAGCTCGCACCAGAGAATGTACGATTCGATGACGCGCGGGGCAAACCGAAGGCCGAGATTCGTGGCTAGCGGCAAGGCTTGCCGGAGATCATTGATAGCCTCGTCAAGCTTGGCGGAAAGCTCGATGTCCCCAACGACGGGTCTTGCATGATGGACTTGGAGCGGTAAGCCGCTCAAGGCCGTCGCTTGCTCCGGCTTGGGCAGCAGTCGCGCGAAGCGCATCGCTCCGCGCAAGAAATAAAGGTATGGCGATTGAGTTAAATGTGCTGTTGTCGCTTGGTCGAGTACGCGGTTTACGCCATCGAAGTCGTTTCGGCGCAGATAGATCAAGGCCATGATATGGACCGCGGGCGCTGCGAATTCTGACAGCGATAGGCCGCTCTCGTTGAACCAGCGCAGGGCCTCGTCGTCACCGCGCTCTACAATGACGATGCTGAGAAGAACGGCCCGCGCATCCGGGTCCGCCTCGTCGCGCAACAACTGAATGGCCTGGTTCGGGCGCCCTTGAGCAACGGCTAATCGCGCACGCGCCGGCAGGTCGGAGGTTTCGCCGTCGATGGCCTGCCCTGCTGCCAACAGCGGCGCGGCGTCTTCGATTCGGCCTTTGATCGATGCGGCGCGAGAGGCGCGCAATAGAATTTGGCGGCAAAGTCCTCGAGAGGGTGAGCCGGGAGGCGCTGCCAGGACATCGGCAGCAAGCGTCGCAAACTCGTCATTCTTGTCGAGTTCTGGATACATCGAGCGCTGCAGCGTCTGATCATATCTGGCTGCAAAATCTCGTTCGAGCGCGTCGGCCAGCCGGTCGTTAAGTGCACTGGGCTGCGCCGGTGGCGCTTGTTCCCGGTCGCTCGGATCTATCGCGGTCTTGGCCTCGCTCAATCTCTCAATGACGCGATCGGCGACGGCATCGGGCATGCCCTCTTCCAAGCGCCGCAGCGTGAAGGTGCTGAAGTGCTTCTTGAGCAGGTCGGGATAATCGTTCAGGCGCCGGACTAGCTCGGTCCAGCCATAGATCGTCACCCGAAAAAGACCACTCCTTTCGTGCTCAGCCGTGATGGCATTGGCGCGATCCGTCGCGCGTGTGTCATTTTCGGCCGTTGTTGCGATAATGAGGGACTTAAGTTTTGGGTGAAATGCCTTGGCCTTTTCAACTTCTCCTTCGATCTCCGCGATGGTCAGCTTCGTCGGCGGCCAATCACGCTTGCCTTTGCACTGCACGCCGGAATCCGCGCCATCATCTTTGCCATAGATGTCGACGCCGTTTTGAGCCTGCCCGCTCGTGCCGTAACGCACCGCCTGGGGGTCATCCCAGATGCGCGAAAAGAGATCGGCGCAAATCTCCTCGAACTTGTCCCAGCTCGGTGGCGGGCGTAGTTGTTCGTTGTTGGCGTCGGACATGAGGGGCGGCGATCGGACAGGAAAGAGGCGCGAATCAGCGCATTACTCTAGGTGAAGATTATACACAGAGTCGTGGTTCCGAAAGTTTGGACATCAATCGGCACACTCTAGCGGGCGTATCGCGGTTTGCCATAGATCGGTATATTGCGGCGCTCCGAGCGTGCCGGTGATCCTTACTACCGCCGACCAGCGAGATGGATGTGGCTGCGCGCCCCTTGAGACGTGACGAAATCCTGCAAAACGGCCTTCGCTCGGCGCTTCCCTAAGGATCCTAATGCGCGGTGAGGACAAGGGAGACCGCGCCGCGGCAAGAGCCTCAATATGGCCAGCGGCTGCCCGGCATCCCTCGTAAAGAGCCAGGACATGCTTCTCGTGTTGCGCTAGCTCCCGCTCTGCGATGGCCGCCGGCAACAAACACCGGCTTGGGCTCAAGACGATGGCCGTCCCCTCTGTGGTCGTCACTTATCCTTTGGGAGCAAATCCAAGTAACCGCCGTCACCAAGGGCGGCGAGATAGCTGATCGCTTCCGTGGCAAAAGAACGGGCTTGTTCGGAGCCAGACGCCAAGCCGTTTTCGAGGATCCGCCGTACAGCCTGCTGCTGGGTCATGTACACCCAACGGTCGAATCGTAGATTCTTGACAAGGGCCGCCAGAACCTCGACCGCCCGCTCCGGATGACCGGTGGAGAGTTTCGATAGATGATCCAGCACGCCATACGGCTCTGACGGTGCAAACCCGCCGTCGGCCATCGCCAGCACCTGATCCATCAACCAAGTGCCGTCGATGTTACCCTGAATGAAGAATTGCCCGAGCGCCTCCAACTCCTCGCGGAAATGGTCGGGGTCTGCGGATGCTCTTGCAGCAGCGAGACGCCGATCCCAGTACGAGACAGCGCGGCTGCGGAATGGTTTGGGAATTTTATCGGTCGATAAGCCAAGCTGCGTCCCGAGAAACCACATCGCGTGTTTCCGGGCGCTGGCAGGCGCGGTGTTCCAAAAGAGCTCGAACACATCATTCGGCAACGCCGACCAAATATAAAGCATGACCAGATATTCGGCGAGACGTTCCTCGACATGCAGGTGGTCTCCAGGGCCATCCTCCTGGCCGAGCCGGCAAATTTCGGCGACGTAGCAGTCGCGCATTTCCGGAGCCAGCTCCTTCACCGGTTGGCTATCAGTCGTTAGATGTGAAACCCATGTTGCGTCACGCAGCGAGACGTCGCCCGCCGGAAACAGCTCCGCGAGATGAGCGCGGACCCAAGACTCCCCAAAGTAGAAGAGCCATGTCAGGTAGCGACCGATGATCGCGCGCGGAATGCGGCCGCTTGAGGCGACGTCACGCAATTCCGGGTCGTGTCCCCGGTGGTGGTGTAGCTCGGTAGAGCAAAGCCGCCCGGACGCGCGCCTCCAAATAGCGCCGTAGCGGGCGGGCGGCTTTGCGGTGGTCACCGGCAGTTCTCCGGTAGGATCGGGTTGCGACACGCCAACGCAACCGAGGAACCACCGATGACCGATGATATGATGAACCTGCGCACGCTCGTGGAGAAGACCCCTGACGCCGATCTGTTGCGCGAGATGATCGGCTTTGCCGCCCAAAGGCTGATGGAGCTGGAAGTCGAAGGCCAGACCGGGGCCGCCTACGGCGAGAAGAGCTCCGAGCGCTTGGCCCAGCGCAACGGCTACCGCGACCGGATCTGGGAGACGCGTGCCGGCGCGGTCGAGCTGCGCATCCCCAAGCTGCGCAGGGGCTCCTACTTCCCCGGCTTCCTGGAGCCGCGCCGGATGGCCGAGAAGGCCCTCACCGCCGTGGTGCAGGAGGCTTACGTGCAGGGCGTCTCGACCCGTTCGGTGGACGATCTGGTGCAGGCCATGGGCATGACCGGCATTTCCAAGAGCCAGGTGAGCCGGCTGTGCAGCGAGATCGACGACAAGGTGAAGGCCTTCCTCGCCCGTCCGATCGAGGGTGACTGGCCGTATCTGTGGATCGACGCCACCTACGTGAAGGTGCGCCAGAATGGCCGCATCGTCTCAGTCGCGGTGATTGTCGCGGTCGGTGTCAACAGCGACGGCCGGCGCGAGGTTCTCGGCATGGACATCGGGCCGTCCGAGGCCGAGACGTTCTGGACGGCGTTCCTGCGCAAGCTCGCCCGCCGCGGCCTGCGCGGCGTCAAGCTGGTCGTCTCCGATGCCCACGAGGGCATCAAGGCCACCGTGGCCAAGGTGCTCAATGCCTGTTGGCAGCGCTGCCGCGTCCACTTCATGCGCAACGCGCTGGCGCATGCCGGCAAGAGCGGCCGGCGCGTCGTCTCGGCCTTCATCGCCACCGCGTTTGCCCAGGACGATGCCGAGGCCGCGCGGACGCAATGGCGCAAGGTCGCCGACCAGCTCCGGCCCAAACTGCCGAAGCTCGCAGGCTTCCTGGACGAAGCCGAGACCGACGTGCTGGCCTACATGACGTTCCCGCCGCAGCACCGGACCAAGCTGCACTCCACCAACCCAATCGAGCGCCTCAACGGCGAGATCAAGCGGCGCACCGAGGTGGTCGGCATCTTCCCTAATGAGGACGCCATCGTTCGCCTCATCGGCGCGATCCTGCTCGAACAGAATGATGAATGGGCCGTCCAGCGCGCCCGTTACATGACGCTGGAAACAATCGCGCCGTTGAGCGATGATCCGAGCGTCAGCCTCACGGCTATCGCCAGCTGACCAGCCCGGCTCTCGCCGGCGAACGCGGTGATCCACCGCCAGCTACACCACGCCACGGGACACGATCCAATTCCGCATCCAGGATAGCGCGGAACGCCGGAAGGTTATCAAGTGCCGCTTGTGGCGATCGCCCGACTACGCTGCCAGCGTCCCTGCTCAGCCAAAACAGCGAAACAAGTACAAGCTCCACAGCCGTGCCGCGGGTCGTCCCCTTTGCTCCATAGAACGGATAGCTTCGATAGCTCTCCTCGAAAGCCTCGGTTTCCGGCTGTCGTGGGGCCGTGCGATAGAAATCCTGAATCAAATCGATCACGAGGGCCGCATGCGCGAAAGGAATACCTTGCGCGCCTTGCCGCAATCCGGATGCGAGCAAATCGGCGGCAGCCTTCCGAACCCATGAAGAATCCGCGTCGTCACCCTCCAGTCCGCCGGATGGGCGCTCGCTCGACTGAATGACTTTGGCGATCAGAGCGACCGCGCCGTCCCAATCGATATCAGTCCGGTTGTTGAAGGCATTTTCCAATCCCTCCAGCACGGCACGGACATAAAGCAAAGGCACTACAATAAAGCGGGCTGCATTGGCGGAGTAATGCGCCGCATTCTCGATCGCGGCATTGCGTAGACGTTGTGCCAGCGCCGTCGCGGTCTCACGTTTCCCATCCTCCGGAGGACGCCAGGTCTTCAAGAAGGCAATGATGTCGTCGATGGGAGCCGAGGAAAAGCTCGGCGCTGCTGGCGGCGGCGCTTCAGGTTCGTCGAACTGCCGCCGCCATGCATCCGGGTCACCGAGCTCTTCGACGATGCTCGTGAGCGCCGCTTGACGTTCGTCAGGCAGGGCGGACCGCCACAGCCAAAGCAGGTCGCGGACCACGGATGCGTTGAATTTTCGTGCGTTTTCTGCGGTCGGAGGCTTGTTGTTTTGAGCCTCAAATCGCTCCTTCCATCCATTCCGATATTTGGCCGGGACGCCATCGACGATCGCAAGAATTTGCTCTTGGACGCCGGCGGGAAGAGAGGGAAACCATGCGCGCGCCAACGCAGCATATTCAGCCCGGCACCAGCCTGCCTCGATCAAATTGGCATCGGTCAGATAGGCTTTTGCCAGTTCCGGTGCTTCGCAGGGATTGAACGAGAGAACGTAAAGCGCCAGCCGGACGAAAATTCTCGCCGGGTGGCTGTTGATCTGTAGGACCACCTCGCGCGTGCACGCCGGGGCCGTCTCGATCGCAAGCTTTGCAGCAAGCGCAATGCCGGAGA
Source organism: Bradyrhizobium sp. JR4.1 (assembly GCF_040548605.1). Lineage (NCBI taxonomy): Bacteria > Pseudomonadati > Pseudomonadota > Alphaproteobacteria > Hyphomicrobiales > Nitrobacteraceae > Bradyrhizobium > Bradyrhizobium sp. JR4.1. The sequence continues at coordinate 69,075 of NZ_JBEPRY010000020.1, forward strand.
TCAAGCCTCCCAACACATCATGCTTCGTGCCGTGTTCGGAAATCTGTTGCGACAGATAAGTGGTGTAGTCCGATGGCGGTTCATCGCGGAACCGGCCGCTGATGCGGATCGACTGGTCCAGAAGATCGCAAAGGAGAGCGACGGTCTCGACCCCACAAACGGGAGCCAGTGCTTTTACGGCACCCGGAAGGAAATGCTCGTACATATGCCGGCTGAACAGCGTGCCGAGCTGGCCGTCCTGGTCGAACACTTGAAACAGCGCGCGAGCGACGCGCAGCGCAGCTGGCGCGTGACCACCGAGCGCGAGCCGCTTGAGGAGATCGTGGGGGCCCTGCGCCATGACAAATCGCGCGTCGCGGGTCAGCCACGTCTCGGCAAGATCGAGGAGGGACGCCGCATCATCCGGCGGAAGCGCAGCCAGCACTTCTATTCCGATCTGGTGCACGTCGGGATGACGCGAGGCGCCAACATCGCGCAGTGCCCGAACGATGAGGGCACGCGCTTCTGAGTCCGGAGAATTGGCCATCCGCAGGAGATAGCGACCCGCTGGCCATTGTCGCAGCAACAGCCCTTCGCTTTCAGCGTCCTCATCGGGCGGCAATGTCGGCGCTGCCAATAGATTGTGCTTTGCGAGGTGAGGTAGCCAGTCCGGAGCCTGGAGCTGGTTGAAGAAGTGCCACAGCAGTGGAAGCGCACCGGGAATCTCTTTTACGAAACTCGTCACCGCCGCGCCGCGATCGGGCATGGCTGCAAGCTGATCGACGCGCTGCATCAGGGCGGCATATTTTCCCTGAAGCGCGATCATCAGCCCGCGCATGACGGTGTCGAAAGGGTCCTGCCATCGGGCGCGAAATTCCGCATCTACCGCCAGCGACTGATAGAGAGCGCGACCATGCGCTTTACCGTGCGCTTGCGAAATCGCAGTCCAGGCCCGCGCGATGTCGCCGTCGGCGGCCAATCCAAGCCGTGTGACGATGGCCTGGATCTGTGCCTTGTGGCTCAATCGCGGCAGCAGCTCCTTGACCGCACGATTGATCGTGTCCTCGTTGAAACCCGCCGCGTGCAAATGTTTCCTGGCGGCTTCGACTCTTGCTAGGTCGTCCTGCGTGGAATCGGCGCCAATCTCCATCGGTCCGGCCAAGGTTTGACGCAGAACCGACTCAAGCTCCCGCAAGGCGTGAGCCGCAAGAGGGATGGATACCCGAAGCGGAAGTGCGCCGGAGGCGAGCCTACAGAAATCGACGTAGCGATCGGCCATGCTCTTTCCGAGCAATTGCCGGATCAGGGCCGCCGTATTCTGCTGCTCCGGCGAAAGATCTGGTTTCTTTACAGGCTCGTCCATCTAACCCTGACGGTTAACGCCGCGCGTGCGTGCGCGGCGGGCAATGAATTCTTTCATCAACGGCAGAAAAAACGCTTTGCTGAAATGGCCGAGCGGCGGGTCCGGTTCAAGGTAGAACGACTGGCCAATGACGTCCTGATTGTATTCGTCGAGAATGATCCAAAGGCGCAGCGAAGCGTCGAGACCGGCACGACGCTTTTCCATCTCGGGAATTTCGACGGCAAAACGATCGGAGGATGGCGGCTGGCTGGTGATCGGAAACAGCACCAACAAGTCCTCACCTTTCGGCCTGGCGATCCGCACACCCACAGCCACCGGGCGAGGCTTGCGGCCTTCCGTCTCTCCGCGCTCAGCTTCGCGCACCCACAAATAGGGAAATCGGATCACGCATCCGGTACGAAGCTCGTCCCGGCTCACGTCTCGTCGCGCTCCCGCTCATAGGCGTCGATGGCCCGCTTGACGTCGTCAAACAGGTCGTCAGGCATCGTCTCGAGACGGCCGGCGTTCCGCGTATCGGCTCTGGCCGTAAGCTTGCGGTAGTCTTCGATGCTGAGCAGCACCAGACGCGGCTTGTTCCGCTGGGTAATAGTGACGGGCCGACGCAGGGCTTCAGCGATGACATCCCCCGATTTCCTGGAAAGATCACTGGTCGAATATTGGGTCATTGATCGGCCTCCATCACTGCTGTAATATACAACAATGCTGTATATTCTACAAGGGCGTTCGGTTTGATAGCCGTCCGGGGAGGGATCTTTTCGAGCGGCAGACCTCGCCCGAAGCGAGTCTTCCCTGTCGCAGGGTTGCTCGCTTGAGCTGCCCCTCAATTCTACGAGCCCTTTGAAAGCGGACGCCCGCTCCCCGCTCGACACCGGTTGCCCATGACATTCATCCTGAAAACAATGCGTCGTGCCCTGTTTGATCATCGTATCCGCCAGATGCGCGCGGCCTTTCATGCCGCATGCGCTCCCTTTTTCCAGGAGCTGGAGGACGTGAAACAGGAGGCGGACGACTTTCAGCGTAGGGTCGATGCGGGCTCGGCCCAGTGGGAAGAGTATGATGAGGAAACCGGCGCCGGACGTCACTACGGCGAAGAGTTCGGAGAGCGCCGCCTGGAGGCCGAAGCCGCGCTCCTCCTAGTTCGAAAGGCGTTCGTGGTCGTAATCTACCACCTATGGGAGCGCGGTGCGCGGCGATGGGTGCCGCAGGCGAGAAAGAAGCCAAACCATGCCGATTTGGTTGCCGCACTGACAGAGGCGTTGATTGTCATCGACAAAGCGGGCCTCGAGGAATTGAGGCTTCTGGTCAATTGCCTCAAGCATAACAGCGAATATGCGCGAAAGCTTTATGTGCTTCGCCGCGATCTGTTCGAGGGTGATTTCGACCCTGACTCCATTCATCCAGCAACCGGCAAGCCCTTCATGAATATCGATTGGGCGGAGAAGGTGATGCTGACCGGCGACAACGTGGAACACTATTTTCAGGTGGTTCAGAACTCTGGACCCAAATAGCCGATCAAGGGGGAGCAATGGCCAAAAAACAAAGCATTCCGGGGCGGCTGTTTAAATACCGCGCGTTCAATAATCTCACACTCGATATGATCATTGCGGACAATCTCTTTTATGCCGATCCGAGCACATTCAATGATCCGCTCGATACTCGGCCGTCGCTCAACACCGATCTTCCTGCCTCAGATCTCGAGCGCGCGTTACGCCAACTCGTCGAGCGGCGCGTGAGCGCGGAGATGAAAGCCGCGGCCCGGACAATCAGGTACAAAGGTCCGAAAACCCTGGATCATATCGATCGACTTAGCCGCCTACAGGCCGATCAGGTCATCTCGGAAATAAGCTACAACGCGACCGACCCAAGCTATGAAATAGATGATCCCCTTCAGTTTCTGCTCGGCAACTATCTGGAGAAGGAGCTGCTGCTGCAATACGACAAGGGCATTGTATCCATGGCTCAGCGCGCCACCTGCCCGTTGATGTGGAGCCACTATGGTGACCAGCATCACGGTGTTTGCATCGGGTATTCGGTGCCGTCCGACGCGCTCGATCATCTCCATAAGGTAAAGTACGGCGGCACGCGGCTGGTCGATGCCAGCAAGATCTTGGCGATGCTCGACGGCGACAAGGACGCTCGTCGTCAGGTCGACGAGGCCGTCCTGTTGCGAAAGGCGGCGAGCTGGCGATACGAGCAGGAATGGCGTTTGATTGGACAGCGCGGAGTGCAGCGTTCCTTGCTGGAGCTCGAAGAGGTGATTTTCGGAATGCGCTGCAAGGAAGCCGTAAAGTACGCCATCGTTACGGCCCTGGATGGTAGGCAACGCCCCGTTCGTTTTTATGAAATGCGCGAACTCCACGGGACCTTCAATTTGAAGAAATATCCGCTGGAAGACGGAGAAATGAGGGCCGTTTTTCCGAGGCGATCTCGTGACATCCACGAAGCATTCCAATCCATCGCCGCTGCCCAGAGGGAGGGGCAGCCGTCCTGATGGCTCTGCCTTCGCTAAGGTCCGTATGCCGAAACTCCTCAGCATGTACGGAGACGAGACTCAACCTACGTGCAAAGCATACATCGATAGATCTCCTCCGGTCACCGACCTGGTTATAGAGCGCTGCGGCTACGTTCGATTTGATGCCGTGACGGTAGGAATCGCTCCGCCGAGGATATGATCCGAATGCTCGTTGTCGCCCGGGTCAGTGCGACGTACCAATCCTTCCTCGTCATCGCGTCTTCTGCGATGATGATCGCGCGTTCGAACTCCAGGCCCTTCACCAGCAGCGTGCTGCCGATGCTTCGGTTCCCGAGGCGACGCCCCGCATGCCGCATCCGATTTTGAACTTCCCAAATCGCGATGCTCAGCGTGGCAAGTTGGCGCGTCGCCTTCAATTGCAGGGCTGATCGCATCGCATAGAACATCTCACGACGATACAGATAAACCCCGGGTCTGTCGTGGAGCGTTTGCAGAAGGGCGAGAATGCTCGCTTCCGAACCGCTGGAGATCACGGCGTCGCTGAGTGGAAATAGCGAACTGAACTTGGCCTGTCCCAGGCGCCGACCTTGCTGGCGGGCTCCGAGCGCTTTGAGGAGCTCCGCCCTTTCGAGGCCCGTCAGGCATTTGGACGCGAAGTCGACGATTGCTTTTGCTCGGGCCAACCCGGTCGTCCGATCGATCGTCTTGGCGGCGGCATAGAGGGTCTTGCAACTGATCGCTTCGAGGCTGCCAAAACCCTGTTTGGCAAGTTTTTGTGCCAGTGCGGAACGCCGGTTCTCGCTTGTGCTGTCGCCAATGACGATCAGGCTGCCTTGCACGGGGTCGCGCATGGAAGCGAGGCATTCCCCGACGATGGTTCTCTGACGGCCTTGAGCTGCCGCGGGCAGAAACGTCCAAGTTACACATCCTGGTCTTGATCGCAGGTCGAGATCGTTGCCGTTCTCAAGGGCGGTACGGACGCCCTGCAGCCACTCGGCCAATTCTAGATTTTCCGCGTTCTTCCAGCGCCATGGCGTCAGAAGCTCGGCCGAACGCTCAAACAGCGGGAATACGTCGCTATCCCAGTCGACCGGTTGCTGATCTCCGAAATCGAAGATCGCTTGCAATGGATCGCCGAACACGCAAGTCGGCAGAAGGTTGGCGAGCCGTGAAACAACTTGATGCTGCTGTTTGGTGCAGTCTTGATATTCGTCGACGAAGCATCCTCTATAGGATGCGAGCAGGACGCCGTCGACAGCGCCGCTATCGAGCAGGCGCGCGCCGGCATGATAGACATCGTCCCAGTGGGCGCTTGTTGTCGGCACAACCCCAGCGAACCCCGAACGTTGTGGAAAGGATGCTGCAAATCGCAAGCACCATCCGGCAATGGTGTCGATGCGGTACTTCGCGGTCGGAATTTGGTGCTTACGAAGGCGTTTGGTCAGGGCATCAACACCTGCATGCGTGTGCGTGAGGATCAGCCGGCGCCCATCAGAGATTCCGACGGCCAGTGCAATCTGTTCCGTTTTTCCGCATCCAGCTGCAGCGACAATGCTGCCACGACGGATGCTAACAGCGAGCCGCGCAATATCGTCATCATTTGCCATCGACCCACTTCCTCATGGCGGCAATACCTCCGCTGAGAGGTTTGTCGGAAATCGCGCCAAGAAGAGGCCCGATCAGCGCGGCCAGCCGTTCGCCGCGCTCGATGGTTTTGAACCATTTCTTGTCGTTCGCGACCTTGCCGAGGATGCGTCGGACCAGCGCGGTATCGCGGTCACTGCCGAGTCTGACCGCTGTGGCAGTAGGAAGCCCAGCTGCGGATAGGGCGTTGTCGATGACGGCTCTCACGCTCTCCATGCTGCTGAATTCAATGGCGAGTGCAATCATCGAGCGTACACAAGCCCAGGGGAGGTCGAGAAACAGGCGTTCTTCCGTCGAGCACCTGTCAGGCCATTGGTGAACAACCACGCCTTTCCCCTTGGCGCGTTCCAGATCTGTCGCATTCGGCTCTTCGTCGGAATCCAGGAGAAGCCAGACCTCATAGCCAAGGTCGCGCAAATGTTCGGCGACAAGGGGCGCATTGTCCTTGCCTCCCCCATCGATTGCGACAGTCGCTTGCAAGGCAAATGAGTCCTTGCCGGATGCCTGCCACCATTCATCCAGACCGCGGGCGAGTCCTTGTTCAGTACGACCTTCACCAACCAAGATCTTGCGGGCGAGGAATGCCTCGGGATTTCCTCTGAGATGGCGTTGTGCCGTGTCGGAATCCCTTGCAAAGGCAGAAACGGATTTGACGGTCGTGATGCCGGCATCGGACCGGACTGAAAAGATATCGGCCGCAGTCAGCTCGCGGATCACGACCGGGGAATGTGTGGTTGCAAATATCTGAGGCTGAGCCGCGTTAGGGGCGGCTCTGGGCGCCTTGAGGTATCGCAGTAGGCGCGCGATACGATGCGGCTCAAGGCCGTGCTCGATCTCATCGATGATCGCAATATGTGGAGGACCGGCGTCGTGCTGGAGAGCGGATACAAGGAGACGTGCGGAGCCTGTGCCGAGCCTGCGTAATGGCAGATCGCCATCATGAAGTGAGATGCCGCCTGAAGTGATGCTGACACCTTGTACGTCGAGCTCCGCCGTAAACTTGCCCCGCACCGGCACTGCGAAAAGCTTGCTCAGCTCCTCCGCTCGATCGACTGCGCTCTTGAAGACATTTCGGTCGCCAGCTTTGAACGACGAACGGGCGGCACGGGCCGCTTCCGCGAGCTGCAGGCTGAAGCCATCACCTGCCTCGCCGATGCGAGTAAGCACAGAGGTCCGACCCCAACCCAAGTGTCTCTCTGCGTAGGGGCCGAGGCGGTTTGTCGCGAGCTGCCTGGCGTCCTTGAACCGGACCGTCGGTGGATCGCTATCGAGCGTGTCGATCCTGTCATTATGTATCGACCACCGGGCCTCCAAGGTCTGATCGATAACGACGTTGATCGAGAGCACCTCCTCCAAGCCTGTTCCCGGCTCGTCGATGATTTTTTTGGCCGAGACATCCCAGCCGCGGAGGTGGAGCCCATATCGATCTTCGGCCTTGAAGTGCGGCGGCAGGTCAGAAAGCGTTACGGAGATCCGGATCGGTGCCTTGATGTCGAGATCGAAGAAATCGCAGTCGTCGGCAAAAATGTAGGACCTGGGATTGAGACACAGCTCGATCGCGTCCAGCACGGTGGTCTTGGTCGAATCCCCGGGGCCAATGAGACAATTCATGCCGGGGGATGGTGCCCATTTCAGCCTTTTGATGCCGCGGAAATTTTCTACTTCCAAGTAGACGATGCGCATTCATTCCCCCAGGCCGTACCGCACAACCTGTCCTTCAGTTTGAGATTGCCACGATCTCGGGTCCCTCCAGGAGAGGTAATACAGTAGCGCAACCTGAGGTCCTCCCGCATCCTGGGGTGCATCCTTTCGCGAAAAGCTCGGTTGTGGTATCCTCGACTCGGCTCCCGGCAGGAGCCTGCCGCCCGTCGTAGCGAAGCCGTTGAGGCGCTGTCCAGATCAATCGTTCCCGCCATGTCATGTCGGGCTCGAGAGGTGGTTGACGGGCGACACTTCGCTAAGGGCCGGGAGACCTGACGTGTCGAACGATCACATTCGTCCGTCCTCTATTGAGGGCATCAAGCAGCTCGCCAAGCGATTCAAGAAGTCCGACGGCATTCAGCATGCTGTCGCCTTGGACAAGGCATCAAAGGCGGCCGGCTTCGAAAATTACAAGCACGCACTGCGCAAGCTTGGAGACGGCTTCGGAGCCGCCGGGCCATCGGTCGAACTGTACATCTCCGTTCTTTGGCGGGATCGTACGACGAAGGTTACGGGCTGCGAGATCCTGAAAATGCCGCTCGGCGGACCTCTGGACGCGCTTGTTAAGCCGGCGCAATACAAAGATCGCGGGGGGCTCGGTACGATGCGTCGAGAAGGTCCTGATCATCTCGCAGACACATATACCGCGTCGTCGCAGGAGGCGGCGCGGGAGGCGGCGTGCGAGGCTGCCAGGACTATTCAGTTTATTGAGGCAGCCCGATTGGTCCCGTCAAAGGCGAAACGATCTTTCCCCAGGGGACAAGTCCAGCATCGGATGCCGGGCTCCGATCACGATGCAGCGTGGTTCGACCCCGCAGCGAAGACCTTCATCCGCACCAATGAGCCTTATGCCCACGGCATCACTCGCGAGCAGAAGGGATGGGCTGATCGACACGATTGGGCGGTCGCGATTTCCTCGTGGAACCACAATCCGTAGGCCTTAGCTAACCTAATCAAGCCATAGTTTTATTGCAAAAGTCCTTACAGCGCAGGGATTTGCGGCCATGATGGCCCATAGGAGGCCATAGCTGGCCTTGCTACATTTTGTATGCCCCTGCCGTGCCCTGCGTGAATCTTCCCGTGGGGCACAACAGAGCTGGGAACGTGGAGGGAACGGTTTGTGATCCGTTTCTTGGGTCTCCTTCGACGTGTCCCAGGGCACAAGAAGTTAGGGCACAAACGATGGGAAACAGCGAGAAGGGTCTCAGAGCCGAAGTGACGACGAACTACCTGAGGCTCACTGACGCGGCGATACGTGCAGCCACGCTGCCACCGGGCAAGTCGCAGTTCTATCTGCACGACACAGAGCAGCCGGGGCTTGCCATCAGGATGCGCGCGACTGGTGGACGGACCTGGGTCTTTCTGTTCACCAAGCCTGGGACGAGAGGCACCCAACGCAAGACGCTGGGCGCATGGCCCAAGTTCAATGAGAAGGCCGCGCGCAAGGCCGCTACCGTCGCCGCCGGCGAGGTAGTCATTGGGGTCGATCCGAACGAGGCCAAACGCGAGGCAAAGCGGCAACAGCTGGCAGAGAGGCAGTGCACCACGCTGGCCCCCTGATCATTGAAGATGGCCCCTACGAAACGTCCCTGACTGGACGCCAGGTCGTCAATTGGAAACCGGCAATGTCGGCGCTGCGACGCGGTCTGAAGGATCATTTCGATCTCGCCATCGGCGCGCTGACGCGACGGCAAATCATGGCGGCGGTGGACAAGATCGCCAAGACCGGTAGGCGCGGCGCAGCCAAGGACGTGCGCAAGCACACGCACACCTTCCTCGAATGGTGCGTCGGCGAGGGTTACGTGGAGCACAACGTACTCGCCGGCTATCGCGCGCCCAAGGAAACCCGAGCGCAGAGAGTTGGGCGCCGAACGAAGGGCCGCGCGCTGAGCGATGAGGAGATCATCAAGGTCTGGCAGGCATCCGGCAAGCTCGGGACTTTCGGGCTTCTGGTACGGATGTGCCTACTGGGCGGCCCGCGCCGCAGCGAGCCAACCATGATCGAGTGGTCGAAGCACGTCATGGACGACCGCATCACCTTCGATGCCATATGGACCAAGATGGGCCTGCACCACGACGTGCCGCGTACCCATCTCGTTGACGAGGTGCTCGCGGCCGCGAAACATTTCCAGCGGGCAACCTCCGACTATGTCTTCCCATCACCAAAGACCGGCGGCCAGATGTCGGGCTTCACCAAGATGGTCAACCGTCTGATCAAGGAAGCGGATGTCGCCAAGTTCACCATGCATGACTTAAGGCGGAGCTTGCGAACCATCATGTCTCGTTGCGGCTACGACAACGAAATCCAGCGGCTGTGTGTGGGGCAAAAGCCGCGTGGAATCGATCAGGTTTACAATCACGATGAACAGTGGATCATCCGAAACATGGCGTTCGAAGCGGCTCATGACTACATCGCGCAGTTAGTCGGCGCGGAACGGGTCGGTAAGGTGGTGCGGCTGCAGCGGACAAATCCGCTCGACCCCATCAAGGCCGAGCTGCTCGGCCGTCTCCGCGAGCATTATGCGGCTGGGGCAGCTTAGTGGTCTTATCGGATCTGGCCAGATAGTCGCGCACCGCATCGACACGATAAAGCGGGCGGCCATCGACGTAGCGCCATTTCAGCGGGTGGTTCGGATCACGCCGCCACTGCTCCAGTGCGCCAGGCGTGCGCCGGATAACGGCGGCCGCCTCTAATGCAGTTAAATTGGAGCTGGCCGGCAGCGCATCGATATCGAACGTCGCGGGCGGCGGCACGCCACGATTCTTGCGACGCCGCTTTGTGGCAGGCGGCATCTCGGCACTACTTGGCGACCCTATTGCCTCGGTCGGAGGCTTTTCGTCTTCACCGTTCATGCCTCCGCCCCAAACCCTGATCCGGTTTGAGGCAATAAGATAGCAGACGTCAGCAGCAATACAGAAATCGAGAGCGCAGGTATGGCTGCTGGGTAGCTTTGTCGTACAAATAGGACGAATCGTGCCTGTTTTCGGAGGACTTCCCGGTTAATCAAAATCCTTGCCCAAGCCCGGGGGCGCCGGGATAATCTAGGTTAGAACAAGCGCCCAGCCTTTGGGGTCGGCAAGTTCAAGTTGGCCGAGATAGGAAAAAATGAAGTGTTGATCTGCCCGGAGCGCTGCGCCTCGTGCAGTCGGTGGATCGAGGCATTCTGCGCGCGGTCGAACAGCGCGCCGAAGACGCTTGACATCCGCGCGAGCATGGACTGGCTCGGAGGCCTCATGCCGCAGGCCATACCCCGCCGAACAGCAGATGATCGTGTCGACGGACGTCACGTTCATGGTCCTCAATTGAGAACTGCGATCAACTGAGCCACAAGCTTTTCGCGATCTGCGGCACGCAGCTCATCAAGATTGATCTGCTTCCAACGGACTGCGGGAAGCTCTGCCGCTCCACCCACGCCCAACAGAGCCCAATCTGGCTTCCCGCGCTTGAATCCGATCAGAAATTCCCGATGCTCCTTCGGCATCTTTCCAGATACCTCGGCAATCAAGTCCTCGCGGGCCTTCAATAGCTCATCCAGCGAGACCGGATCTGCAGTCATACCCTCGAAGCCGTGCTCGAATTCCTGGCGAATATCCTTTCGCCGCGGCACCACAACCTCCGAAATCGGCCGGTCATGGCTGATGAGATAGACGATGAAAGCGCGCCTTAGATCGTCGGTGATGCCCTCATTCGCCAGAAGATCGCGGATGTCAAAAAGATCGCGAGGATGTTGGCGGTCGAGGGGGCGACGATTTTCCCCGCGTAGAGGTCGGAAAACGAGACGACTTGTGTCTCCGCAAAACCAAAGCTCTCCTCGACGTTCGGAAGCACGGATCTCATCTCGGGATCGAAGACGCAGCCGCGACCCGGGCGTCGGCCATGCGATTACGCACTCCAAAATGATCGTGATCGACCCTTTTTCAGACGACTGCAAGGTGGTCACCGGATCCCATAACTTTTCCGCCTCCGCCAGCGAGCAGAACGACGACAATTTTGTCGTGGTGCACGGCAATCGATCTCTGGCGGAGGCGTACAGCGTCGCCTGTCTTGCCACCTACGAGCACTATTCCTGGCGTGCCTACGTCAAGCGGCAGTTCGATCAGGGCAAGGTACCGTGGTCGCACTTATCGGACGATCCCGCGTGGCAGGGCCGCTATCTATCCGCTTCGCGCAAGAAGCACTTGGCAATATGGTGTCCACAGTAGCGTTCAATAAGGCACTGCCACGCTGAGTGGTACGATATCCCTTGACTAGCGAATGGTTTCACGAGTGGAATTGGATGCAAAACCGCCCGTCGAAGGCAGGAATTTCCGGTTCACGATCCTGGGTGGCATCGGCGTAACCCGCATTACCGTCCGGCTGACCGGGAAGGTGGTGCACGATAGCGATTGTCCCGACCCACCGTATCACGAAGAAATGCGGATGCCGCAGGGCGTGGGCGGGGCAGAATTGGTCGTGATCGCCAAGGATTCGACCGGAAAGGTCCTGGAACGGAAATTCATTGTCGGCAAAACGGAAGGTCAGGCGGGCGGAGCCGTGTCAGCCTGAGATCCTCTCCATGAGCGCGCTTCAAGAGTTTTTTCAAGAGCTGTCTAAGCTGCAGCCGATTACGTTGACGGCCGTAGCAGCCGTCGTAAGTGCTACCGCCGCCGTGATCGTTGGCGTCATTACCGGGGTGATCACCAAATTTGTCGTAGGTGCGCGCGACAGACAAGATAGAGAGGTCGAATGGCGTAGCATGCAATCGAGCTCACCAAGCTCGACCTTGACCGCAAGCTCAAAACCTCGAGCGCCGCCAGACACACCGCCACTGAGGCCGAGCATCCTGGATTTCTTGGCCAACTATCGTGATCTGCAGGACCTCGACAAGGCCTCTCCGCGTGATCTTTATGCGACTACCCCGGCGATGCGGATCAAGAAGCGGAATACGACGACGCCCGAGCCGTCTCCCAAAGAGCCGCCCTCGGCTGCCGAGTACGAAGATTGACGGATCGTTCCCGCGAAAGTGTTTTTCTGGCTAGGGCCAAACGTGGTTCACGATCTCGGCGAGACGGGCTCCCGCCTTGGCAAGCTGCTGTCGCTTGATAGCATCCGCCGACTGAAGGTACGCGGCTCGATCCGAGAAGGAGATCGTCCACTTCCTGGGACCTATCTTCGTGTAGGTCACATTCGACATCGCCTGTTTCGCCACCGCGATCGTGTCCGTGGCCCAAATTGCTGACCAGTTCTCGATGCGGTCCGTATCGGCCGGAACGGCCTTTGCGACGTTCACCAAAGCCAGCGGGGCGGTGTTTCCCAGATCGGATGGGGTGTCGTCCCAGGCATGATGGAACGCGTCGTTTCCGATGGTGATGCCTTTATCGTGGATCCAGTTGCCGCCCGCGGTTTCGGTCGACGGGTCGATCGTGTGCGTGACGTCCGGATCAACCAGGCTTCCGTTGGGATCGAGGTACGGCGCAGCGACATGAAGCGGCTGTGCCATGTCGCCCACGAGATGAGCGAGTATGAACAGAGCCTCTTTCTTGTCTTTGATGTCGAAGGGCGGCGGAGCCGGCCGGCCAAGCAGCACGGCGATCGCGGCGTTGGTAGCCGCGACCAGATCATGATCATTGGTACCCGCATAGTTTCGATCGAACTTGTTGCGCTGAACGGCCACGTCGTCGAAGTGGTACGTATTGTGACAGCCAAGATTGGCGGTCGCGCTCGCTCCTTCCGGATAGACGCAATCGATCCAGTTTCGGCCGGCGTAATCGACCATGGCGTTGCGGTCGTTCGCGAAGGGGGTGCAGGGAGGTTCGTACTGGGGATCCACGACGTAGGCGAGGCTGCCATCGTTTTGCCTGTGCACGCTCTTCACACAATCGAGCCATGGCCCGGCTTGCCGTAGGTCGACGCCCAGCAAGGTCTTCACCTGCTGCTTAGCATTCGGGGTCAGGAGCTGGTCGGCAATCGACCCGACCAAGCGGTGTCCGTCGGGTCCCCAAGCGGACGCGGGTTTTGCCAAGAAGAGGCTCAAGAGCACAACAATGGTGGCGGCAATTCTAGCCATGATCGGGATCCTCGCGTGGGAAAAAGTGCAACACTTCGTTCCATTCATGAGCCCACGGTCGCGGCGATCGCGATCGTGTTGGCGAGCGCCTCTGCCATCCGGCGGGCGCTCCAGTCACTGTGGTGGAGGCGGTCGGGATCGGTGGGATCGACCATCCGGTCAAAGGAGATCCGTTCTGCCTCATGCCACTGCTTCATCAACGCGAAGCGGTGGAACACGTTGACCGGGAAGCCGGCCCGGCTCGCTGCCGTCTCAATCAATGCCACCATTCGGTGTGCTCGCTCCTCCATTGGCGGAGTGAGCACGGCCGGCACGTACTGAAGATCCATGAGCACGACGTCCATCAATTCATTTGCGAATATCGCGAGACCGCGTTGGATCGCGCCGGCGGTGGCGTCGAGATCCTGGTTCTTCCAAACCGCGTTAGTACCAACCTGCCATACCACGACCGATGGTTTCTCTCCGAGTACGTCTCCCTGAATCCTTCGTAGCTCGTCCGGAGCTTCTTCACCGCCGACGCCGCGGTTGAGAACATCGAAATTCCTGCCCGGAAAGCTTGCGCGCAGCGCCCGCTCGAGACGCTGCGGATAGGGTACGATGTCGCCTTCACCCGCCGTGGTCGACGAGCCGATGGCCACGATCTTGATCGCTCCGACGCCAGCCAAGCGTCCCGACAGCCACCGCATGTGGTACTGAAACCGCTTCAGTTGGGCCTGAATGGCGGTCTGATCGACTGCGGGCATGAGGTTCAGCTACGCGCTCGAGAGATTCGATGGAATTTGGCGTCGAAATGTGACGGGGCGATTACGCTAGAGGCGACCGACATGGTTGGCCTTCTCCCATTTGAGCTCGATGTCGTCGGCGATGCATTTCGGCGGCTGCGGGGCGCTTCGATCGAAGTAATGCCTGAAGTCCACGTGGACTCGCATGTTGTCGGGAATGTACGCCGCCATGCGGTCGAACAGCAGCACCGGACCGGCCTCGAACCGCCGATAGACCGATTTGTGCATTGGCGAGCTTGACGCACCGGTGTTTGGATCCACTGGAAGCTGACGCACCCCCGGCCTTCACGAATCCACCGGCCTGCTCGTTGTGTTGCTGGCCGGTAGGGTTCGGGGAAACACGGTGGACGCCGCCGTCATGCTTGAGCCCGTCTGGAATCAGCGACGCGCCCGCGACCATCCAGTTCAGAGCCACGTCGGAGAGCCTGGCTTCGTTCTCCAGATGCCCCCGCCGATATCGGCATGTACGCCGGGAAACCACACTTGTTCAAAGAACAGATTGCCTTGGGCATCGCGCTGATCTTGTTTCTCCGCCGTCGGCGACCAGGGCACTCGCGGCCGCCCGAAGCGACAGAGCGATCCCCTCTTCGACGGCCCTAGGCTGCTGATGCGAACCAGTAAGTTCTTCTTCCATGTTACGTCCCTAGCTGTCGCGTTCTCACGAAGTCGAATTGCAAATCAAGGATTCACTTCCAACCGCGGCTTCGCTCTCGTTCGTGCTTTTTGCGGGTCGGGGACCCGGGACGAGTGTTGATTGGCTGAGCGCTTCGCGAGGGCTTCGCAATGTGTGCGGCATTCGGAAAGTTTCACTTGAAAAGCTCGCGCATGGGCTCAAGCAGCGCCAAACATCCATCGGCTCTACGCTGTTAAAACGTGGATCGCTTCAATTGCATCGGCATGAAATCGCACATGCGCGTTTCCGCGCGCGGTTCAACTACAGCGATAGTGTGGCACAGGTCGGCGGCGCATTTCAATCGATACGAGCAAAAATTGCATATAATCTGCGCCGATCCTCGGCTACTTTGGTAGAATGGCTGAAGATGATGGAGTATCGGTCAACGTCGAGTAGCTGACGATTGGCCGGCCGGCTTGAGCGAACTATGTGGGCCAACAGCGCAGTCGCTCAAAGAGTTCTGGCCCAGCCGGTTCTCAAGTGGCGCAGACCTGCCCCTTTTTCAGGGCATAAACAGTAAGTTGTGTATATTTAATGACTGCTATGAATGGATTGTGAGGCATGGCGAAGGCGAACAAGCCGCCGGTTCGCGCCATAGACAACCCTAGGAAGAGGGGAAGAGTGAAAATCCTCGCTAGGGATCTCCACGCGGAGCCGGCTAGCTTGGGCAGGCTCAAGACTGTCAATGCAGATTAGTAAGAGCAGGTTCTTCCACTCCACATTGGGTCAATCCAGGTGTCCTCGCTGCGAGCAACGGGCAGGGGGCGCGAATGGCTGACGAGGATGAAAGAACAAACAAGTCGATGAGCCTTTCCGTAAGGCTTCTTCGAGAGGGGCAAAGCATTGATGAGTCGCTCCGAGACGACCATGGGCTTGAGGAGCGGGCATCTGAAGCTGGAAGGCTATTTGTTGGTCAGGCGCCGGCGGTATCGCCGGCCTGGTTCAAATTCGTCCGTGATTTTGCCGTTGGGGAATTCCGGCCGCTGGTAAACCAGAGCTGTGCGGCTGTGTTGTTCTTGGATGTGCCGCCCGAGGACAAGCGAAAGGCGACGCGCACAGTAGCGCTTACGTTCGGAACGGGTCATCATTCGCTTGATCCCGACGCCTTCGAAAGAAGCTTCGGTCTGAAAGTCGTTCTGAATGCAGTCGCACGCTCGAATCTGCGCAGCGTGGATATTGCGACGCTTGATGCCACAACATTTCAAAAGCGCATCCAGGCAAGTCGGGACGCCGACCTGCGAGGATTCGGCATTGACGTTGACCGCGACCTTTTGAGGCTTGCCGCAGGATCGCCGAGGGACAATTCTTTCGCAAGATCTCTTGCTGGAAAAGACGCTCTGACGCTACACACCAAGACGTCTCCCGCCGATGTGGTCGAGAAATGCAAAACGGCTCTCAGGCTCTATCACGCAACGGATTACAGGGAGGATTTCGGCTTTATCGACTTCGTGACGCCGGTTCGCCAGCAAGATCTTATCGAGCAACTCGACGCGGCCGTATTTGCCGAGCTACAAGAATTGGTGAAGGGGAACGCATCGGACCTTCACATCACCTTGCCGGATATATTGAGCCCGGAAGAGAGCGTCGAGGTGGGGTATTTCGGGATCGGCCTAAAATCGGGTCGCAAGCAAGCCTACGGGCAAATCGCGATCGAGGATTATGTCGAGGAGCTCAAGGCCGGACAAATTGCCGAGATAGCCGATATGGCCGAGCTCCGCGCGAGCCACGACATCCGCGTCATTGCTGATGGCGGAGGGGACAAGAAGCAGAAGCGCAAGCTGTATGACTGCTTCGTCTACGAACTAACGTATAAGGGCAATACCTACGTCCTGTTTGCCGGTGACTGGTTCGTGGTCGATAAGACATTTCATACGGCTGTAGAGAATGATTTCCTCAAGCTCGTGGCGAAAAAGCCGTTCGTGGCGTCGACCAACACTCAGAATGAGCGCGAGTTCATCGCGGAGCTGGATGCACACAAGAACTTGCTTAATTTGGATCAGGTGAAGCTCTCACCTGCGGGCGCGCCTGGCGCGAATCTGGAACCCTGCGATTTTCTTTCGACGACCAGGCAATTCATTCATCTGAAGGACGGGCACTCGTCGGCTCCGATCAGTCATCTATGGAATCAGGGTGTCGTGTCGGCCGAGTCCTTTGTCCGAGATGAGCAGTTCCGGATCGAGTTGCGCAAAGAGGTAAAGAAGCGGCAGGCGAAGTCGAAGAAGGCTGGCTTTGATGCCATTTTGCCCGATGGGCGTTCGAAGCCGGTACCGAGCGAATTTACCGTTGTGTTCGGGATCATGCGGGATCGATACAAAAAATCCGGGACGGTGAGCATTCCGTTCTTTAGCAAAGTGAGTCTTCGAGCCGTCGCGAGCCGCATTGAACTGATGGGTTTCCCAGTGGAAGTTCATCTTGTAGAGCGAATCTAAAGCTGCGTGGCTGCGGTAGTTGGCAACGCTTTCTTAATCGGCTAAGCGCGGAGATGCCCGACCCTCAGCGGCGGGTCGAATGACCGTGACGGAAGGGGTGGGGGACTTTTTGGACGAGCCACGGCGTATCAGCGCGCACTTCGATGTTGTCGACGATCTCCTGTGGCAGGCGGTCGCGGGCCGATTGCCGGAGCTCGGATCGATCGCGCTCGCCCGGTCGGGCCGAATGCACCGTGCCAGAGGCCTATCGGGCCGTCACGGTCGAGGCTCCGGTATTTCAGCAGATAACGCAGGCGCTGCGCGATGGTTTGATCAGCGGCGCCGGCGCGCGTGATCGCGCCGGGGTGTTTCCGCTGTCGCGTCTCAAACGGGAGAGGGACGGTCCGGACGAGATCGCATGGGAGCAATGGGCCATGCACGCGGAGAACGCGGCGGTTGCGGCAGGTCTGACGAAGGGGCTTGTCACCGGTCTGATGGGGGCCCTCGGCGAGCTTCAGGAGCACAGCGGCCATCCTGAAACGGGCGTGATGGCCTACACGACTTCATTCGGAAGCACGAGGGAGAGGTTAAACAACAGGCAAATCAATCGTCCACGGCGCAGCGTGCCCGCTGTTTCGCCATACGCGTTGCCCCTGATTTCGGATTCCTCTGTGGCGTGCTTGGACAGATCGTCGCTCATAAGGCTGCAGAAGGGGGAGGGACCGTGCTTCCGATCATCGACATGCTGCCCCAAATGGTGAGAGCCGGAGACTATGATCGCCATCATGCCGCCCTGAGGCAAATTACAACCGCCGCTTCGCGGGTTGAAACCTTTCAGGCATGTCTAGCGCTACGCCGTCACTTCAAGGCTGGACCATCCGCAGAAATGGACGTTGTAAGAAATGAAGTCACGGCCGCGACGCTGTTTCAGTCGTTTATCGGCTTGAACGACGAAGAATAGAGATTCAAGAAGGGGTCGCGGAACGCTTGCAGGATGACGCTTCGCCGAATTGCTTTGTAGCGAAATTCGGTGTGTTTCGGCATGGAATAAGGGCTCTGACGAAATTTTGGTGCAGCCTGCGCCGATTAGTCTGGCTTGAAGCAGATCGTTTTTCCCGCGACCGTACATTTGACGTCTAACGAGCTTGAGTGGCGTTATCTGACCCTCAGTCTGGCCAAAGCCTTCGCCGACATCGAAGCAACCGGCGACCGGCGAGGCCGCAAGCCTCGGCCACGGCGAATGCTCGCGCTGCTGCTCGAACGTGAGGCCTCGCTGCCACGACAAGCGCTCGCCACCGCGTTCGCTAAGCATGACAGCGAGATCGTTCTGCTCCGAGCGACGACGTCACGCTGGGTCTAGGCTTGACGACTGAACCCCGCCGCCGCTGCGCTTGTGCTTGCCCGCCCCCTCTTTGCGCATCAACTGCAACTACTTCCATCAATATTGTCGCAATGGCACTCGCTGATTGCTTCTGGACAGGTCATGATGGAAACATGGGGATGTATGCCGAAGGACTACCTTCCTTTGGACGCTCGGAGTTTCGTCCTCAATGTGTTGGTCCTGCTCTTGTGCCCTCCGAAGAGATCACTAACAGCTGATGGCTTCCCATGTTTCCAGCCTCTCGTTGCGGGTGAAATGTCTCTGCATGGTCGGGTCGATGGCCTCAAACGTCCAGATACGTTCGTTTAGAGAATGCGCCGGTACCACGCCTAGCGATAATAGGTTGCGCAAGAACGCGAACGGGTTCTCGCGCATCCGGTCGTGCTTGCGGTCGAGGTGTTTCTCGACCACCTCGCACTGGGTGCCGAGCCAGCTTTCGGAGACCTCAGCATCTTCGAGAATGGACCCGCCGAAGCCGCCAGGTTACGCGTTGGCTAGGAAGTAGCTCAGACTCGATGGACCTTTGCTCTCCAGCTTGCCCTTTTGCCAGGTGTCGGTCAGTGAAAGCAGTCCGTGCGGCACGACCTGTGCGGCGGCTTCCTCGTAGGACGTGAGCTTGCCGTCTTGGATGTCCTGGCGGATTTTCTCCTCCAAGCGGGCGCGCATGAGATAATGCTCATAAAGATCCAATACGTGGACAGCGTAGGAGACCGCCAGATCGCGGTTGCCCTCGATGATCAGGAAATTCTCATCGTTGCAATAGGACGCCTTGTAGCCGAGGTTGTGACTACCGGTGATGACGGTGCAGTTTTTCTTGTCGAGGGGATCGATCACGACGATCTTGTCGTGGATGATGGCGTGTCCTGCCGTCAATAATTCAGGCCGAAGATTGCCGAACGGAATGCGGACCGCCGCGGCGCGCACCATCGCCACCTGGGTTCCCGGTCCGCCCGGCCACCAGATCGCGGGCGGCGGCATCTTGATGGCCCGCTTTTTCGCGGGCGACCTCTTCTCGCCCTTCTTGGGCGCTTTGTAATTTGGCATTGCGGTCGGATCGCTGATTGCACCAAGCACGAAGCGGTCTTTGGCAATCGAGGTCAGCCTCTTTGCGAACCGCGCGCTCTCGCCGTCGTCTCCGGCGCTGGCGCTCGCGATAGCCGCGGCCGCGTCGTCATTGTTGCCGGCGCCTTCGATCGCCGCGCCCTTACCGATGATATTGTTCACGCCGGAGCGGCCGGGCATGAAGACGAGGAAATAGATCGCCTTCTTGGCGGCGTCCATCCGGTCGTAGACCTCCTTCAAATCGGCTGGCCGGCCGGGGTTCTTCTTTGGCACCGTCGGTTGCTTGGTGTTAGGGGCGAACCAGGCCTTGGCGGTGCCGCTGGAGGAGAGTTTGTGTGCCTGCCGCGACTTCTGATTCTCGGCCCGTATCTTGGCGCCTTGCTTGTTTGAGTTCGGCTCGGCACCTTGGACCTTCTTGCCTCTCACCGTCACAGTTACCCCCTCGCGTGGAGCAGCCAGTTCGTCGTTCTTCAGCGCGTTCCAATAGGCGAAATAGTCTGCAGCAACGGCATCATCCTCGACGATAATACAGTTGTTCGACTGTGCGCACAGGCCGGTTTCAGTCCAGTTGGTACTGCCGGTCATGACGGCGATCGGCTTGTCACCCTTGACATAGACGGCGAGCTTGTTGTGTCCGATTCTCGTTGACGAATTGAACATTCGGTCGATCATCCGACCCTTGTCCTTGCCGGCCGCCTTGTGAAGCTGCGCGCGCGGTTCGTCGTTCTCGGTGTCCCAGAGGACCGGAAGCTTGTTTGCTTTCGCCGCCTTCTTTTTCGAGACTCCTTTCTTGGCGCCCTTCTTCGCTGCTCCCTTGGGATTGGGATTGAGGTTGCCCGCCGTCGTCAGGATGACGTGAATGAGCTTGGATTTCATGGCGTCGACCAGGAGCTTGATCAGCTGAGTGTCGTGCAGCTCGTACAGCGCCAGATAGACCTGGCCCCCTTCCTTCCTGGCGCGGTCGACCAATTCGGTCACAAACTTATAGACATCTCCCATCAGGAATTCCCGGATTTTTGAATCCGGACGCCGGATTTCTTCCTTCAGGGTTTTGAGGAGGTGGGTCTCCTTCTGGCCGGCTGCCTTGGCGCGCCCGGCCGGTTTGTCCGAGTTTGCATCCTTGATCGAGTTCTTGGGCGGACCCTTTTTCACGCTTTCCAGCTGCCGGACGAGGTTTTGCGTCGAGAGGATTCCGTTGGTGAAGGTCGCCTTGACGTTCTTGCCGTAGGTATGTGTCACATTGATCGCGTTCGTCTTGATCGGGCTGCCTATCGCGACCAGCGGATGCTTGGGCCCGAGGTAGCTCGGCTGCCCGAATGCGTCTTTCGCAGGCGCCGTGGGCGAGATTGGAACTTGTTTCTGACTTGCGTCGGCAAGGGCTACCGGAACTATCTCATAGTGAACCCTGAAGTCGATCGGTCGGACCTTCGTGGTGTCGCGCGACTTGCGAAGCGTAAGGTCTCGCCAATGGAAGTTCTGGATGGGCCAGACGGAGGAGTCCTGTTCATTCCAGTTCGGATTGTTCTGGTCGGTGAAAGCGATCCATGTCGGGAGGATCCGGCGCTTGCCTGCATCCCTACCGGTTTCGTGAACGCGCGTCACCATGAAGCCGACGCACCCCTTGATCGGTTTTTCTACGTCCCATGCGAGGTAGGCGACCTCGCCATTGCACCAGGCACCGGCGCGCTTGATCAAGTTCATAAAAATCTCCCTGAAATGAAAAATCTAAAATGCTGCCTGAGCGATAGGCTATTTCAACCGTGCGAAGAGTCAATCTGAAGTTGGGTACATGCGAGGTAACACTCCGAGCATTCCGAACCATGGGGCACCCTTCATGCTTGCTTTGTCCCGCATCACAGCCGGGGCCATGATTGTCCATACCCCTAGCTCTGCTGCAGTCGTTCTGCTCCGCCCTTACGCGAGCGGCGTGATCGCGTCGGTTTCCCCGGGCGGCCCATCCGCCGGATTCCTTGCCCCTTGACCTGCGGTTGACATTGGAAAGCAGCCCGGCTGCTCGCCAGGCTCACAACCTGGAGGTCTTACGTTCAAATCCTATCCCCGCAACCAGTACCCCCTAGACTCTAGGGGATCGGCCGCCGCCCTCTCAGAAATTCTGAGCAGGGCGGCGAGTTGGCCGTAAATCTCAATTTCCACCGGCTTGTACGCACCCCGTGGATGGATAACGACTTTCTCAACAATCTCGCGAATGGCCTCATGGGCCGCCAAACGGCTGTCCTCTTCGGAGTCGGCCAGCGCCTTTTTCAGATTGCGCACCTTATCGCGGTAGGCGTTCGCCGCGTTGGGGTGGAATTCGACCGCGGGCGGGGCGACGGCGGCAATCTCCGCCTCGATTTCGTCGCGCTCAGCCTAAAGGGCCGCTAGGCGATCGCTCAGGGCGCGGCTACCCGACTCGTGGTAAGGCTGATCTCGCCTTGATCTCGAAATGGATAGAGAAGCGCAGGCGCGGGTATCGCTAATGCGCGCACCCAATCCCCGAAAGGGCTGATCGACGCGAGGGTTTTCTGATGTGGTACGACGAGCTGCCAGGAGATTCGTGGACTGGTCTTTGGTCGGGCTACGTGAGGTGTGGGGCGGATTGTCCCGGTATTCGGAGGATACATGTGCCTCGCCCGGCATGTGGTGCGGGCCCAATGGACACGTCGCCCCAGAAGGTAACCTTAGATGGCCGAGAAATTAGGGTCGGTGCAACCTTCGTGGGCGCTGAGGGGCGCTATGAAGACTACATTTACCTGCAGATGCTTCAGCGGGAGTGGGAGCGCCCGGTTGTCGAATTTCAAGCGTTTGCACACTCTGCCGATGCGGAACGTCCATCTGCACAGGCGGCCTTGGTGCTGCTGTTCTGGGGTTACTTCGAGACCCGTATCGAGAGACTTCACCGTTCAGCGATGCGAAAGCTTCCACAGCGCGTGCTGGATGACCAACTCAGGCGATATTCTGGGGTTGGGAGCCGACTCTACGATTTGTACAAGATATTCTTCGGCACAAGCTATTTCGACGATCTGCGCGAGCACGGATTCCTGGCGGTTGCCGACCTGCTCAATGACATTCACAAGCGTCGAAACGAATTCAGCCATGGAAGGCCTCAGGCCATCAGCGAAGCGACGGTGAAGGTCCTCGTCGAAAATCTCAAGGCGGAGCATGAAGCTTGGATCACCATATACAACACTCGGGTGAGACCCTAATCGAGCGTGGGTGAGGCGAAGCGAAAACGAGAGGCCGTTTTGAATGGTCCTTGCCCGTGCGGTTCGACACGGTCTGGACGGCTGTGTTATTTCAAAGGAGGACTGGTACAAATCCCCGGCAGTGCTTGGGCTTAAGACCCTGCCTGCGGGATCAGTTGTAGGAAAATGCTACATGAAGGACCTGGGCTCGTGCGTCGGTCCGATCTCGGGCGAGCATATTATTTCGGATGCGGTCATCCGAGTTTTAATGGCTGACGGCGATTTCTCGATTGCCGGCCTTGGCGCCTGGCGAGACGAAAATTCTACCGCCGCAAAGCCTTCGAGCGAATTGTCTTTGCACCAAACATAACAGTGCGCTTCATCTTCTTGACGATCCGGCCGAATACTTTTTCGCATCGCTCATCATTTTTAGAGCATGATTCGGACTCAAGGCATGCGCTTGTCTCGGGACATGACATCGAACGTTGGTTACTGAAGACGGCCAAAGCCGCGGGCGTCTCGAAAAATCTGGCGAGAGGCAGGGAGCGGCTATCTGGCGCGTTCTCACGCGACGCAGCGCTACTGGACATGCTCGACGCCCCCCGCCATTGGCCAGAGGGGGCGGGGCTCTATTGCACCATGAATACTGGCGACCGAACTCTCAACCATACGCGCTTCCAGCTACAGCCGCTGACAAGCGCCCAAGAGGACATCGAAGCGCTGACGCTAAACATCTTAGGCCTGGGATTCGTGCTGCTGCTAGAACCACTGGATGAGAGCAAGTATCCGTTTCTGCGTGGAGCACGATATCGACGGGGGAGGATCGTCATATCGTACCCGGCCTCGACCAATTGGCTGACAATGAGTTGGAGTGATGGCAGGGCGCACGAGCCCCTGACGATGCAATTCGTGCAGCCGGTGCCCCGCCTGTCTTAGCTGGTGATCACACGATCTGCGAAGCGTATGCCGATTCGTAGATTTTTTTGCCCTCTTGGGTTTCCAGCCGAAGCAAACAGTACAGCTCCCAATATCGGCTCCAACGCTCGTTGGTGGGCGGCAGGTATTCAATGGGCAGGCCAATCTGCTTGGCGTTCGCATAGTCGATAGGCTGGCCGTGCGTTTTCCATCGAGCGGAACTCATCAGCTCCTGCCGAAATCGTCGAGCTGGGCGCACCGCGGCGTTTTAGCATGTCTTCCGCAAACGTCCTGACTCGATCGCGAATACCCTGAAATTTCTTGACGGTCCGCGCATCAAAGCCATCGAGCATGAGCAGCGCCACCTGGTCCTGAGGATTTCTGCGCAGCGCGTCACAGTGTTCTTCGTAAGCCTCCAAATAGCCCGTTACTGAGTAAAAAAGCTCATTTCCGCGCGCATCCCTCATAAGAAATTGCGGATCGATCATGCCGAGTTCAGAAGCGTCACTCATGATGATCTTATTGGCTCCCAGCGCCATCAGAGTTCCGGCGCTCTTCGCCAGGTCCGTGACGATGACCCTAAACTCCTTGTCGCGTGCCTTTGCATGTATAAGCGAAACTAGCTTTTCGCAGGCGTCGACATCGCCGCCGCCGGTATTGAGCAGAAGATCGATTGGTGAATTTTCCGGGATGTTGTGGAGCATTTCCACGAAGCCGATAACATCGTTACGGTCGATCTCAGTCTCCAAGCCGCCGACATAGCAGATAAGGTTTGTGCGCTCGGCAGCGTTGATCCGCTTGATGAGTTCCTGCCTTTGATAGCGGCCGGCGTTCATCGCTGCATACATAGGGGTCTTTGTCAGCGGTCGTTCAGCCTTAACCGATTCGGTCGTTGCCGCTGACCCCGAGACCACCTCACTTTTATCGATCACCGAAAGAATCCCCCACCCAGTCAATTTTTCCATTTCTAACGAAATAGTGGCATCTGCGCCGGCCATTATAGTAATTCACGCTCGGAGAAAGAGATAGAGGGCCATCAACCTTAGATAAACCCCACCAGGGGCTACGGGCTTGATCCAGGTTGAGCATGATTCGATGCCGCTCTTGCAGGGGCAATCGAATGCGACCCACTTCGGGCGAGTTGAAGTCCTGACAACGACAGCGGCGTGCTGAGGCAGCTTTTCGGGGATCTCGTCGGCCGACTCGACTTCGCCAAGGCAACGCAGCGGTTGGCGCGGCAGCCAATGCAGCCATATCCACTGCCACCAACGGATCTTCATTTCCCGGGCCACGCCTGTTCAAGAAAGGGACTGCTCTCGCCTTTGCCGATCTTCTGGCTCTCGGGATCGCAGTAATGGCCTGGCCGTGGCTTCGCGTTGTTGGTTGAAATCTCCCGCTCGTGCCAGCGGAAGAGCACTTCTGTCGGCCTCGGGCTGGGACCGAAGCCAATCAGATGCTCTAGGAGTTCGTTAATGGCGGCCGAAGCGATGCCGCTGGTGAAGCTCACAACCGCAGGCTCAACGCCTCCTAACACAGGTGCATAGCCCTCGTTCTCCAGCCGGACCCTTTCTTCCGGCGTCCGCAGTTCGGTCTGTGCGCGGGCAAGGTCGATCCGGTTGCGGCAGACGAGACAAGCGCCCCCTGGCGCAAGCGTCGTGACGCGGCCATTGATGCTCGCAAGCGCGCCATCACCACCGAGCAAAACGCCGAGGTCGATGACAGGCGTGGCGAGGAAGGTCGATAGCCGGGAAAGAACTAGGCGCCCGGCATTGTCGTCTGTGCAGCCGAATACGACATCGCAGGGGATCAACTCCCGAGCCGTGTTTTCCAGCGTGACCATGGCCGCGACCGCGTGGCTCTGCAGCTCTGGCGCAATGGCCGTCAGGTGGCTCTGGAGCACGGCCGTCTTCGGTTTCCCGACCGTGCTAGGCGTCGAGCCGTAGACGCGTGTAATGTTGCTTTCGGTCAACGTATCTGCGTCGACCAAGGTAAGATGGCGCACGCCCATTCTTACAAGCTGCTCGGCGACGGCCGAGCCGGTGCCCCCGCAGCCGACGATGCCCACCCGCAACTGGCCGAGCGTCTGTTGGATATCAGGACCGAACGCACGGACGCTTCGGTCGAATATCGCGGGAATCTGCGGCGCTTCCGAGTTGAAGGAATTGATCAGCTGCCACTTGTCGCCGACGCGCCATACCCGATCGATGGCGACTTTACCGCCATCCTCCCAATGTACTTCGCCAGTGAACGCAATGCCGTTGTCGCGAGGCGAAGCGATGAGCGTAACGTACAGCTCCGAGGCTGGCGGCATCATGCGGACAGAGTGGCCCAACGCCGCTATCTCGCGTGCCCAGTGATGGGCACTCGCACAGGCCTCCATACCTACCACGCAAGCTGGAAGGCTCCGAAAGAAGGGCAGAACCTGCGATCGCCGCAATGTGCGACGAACCAAGACTTTCCCGTTTTCGGCGATGCCGTGAACTTGAAAGATCGACTTGGCCAAATCCAAACCCACTGTGATAATCTTCTCCATGGAACGGTCCTTCGTTTGTGGCGCCTCTCTACGCGACCACGTTAGGCACTTTTGATGCCGGTTCGAAGGGCCGTTCCACACCATCACTTTTGATGAAGTTCAAGCGTCGGCTCGCGTTGGTTTCACAAAGGAATCAATATGATGCAGCGAGCCCTACGTCCGTCGGCCCTGGTCCCTCGCGGATTTGACGTGGAAAGCGCCTTTTGTGATGGCGCTACGACCGTGATCACCGTACGCGCCACGAGCGGGACGAGTCTCTGTCCTAGCTGCGGGACCAGTTCTGGGCGGATCCATAGCCGATATCAGAGGCGCCTAAATGATCTGCCGCTGGCGGGGCGGCAGGTTCGCCTGGTGGTCGTGGCGCGCCGCTTCCGCTGCGTTACTGTTCTGTGCGGTCGGCGTATTTTCACCGAGCGCTTCGACGAGGGCGCTCTGGCACCGTGGGCGCGGCGAACGACCCGGCTCGATCTGATCGTCCATCACCTTGGCCTTGCCTTGGGTGGTCGCCCGGCGGCGAGTTTTTCCCGTCGACTTATGCTGCCGGTGAGCAACGACACATTGCTTCGGGTGGTTAGAAAGCGCGGGTGTCCGCCCTTTGCTGCGCCGAGCGTTATCGGCATCGACGATTGGGCCTGGCGGCGCAATCAGCGGTACGGAACGATCATCTGTGACCTCGAGCGGCGACGACCGATCACTCTCTTACCCGACAGAGAGCCAGCCACTGCGCAAGCCTGGCTCGCGGGGCAGCCACAAATCGCTGTGGTCGCGCGCGACCGCGGCGGTGGATATGCCCTTGCTGTGGCCAAGGCACTCCCGCACGCTACCCAGGTCGCCGACCGTTGGCACCTCATGGAGAACGCGAGCCACGCCTTCCTGGATGCGGTTCGCAAATCCATGCGCCAGGTACGCATCGCGGTCGGCTCCGCCACCATAAATCCCAACTTAATGACCGCCGCCGAGCGCATTCAATATGAGGGCTATCTTCGGCGAGAAGACACGAACGCGGCAATTCTCAAACAGGCTGAGACGGGCGTCTCCATAAAGGAGATCGTACGGCTCACCGGCCATAGCCGGGGCCTCATCCGCAGGGTATTGCGAGGTCAGCGACCCTCACGCCGAATTCCCGTCCTACGAGGTCGCGGACCAGATCTTCGAAATCCGCCGGCGAGAGGTTTCCGACATCGTAGGCCACGACTCAGAGCTCATTGTAGATCGGGATCGATGGGGCGTGCGCGTCGACGGTTTCGACGACCTTTCGCTCCAGCGGAAGGTCGGCCTTTAGCTCCGCCCACATATTCTTGAAGCGCTGGACCGTTTCCGCAGCCGTATCGAGGACCAGCTTTTCTGAGACTTTCGCCTTCGCCGCCAGATGCTTCAGCTCGTCTTTGGAAAATTCGTCCATCCTCTTCGTGCGCGAGTAGTTCAGCGCCATCTTGTCGTCCGCAATGTAAGGGATTGTCGACAGCAGATCGTAGGCGGGCGACAGGACGGGCGTCCGGCGGTCGGGGTAGATCAACGACCAATTCTTCAGGTGCATGTCGGCGTTGCCAATCAGCGTGCTGAACACGAGGCGCCGGACGAACTCGGCGACGCCCGCTTCGCCGGTCTCGATGCCGAGAATGTGCGCGATCCCTCTGTAGTTGGCCTTGTTGTACTTTTCGTCCGGGAATACGCCGAATACCTGCGCGAAGTCCTCCATATGGACTGGGCCGTCAGCAGAGCGGTCGAACCGCTTGACGGCGAGTGCCCTTCCCTTCAGCTCGCCTATTCCTTCCGGCAGCCCCTTGATCGCCTCGACGTCGATCAGTTGGAGATCTGGCACTTCCATGCCCATCTTCTTCGCAAGGGTCATCATGGAATATTCGTTCTCGGGCACGCCTGCATATTGATGCGAGGGCAGCTTGACGATCCACGAGCCGCCGACGCCCTCGACGGGAATTGTCAGGCCGCCATGTTTGGGATCGTTCTTGAGCGCGGAGAACTTCAACTGGACGCCCGCGAGCGAGAAGCGCAGCATGTTCTGCCGCTCGTCCGGCGTGAGATCCTCGGCCACCTGAGGTGGCAACGCTTCTCCTTCCGCCGGATGGACCGACAGAGCGCCGGGTAGGTCCCGGCCGAGCATCCAGAGAAGAAAGAACTCACGCTTTTCCTTCACGCCCGCCCGTTCCGCGAGATAGCGACGCAGCGGGCCCTCGGGCAGCAGATTGGAGAAAAAGGGCGGAACGACCTGCTGATAGGTTTTGAACGCCGTGAGCAAGTTTCCAAACGGGTCCTTGAAGGATAAGCTCAATGTCGGGCGTACGACGTCGTCGATATAGTTCTGGTTGAAGGCAAGCAGCGATCGGTCGCCCTGCACGAGGGTGATGGTCGCGATCGCGGTGTCGTGTAGGCGGACGTCGAGGACCGATACGTCAGGCATCATCGTCCTCATCATCGAGAGCGTAGGCTGAACGGGGGGCTTCTACAGGATGTGCGATCCGGTTGCGTAGATCTTGCAATACGCCTGCGGAGTTTTCCAGCACGGAATTGGGTATCGGTTCGGAGCGGTAGCCTCTGAGTGTGTCGACGATGTCGTTGAGGAGGCTCAGGTCAGTTTTCGAAAGGTGGACCTGCTTCAAGAAGCGGAAGTATTCGGCGATGCGGTCTAGTGACGCGGAGCTGCCGTGGCGATTCCTCAGCTTGGAAACGATTCGTTCAGCCCTGACAAAGATGCCCGACGGGCCTTCCTTGTTGGAGAAGTCGTTGGCGTTGGAGCGCAGAACGCCCTCCACCGCTGGAAGCAGCTTCTTGGGCACGAGTACGACTTCTAGGTCGAGCGCCCGTACCATCTGGATGAAGCTGGAAAGGCCGGGTTCGAGGCGGCCGGTCTCTATTTGGGAGATGTGCGCTTGCGTCAGACCCGATCGGTCGGCCAACGCACGTTGGCTTATGCGTTCTTGCGTACGTTTCGACTGAACGGTCCGGATAAGCTCTTCACTCAGGTAGGACATGATCTTTAATCCTGATCAAAATACCATCTTGATAAGAATAGTATATCAAAAATCTAAGGAACTCAAGTCCGATAAGTATACTTATCAAACTCAAGTTCCGATAACAAAAA
The DNA here is from genome assembly GCF_040548605.1 of Bradyrhizobium sp. JR4.1. Classification (NCBI taxonomy): domain Bacteria; kingdom Pseudomonadati; phylum Pseudomonadota; class Alphaproteobacteria; order Hyphomicrobiales; family Nitrobacteraceae; genus Bradyrhizobium; species Bradyrhizobium sp. JR4.1. Next base: position 98,318 of record NZ_JBEPRY010000020.1, read on the forward strand.
TATATCACTCTGATGAGCTCCAAAGGGGAGAACCAAGCATCGCGACCACGGCGCGAGATCAGGCTTCCAGACATCGTCGCAGTGCCGACAAGAATATCGGCACCGGGGCCGAAGCCGCGCTGCTCTGGCGAAGAAGTCCGTCTCGTCTTCCACAGTGGTCCGGACCACCTGATCAAGCCCGCGCTCGAACCTCTCGCGGTTCGCCATCCCCACTTCCGGTGATCGACCGTGGCCATAGATCGTGCGCGCATCAGGCTCGAAATCGGTCGGGACGCCGATAAGTCCGTCATTCCGAATTCTTTTTGAATTTGTCCCTAAGCCAATCCTGGTGATCGGGATGGCCCCAGCGCCAGAGGAGTTCGCCGTCCTGGGTGACCCTGACTCTGGGCCCGTTGAGCAGCTCGGCGACGGGATTCACGGGACAAAGCAGACGAAAGGGATGCTTGACCAGCGACGCCTCATCAAGCACGGGGTCGAGCCCCATCGCCTCGCCCAGATTGAACGGCGCGTTGCAGAGCCTTCTTTCGTAGCCCCTGGCGCGTACCTTAACGACGCGGTCCGCACCAGCCGCCCTGCTGCGGCGCTCGGCCATGATATCGATCCCGAGGATGGGGTGACCCGCGCGGACGAGCACCATGCTGCCCTGACCTTCTTCCTCGCAAACGATGTCGAGGCCCCACATGTCGCGGCTGCCATGGATGCGAGCAGTCCCGTGGGGCATCAGGTTCTTGGCCCCCTTGTTGCGGCGCGAGCGGTTCTCGGGATGAAGGTGGGAGGCACGGTCGTTCCCTCCACCGTAGGCCTCGACATCGATCAGCATGATCGCGGTCTCGGCACCTCGGTTGTCGTGGTGCAGCACGCATCCGATCAGTCGCGGTGCCACCTCGGCGGCGGGCGGGGCGAAAAAGTCCGCATCGACCTCGACGTACTTCCTTCCGAAAAGATCGACGACGCGCAACGAAAGTACGGCATCTCGGCACAGAGCGTGACGCATCTGCTATTCGTCTTCACCGGCAACGCCCCGGAAAAGATGCTGACGACCGCTCTGCAAAATTATTCCGGCTTGATCGGCCAATGGGGGATCGGCCTCCACGTGAATGACCACGGAAAGTTCATAGCTGCGGTCTACGACAAGGTGATCGCCGATGCCAACAACGTCTGAAGCGATAGCGGCCGACATCGCGGAAGCGGCCACCGCCGGATTTCGCGGAAGTCTCGTTGCGCGGGGCCAGGCGCGCGCGATCATCTGGCGCGACGGAGCCCTGCCTCCGGACGCCCCGGCATTCGCCCCGCAACTCAGCTACGATCTGCATTCCTACGGATACGCGCTTCTCGGACTCGGACTTCGCTTGCTGGAGCTCGGCGGCGACGCGACGCAAGCTAGAACGGCTTTCGAACAAGCCGCGACCGCGCTCGAGTCGGTGATCGCCAAGGGCAATCGCGGCGAGGTCGACCGCGACTTTCATTTCGTCATGGCCGCGGCGAGCTATCATCTCGCGCATTATTCGGCGCGCGCCTATTCGCTGTTGGCCATCGTCGAAGCCGACGAGAACTTCTCTCCGACGGAGCGGGTGCTCGCCCAACTCATGCGTCGGAATTTCCGCGGTTTCCGCCGTACCGCGCTTGACTATTGGGCCTCCGGAGAGGGCAGCGATGAGCACATCATCCACGCCATCCAGGGGGCGACGGAAGCCGTCGACCGAGCCGGAGGCGAGGATTTTCTATTCGACGGTCTCGATGCCGCGCTGACGGACGGGTTCATGGCGGCGATGTCCTTGTTCGCGCAGGCGTGGAGCGCGGAGAGCGCGGTCTGCTCGACCATGCCTTGGAACGGCTCCGGACCGGCCTGACGATATGCGGCGAGTTGAACATGCTGCCGCAATGGTGGACCCACCGCGTCGCCGTCCATCTCATCGGAGATCTGTGGTCGAACACCTTCCACGAACGGTTGCCACGGCAGCCGGCCGGCGGAGAAGCCGCGGACTGGCCGCGCCTTCGCGAGCTCTTCATCGCGCTGCTGCAGAGCCGTCAGAGAGCGGAAGTGGACCTCTGGCCTTCCCAGGTCGACGCGGCGTCGCGTGCCGTGGATTAGACCGACAATTTGGTCGTTTCGCTGCCAACCAGCGCCGGCAAGACCGGGATAGCGGAGCTCTGCATCCTGCGCTGTCTCGCCGGCGGCAAGCGGGTGGTCTTCGTCACCCCGTTGCGCGCTTTGTCGGCGCAGACGGAAACGAGTGCACCTTCGGTCCTCTTGGCAAGACGATATCTGCTCTTTACGGCAGCATCGGCGTTAGCGGCTTCGACGAGGACGCCATCCGGGAGCGCGATATAGTCGTGGCGACGCCGGAGAAGCTCGACTTCGCCCTTCGCAACGAACCATCCCTTCTCGACGATGTCGGCCTTCTCGTCTTCGACGAGGGGCACATGATCGGCCTGGAGGAGCGCGAGGTCCGCTACGAAGTGCAGATCCAGCGGCTGCTCCGCCGCTCCGACGCGGCGACGCGGTGGATCGTGTGTCTGTCGGCCATTTTGCCTGAGGGCGACAACTCGACGATTTCGCGGCCTGGCTGCGGCGGGACCAGTCGGGCGGCGTGATCAAGAACGATTGGCGACCGACCCGATTGCGGTTCGGAGAGGTCGTCTGGTCGAAATCGTCGTCCTCGGCGCATTTGAACCTGCGCGTCGGCGACGAACGACCATGGGTCCGGCGGTTCATCGTCGGAGCGGCCCCGCCGAACTGAGTGCGGCCGAAGCGCGAGCGCAAGATCCCGTTTCCTCGCGACCAGAAGGAGCTTTGCCTCGCTGCGGCATGGCGCCTGGTCGAGGACAAGCAGACCGTTCTCGTCTTCTGCCCGCAGCGCCGAAGCGTCGAACCTTTCGCCGACGTCATCGTCGATCTGCACGAACGCGGCTCGCTTCGCTCTCTGCTCGAAGCCGACCCTGCCGTGCTTAGGACGGCGATCGCGCTGGGCGAAGAGTGGCTCGGATCCGACAGTGCGATCCTCAAGTGCCTCCGCATCGGGGTCGCGCTGCATCACGGCGCGCTGCCGACCGCCTACCGCAAGGAGATCGAGCGTCTGCTGCGCGAAAAAGTCCTCAAGGTCACCATCTCGTCGCCGACACTTGCCCAAGGGCTGAATCTGTCCGCGACAGCCGTGATCATGCGTTCCCTGCATCGCTCCGGCGAGTTGATCAAGACGTCCGAGTTCAAGAACGTCATCGGACGCGCCGGGCGGGCCTACGTCGACGTCGAAGGCATCGTGCTGTTTCCCATGTACGACGAAGCCGCGAAGAAGCAGAGGAGCTGGGAAGCGCTGATCGGCGATCTCAGCGCGCAACATGGAGAGCGGGCTGATCCAGTTGATCGCGGCTCTGCTGAACCGAATGCACGCCCGCATCGGCGGCGACATCAACCCATTAATCGAGTATGTCGTCAACAATGCGACAGCGTGGACGTTTCCCGAGATCGCCAATGAAAGCGCAGACGTACGCGAGAGGGCTTTGGAGGACTGGGAACGCCATGTCGCGACGTTGGACACGGCAATCCTGAGCCTGATCGGCGAGGCCGACGTGCCGGACGCCGGGATCGAGGCTGCGCTCGACGACATCCTGCAATCTTCCCTCTGGCATCGTCGGCTGCAACGTCGCGACGGCGCGATCCAGCACGCGTTGAAGGCGGGGCTGGTCTCGCGCAGCCGGCTCATATGGAAAAATTCGACCGCGACACGAGGTCGGGGGTACTTCCTCGCCGGGGTAGGTCTGCCGGACATTCGCTCGACGCCATCGCGGCGGAGGCGAACCCGCTCCTGGTCCGGGCCAACGCGGCCGTCGCGCGGGCGACGCCGACGCGGCGATCAAGGCCATCACGCGCATCGGCGAGCTCGCCTTTGCGTTCCAGCCGTTCATCAATTCGCGGCTCGCGGCGATCAAGGCGGTCGGCGACACCGGCGCGACCTTCGAGAGCGGTCAGGAGCTACGGCAGTGGCTGGCTTCGAAGGATGTCGACGCGCGAAGCGCGCTCGGCGATTGGCCGACCGTTGAGACCCATGCGATGTGGATCCAGTTCCTGCAGAGCTTCAAGCGCAGCGACAACCGCACGTGGGCGGATCGGCGGTACTGGGCGAACGTAGCCTGGCTCGGCGTTGCGCCACCGCCGGCACTCACGTCCAAATCCACGAATTCTCCGGACAGGCACGCGTGCTCGCAGCGGACGGCGCGCCGCTCGGCACGTTCAAAGGGGGCGTCAATCCCGAAAGGATCGGTTTGGCGCGAGCGCAGGTGTCGCTTGAGGCGGGAAGGATCGACATTTCGTATCTTGGTCCAGAGGACTTCCTTTCTGCTGGGCCCCCGTAGCGCCGACCACTCGTCAAGGAGCGCCGTGGCCGGGAGCAGATACGCTCTCGACGCGGCAGGTCGCCGTCGCTCCACATCCGCTCGTTCCAGCTTTCGCAAAGAAGTCTGTCGGCCTGCTGGATCATCGCCTCACCTTTGGCCCTCATCTCCACCGATTGGGCAGCCAGGATGTTGGCCATCGCGCGTGCCTTGCCGAGCTCGTTCGCCAGAGCCTTAACGGTGACGTCGACACCCGCCGAGACGAGGTGTACGGCGGTGACGTGTCGGAAGCTGTGCGGCGTCACATGCTTAGTCCGCAACGTTGGCGTGGTTTCGGCCGCCGCCTTCACATGGGCCGCAAGCTTGAACCGAACGTCGGATGCGCTGAGCGGCTCGCCATAGCGGTTGACGAACAACCGCTGGTCCAATGCACGCGGCTGTCGCTCCAGCAGCGTTTTCAGCAACAGCACGGTTTCCGGCCATAGTGGGCAGATGCGTTCCTTGCGGCCCTTGCCGGTAAGACGAACGCAACTTTGGCTATCGAACCGGATCGCAACGGGACACAGATCGAGAGCCTCCTGTATCCGTGCCCCGCTGTTGTAGAGGAACGAGAGCAGTGCGTGATCGCGTATGCTTTCGAGTGTGGAGCGGTTTGGCTGGGCAAGGATCGCTGCTACCTCCGCCGGGGCCAGATAACAGGGGTCTGACACCGGAGCCGCTTGACCGGGATGTGAAGGATTTCCACGCACTGAGCGATCGATGCGGGGTTCTTGGTTGCGACGAAGTTGAAGAAGCTGCGGATCGCGGCAAGCCCGGGGTGCGGTTTGCCGCGCTCACCTTGTGCGTCACCCATAGTCAGCTCCTTTGGTTGCTAAGTTTCTCAGACATCAACCCGCCCTTGATCTCGTCGAGAAGAATGCTAGTGTGGCTGGCCGATCCAGGTACAAAGGTAGTCCATGTGAACCAATCGCTCCTCCCTCTTCAGAGCTGGCGATTGTGGAAAGGCTTGCTGTGGCCTTTGCTCCGCCGGGCAATAGGGATCGCGCGCAAGCATGGTCGTGCCGCCCGTCATGTGCCGACGATACAGATATGACCTGGCCACGCATCCCCCGCCGCATTTGGCGAGCAACGAGCACCCGCTGCATCCCTCGACTATGTCCGGATTTGCATTGCGCTGCCTGAACACGCGAAATTGCGGGCTGGAAATGATCTCCGACAGCTCATTCGTCAGCAGATCGAATTCCGATTTGTAGTCATGTAGATAGACGCAAGGACTCACATGGACCTTGCCGTCTGGCGAGATCGAGTGGATTCTGAATGACGTTCGTCCGCAAGGACATCGCCGAGCCTCCGAGGTGTTGGTCACCGCCGCGATGGGAGGTTCGCCCAGGTCCACGGGATCGCACAACTCCATCAGCCGGGCGAAACCGGCATAGTACATGCTCGGCGGAAGCGCGATCCTCATATGCGCGGGCTCGGTCGGCTTGATCGGGTTGATCCGGACGTTGGCGTCGTGCGATTTCGCTAACTTGGCGAGTGCTTCAATGTGCCCGATGGAGAAGTTCCAGTTCATCGCCGCCATGATGCAAGTCCGCGAGATGCCCTCGCGGCGGCAGATATCGAGCGCCTCCACAGCTTGCCGAAAGATGCTAGCTCCCCGATTTTCATTGTGTTCGTCTTCGAACGGCGAGTCGAACGAGATGTCGCAATCGTTCAACAGACGAAATTCCCGATAGTGATCCTTGTACAACCGCACCAACGATATGCCGCTGGTCGTGAGGCCCACCAGGATGTCCTCGTCCGCGAGCCTCCTGATGATGTAGGGCAGCAAGGTCGCCTTGGGGTTCAACCCATTGGTGAAGAGCGGTTCATTTCCGCCGAGATTGACCGTTTCAACGCCGTGCTTCTTCAATTGATCGACGATCCGATCGATCATCTCGACGGTAAGGTCGCTCCCCTTCTCCCTAGCATTCATGCTGTAGCAGTGCGTACAGCGATATGGACAATCGTTCCCCAGCGTCCAGCCGATATTCTTGATCGCAACCTCGCACTCGGGCAGGTCGCCGAACTCCTGCACCGGGCCCACGTTGAGCTTATAATGTTCGAGCCGGTCGAAGCTGATCGCGAATGGCTTTGACATTTTGAGCCTTCTCATCCGAAGAAAGGATTGGCGTCGGCGTCATACACCAGCCCGGCCGACGCGTAGGCGTGGTCAACCCGTGTCGCCAGCGTCTGGTATTTGATCTTGTTCCCTGCGACCTGAGCGTCAACAAGGCCATCGACGTCATGCTCACCCGACTCAACGGCGTCCAGGAGGAGTTCCATGAAGGCGAGGTCGTGCCGCCGCAGTTCGGTCGCAAGCGCGTGGAATTCGACCAGTTCCTCGTCCTCGAGTGCCTTTGGCGCGCTGATGGCGTCGATCGCTTTGTCGTAAAGGCGAAGATGGCTCTTGTGCCAGCGCTTTAGGCCCGTATAGGCCTGAACCACGTCTTCGTCGGCCAGACGATAGTTTCGGTTGCCAGTCCCATCGTCGTTGGCGTCGATCAGATTTCGTTTTCGCAGCAGCCTCGCGAACGGCGTTCCTTCGGCCGCATACATCTCGGAGAAAATTCCCTTGCTGATCGTCCAAACGTAGTCCGACATGCGACGGTGATTTTCCCGCAACTCTTCCATCGTCGTGCCGTGATCAAAGAGAATGTGCCCGGCTTGCACGTAGATGGCGTGTTTCTTGAAGACATCAAGTGCTTGCAGGTTTTGATCAACGCTTGCACTCTTCGCCATCCTCTTCAATGCGGATTCCGAATAATTCTCAATACCGCACGAAAACGCGAAGAAGCCGGCTCGCTTGAGCTGCCTAATTGCCTCGTCGGTCACGCGATCCGCTCTGATCGAACCTCGCAGGCGCACGCGCAGGCCTCGCGATTGAATATCGTCGGCAAGTTCACGGCACCACAGCTCGTCTCGAGGCGGCTCAATAAGGCTGTCGTCGATGACTTTGAAACACGTCGCCCCGAGGCGGCTAACCTGCTCCAGCTCGTCGACGAAGTTTTCGATCGAACGCTGCCTCCAATGCGAACCATCCGATACTTTCGCAAAGGCAACGATCGAGCAGAACGTGCAGTGGGCTGCGCAGCCGCGTGACGAAAGCACGGGCACAGCGCTCCGCCGCTCAAGTGAGGCGCGGATCGTGTCGCGGCTAGGAAAAGGTATGGCGTCAAGGTTCGCGACCGCTGGCCTGCGCCCGCTACGAACGATCTTGCCGTCGTGTTTGTAGCTGATACCTGAAATGTCGGAGAGGTCCAGTTTACCGAATGCGAAGTGCTCGCTCAACTCGCAGACAGTTTCTTCGGCCTCGCCGAGGACCACGACGTCGAACCCAGCGTTCAGGAACTCATCCGGGTGAAAGGTCGGCCCGTAGCCGCCGGCGATCGTCGGGGTTTGTAGACCACGCTGACGAAGCAGCTGCATGACTTCGATTGCCCGAGCCATATTGGATCGGTAGCAGGAAAATCCGATCCACAGCGGAACCGGCAGCAGGGCTATCGAATCTACGATCTCGTCACTCGTCAGACCGCCCAGCCAACCGTCGATGATTTGGACATTCGCCCCCTTGCTTCTGAGAATACTCGCCAGGTAACCGAGCCCCAAATTTTCCTCGGCGGTACGGTGCGTGATGGGCGCTGGCGTAGCCAGAACTATCGGCGGAATACCGCGTAAGGGTAAGACTGCCTCGCGCAACGCGAACCTCTCGGTATTGCTTGTGAGCTAGTTCGCGGTGCGGGTTACTTCATAATCGCTTCGGCCTCTGCACGAAACGCGTGGCGCGAGCCATCTCGTGAATAGAACATGTGGCCGCCTGGATAGACTACGAGTTTGACGCGCGGTGCTGAGGCAAATGGCGGCAATTGGTCGAGCACGATCTGTGATCCGAAATAAGGGGTGACGAGGTCAAACAGGCCGTGCCCGACTAGCAATTTCATCTTCGGGTCCGCTGCGAGAATCTGGCGCAGCTCCGACAGCGACTCCGGAGGCCCGCGGCCGTAATCCCAAGCCTGCCCGACCGCGTCGTTGACTAGCTCATAGGAGCCGTCCGGCCGCCAGTTTAGCTTGCGCGTAAGGAGATCGACAGTGGCGCTGGTCAGAGGTGCGAGCAGCGTGTCGCTCGACGGATCGTCGGAATGATGGAAATCCGAGTCCGGATACGGATCGAGGCCACGCACTGAAGCGTCATAATTGCCGATTAACTTGCCGTTCTTACGATCGAACTCACGGCCAAACGCGGCGGGGTCGAAGCGGCCCGCGAGCCTGCGACTCACCGCCTGATCGATGCCGGTCAGCGCCGCGACCTTGTCGGCCAGACGCGTGGTCGCTTCCTTGTCCGCCTGACCTTTGATGAGGTCGGTCAGAAACTCTCCGCGTGCATAAGCTTCCACGTCGGCGAGATCGGCTCGCTTTACCGGGCCCTCGGCTTCACGCAGGGTCGCGACATAGCTCGGCAGTGTTGCGATGTATTGCAGCAGGCCAGTGCGGGCGTAGTCGAAGATTGGCGAGACCATTATCAGGCCCTTGACGCCTATGCCCTGCTGCATCTGCAACTGGTGCACAACCTTTGGCCCACGAATGCCCCCATAGCTTTCACCCACGATGTATTTCGGCGACAACAGCCGGTCATGCTTTTCGAGCCAGCGACGGACCACCAGCGCGAGGGCGTTGACGTCGCCGTTAACGGAAAAGAGCCGCTTGCGCACATCATTGCCGGTCCCCACGAAACGGCTATAGCCTGTGCCCACGGGGTCGATAAACACCAAATCGGTGAAATCGAGCCAAGTCTCCGCGTTTGGCCTCACCTCCGGAAAAGTGGATGGCGTGACCTCGTCTGCATTGATCGGCAGCCGCCACGGTCCGGCATTGCCGAACTGCAGCCAAGCCGATGATGAGCCCGGTCCTCCGTTGAAGAAGAACGTTACCGGGCGCGTGCCGCGATCGGTGCCGTCAAGCTGATAGGAGGTATAGACGATGTCGGCGTCCGGCTCGCCCTTCTTGTCGAACAGGCGGATGGAGCCGGCCGTCGCGGTGAAAGAGAGCGTCCGCCCAGGGAGATCAAGCGTTTGCCTGGTGCTGGAGTCCGGCGGCAGGCGATGCTGCTCGGCCGCCGACGGCGTACTCGGCGCTTGGCCGGCGCGTTCGCCGGGGCCGGCGTTCTGGCCGGCTGGCGTTGTGGCATTGGCGGGCGGCGGCGGCGGATTGTCTGCCCGCACGCTCCCCATGATCCCGCAGGCAAAAAGGATCAACGCAAGAGAGGTGCTGCGCAGTGCGGTCGACGACATAGAGGTTCTCCTGTGCAGGGCTTGCACTGTTGGTGCGCAAGGCGTGTCTGTCAAAACGACCTAGTCACTAGCTCATGCGTGGAAACAACAAACCTACTAGAGTCAGTAGTTGTCACCGTCGGCGGGTGCAGATTATATGCCCCCACCATCGCCAATCGCCCCCGATTGGCGGCTTGACCGCTGATCAGCTCAACGCGCTCGGCCTTCACGGCATGGCCAAGGCCTTCGTCGACATCGGAAGTCCTGCTCGATGTCGCGGGAACTGCTTCAGTTTTTGAGGGATCTCCGACAGCGATTTCTCAAAGTTCTGGAAATACGCGTCTCGCGATGATGAATACTGGACCAAGTCGCGAAGTTCGAAGACCCGTGGAAGCTCCCGTCGTACACGTTTATCCTCCGCCACACCAAAGGGCGGCGACCAGAGCGAAAATCGCGGCGCCCGCAAAACCCTTAGTGACTGCTGACTTAGGCTTGCTCTGATTGTAGGTGATTCAACAGATCGGCCAGGTCGTCGGCGTCTTCCAGGGGAAGGCCATTTTGGGCGACGTCATTGATTAGCGCAGCAAAACCAGTGCGGATGTCGTAGGCCGTCCAGCCATTCGTCTCGGATCGAATATCGTATCGTACAGTCATTCCTCATCATGAGACGCGACATGGTTGTTTTCAAAATCCATGTTTGAGGGTTCAATCGAGTCGAGCGGAACTGTTCGAGCCGGATCAAGAATCTGACAGGCCGTTTCGATCGCTTCCAGATGGCGGTGGTCTTGTCGGGGAAGGGACTTGACGTTTGCCGTGGTTGGGAGTGCATCGCCGTGGTAGAGCCGCCCCCAGAGAGGGCTCTTCCAGCCGGCGAGGTCTCCTCGTGACAAACGAATAGTTTATTCCTGATTGGTACCTCGCATGTCGGGAAGTCGACCTGTGCGCATCGCATCGGCCTGGCCACCGGCTTGCCAGTGATTTCGACCGACATGTTAGGGCGTCATCCAGGGCGACCTTGGACCGGCGTGCCTGACGCCGTAGTAGAATTCTATCGTCGTCTATCGAATGACACGATCCATTGGTTCCCCGCGGGTGCATCATGAGAATATGCGGCCAATCATTCGGGAGAAGATCAGAGCGCAACGCCAAATGGGAGATGGTTTTCTATTTGAAAGTGCTGCGCTTCGCCCTGAATACCTAGCTGACTGGGAGATCGGCGATGCTCTGGTTGTGTGTTCCACGTTGAAGATCCCGTCCTGCGCGAGCGTATCGTGCATGGGAGCCGGTATTCGGAGCAAGGCGAACAAGTGAAAGCCGCAATAGAGAAGTTCGTGGAACGCTCGCTGCGCGAAAACACAGCCTTGGCTGAAGCTGCCAAGGCGCACGGCGTACCGCGAATTGACGTCACTAAACCCGAAAACGCCGATCCTTCAACTAAGGAGTTGGTGTCGCGTCTTGTCGGCTCGTCGGACCCATCTTGAGGTACGAGTCAACTGATGCCATTAGCCGGAGAAAACTGCATGCGCATGTACCACCAGGTGGACGCTTTCGCAGAGGGACTTTTCGCCGGCAATCCCGCAGCCGTTCTCGTTCCTTGACGGATGGCGAAGCTCCAATTGGTCGTCCGACAAGCACCATTTCAGCCTGCTCTTCCGATGAGAGTTCCATGCTACCGCATATCTGCTCTGCTCATTGCATGTCGGCTGTGGCGAGGCGTTGCCTTATTGGTATCGAAGCCCGTCTCTAGGGGCAGGACGGCATGGAACAGGAATTACGAGCGACGGTTGAGCGGGCGATTGTCGCGGCGGTTCGCGTTCACGAACCGCCTCGCTGCTCATCAATCATAGACGCGTCGTCGACACGCGGCGCATGCGGGAGTTGGCGCAGCCCTTGGCGGGTGATCTTCCTCCCTTCGCCTTCATGCAGGCCCCGCAGCCATCGCTCCGGCCCCACCCAAGAGCTTCACGTTGAGGCGGCCGCCGGTGAACAGCATGTCGTCGAGCGCTTCCTCGATGTCAGCTGTGGTCACTGAGTTTCCGCCGTCACGAGCGATGCATGATTGCGCAATGCGTCGCATCAGCTCCTTAATGAAAGCGGCGCTGACGCCCTCAGTGCGGCGCACCGTCTCGGCTACGATCTCCGCCTCAAGCGGCAGGCCCATGCCGTAAAGCCGGATCAGCTTGTCGCGGCCAGTCGTATCAGGCAGCGGCATCTCGATCGCCTGGTCGATGCGGCCGGGGCGACCGGCCAGGGCGCCCTCGAGTTGCTCGGGGCGGTTGGTGGTGAGCACAAAGAGGATGTCAGCGTCTTCCTTCAAGCCGTCCATTTCATTTAGGAGCTTGTTCAGCGCGGCCTCCTCACATGATGTCAAGTCGTCGCGCTTGCTGGCGATCAGATCGACATCCTCGATCACCACCATGGTAGGCTGCAGCAGGCGCGCGAGCGCCATATAGGCGCTCAGCTCACCGACCTCTTCGGCGGTGATGATTAGCGTGGTGTGTCCCGGTAAGTTGGTGGCGAGATAGCGGATGGTGTGGGTCTTACCGGTGCCGGGCGGGCCATAGAGCAGGATGCCCTTGCGGGTCGACTGGCCGAATCGGCGGAGTGCGCCACGCGTGGCGACAAAACTCAACACGTTGCGATCGAGCAATTTGATAGCCTGTTCCCGCAGGACCACGTCCTCGCGCCTCACTGGTGCCAATCGATGCACCATGATGCCTCTTGAGCGGCCGCTGTAATCCGCACCTTTCTCGAATGAGAGAATCTTGCCGCGATAAGAACGTGCCGCGTGTACCGCCCGTTCCAGTTCGTCAAAGCTGCGCTGAACAAAGGCTTCGCCGCCAGACCCCGCAGGGGCAACGATTTCAATCCGGATCCTCGGCTCTTGCTTGAACTCGAACTCAGTAGAGAGCACGACGGCATAGAAAAATTCGCTCGCCCGGCAAAGCCACAGTCCATTGTACAGGCATTTGACCGGCGCCGTCTCGCCAGTATCAACCTGGTGATATTGCGGTGGCACCAGCGAAATCGCATTCTGTCCACGCTTTTTCATCCGAGCGAATGAAAGCGTCTCGTACCTATGTTCTGCATAGGCGCCGAAGAAGCGGACCGGATCGGCGAATAGCTTATCGACCGCGACCTGAACATCGGCCTGCATGTGGCCCGGGAATTGCCGCACAGTTGTGGCGAGTTCGCTCGGCGGTATATTGGTGAAGTGCCACTCAAGCGCTTCGTAGGCATATTCGAATTGCACGTCGGACAGGTCGGAGCCGTCCGGTTCGCCCGCGGCTTCGCCCGCGATCAGCAGGGGACATCCTTCAGCTCGGATACGCTCTTGCGCCGCCTCGAGGAGCGCCTTTGCGACTGAGGGAGGATAGCGTCCGCAGACGGCCTTGCCATGCTGCAAGACGAGTTTGGCGAGCGCAATGGCATCCCGCTCCTGTTTGTCGAATACCTCGCGCAGCAGGCGTACCACGAAACCGAGAGTCGTCTTGCCGTCATTGTGCAAAAGAAGCTGAGTGGGCGCACCGCCTGCGCAGATATTGTCCACAAAGACCCCCGGTGCGTGTTCTAGTTGTTCGGCAGTGTTCGTCATGTGGTTTCCGATCTAAGCTCATCACCGGACTCTTCGGCCGGCTTAGACACGTTATGCAAATTGCTTGCCGCCGCGTTCCTTACGCTTCATCGGCTGAATCCATAAAGAAGACACGCAAAGCCGCCGCAATCCCTCGAAGACCTTTGTCAGCAACCCTACACGCGCCGCAAAGCCAACAGGCGCGATCTCGGACAATGTCAAGCTCGGGCGCGCTGGCATGCGACTTGCCAATTCCTATGCAACGACCCAGGCAAAAAGGATAGCCATGATCAATCTGACGGATAGCGCAATGAATGCGCTCAAGAGCTCGATCTCGGCTTCGGCGCAGCCGACGAGCGGCCTGCGCATCATGGTCGAGGCCGGTGGCTGCGACGCGTTCAAATACCGGATGAGCCTGGCCGACGAGGCTAAGCCTGACGGCACCGTGATCGAGCGCGACGGCGTCAAGGTGATTGTCGTCGACAATAAGGGCCCGTCCATAAACAACTGAGTCATAATTGCCACAGATCGCGAGGATTATTTGCGCAGGATTCACAATGATGAGTCGCGCGACAGCGTCGTGGGATGATTCGAGCCGCTCAGGCGCGCGCCGCGCGGAAGCGCTATCGGGAGATGGCCCCTGTTCTGAATGAACAGAGCCTCCGGCGCTTTGTCGCCCTGGAGGCGAAAGCGCTGGGACACGGCGTGGTAAGCTTGATGTCCGGCATCAGCGGATTGGCGCGCTCGACGATTTATCACGGACTTTCTGACATTCGCGACAACGTGGCGGTTCCGGCTGGACGTGTCCGTAAGGCGGCCGGCGGGCACAAGAAGAAGTCGCCCCGGGATCCAACCCTCGCGGCCGATCTCAAGCGCCTGGTCGACCGATGACGCAGGGCGATCCGATGCAGCCATTGTTGTGGACGACCCGCAGCCTGCGGTGACCGAGCTGGTGAAGGAGCGTCATAAGGTTTGTCCGACGGTTGTCAGCGAGCTTCTGCGCGGCATGGCTACAGCCTGCAAGCGAACAACAAGACACGAGAAGGCGGCCAGCACATCGATCGCGACGCGCAGTTTCAATACACAACACGCAGGCCACGACGTTCCTGGTGGCGAACGAACCGGTCATATCGGTCGACACGAAGAAGAAGGAATTGGTAGGCAATTTCAAGAACAACGGCCGGGAATGGCGTCGCCAAGGCAGGCCTGAGCTCGTCAACATTCATGACTTTATCGATCCCAAGCTAAGCCGCGCCGTGCGGTACGGCGTGTACGACATCACCAATAATGTCGGCTGGGTCAGCGTCGGCACGGACCACGACACCGCCAGTTTCGCGGTCAATGCGATCCGCCGATGGTGGCCGGACGATGCGGAAGAAGCGTCATCCGACAGCCAAACACCTGATGATCACGGCCGACGGCGCCGGCAGCAACGGGTCTCGTGTACGGCTGTGGAAGGTCGAGCTTCAAAAACTGGCGGACGAGTTCAAGTTGCCGATCACGGTTCCTGCCGCCCGGCACCAGCAAGTGGAACAAGATCGAGCATCGTCTCTTCTTCTTCATCACCATCAACGCGGGGAAAGCCACTGCGTAGCTATCGCACGATCGTCCAGCTGATCGCCGCGATGACAACACATGCCGGCCTCAAGGTGTGCGCCGAGCTGGACGAATAGAAATATCCCCAAGGCGTCAACGTTTCCGATCTCCAGATGGCTGCCCTCAACAATGCACTAGCCAACCCCACCGTGCCGAACGGGAGTCCGCCCCGGCGGGATCGGTTGAATTCGATGCAGATCATAGTCCTACGCTCGAACTGCTCGTGGACGCGAATGGCGCCGTTGCTGGCGCCAGCGGGCTGCGCCGGCAGAAGCATGATCGCTGGACCGTGCGCGCCGAGGCGGTCGTAATTGCGACCGGCGGCTGTGCGCTCCTTAGCAAGATCCTGGGATCGAATGTTCTGACCGGCGATGGCTCATCTGATGGCCGTGCAGGTCGGCGCTGAATTCAGCAGCATGAAGTTCTCCAATCCATATGTAATCTCGCCGGCCAAGACGCTGTTCTGCGGTTGGGCGACATTCACTTATGAAGACGGCAGCGTTGTCCCCGGTGCGGCGTCGAAGGGCGGGCGCTTGGCCATCGCCCACGCGCTGCTCGAGGGTGCGATCTATGCGCGGCTCGACAAGGCTGACGATGACGTACAGCGTCAGATGCGCGCGTCGCAGCCGAACTTTTTCCTGCCGTTCGATCGTACCGGTATCGACCCGTTTAGGGATCGTTTTCCAAATCGTGCTTAGGCTCGAAGGCACCGTCCGAGGCACCGGCAGCTTTGCATCTTGACGACAGTTGTGCGACCAACGTACCAGGGCTCGCCGCAGGCGGCGCAGCGACGCGCGAGTTGATCTGCGGCGGTTTTACCAGTGGGGCAGCCACAATGCCGCTTGGGCCGTATCGTCGGGAAGCTGGGCGGGGAGGGCGCTGCCGATTACGCCAGGCAGCTTGGTACGACCACCAAGCGAAAGCTGTCGTCTGCGGGCACCGTCGTCCTTCGTAGTCGGTCGCCGCGCGCGTTCGCACCAGCGGCGCTCGCTAGAGCGGTTCAGGACGAGGTCTTTCCATATGAATTGAATTACCTCTGGGATGCGTCACGCCTGGATCGAGCACTGGCGCGCCTCGACGTCGCATGGTTCGGCGTTTCGCAGGCGGATGCGGCGAACGCAGCCGATGTGTTGCGGGATCGCGACGCACGGCCATGCTGGCGACCGCCAGGTGGATCTATCGGAGCGCGCTGGGCGTGAAGGATGTCTAACAGTGTCATTACGTGACGACAGGCGGTCTGGACGATGTCTGGACCTCGGTCCGGCCCCACGCTAAGCAAGCCTATGCGGAGCCGCGGAATGATCGAGGTCGTCGATCGAGGTCATCGATCTTGAGCGCTGCACATCGTGTGACATCCGTGTCAACGTGTGCCCGACCAACGTCTTTGACAAGACGGACGGAATTCCGGTCAGTGCCCGCCAGGAGGACTGCCAAACCTGCTTTCTTTGCGAGCTTTGTTATCCCGAAGATGCGCTCTGGGTCTTGCCCTTTGACGATGAGACCCAGCCCATCGAAGTCGCCGCGCTCAAGCGAACGGCGGCGATGGGCAGCTATCGCCGAGCTGTCGGTTGGACCGAGGAGACGCGGGATCACCGCGGCATCGACCAGAGCTAC
This sequence comes from Bradyrhizobium sp. JR4.1, assembly GCF_040548605.1. Lineage (NCBI taxonomy): Bacteria > Pseudomonadati > Pseudomonadota > Alphaproteobacteria > Hyphomicrobiales > Nitrobacteraceae > Bradyrhizobium > Bradyrhizobium sp. JR4.1. Next base: position 114,740 of record NZ_JBEPRY010000020.1, read on the forward strand.
CTGCTCTTTGGTCAATGAGCGGCGGTGCCTGCCGGGCCCTATAGGCTGCGGAATCTTTGCCGCGGGGAATCAATAACTTGATTGATCATTTCATTTCGCATCCCAAACATTCTCGCCGCTACTGATGCAGCCAACGGCGCCACGACTGACACGAGTCGCAGACCTATATCCTTGAGCGCCAGATAGCGCTAGAGTAGTGACTTTCGGAGCCGCTGGGAAAAACTCGGCGGCTGTTCCTTAAGATGCATGCGCTCGCGCGCGTTCGCGGGCTTCGCGGCGATGCTGGCGACGTTCGCGTCGCAGCTTGCCTGGCTCCATTGGCTGCGGCAACGCTGGAACTGGCGGGCCTGCCGTTTCCATTGAGGCCTTCTCAAATGCGTGGTGTTCGCTTCGGCGCGCCTCCATGGATTCGAGCACGGCTCGTCCTTTGACAGTGATCCTCCAGCCGCCTTTTTGACGCTCAATGAGGCCGTCCGAAAAAATGTCGAGCCCCGGCACGCGCGCGCCCAGCCGCTTGGTGCGCTCGGCCCATTCCGGGCCGCTGGTGGCGAGGATGGCCATGTCGCGCTTGAGGTCCGCCATTACCGCGAATCCTTCCGGGTAACTCACCAGGATCTTCAAAACCGTCACCTGCATATTCACCCCGCACCTCGCCCGATCAACGCCACATGATCGGCGCTTGTGTCAGGGCTTTCCGGCCTATCTGCCGCAGCTCGTCCGGTGTCGTTTCGCCGGTCTTTGCGGCTTCGAGGATCTTGCAGGCCACGTGGGTGCGAGCGCCGGTCTCGTCCCGAGGTAGGTTTTCGCAGACCTCGTCGAGTACCGCTCGCAATAGAGCGGTTGTCGCTTGTTCAAACATGGTACGCCCCTCTGAAAGCCCGATCCTAGCGCAAGTGTTTCCATTTTGGGATTCACGAATGTTAACTGATGAACTTTGCCGCACTGCACACGACCAGCGCCTGCGCCAGCAGCGCGGTTCCCAATCCGCACATTACAGCTCGCGGAGACCTGTCTCGTTCGCGCGATGAACGTGGGTCGCCCGGCGAGCCCATTCCTTGCTTTGGCCGCCCAGCGTGTCACGATCAGATCGACACCGGTGTTAGGGTGACGGAGATAGTGCCGAGCACTCCAAACTGCAGAGCCACGTTAGTCGTCGTCTCGACGAACTGCGGAACAAGGCCAGGAAGAAGGCGGCTGTTTTCGGATTCCGCGCCTCAACGACGATGCCTTCGCGCAACGCGCGGCGGGCGCCGGTCGTCCGGACTTGGGTCGGTGCGGAAGCGCTGGCTTTCCTCCAGGTCTTGATGCCGAGCAGATGAGGTAGAAGGCGCCGGCTATCTTCAGCGCCGTGAATGCTTCGGCGCCCGCCATCACCGCGGCCGAGATGCCGACCGCGGCAGCGAGCACGTGCACCGGACCACCAAGACCCAAGCCGACGCTGGACGCCAAGTCCTCGCTCCGGCCGCTTTGGTCGAGCGATCGGTAACGGAAGGTGCCACCCGAATGTCCTCTGCACTGGCGCGTAAAGCCATAGGACGGGTTGATGCCGCATCCTGCATGCGTGCCTGACACCATCGCCCTGCACTGGGCCGCTCGGTTTGCTGTCGCCCGCGATTAAAGAACGGACGACTTAGATACCGACAACGAAACCTTGTCCCGCGTCGAGGCGGTTGTCGGTTCCAAACCAATGTTGTCGTGTTGCCGACGTGAGACAATGCGAATAATCAGCAATTTTCAGTTTGGCGCGTTGCTTGCTTTGTTCGCGCGGTCGGCGTCGATCGCTTGCGAAGGCATCGTGCATGGTTTGGCAACACTAAGCGAAGGCGAGGAGAGGCTATGTCGCGAACTGAGATAGAGCGATTTATCAACGATCTAGGGAAAAAGGGCAATCTGCTCGAAAACGCAAAACCGAGTGCTACAGGCCTTGCATCAATTGTAGCGGTCGGAAAAAGCCACGGCTACAATTTTACCCTTGATGAAGCGAAGAGTTACATCCGGTGTCGAAGCCGACAGGAGTTGATTAGTAAGCAGCTCGATGCGACTGCCGGCGCCAAACCTGATTCGAGTGTTGCGATCTCGACCGGCGTTGTGCAGGCCGCTGGGTTGGCCAGGCCCGCTGCGGAGGTGCCTGTGAGCGGCGTACAGGTCGCGAAAGCGCACTCTAGCTTCGCCTCGGCAGTCCAGCCCGTCGCTGTTGTTCTGGTTGTTGTTGTTGCGGTCGTGGCCTGACATGCCTTTCGCTCTGACCGTATGGCTCGTGCTCAAGGAGACGAGAAGGGCGACGAGAACATGAAAGCAGGCCTCGTCCGGGGTGAGATCATTGCCATTAGGTTATAAGCTGCTGCTTCAAGGTTTATCCCTAACGTGATGACGCGCGCTGCCACCGAACACTACCGACAGAGTTTTGACCGTCGCCCCCCCGAGCAACTGCGCACGCTGTCGCACGTCAAGCGGTTCATGGAGCGGTTAGCCGGTGACATCGAGTTCCGCAAGGCGCTTTCGGAGAATGCCCCTCGTACGGTAATAGAGCGCTACGGCATCGAAGTTGACCCAATGGAAATATTGCCGCTCTGGCACGGAGACTACCAAGAATACCGCTTCAAGCCGGAGTCTACCCAGTGGCCGCTGGCCACGATGTGGGACGAGCATCTGCGCGAGATGTTGCGCCATCGCGACCTCCTGCGCGACGAAGGCGAAATGTCGACGATTCACCCTCGTTTCCATGCTTGGCGCGAGCGCCAAATCCGGCGCTGCAACGACGAATTGGGTGCAGCGGCGCTGTCGGTCACGTACCCGATCATCGCTTTCGAGTTGAGCGAAGGCTGCACCGTTGGTTGCTGGTTCTGCGGCCTCTCTGCGGGCCGATTCAAAGGCTATTACGATTACAGCAAAGAGCAGGCAGAGCGTTGGCGTGGCGTAGTCGGCGTCGCGAGCGAGATGTTTGGTTCGGCAGCCCGTACTGGCTTCTGCTACTGGGCTACAGATCCTATGGACAACCCACACTACGATCGCTTTCTGTTCGACTACTATCGGATCACGGGCGCATTGCCGCAGACAACCACCGCTGCGCCGCTTAGGGATCAGGCACTCACCAGACGCGTGCTCAGACTGTTCAACCTGTATGGCACCACGCCGAATCGTTTCTCCGTGCTGAGCAACGCACATCTCAATCAGATTCATATGACGTTTTCGCCAGAGGAGCTGCTAGCGGTCGAACTCATCTTGCAGGGCAAGGAGGCGCCGACCGCAAAGGCTTTCGCCGGACGCGCGCGCGAGCGGAAGGGGAAGCTCAGGTCCGCCATCAAAGATGATGCAATTGGGTTGCTGGAACGCGATCATACCACGATCGCGTGTGTTTCCGGCTTCCTCGTAAATATGCAGCAGGGACGTTTGCAACTGGTGACGCCGGTACCGGGGAGCGAACGCTGGCCTCTCGGTTACCGCATCTTGGGTGAACGTTTCTTCAGGACGCCTGACGACTTCGGGGAGGGACTGCAGAGCATGATCGACCAGTATATGCTCGAGAGCCCAGCCCCCGACCTGCCGATCCGCTTCCGCAGAGACCTGCAATACAAAGCAGGGAACGGGTACTTCCAGCTCCGCGCCGGCAACATGGAACACCGGGTGCCCGACGACGTCGCTCCGATTTCCGTTGGCGATCTCATCGCGTTCGGCAACTGCACAGCTTCGGAGCTGATTAGGCGGGTCACGACTGACGGAACGAGCGTATTTGCAGTCGCTGATTTGCTCGATCGGTTGTACGCGGCCGGGGTAATCGAAGACGACCTCGACGACCGCTTTGCCTGGCAGACCAGCAATTGGACGAAGAGCCGCATCGAAGCTGCCAAATACGCAGGCTGCCGCACGGACATAGATCATGCCGATTCGCACTGAGGTACTAGGACAGTATCTAAGAGCTGCGGCATCTTACCATCTCGCAGTGTGGAGTGGGGTGGCAGGCCGTTTTGCATCCACCGTCCACCGCTTCATGGCGCGCACAACCGACGTGACCGCAGAACTTGTTCTTGGCGTGCCGGGCTCCCCTAGGCGGCTCGAACTCATTCGGTCTACCATCTGCCTGAGCTCCGCCGGATGGGCTTTGGTAGCTCCACGCTGGACTCGACCGAAGGACTTCCGCGCTCGCGGCTTCGAGCCAAGTCCTCATTTTTTGCGCATCGGCGAGTACAACTGGAACGCTGAACGCTCTTCGTCAAGAACGGCTCGACCCGACCTGACCCTTGGCGTGGCGCCGCTTAATGTCGGGAGCGGAGCGGTGTCGGCTCATTCACCGCTCGGCTCTAGCACCCTCCCCCTGGACTTGCGCGTTCACGCTTTCCAGTCTCCAGGCAAATGAACGTGACACGGAAGATGGCTCGAAGCGCGCTGCCTATGGCATTCGCTGAATTAGGTTGACTTCATGTTCACGGCTCCAATCACGGAGTCGCGCAGAAGTTCGCATTGCCGTCCAGCGCATGAGCCTGTGGCCGGGCGAACGCGCCTAGCCTACATCACCACAAATAATGTGGCATCACATGAGTATCGATGTGCCAATCGTCTTAGTCAACATGCCTATGTCGGCAGTCGAAAGACCGTCGTTGGCGCTTGGTCTCCTGAAGTCAGCGCTGACCCAGGCTGGGCTGCAAGCCACGATAGCATATCCCAACATCTGGTTTTTAGAATACATAGGCATTGCCGAGTATGGGTTTCTTGAGAGTTGCCCGCCAGAGGAGGCGCTGGTTGATTGGCTGTTCGCGGGCGTCGCTTTTCCCGACTTCGAGCCTGAAGAAAGCGCCTTCCTGGATCTTTATTTCGAGCGCAACCCGATACACGCAGGCAAATCTTTGGCCGAGCGTCGCGCGAATTTCCTCAGGCTGCGCTCGGTAATCGGCGGGTTTATTGATTGGGCGGCTGACAAGATATTGGACCAGCGGCCGGCCATGGTCGGGTGCAGCTCGACCTTCACCCAGCATGTTCCCTCGCTGGCGTTGCTGCGCCGACTGAGCGAGCGCTCACCGGATCTTGTCACTCTCATGGGGGGCGCAAACTGCGAGTCGGTAATGGGGCGGAGCACTCACATGCGTTTCCCATGGGTCGACTATGTCGTGTCGGGCGAGGCCGACTTGCTGATCGGCCCGCTGTGTTGGGACATCCTTAATCGCGGCAGAGACATTCCGCCTGCTGACCTGCCATTTGGCGTTTTCGGTCCGGCGCATCGCGAGGCCGGTTATCCCGCGGCGTCGACGCGCGACTTAGTGCCCCGCGCAGTGATCGAGAACATGGGTGACCTGCCGCTGCCCGATTTCTCGGACTATTTTGCCGAGCTCAACGCGTCGCTCTACGCCGACCGCATCCATGCCGGGCTGCCGATGGAGTTCTCTCGAGGCTGCTGGTGGGGCGAGCGGAGCCACTGCACGTTTTGTGGGCTGAACGGCGGATCGATGACCTATCGCCAGAAACCCGCGAGGCAGGCCGCAGAAGAGATGATTGAGATGTCGGCGCGCTACGGTTCGTCGCGCATCGAAGCGGTGGACAATATTCTGGCCACTGACTACCTAAAAAAGGCGCTGCCTCGCCTCACCGGGCTACCCGAGAAGCTCGCGATCTTCTTTGAGGTCAAAGCCAACCTGAAGCGCCACGAAGTGGAGAAGCTGGCTGCCTCCGGCGTCCGCTGGATCCAACCGGGTATTGAGAGCCTGGATACTCGTGTTTTGAAGCTGATGCGCAAAGGAACGAGCTCAGCGCATAATGTCCAACTCTTGAAGTGGTGCCGTCAGCACGGTGTGCGGGTCAGTTGGAGTTTGCTGTGGGGCTTCCCCGGCGAGAGCGACGCATGGTATGCGGACATGGCTCCTTTGCTACCGCTGCTGCATCATCTACAGCCGGGACCGGCGGTGCGTTTGCGTTACCAGCGCTACAGCCCCTATCACTACGCGGCCGAGAAACATGGATTGAAGCTGCGCCCGACCGTCTCCTATCGCTACGTCTATCCGTTGTCGGAGCGCGATCTGGCGGATCAGGTTTACTACTTCGAAGACAGTGAAGACGACGACGTCGGTGGTCATTTCGCGGCGCTCAACGCTAACCGCCGCCCGGGGCTAAGCGCTGTCGCGAAGGGTATCGATGCCTGGCTGAAAGCCTGGTACGAGCCGAAGTTGTCTATGCTGTCGATGCGGGACAGCGGCGACGAGATCATAGTCGAGGACACGCGAGCCATTGCAGTCGAGCGCGAACACCGGGTCAGGGGCCTCGCCCGGGAAATTCTTCTGGCTGCGGACGAAGGCTCGCCTGAAACCCGCCTGCGCGAACAGCTGAGCGGGACGAATGTAATGCAGGCCGAGATTGACGCTGCGATAGCTGACATGATCGCTCGCAAATTGATTGTGCGGCTGGACGCGCGGCTGGTTGGGCTCGCGCTCTGGCATCCATATACGCCAATCCCTCCGATGACTGCGTTCCCTGGAGGCTATTTCGACCGACGTGCCGCGCCATTGAGTACCTCGTGTGAATGAGGAAAACTGCGGGGGGCCCTCGGAGGGAGACGTTTCCTCTGGGGCGCACGACGAGGTGCCAAGTATGGCGGAGCGGAGATTTCGGGGCTTTGGAAGTATTGTCTCTGTATGTTCCTCCGGACTGGCAGCACGGCGAACAGTGGGCACCGGAAGAGCTCAAGGAGGGAATGCGCTTGCACAACGTGTTTGCCAAGCGTGTAAGAGCCAGAGGCAAGTCGAACCCTGAACCTCCTCCGAATGAGTGAACACCTGTAGTAGGCTCGTTGAGCCCGGAGGTGTCGAATGGAACGTCAACGTCGCTCGTTTACTGAGGAGCACAAGCGCCGGGCCGCCGAACTGGTGGTGTCGCGGTCGCTCGATCGGTTCGGTTTCCTTCGACGCCTCCACAAAAATGGGCAGGCACATAATCGCTATCTTCTGTTCGGGTAGCTGAAGCGAAAGGGCTTGAGCTGCCGCGTCAAGGTAAGGACGTCTGGCAACGACTTCAGCGTGACCGCGTGCTCGCGGGTCACAAAGCCAGTAACAGGCGCGGGCGTCTGGCAAAGGAGCTTAAGCGCTTCAATCTCACTCTAGGCGGGCTCGGGTCAGGACATGGGTTCCTTCTCGACGCCGGTCTACGATCTGGTTATCCGCAACCTTGAAGCGGCGAAAGATCAACGCCGCGCTCGCAATCCGTACAAATTGGCCAGCGTTGTCGAGCAGCCAAAATCTGTTGGGAAAGCCGGCGCATCCGTGCCAGCAGCAGCAAAAAGTCGGGCGAAGCCTCATCGAAAACGACGTCGAAGTCGTCGCAGGCATGAACCAAACCAAAAAGAAAAACCGCCTTGGGAGTAGTGGATCGCGGTTCTACTGGACTAAGCCGAAGACGACCGAGGTAATCTTTCAGTTCTTGAATCGACTTATTCAGGGACGCTGATGCTCCCTGCTTAAATTGCTTCGAGGTTTTGGCCATCCAAGCCCTCCCTTGTTTCGTTGCGTCGAAGATACGTTCACATAGAAAGACCCGCTCAACGATTTCTCGGAGCGGGTATTCGAATCGGGGAGGGATTCGAACCCTCGGAACGCCTCGCGGTGTTCGTCTCCTTCGCAAGGAGATGCCTTCGGCCTCTCAGCCAACCAGCCATAACGTATGGCGGCCTGTCCCAAATGGGCACATCTCCCCGAGATTTCAAGACGCCAGCGCGAGGAAACCCCCAAACGATATCAACGACCACCAAAAGGAAGGATTGAGGCCCGCAGCCTTTAGATTGGTTCGAATTGCTCTTTTGGCCATGCCGAATCCAGCAGGTCAAACTTCATATTGTCGGGACGCGGCTAAACCCACAATGAAGTCGCGTCGCCAGGATGGACTCTGGATCGGAGTATCCCGCCGTAGCGGTTCGGCCGTCATCGGCCGCCTCGGCGAATCTTCTGAGCAGCGAAAATGCATCCGATCAAGCCGCCGCCGCGTGCGCCAGGGCAAGCGAGTCGGTATTGGCTCCGCCGATTGCGTCTGCAGTGCCGAGAAGCGACTCATGATCTTCTTCTACTGGGCATCTCAGTTCATGGGCTCTCTTTTGTCCCGTTCTGGTCTTTTCGATCATGCCGCGCCCGGCTGTTGAAAGTCCTGCGACCCAACCCGTCACGAGCGCCGGAAAGTTATCTTCGTTCGCTGTAGAATCCCTTATTTTGAGGGCTTCCCGGTCTTCACAGTTCCAGTTTGCGCGCTATAGTTGCATCATGTCGTCGACTATATTTATAGCTTCTTTTTCCAACATTCGCCGTTGATTTTGGGGTTGACAGAATATAAGGAATTCCCTATATGCTTGTTTCGTTTGATGATCCCGGATTGGGAGGCGCGGCTGATGAGTTGGAGCAGCTTGGGCACAATTTCGCTTGCGAGATCCTGCTCTACCTCCAGAAAGTCCACAGCGGATCAGTGGATAGCAGGAATCTGTTGCCCTTCTATACGTATAGGGGCGTGGAGATGTTCCATGCTTCCGCGGCGGCTAAGTTTGCGATCTTCGCTGTCGAAGTCGATGATGATGGCGATGTGACGGTAACGCTAATGCTCGCGGCTGAGCATGGCGTGCCGATGTACGCTGGAGGGTCTTCCTGGAATGGCGGCGATTATAATGCCTTGAAGACCGGAATACTGAATGCGCGAGCTTCAGTTTGGTTCGTATGAAGAGTGGAGGCTGCAATGGTCAAGCTCAAAGTCGACAAAAGTCACAAACGTAGAATGCGAGCCGTTGCTGAGGTTAGCAGTAAGGGGCGTGGTCGTTCGCTTGCTGATCTGGTCGAAAGAATCGAACGAGCTGAAGCAAGCCTTGCAGCTGAAAAGGAACTGTCTAGTGCGGCAATGCGTGCTGGCGAACTAGTTCGGGCCATGCGCAAGGATGCCAGATTCTCTCAGTCACAATTGGCGGATAAGTTGGGTATTAGCCAGGCTCGAATTAGCGAAATCGAATCGGGAGTCGGGACCCAGGGGCCAACTTGGGATCTGATGGAACGAATTTCGGTTGCGTGCGGCAAGACGCTTGGCGTTGCTGCCTCTAGCGATGACCTGGAACTCGCGGCGCACATGCCAATGGCTATGTAGTCTGATCCGTCGATGAGAGCCTGAGATACATGGCGTACTCTTGGTGGGACGCGCTCAAAGACGTGCTCGGCGCCGCGAGTCCAGTATGTATCGCCGTGCCGTGGTTCAGAGACTTTTGGCTGCGCGCTCGCAGATCGAAACTCGAGCAAGTCGAAGCAACAGGACGGCTTGGCAGGCTGAAGGCGTCTGTCGAAGGTTCAATCCGCCAGAAAATTGAGTCCCCCAAGCTGGCCGACATAGTGTGGACCACACTTGGGCTAATCCTAATGTTCATAAGCTTCATGATTGCCATTATTCGAGGCCTCGCTGATCTCTTGGGCGGAGCTTAATGCAGCGTTCTCCAATGACGCGTGCGTTCAGAACACTGGTCGGCATCTGCGCGCGGTAGTTGTTGCGGCATGTTTCTCACCAAAGCCAGACTGCGCTAACCCGATGATAGCTCTAGTGGGCCAGGCTGACTCGAACCTGCAACCAGGACGCCGCGTGAGCATGACGAACCTCACGGGCGACGATGTGCGTTTCGGCCAGCGGCGAGGACGCCTGCGAACTGTCATGGATCTCGACATTTCGGCCGATGGAAGATCAAGAAAGCTTTGCAGAGGTATTGGCCGGCATTCTCGTTAGTGGCGCGGACCAGATCGCCGTCGACCTCCGTGTCGATTGAGCGGCGGCGATAGCCAAATCGTATTTCTCTCAGCCGGTTGTCCGTTTGATCTTAGCAGACCATCGTCGACCGCTCGAGAACGGTTTCCTTGATGCGGCAACCGCGGCCTGCCGGAATGCATAAGACCGTTTATGGCTCCTGTACATGAAACCAACAGGTCACCCCGGCCCATTGGCCGGGGCTTTCGATCCGCGTTTGAACGATAGATCAGTATTTGAGAAGAATCGGACCGCCGAACTTATAGTTGAGCCGCGCAGTCATAAGGTCGAAATCCTGGCGGATGCGATCGGTCCCACCAGCGGGCGCGGCGAAGTTCACCGCCGCGGGCTGCATGAATAAATGATCGTACTCGAACCCAAGCGACCAGTTCGGCGCGAAACCGTACTCGATGCCGGCTCCTAACGCGCCGCCCCAAAGAACGTGCTCGCTGTTCCCAAGCGGCGCGCCCGTGAGGTTCGAGCTGATCTGATAGGTGTTGCTCGTCACTGCGCCGCCGCCTTTGGCATAAAGCAGTACGTTATCGAAGGCATAGCCGATTTGCCCCGTGACGAGACCGAACGCATCAACCTTGGTGTGGTTGACATCCGAAAACGCGACGATGACATTCGAGCCGGTCAAATCAGCCCAGTTTCCCTGGCCTTCAACACCAAGCACGATCTGGCCCATCTGCCATCGATAGCCGATCTGGCCACCAACGGTCACGCCGGTCGCATCATGACAGCCCTCGGGCGTGCCGCCATTGAAAGCCCAGCAATTCGAGCTTGAGCCCAATCCACCGTTCATACCGAGATAGTAGCCGCTCCAGTCGTAGATTGCAGCGGCGACACGCTGCGGAGCTATGGTGTAGAGAGGCTGGACGGGCTGTGCAGCCAGATCCGCGCCAAATGCGGGCGCCACCGCGTCAAGCGCCACAATGCTCACAGTCGCGAGCAACAAGTTCTTCATTTCTACTCTCATGTCCCTTGAGTGCCCCGAGCCCCGTGCGTCTTAACAACGTCCGCGCGAATTGCTGTAACTGCATCGCAACATTTGCGCCGAAAGAAATGCGTGAACCGAACGCTGCGTCAGGTTGCTGCGTTGCAGATCATCTCCAACTGCCTCGCAAGGCTCCTGCGGGTGCGAGCGTAGATTGCGTGGGCGTGAGCAAGAGCGGGCTGCTGATCTCAGCGGAATAAGCGCACGGCAATCCGAGCGCAAGAGCTTTAGATTGTTCGCAATCGCTCGAGCATAGCTACTTCAAGGTCCATGAAATACTAATTTCGCCACCTCGCGTGCCGCTATCGCTGCGGTGACGCGGAGCGCGAAAGCTTTAGCGTCGGCAAGATTTGATCTTCCCCCGAAAAAGTGGACGGGTTTAAGCAGCTTTTAGCTCCATTTCGATCGGGGCGATATATCCGATGGCGGAATGGAGCCTTGTTCGGTTGTACAACGAGGTTTGAGAACGCCCACAGGACCGTTCTTCGCGAAGTTCTTTATCGGCATCATCCTTGGTTTGGTTGCCGAGTTTGCGTTCATGGGACCGTCGACAGGGCTGGCGAGGGCGCCTTCCGCTGCACGCTGGATGGATCGCAAGCAGATCGTTGGCTGGAGGTTCCAGCATGGATGTTCGACCGAACGGCATGCCCTGAGGCGGAGCTTTTGGCAGCTCGGCCATTTGTCAGCATAACCGCATTTGCCGCGCTTTCTGCGCTTCTCGATCCGGCGTTGGGATCGAACGCCATCAGCTGCCCTGCTTTCTAGCGCATCCAGAGCCTCTCACGACCAGAATCGGGGAGAGACCCATGTCACGGCAGACGGCAATGCCAGGGAGCGGATACCGACACAATCGACAACCGCGGCCGCAGCAGCAGATGGATCTGTTCGGGAGCGGCCTGTCGAACGGCGCCATCGGCGCACCAGCATGGCTGGAGCTGCCGGCGGAAGCCCGGGCGGCCCTCACAAGCCTGATGACGCAGTTGATCCTCGACCATGCTGCGATGACAGCGACGCCGCCCGCGATGGGGGGCGATCATGATCTCTGACAAGGTCAGGCCTCATCATCTGGAGCGTAAGGCGATTCTTTACGTGCGCCAATCCTCGGCACATCAGGTGTTGCACAATCGCGAGAGCAGCGCGTTGCAATACGCCATGCGGGACCGACTGACGGCGCTCGGTTGGTCTGAGATCGAAGTGATCGATGATGATCTCGGTCGTTCAGCCGCCGGCGGCGTGCAACGCGCCGGTTTCGAGCGAATGGTAGCGGAGGTTTGCCTCGGTAAGGTTGGTGCGGTTTGCGCCCGTGAGGTCTCGCGCTTCGCCCGCAACAGCCGGGATTGGCAGCAACTCATCGAGATGTGCCGCGTGGTCGATACCGTTTTGGTCGATCAGGAGACCATCTATGCGCCGAGGCACACGGCAACGACCGCCTGCTGCTCGGGCTCAAGGGCAGCCTCAACGAGTGCGAGCTGGATCTGTTGCGCCAGCGCCCGCTTTCGGCCCGCTACGAGAAGGCGCGCCGGGGCGAGTTGGTTGTGGCGGCGCCCGTCGGCTTCGTGAAGGCCGGTGACCGCTATGAGAAAGATCCGGATCGGCGCGTCTAGGAAGCGATCCAGTTGGCGTTCGACAAGGTCGAGGAACTGGGCAGTGCCCGACAAGCGCTCTCTGCTGGCTCCACGAGTACAATCTCGATCTGCCGGTGAAGCAGCCCAATGGCGACACAGCCTGGCGGCGACCGAGTTACTCCGCCATCCACCGGATCATTGAGAACCCGGTCTACGGCGGCGCCTATGCCTATGGTAAGACGGCTGTGGCGGCGGGATACAGCGCTGAGGGCGTGAGCGTGAAGATCCGCCGCAAGACGCGGAACGAATGGCTGGCGCTGAAGCCCAACACCCACGACGGATATGTGAGCTGGAATAGGTTCGAGGCGATCCGCACCATGGTCAGCAGCAACGTTCCCACCGGTCGGCATCACGGCGCACCCAAGCATGGTGACGCGCTGCTGGCCGCTCTGATCCGGTGCAAGCGCTGCGGCCGCAAGCTCACACTCCGCTACTCCGGCATGAGGCACCATATCCCACGCTACAGCTGCAGCCGCGCCTGGATGGACAATGGCGGTCCTCACTGCATCGCCTTCGGCGGATTGCGTGTCGATGATGCAATCGAGGAAGCACTGCTTGGCTTCCTCGGTCCGGGCGCTATCGCCGCTGCAACCGCTGCCGCCAGGGAAGCCGGAGAACGACGGGATCAGGTGCGCGATGCGCTCAGTTGCGATCTGGAAGCGGCGCGCTATGCCGCAGACCGGGCTTTCCGGCAACACGATGCCGCTGACCCCGCGAACCGGTTGGTGGCGAGTGAGCTGCAAGCGCGCTGGAACAGGGCACTCGCTCACGCGGCGGAGCACCGAAATGCCTCGCCCAGAGCATCGATCAGCTTGGGATGTTCGATGCCAACGTTAACCTCCGCGGCAGAAGGGCTGCCACATAATTTCCTCGTTCGTTCGGTCGGTCGGCCAAACATACATGTCTCGAAGCCATCGGTGTGCAGATCACGGCATCATTTCCATACTGCTCCGAAGAAAGAGTGCCAACCGAGTTGCTCGGTGATCAGAACCAGGAATCCACCAGGTGAACAAGCTGGGAGCCCGCTGTATAGAAGGCTTCCTGCGCTGCACGAAAACGCTGGCGTTCGACGACAGTGACCCGCAACGGCAGATCGTTCTCAGCGATCTGCCCCAATATGTACGAAGCCAAAACGCTGCCAAACACTGTGCCTGGTGCGATTCCGCGGGCCGTTATAACCACTGAAACCGATGACGTTGCGGTCCAGCTTGTGAAGCGGAGCAAATTGTCCGAGGTCATTCCAATCATGCCAAACCAGCCGGTTTCAAACTGGACGCCCCGAAGTCCTGGAAAGGGCTTGCGCAACGATCTTTGGGCCCGGGCCCGGTGAATAGAACGTCCGATCCGTTCAAGCGCGCCAACACTGCCAAACACGAGTCGCCCGGAGCGCTCGAGGCGAAATGAAGAGAGGACCTCTCGAGTGTCCCACGCGCCCTGCCGCTCAGGCAGGATCGCGCTTCTCAGATCGTCGGGCAGCGAAGCGTGGCAAAGTTGAAATAGGGCAGTTGAGTCTGTTCCTGCCGTACCTCAGACCAAAGTCCTTTGCCATAAGCATCCGTTGCGACGACTACCCAAGTCGGCCTCTACAGATCCGCTTTCCGTGCTGATTCTCCAGCGCAACCCGTTGTGCTGCGCCGTGACAGCCTCGCTTTGCGTAAATATCCTGGCTCCCATCGCAAGCGCGGCCCGCGCCAACCCTCGCACACAGGCCAATGGCTGTATGGTGCCGGCGCGCTTATCGAGCAGCGCGCCGGTGTAGTCGCCACCACCTACTTTGCTGCGTGTTGCCTCCGCATTTAGCACTAAGACGGGCGCTCCACGCTTCTGCCACTGTTCGGCACGGGCCTCAATACGTCCGACCGCACAATGCAAGGTGCCGGCACGTTCCACTTCACATTCGATGTCGTGCTTTTCGATGAGCTCGAACACCGTCTGCGGTCCGCGGCCGAGTTGTTCAAGCAACCGTTCTCCAAAGGGCGCGTCGAGCGTGTCCGGAAGTGCGTCAGGCATGAGCCACATACCCGCATTCACGAGCCCGACGTTCTGCCCGGAGCCTCCGAATCCTATTTCAGGCGCCTCCAAAAGCGCGACATGCGCTCCTCCTTCAGCAAGATGGAGGGCCGCCGACAATCCGGTATATCCACCGCCAATCACGACGATATCCGCCGCAGTGTCAGCGGTAAGCGGAGCAGTTTCTGGTGCTGGTGGCGCAGCGACCACAGTCCGTGTGATCGTCGATTGTTTCGCATCCGCCAATCCCCTTACAACTAGCTTCTGGATCGACCCAAGGTCCAGCAGCTATCGCGAATACGGTAAGCTCTGGCGGACCTCTCTAGTCTGCAAAACTGACGTGGCAGCGCCACACGGGCAAGCAAATCGCAGGCCAAAGGACAGTTCGTCAGCACCGCGAGGATGGGGGTGAGCTTCTAAGTTTTTGATCGCTCTTGAGGGGGCCCGCAGCACCCACGCGCGGTGGGCCGGAGCCTCCGACTGCACGAACCAAGACCAAGCCTCAGCTCATTGACGCTTGCCGTGGAACGCGCCTCCTGTGCGAGACAATGGTCCAAAAGGGCAGTATCCGCCCGGCTCGGCGGCAATGTAGTCCTCCCACATCTAACGGATTGTGGGTGCCCACACCTCCCATAAGCCTCCAGCCAGGCAACGATGTTTCGCCTGTATTTTGGTTTCCTGCACTCATCTATGTGAACGGAAACGGCCACATGTCCCCAGCGGACTTCGCCTTGGGAACGCCAGGGCCACGCCCTCCAATCCCAGTGGCAAACGGGTTACCACAAAGCAGTCGGGACTGTGCCGGGCCAGCTTATTGGTGATTGATGCCTCAGTGTCTATGTTGCCTCTCACCGTTGCATAGCGCGTGACCGTGGTACGGTTGGTCTCTGCAAGGTCACGCCATTGTGGGCCTACCAATGCGACTCTGGAGGGGACGATTTGACCGATCTTGACGGCGAAATCCGGGACGGCGGGCACCACATGCAAGTCCGCGTTTATTTTGAGGACACAGATTTCAGCCAGATCGTATATCACGCGAACTATCTACGCTTCATGGAGCGCGGCCGAACGAACTACCTTCGGCTTTTGGGGACAGATCATCGCAGGTTGTTCGAGGCTAGCGGCGAGGAGCTGAGCGGCTTCGCCTTCGTGGTGCGTTCTATGAAACTGGACTTCTTCAAACCTGCCTATATGGATGATGTGATTGATGTGATCACGGCTCCTGAGGAGGTGAAGGGGGCATCGATCGCGCTACACCAACAGTGCAGGCGTGGAGCCGACTTGCTAGTCCAGGCGCGTGTGCGTGTGGCCTTCGTCTCGGCTGGCAAAGCTCAACGCATCCCCAAGAGCCTGAGGGATGCCATGGAAGCGAGCGTTAAGGGCGCTTTTCAGGCGGGCTGATATTTGGCTGTGGAAAGACGCCCCAAGAATCGGCGCAGCCAGCTGAAAAACGGCTTTCGCGTCCGTCGCCTGTGCAATAAGGCGCGCAATTCCGTCCAGCGTTTGCGGACATTGATTTGGCGTGACAGCCGCTGATAGCGGGCGATCTTGGCGTCGTAGGGATGCACTGCTCACACATGGCTTGCGCGCAGAGTCCTGTTCCCGCAACCACCGACGCTTGCGATAGCAAGCCATCCAGAGCCCCCGGCTTCCGATATTGGGATCTCGGTCAAGGCCTTGGGCTTGTTCGTTCGCCTTGGTTGACGACGACACCACCACTCCCTGAGCCGGCTGCAAAGGCGGCGAGAGCGTACCCGGCTGTGCGCTACGACAATTTCGTCGCGGCACTTGGGGCGGCTCCGCCAATGGCCGAAGCTGCGACAGGAGATCCCGGACAAGGAGGCCGAGCCGACGTGAGGGTAGGGGCTTAAGAGTCCGATGATCGCTCACCGCGTGGACGAAAATCCAGCCGGGGCGGAGATTTAAGATCGCGCATCGCAAGCAGTTCCTGAGCAAGAACCGACAGCGCGCAGCCGATCTCTTCAACGCCCGGGGATGCATCGTTCTCAACATGGGCTGGAGAGAATGCGAGGACAGGAGTCCCAGAGACGATCATTGTCCGGACTCAAACTCGGGTGTGAAGATCCTTGGGCAGCGTCCGATTGGGGCATGGCACTCAACGTCAGCCGCCGGTAATCACCCTTCTTGCAGACCTTCAGTACAAAGGCTGGTGTGAAATCTCGGATCCTCTGTTTGACCCCCATATAACCCAATCAGGGCTGCCTTGCGCACCCCAGGCACACTCATAGCGGATTTCGTTGTACCCGTCGGTTCCTTCCAACGCGAGAAATGCAGCAAGCCTTGCAAGGAGCGGATCATCGGCTTGCTCGGTTGCGAGGAAAAGATCGTCACCAAATCGCTCAAGAACCCGTCGCGTGACCCGAATATTCGGAATCACAGTGTCGGTATCGTCGTGGCCTGCGGCAAATTGCGTCCGAAATAGCCTCAATCATGATCCCTTCGCTCCGGTCCGCGACGGCTTCATAAAAGTCGAGCGGCGGGATCGGAATTCCGTGGCTCGACAACTTGCTAGCTGTCGCGAACACGACTCGCGGAGCAATCCTAGCCGCCATCCGCGGTGTGGGTTGAGGGCCCGCTTATTGTCGCGCGTGCCGAACGACCAGATTCTAGATCCCTGATTTGACCTGATATTCCTACATCTGGTTGGCCTAAACTGTCGACGGAAAATTAGGTTCGGACCTGCTCGATGGACCACCACATCGCAGGACGGACACTAGCGGACATTCAACGGCGCAGGTAGGTATGTCGCCCCCTGGCCGAGTATGTGGATATCGCGCGTTTTCTTTGTCCAAACAGGCCAGGCCTGGAAACAAGATGCCCACTCGCCGGGAGACCATGCATGGAGGAAACTCGAAACAGGCCTGTAAACCAGCACTACGTGCCATAGTGCTACCTGCGCCAGTTCGCCATGAGCATGGGAAGGCTCACCACGTATCCGTCTTCGATCGCAAGAAGGCCCGGAGCTATAAGAACAACACCCAGGATGTGGCATGCCTGAACTACTTCAATCGCATCCAGCTCGACGGTATGGATCCGGACGCGCTCGAGGCGGCATTGCGCAAGATTCCAGTGAGTTGATCCTCGACGTTTCCTGCCTAACTCGGCTTGATGTTGTTATCGTTGGACATGGCATATCGCTCCTTCGGTGGAGAAGTGGAGGCCTCAAGCACCCCCCGATATGCCGCCTTCCCGATTCCCGCCGTGGCCAACTTTCAGCGATAGCTCGCGGGCGGAAACATGACCGGCTATTCCCAGGAGATCGATCATCTGCTTCAATGCGTTGGCTTGGTCGACGCACCTCTCCGGAAGCTGCGAACGTCAGACCGTTCGGGCTGAAAGGCCTGAACTAGAATTGGCACGGCGCTCGCAGGATCGCTGTCGCCACATACGAAAACATCAGCGGCCGCGTAGGACCTCTCAGGCCAAGTATGCAAGGTAATGTGCGATTCAGCCAACAAGGCTATTGCGGAGACGCCGTGACCCGGACAAAACTTATGAACATGAAGGTGGAGTAATGTCGCACTCGCCGCACGGATGGCTTTTCGAATTGCGTCTTCCGCAATGGCCGCGTCGTCGAGGTTCTTCGCTCCCCATAGGTCGATGAGTGTATGCGTCGCACCGGTGGACAGAGCCGGTGAGGCGTCCTTCTCGTCATCAATAGTCATTAAGAGATCTCCATTGAATTATCGGCCCAATAAGCTGAGCTATTCGGGATTTAGGTGACGAGGTGATCAGGCGCTTAGTTTGTCGGCACTTGGATGATCTCAATGACTCGTTGAATCCGAATTGCGAGGACCTTGGGCAACGGATTTGTGCCTTTGAGCCGCCGCCAGGTCCTTGATGCGGCGATCACCAGCTTGAATACCATCAGCCTGGCGGTGGTGTACTGCTGGCTCAAGGTCCGCCGAATTGGCTCTACCGTTTGCGACCAGCGTGATCGTTGTCGCTCCCAAAAAAAGAACTCCAGATCGCATCAAACACCCCGCGGCGCTTTCCCGATCCACTACCGATCGAGCTGGCACCGGTGATGGCACCGCGAATGAAGCAAGCAGTGTGCCGCTTGGAAGTGAGCGCTCTCCAGTTGCTTGGTACCGGGTGCATGCGTCAACTTGCGGACAATGGTCTTAAAGCTGACCTGCTGTAGCGTCCGACAGCATGCTGCGCAGCAGAAGCCGCCTTTCCCGCTGCGGCAGTAGAAGGAGACTTTTGTTGGCCTGCACAGATTTTCGATCTATCGAGGCACAGGCGAAACGGTGAAAGCCAATGAATATTGCCGGCGAGCGGAGCCGGCCTGGACGCTGGACCCGTCTACCCACGCAGGGATTGCACCGGCTACGCCGCGGTTATCGAAATCCGGCTCGTGGGAAAAATCGTCACGAGGGATCATCACGCAACGCGACACACGCAGGAAAGGCTCATCATCAGCATCTTCCAGCTGAACACGAACATGAGGGCGGTAATAACAGGTCGGCTCCGGCTTAGCCGCAGTGCTAAGCGGCTTCGTCGCAACATTATTCGTGTCGGTTCTGCTGTAGCCGCCGAGACGGAAACTTCTGTGACGCGTGAAGAGAACTGCCGAGCATGCATGTCGTGGAGACTAAGCGAAGGCGCTACCCGCAATTCAATTCCGGTTCGGAAAAGCCGGAACGCCCTTTGGCGTAGACTGGACGTTGCCTGCGCGTCCACAGCAAACGTTTCTGAGCGCACTTTCGTGTGCACCAAGGCCGACCACTGCGAACATCAGCAGACCAAGGACCGCGGGGCGGATGGTTCTGCACGCCCACGGCTCGTTACGCTGCCCATAGCTATCTCGTTATAGCCACGAGCGTCAAAATGTTTGAGCGCTTAACGACTATCCTTCAACCGTTATGCAAACAACGCCGGCCTCGTGGAAACGGTAACACACCTCTTTGTTGGTTCTTGCACAATCGATGTCATCGCTTGGGCGCCGCAGGTGACCTGCAGTCCGGCCAACGCCAAGCCCGCTTCCATGAGGAGAGCACAAATGCAAGAAACCACAAGCCCGAACGAGTCTCTGAGCGCGTTGGTCGCGGGTGCCATGCAAACTATCACGTGTCTGCTACAAGATCCGGTAGATGCCAACGCCAGCTTGAGGCCCTAGCGTCCGGCAGTGTTCCCCCTGCCGATCATCGAGGAAATCGAAGTGAACGCAAAGGACGAGAAGCTAAGAACGGGCAAAACGGCGCAATATGACTGGCAGAACCAGGGCGGCTACGGAATGCACACCTCAATCAGCATCCTCGGTGTTCTGATTTGAGGGCCGCAGAAGGCGATAAATGGCGAGACGCGTATGCCTACGGAAAATCGATCAGGTAAAAATCAGCTTGTGGAACGTCAGCCGGTCGACGCGATCACGGCGATCGATCGCCTTGCAAGATCGGATCCGGAGAGGGTTGCGCTGAGGTACGGCGCAGACGAACTTACGTACAAGGCGCTGCGCGTAAGATCGGAATGCCTCGCGAGGACGTTACGAGAGCGGTGCGCTCGCGGCACAGTGATTGGCTATTGGGGTGAGCGGGACCTCGACTGGGCGACGGCAGTAGTCGCAATTTTGAAGGCTGGATCAACGTACCTGCCGCTCGATCCATCCTTACCGGCTCCGCGTACATCATTCATGATCGAGCAGAGTCGCTGTGCTCTGATTATGGGATCAGGCCAGCTGGATTCGGTCAACCCAATCCGGGCTAGCAGCAAAGGCGCCACGGAATTCATGACGATAGAGGCGGCGCTGTGCAAGGGCCAGACTTCGTCTGTTGTGCCATCATGGAGCGAGGATGGACTTGCTTACATTCTGTTTACCTCTGGTTCAACGGGCCGTCCTAAGGGGGCAATGATCGAGCGTGCAGCCCTAAACAATCATCTGGCGGCAAAGATTGATGCCCTAACCCTCACTCGGACGGATTGCATTGCGCAGACGGCATCGCACTGTTTTGACATCTCGTTGTGGCAGCTTTTGGCGGGGCTTTGCGTCGGAGGCTGTACCGCGCTCATTGATGATGCGACAGTGAAATCGCCAATATCGCTTCTCAAAGCGATTCAGGGACACGGCGTGACGGTAGTTCAACTCGTCCCCTCGATGCTTGCAGTATTTGTTGAATATTTGAAGCCGCTTGCGGCGGCTGATCGAGCGCTGGACGGTTTGCGGATTATTTCGACGGTCGGAGAACCTTTGACACCCGCACTGGCGCGCGCGTGGCTTGACTTATATCCGCGCGTCCCCATTCTCAACCACTACGGGCCGACCGAGTGCGCGGACGGCGTCACGCATCATCTGGTTTCCGCGCCGCCTGCGCTGGCTGATGCTTATGTGCCGATCGGCAAGCCGATTACTAATGTTGAGGTTTATATCGCCGACGGGCCGCGGCTGTGCAAGGCGGGAGAGGTCGGTGAAATCTGCGTTAGCGGTGTTGGCGTCGCTGCTGGTTACGTCAATGACGACGTCCGCACCAAGGATGCCTTTGGGCCAAACTCGTTCTCAAACGTCCCGTCCTTGCAGCGCCTATACAGGACAGGCGATCTCGGGCGCTTTCGTTCCGATGGTCTTTTGGAATGTCTCGGTCGACGCGACCGTCAGGTCAAAATCCGCGGGCACAGAATTGAGCTAGGAGAAATCGAGGCTCGCCTCTCCGCTCATCATTCGGTGCGTGGCGCCGTCGCGGTCGCCTCCGTCTGCGCAGGCGTAAAGCTTACGGCGAGAGACATAACCAGGGCTGAGGAGGAAAGCGGGACGAGACGACTCATCTCGTATGTGTCCGCTCCAGCTGAGGTAACGGAAGGCGAGCTTCAGAACTTCCTTGCTGAAGCGCTGCCCATCTACATGCTCCCAGAAAGAATCATCCACGTCGACGGTATTCCACTGACCAGTAATGGAAAGGTCGATATTGGAGCATTGCCCGACCCGACCAGCCTTCGCCCTCCATTGCCGACGCGATTCGAGGAACCGCAAACCGACCTCGAAGCGCAGCTGTGCCAGATTTGGTCCGGTGTTCTGCGCATTGAGAACATTGGTGTGAATGACCAGTTCATAAGCCTCGGTGGAGACTCGCTCCGGGCAATGCTCATATTGGGCCGTTTGCAGACCGAGCTCGGAGTGAGAACGGATTTCAGGCTGGTCCTGAATGGAACGATCCGATCTCTTGCGGCTTCGATCTCGGCGCGAGCCGAATCTAGGCCGTGCACAGCGCCCGCTTGCGGAAAGCTGCTTACACGATCGCCTCTGACGCGAGTTCAAGAGCACCTGTGGTTTCTTTCGCAGCTCGATCCGTCTGCCAGGAACTACATCATTCAGGGCGGCCTGCGAATGCGGGGCAGCATCAATCTGGTCGCGTTCAATCGCGCCTGGACCGATGTCGTTCATTCTCATCAGGCACTTTCGGCACGCTTTATCGACGAGGACGGTCCGGTTCAGCTTTTTGATGCTCCGCACTGCGCAAATCTCGAATTGACTGATGCATCGCAACTCACGTCGCAGGAGGCTGAGAAGCTGATCGCAGAGCTAAGGCGAACAGAACTGAACGGCAGCTTTGATCTCAGCCAAGGCCATCTGTTTCGCGCGCGCATGATCATTTTTGGTCCTGAGAACCATCTCATACTGATCACCGCTCACGAAATCATCATCGATGCCTGGTCGATCTCTGTTCTGCTCAGGGATCTTCGACAAAGGTACGTGGACGCCGCGGCGTTTCTGCCAGACAACCGAGTGTCACTCTCGACCTACGCGGTCTGGGAAACACAACACGCTACTCCGGAGGCGCTTGCCAACCAATGTAGCTATTGGCGTCGTCAGATTGGTGATGATCCGCCGGTGCTTTCGCTTGGAACGGGACGAGCGCGGCCGCAGACAAATTCGTATCGCGGCGCATCGCATGCGGTGCTACTTGGCAGGGAGCTATCCCATCAGATAAGGGAGTTTTCGCGCCGACATAGGTGCACCACGTCGACAGCACTCCTCGCATGTTTCAAGCTTCTGCTGCGGATGTACAGCGGTCAGGATGATATCATCGTTGGCATACCGCACGTCGTACGGGATCAACCTGGCAGTGCCGAAATTGTTGGTTTCTTCCTGAACATGCTGCCAATCCGCTACGCGATCGATGTGGGCCAGTCCTTTGCGGTTCATGCCTTGCGCATCCAAGCACTGGTCAGCGATGCCATCGCAAATTCGGCATATCCGTTCGGCTGGATGGTAAGGGATACCAAGCTATATCGCGAAGCGGGACGATCACCGATCTTCCAAGTTATGTTCAACATGTACTCCGAGGCCGCGGAGCCACTTGGCGAACATGAGTTGGATCTGACATTCCGCGAATACGAGACCGGCTACGCAAAATTCGATCTGACATTGTACGCACAAGATCAGGGCGAGGAAATTGCCCTCCAGCTAGCGTACGCGGAAGACCTATTTTCCAGCGATCTGATTATCCGCATGGCCGACAATCTGCGCCGCCTGATTGCAGCCTGCATTGAGAAGCCGCTTACGCCCATTCAAGATCTGAGCTGCCTCAGCGAGTCAGACGTCGCTATGCTGGACGCGCTAGAGGGCTCGGCGCAGTCGTATGAGACCGAATGTCCGCTTGTCCAAGCGTTCGAGCAAATCAGCGTCTCTAATCGCAACCAGGTGGCATATTATGGCGATTTCGGTGAGATCACATTCGGCCAGTTGCGTGAGCGCGTAACAGCTATCAGGTCGTTGCTACGGACTTCTGACGTGGGCGCTGGCGACATGGTCGCCATGCTGATCGACCGGTCGGCTGACGTTGCCGCTGTTATTCTAGCCGCACGAGCTTTGCAGTCCATTGTTGTCCCTATATCGCCGGATTATCCGCGTGATCGGATCGAACATATCCTGCGAGATAGTCAAGCAAAGCTTTTGGTTCACGCAAATAGCCCTGAGCCTGCTTTTGAAGTGCCGTCGAAATGTTTATTGACGCTAGAAGCGTGCGGCGCGCCCGCGCGCGGTTTTGAGTGCAGCGACAAACCACCAGATCAGGGAATTGCGAACCTTATATACACGTCGTCCTCAACCGGGAAGGCGAAGGGAGTTCTTATACCGGAATCGGCAATCCTCAATCGACTGAACTGGATGTGGCGACGCTTTCCCTTCGATAGTACCGACGTGATGGTTGTCCAGAAGTCCGCATCAATTGTTGCGTCCGCTTGGGAGTATTTTGGAGGCCTTCTGAGAGGCGTGCCCGCGCTGATCCTGACCCAAGAGCAGTTGCTGGATCCAGATCTGTTGTTGTGCACGCTGGCCAGACATCGCGTGACACACTTGTTTGCCTCGCCGCCACTGCTGTCCGGCCTCATTGCTTCCCAAGAACGGCACTCGCGACCGACCTCCTTGCGCTTGGTCACGAGCAGCGCCGAACCGATGCCTTCCTCGCTCCCTGTTCGCTGGCGTGAGTATTTCCCGGACGTGCCGTTGTGGAACTTCTATGGTGCTACGGAATGTGCATCCAATGCGGCAGTTTACGAAACATCGGATGCCTGCGACGGCTCGTCGCACGTCCCCGTTGGACGCCCAATCGATAACGTCAAACTCTACGTGCTCGATGCCCGGTTGAAGAGAGTCCCCGTCGGAGCCGCCGGCGAACTCTGCATCGCGGGACGCTGCGTGAGCGCTGGGTACTGGCGGGATCAAGATCTGACCAACCGCTGTTTCGTGCCGAATCCGTATGACGGCGGGCAATACCGCGTTCTTTATCGAAGTGGCGATATCGCGCGCATCTCAACAAGCGGCCTTCTTGAGATTTGCGGCCGATCGGACAATCAGATCAACGTGCGGGGCTTTCGCATCGAGCTGGAGGAGGTCGAATCGGCCCTTGAGTCTCATGCGGCAATCGCAAAGGCCGTGGTCGTCGCAGAAGACATCGATGACCAGCGTCGCTTGACGGCAAGCTTGGTGCCGGCTTGCGACGGTCTAAGCTCTGCAGATATTGTCACCCACTTGCGCCACACATTGCCGTCCTACATGATTCCCGCCTCCTTCCGTTTGGTTGACAGTATTCCCCTTACGGCGAGCGGAAAGATAGATCGTGCTCGCCTGTCGTCCGTTCCTTACCGCGAGGTCGGGCCTGTGCCATCTGCTGAGCTCTGCACGAGGAAGGAGCGTATTCTTGCTGCGATCTGGCAGGATCTATTAGGCGCCAAGTGGGTCGGACTCGATCAAAGCTTCTTTGATATCGGCGGCGACTCTCTTCTGAGCGTGCGCTGCGTCACGCTGGCGCGCAAAGCCGGGCTGAATCTCACTGTCGACCAACTCTATCGAACACCGACCATCAGGGAATTGGCGGCAGACGAAGCGGCAGTTGCACTCGATACCTTCCTTTCTGGGGATGGCTCGTTGCCAGTTACCCCCGCGATCTCATCTTGGAGCCGTCTCGTCGGCTTCGATGAGCATTTCAACATCGGCGATCTGTTCTTCTTGCCCGGCGCCATCCTGAATATTCGAAGTCTGGAGCGCTCCCTTGCGCATGTCATGGATAGGCACGAAGGCCTCAGACTCCGTATTGCGCGAACCGACGATGGTCTACGTCTGACAATCGGGCCTTCCGTGACCGAACGCCTGGTGGAGGAGATCGATCTTGTCGGAATGGCCGACCCACAGCAACGTAAGGCAGTCGAGAGCATCTCAGCAAGACGTCAACACATGTTTCGGTTTGACGGCCAGACGCCTCTTGTTAACGTCACGGTGTTCCGCACATCGGAAAGCGGCGACTACTATCTGCTGGTCCTGATGCACCATTTTGTAGCGGACGGGATAGGCTATCGACTGTTCCTGGAAGCATTGGATGCGGCGTACGCCCCGGCCTCAGGCCACGCCGTGAGTGATCCCGAGAACATACAAATGCTCTCTGCATGGTTGAAGCGCCTTGAGCACTACGCGAACAGCGAAGCGCCAGCCGAACTCAGCTACTGGGAGAGGATTGACTACCATCAGTTCAATTTGCACGCCGGCGCCACCCTATTGGGCGGCGCGAGCTTTTCGAAAGTGACCGCGAGAGAGCTTCATTATGCACGCCTTGAAGGTCGCATGGATGAAGCGAATTGCCGCTCCCTTTGGGAAGATCAGGGCAAGTACCATCTTGAGATTGACGAAGAAGCGACAGCTGATCTCCTCAACATTTCAGCCAGATTGGCGCACTGTCAGGACTTTGATGTGTTTCTTGCCGCCATTTCTGGCGCCTTTGGGCGCGTTTTCGGCAATTATTCGCTCTGGATCGATAGTCTTACCTCAACCCGAGGTCGGCTGTTCGACGATCTCGATCCATCTCAGATCATCGGTCATATCAGCGAGCTCGTTCCGCTTCCCTTGAGTCTCACCGGAACGGAGCCCCGTCACGATCGTGCTCGTTCAATATACCGCCAGCGCAATGCCCTGCCGCGCAGCGGAATAGGCTTTCGTGCCATGAAATTCCTAAACCGAGATCCAGCCGTGCGGAGCCGGATCGATCGCCTGCCTTTGCCCAGAATTGGAGTGAATTATCGAGCGGGTTTGCAGCGCCATTTTCCACGCCGTTTCCTAGGCAAGGAACCTTCTCCACTTTGGATCGGCGAAGACATGGATGAAGGGGCCGTGATTCACCTCTTCTGGTTCGATGTCGGATATCAAGCCGGCCATCTACAGATCGAAACGAGGTATGATCCAACCCAAGTCAGCTATGAGGTGACCCGTAATCTTTGCATGGTGTTGCAACAGGAGCTGTTGCAAACGATCAGCGAATTCCGAAGAGCTGGGGGCACCTTCATCCATGAATGAGCCGGATGCAATTTCGCCAATCGAGAGCGATCGCAATGTGATGCCAAAGAAAAAGCAGCACATCGATCTATCGGATCCCAATCTCTCGAGCCTTATCCTGCGGCTCGCCATTCCGTCTGTTGTTGGCTTATCGATCCACGCGTTACAGCAGGTCGTCAACGCGATCTTTGTTGGCGCACTTGGCGCGCAGGCGCTCGCAGCTGTCAGCATGACCTTGCCGATCGTGGTTCTGCTCGCGGCCGTCGGGCAGGGGATCGGTGTTGGAGCAGCGTCGTTCATATCTCGTCATCTTGGCGCCGGTGAATACCTGGAGGCGAGTCGAGGCGCAAGTACTGCACTCGCGCTCGCCGCCCCGATCGGTATCATAGTTACCGTCGCTGTGCTTCTGAACCTGCGAGGGATCTTCGTAACGCTCGGAGCAAGTCCAACCATCATGCCCGTGGCGCTCGACTACGCCGGGACGCTTTTGTTCGGGTACACCCTGATGCTTCTAAACATTGTCAACGGCTTCATCGTCAGAGCCGAGGGCAACACACGATTCAGCATGTGGACGATGATGACCGCCTTCATACTGAACGCGGTGCTTGATCCCGTCTTCATATTCTTGCTGGACTTGGGTGTGCGAGGCGCAGCCCTCGCAACGCTGGTATCTCAGATCGCTGCTATTAGCCTCTATATCGCGTATTTTACGAAGCTTGGCGGAACAGTTGTCGTCAGGATATCTCACATATCATTGCGAGCAGATCGCATCAGACAGCTCGCGTTCATAGGGGCGCCGTCGACGATCACCAGTATCTTATCTGCTATTGCCGTTATGCTCTTGTACGGAGCTGCTGCGCCGTTCGGCGACGATTCGATCGCGGCCGTGGGAATAGCTGTGCGAATCTTGACGATGGGCGCACTACCTATCACCGGCTTCTGCATAGGCTCTCAAGCTGTCCTGGGTTTCGGTTGGGGCGCACGCGACTTTGCTCGTGTATTGAAGGCTGCGAAGTTCATGCTCGCCATGACCGTCGCTCTTGCCGTCGCGTATTCTGTGGCCGTTGTTAGTTTTGCGCGACCTTTGGTCAGGCTGTTCAGCGATAGCGATAAAGTCACGGAAATTGCCGTCTCGACCTGCATCGTCTTCCATCTGTTTTTTGGGCTGTTTGGTGTTGAGAAGTTTGTGGCGACGATGCTTCAGTCGTTCGGGAGAGCACGCCTCAGTGCGGTTGTGTCCTTGGCAAGGCAGGGCTATCTCTTCATACCGGCCGTACTGTTATTCCCGGTCATATCGGGTTTCAACGGACTGTTGGCCAGCCAAGCAATCGCTGAGCTGGGCGCCGGAATGATCGCGCTGTTTGTCTTGTTCCACCAATTCGCTGAGCTCAGACGAGCGCTCCGGCATCCTATTTCAAGAGCGATCGAGATCGCGGGGTGACCTGACAAGAGACGTCATCGGAGCTCAGAGCAAAAGGGCCTACATAGCCGGAGAGGTGTTGCGCTCCAAATAAAGTGTTATTCGGCTTGCAATATGGGCTCTGTGTCATATGTGGAACGGCCGGGATCGCTTCCTCACCGGTCAGATGCCTAATTAGCGCTGAGAACCGGATTCGCAGCAATGTCGAGGCTCTCCCGCATTGCCCACTTGAGCATTGAGGATAGGGCTGTACGGATAGCGGGTTGCTGAGATCGCTCCATGAGCTGATGCGAGGTCAGCGATGTGAGCCGAGAGATGGCGGCGAGTGATCTGAAAACTGACACGGATGCAGGGGTCGCCAACTGGCCAACAAGTAGCGTTCTATTTCCGAATTGGTCGGGGCTTCAGCCTTTGTTTGGGGCTCCTGAGATATTGATCCGCGATTGCCGGAGTGGGTCGGCCGCCTGCAGGCGCGCCTTGGCTTTCTCGTCGACCGGGTCGTTGCCATTGGCAACCAGGCCCAAAAGCCGCTTGGCCTCCTTGCGTGCACGCTCTGGTGTCCAAGGGGCGCGTGAGGACCGACGGTGACGAAGCGCTGCCGACCGAACACTCGGTACTTTGAGAACGTATGTCGCTTTTGTCGTGTTGACGTTTACGGCGGGAAACGGCACGCCTTGATCATCCGCATGGGGCAATACCGGATACGGTTGATGACGAAGACCAAAGGCATGTCTAAAGTCTGGATGTATACGCGTCGTACGATGCTGTTGGGCAGTAGCTTCTTGGGTAGCGCGTTGTTCGGGGGCGTTACACTGCCTACACCCAATCGGCCGCAGCGCAAGGTTGCCATGATGTTGAAGGCGGCCGACTCTTCCTTCGTCGTTGGGTGCACGCAAGACGGCATTACCTCGTTGCGTTACCGTAACGACACGTATGACACGGATTATGTCCTGCCTGGAGCCGTGCTGGGGACGGCTCACGCTAGAGTTCGGCGTGCCGGATCCGAGTGGCATACGCTTCGAACCGGCGTTGATGCAACAAAGCCGATGCATAGCGCGGCACTTGAACTAGCGGCCCGCGATGCCGGCGTCCTTCTCACGACCCGGCTCGCAGTCGACGAGGCTGGATTGACGTGGGAGATCATGCTGCGGAACGACGGCATGGCGAGCGTGGAGGTCGGCGACCTCTATTTGCCCATGCCGATGAACACCGAATTTCCGGCAGGGCAACCGGTGTCGGGGGCTGTTTTGAAGCACAGCTTCGTCTCAGGGCATGGATCGCACATCTTCTGGATTCGCGGCAACAGCACCGGTCCCTTCCTCATGCTCTTACCGGAAGCGGACACGTCACTGGAATATTGGAATGTCCACAAGGATTCGGCCGAAGCCAGTGGGACGTGGTGCGCCTACATCTTGGGCGGGGCGGCCGCCGGCGAGGCAGTGGCGGGCGGGACTCGCTGGCGACAGCCGACCCATTCCCTGTCCCTGTCGCCGGCAGAGCAACGGCATTACCGTCTCCGCTTCCAATGGGTTGCTGATTATGAGGCGGCGCGCAGGGCTATCGCGGACGCCGGTCTGGTGGACGTGGAGGTAATGCCGGGCATGACGGTTCCCAACGACCTGCATGTCGACATCGCGCTCGCGTCCTCCATTCCGGTGGAGCGAATCGAAGCGGAATTTACCGGCGACACGGTGGCGCAACGATTGCCGGATCGGGCCGGCAGGCGACTATGGCGGGTCCGGTTTTCGCGATTGGGCGAGAACCGACTGACCCTGCACCAGCCGGGTGCGCGCCACACCTTTCTTGAATTCTTCGCTACCGAACCCGTCGAGACGATGATGAAGAAGCGCGCAGCCTTCATCGTGAAGCGGCAGCATCGTGACTCGTCCAAATGGTACGACGGTTTGTTCGGCGAGTGGAACATGGAGACGCAGGTCCTGCTTGGCCCGGACAATTACGACCGGATCAAGAGCGGGCGCATCTACGAGGTGACGTGCGACGATCCAGGGCTGAGCAAGCCCGCTTACCTCGCGACCAAGAATGCCGAGCATCCGGATGCGGCGGAAGTGGCGGCGCTGGACCGGTATATCGATGCGTTCGTCTGGGGCGGGCTGCAACGTACCACACAGGAGGCATACGCCTACGGCCTCTACGGGATACCCGATTGGAAGCAGAACCGGGAAAGCAGCGATCCCGGCCCAAAGGGCCGCCTGCACATCTGGCGGCCTTATGACTATCCGCACATCTTCGCGATGTATTTGGCCATGCACCGCATCGCGCGTGACCATCCCGCGATCCCCACCCGCCAGAGCGCACGAGATTATTTGGTGCGCGCCTACGGTACCGCGCTGGCCATGTTCACGGTGCCGATGCGCGTGGTCATGTGGTCTGCCTACCGCACCGGCTTCTACAACGAATGTGTGATCCCCGAACTTCTTTCGGCGCTCACGACGGCGGGCTTGATGCGCGAGGCGGCGACGCTGGAGGCGCACTGGGCGCGTAAGGTGCGAGCCTTCGTCGATCCGAAGGCGGACCTGTTCGGGTCGGAATATCCGTTCGATTCCACAGGCTTCGAATCAACGCAGGCACTGGCGCGCTCGGCCCTTGACGACCCTGTCGCCATGGGGGTTTCGAAGGCGGCAGCCCTTGCCTTCGCGGAACGTCAGATCGCTGCAAACCTGTTCTGCCGTGGCTGGCTGGAACCTGCCTATTACTACCTGGGCAGCGATTATCGCGGGACTGCGGGCGACGCCTATACGCTGACCTACATGGCGCAGATGGGCGGCTGGGCGCTGCTTGATTATGCGCTGAACGATACAGACGACCCGCATCCGCTCCTTCGTCTGGGCTATGCGTCACAACTCAGCGCGTGGGCCTTGCTTAACAGCGGCCCTGCGTCGGCCGGTCATGGCTATTGGTATCCGGGCGAGGAGAATGACGGCGCCGCCGGTGGTGGCTTCGAGCCGGCGCCGAGCGGGACCACGTGGCTCGGTCAGCCGCATCGCCGTGGAACTTGGTATTACTCGTGCGAGAGCGACCTGGGATTTTGTGGGGCCGTCCGCGCTGCTGCGACGATCGTTGCCGACGATCCCATCTTTGGGCAGGTTTGTCACGGTGGCATCGTGGAGACGTTCGCTCACACCCTGCGTATCTGGCCGCGTGATGGCGTGCGGCGACGGCTCAACGTGCGGCTCCAGTCTCTCCGACTGGACCTGGTGCTGCTTGACGCGCGATTCCGGGCGGATGGACCGATCATTCTGAATTTGGGGGAGGGGTGGATCAGCCTTACGCCTGAGCCCTTTGCCCCGTCTGCATCGGGAGTGACGTTCGAATTGCGGTACGATGACGGGAGGAAGCGCAAGGAAGTCGTCGACATCAGGGACAGCCAGATCGTCGTCCGCTTGCCTGCGGCGCGCTTACCGCGGGTTCAGGTTCGCTAGTGTTGCCGATTATCGGGTACGATCGGCACTTATGGCCTGCTGTTCCACGCGGCTTCCGAGGGCGATGACGATCATCGCCGCAAATCCCGGGCATCTCGGCGCACGTATCCGCGTCACTGCGGTGCAGCATACCTCGGGTTCGGCGATGACCCACCATCCGCACATCCACATGATCGTGCCGGG
The DNA here is from genome assembly GCF_040548605.1 of Bradyrhizobium sp. JR4.1. Lineage (NCBI taxonomy): Bacteria > Pseudomonadati > Pseudomonadota > Alphaproteobacteria > Hyphomicrobiales > Nitrobacteraceae > Bradyrhizobium > Bradyrhizobium sp. JR4.1. The sequence continues at coordinate 145,926 of NZ_JBEPRY010000020.1, forward strand.
TGGGCATCGGCGGCAAATTCAATAATCATCGAAATATGGAAAAAGTGAATGCCGTGGCCGCGCTGGCCGCGCTCTTGTGTCTTCCTATGATGCCTTCAACCGGGTATTCCACGAATGCATCTACAGCGCGACGCACAATTCGTTCATGGCCGAGCAGGCTCAGGATGTCCGCTCGCGGCTCAGCGCCTTCCGCCGCACGCAATTGCGGCAGGGCGATCGCATCCGCAAGTCCCGCGTCGAGCATGACGCCATCATGCAGGCGATCGGGGAAGGCGACGGCGATACCGCAGCGCGCAGAATGCGCGCCCACATGTTGAATGCGGCGGCTGCGCTTCGGCGCTATATCGATGATCGTCTCGGCGGACAGGCCGACGGGGTCGCGTCCGACAGCGAGTGACGATCTCCCGAGCGCACCCCTTGCGCTGCGGATCGTATGCGAGCGCTAGGTTGAACGATCGAACTGCGGCTGCCAGCGCAACAGATGCGACTGGAGCGAACGCACGGCAACCGCGAGCAGGATTCCGACGAACATCATGATGAAGATGGCGACCATCATCTCGCTAGCGTTGGCGCGCGCCTCTGCTTCGATGATGAGCTTGCCGAGCCCGCCTTCGGCGCCGATGAACTCGCCGACGATGACGCCAATCAGTGCGAAGGAGACCGCCGGCAGAAGGGAGGCGAACACCCAGGCGAGCGCGGAAGGAATCACCACAGTCCGCAACACGGTGAATTCGCTGGCACCTATCAAGCGGGCCGCTGCAATCTGGTCGCGGTCGACGGCGCGGGCGCCTTCGAAGGTATTGAAGAACACCACGAAGAAGACGACCAGCCAGGGGTGGCGATCTTGGAGCGCGCATCTGGCGCGCTGCAAATGGCGGGCCGCCAGGGGATCCCCTACGCGCGCTTCCGCGGCTGCGCCGTCGCCGCGTGGTCCTCGCTCTGCGCGCGCATGATGGGTGGATCAAGGGAGCTACCTATCGAGAAATCGCCGAAGTCCTGTTTGGCCTGAATCGTATCTCCGAACGCGACTGGGAGACCCACGAGTTGCGCGGCCAAACACGTCGCCTGGTCGAGTACGGCCTTAGTTTAATTCGCGGCGGCTACGCGCGATGGTCCAGCCGGCGTAGCGCCGATGGCTGGAGGCCATGTGCTCCGGCACGGTGGTGTGTTTGTGATTGCCGCTCATGCGCTGATGCGCGGCGATCCGCTCGCCCTTGTGGAAGATCTCGACGGTACGGGCCGTGAACCGCACCTCGACCTCGGCGCGGGCGAAGCGATGCGGAACGCTGTAGTAATGCTTCTCCACCTCGACGTGGTAATCGAGACTGACGCGGCGGACCCGCCACTCGGCGAGGACATAGGGGGACGCCGGCAATGGCTTGAGCGCCGGCCGGTCGACCTCCTCGAGCAATCGGCGGCGTGTCACGCCGAGCCGCCGGATGGGCCGTTCCTCGTTCAGCCTCGTGAGCAGTTCGCCGATCGCCGCATTGACCTCGGCCAGGCTGTAGAAAGTGCGATGACGCAGGCGGCCGAGCAGCCAGCGCTCGACGATGAGGACGGCCTGCTCGACCTTGGCCTTGTCGAAAGTCGTCAAATGCAGGGCGTGTCGGCACGACTCGCCTCAAGGTGCGGATCACGCACCCGTTTCATCCGCTGGAACGGCCGCGCCTTTGAGCTGATCTGCCGGCGCCGTCATTGGGGCGAAGACCGGGTAGTCTACGCGGCTGACGACGGGCGGCTTTGTACGATCGCAAGCGCGTTCACCGATATCGACGGCGCGGATGAGTTCCGAATGTTGGCGGCGGGTAGAGCGGCCTTCCGCACCGCCGATTTGCTGGCGCTCTGCGAGGCGTTGGAGCGGCTTGCGCAGCGGTTGGGGGCCGGCAATGCGTAAAGTCAACTACGCCTCATATGTAAAACGAACAATGCCGCTACGCGATCAAAGCGCAGAACGATATACCGCATTTATTGGCCTAATAACTGCATTTAGTGTCGACGTCGCAATTGACATCCAACATATGGAGGCGTATTTATATTTACAAAGCATCGAGGCCGTCCATGGCGAAACCAAAACGACGGGACCCGAAGAGCGAGGCGCTGGCGCAGGACGGTGTCCTCAATCGCAACCCCGAAGCCGTTCGCGACGTTCTGTTCACCAGCAATCCATTCTTCGATGCCAAGGACCTGGTCCAGGTGCGCTACGAGATGGTGCGGCGCCATCAGGTCGATGGCATTGCCATCAGCGAAGCTGCCGCGGCGTTCGGCGTTACCCGGCCGACATTCTACAAAGCTCAGAGCGCACTGAAGACAGTTGGGCTCGCCGGTCTGCTGCCAGGCCGGCGCGGCCCCAAAGCCGGCCACAAGGTCTCCTCCGAGGTCATTGCCCTCGTGACCGATCTCAGAGCGGCAAAGCCAGAGATAACGACCTCGCAGTGTCTCGATGCAATCGAGTCACGCTTCGGCGTCAAGGTGCACAGGCGCAGCCTGGAGCGCGCGCTGGCGCGCAAAAAAAAACGAATCCATCGAGCCTGATTGTCGCGCCAGCCGATCGCGCCGCGACTTACGAGAAGGTGCGCGCCGCAGTCCTATCAGCCGAAGCCACCACGAGTCCCGGCCTCGGCATTCTTCGCCGCCAAGGTTTGGCGGCTTGGATGCGGGCATTGGGGCAGGACCTTCATGCCGAGGCGGCTTGTCGCGCTCCCCAGCCTCCGCCCTTCGCCAAATCCGATCTGTCGCCACCGGCGAGCGACGTCACCCGCCTAATCGCCGGAATCATCGTCTCCCTCGCTATGGAGCCCATCCATGCCTGAGCTCAAGGTCACGGCCGACCATCTCAAGCGCGATGCGTACCTGTATGTCCGCCAATCCACATTGCGGCAAGTCGCCGAACACGGCGAGAGCACGCAGCGCCAATATGCGTTGCGTGCTCGCGCGATTGCGGCAGGCTGGCCGATCGAGCGCATTCGCGTGATCGATCGCGATCTCGGCAAGTCCGGTTCCAGCAGCGCCGCACGCGACGGCTTCCAGCAGCTCGTGAGCGAGGTGGCGCTCGGCAAGGCCGGTATCGTCATGGGCCTGGAGGTCTCGCGGCTGGCGCGCAACTCTGCGGATTGGCATCGCCTCATCGAACTGTGCGCGTTGACCGCGACGCTCATTCTCGATGAAGACGGCATCTATGATCCGGCCGGCTTCAACGATCGCCTCCTGCTCGGTCTCAAAGGCACGATGAGCGAGGCAGAGCTGCACATCCTCAAAGCGCGCATGCGTGGCGGCCAGCTCAATAAGGCCCGGCGCGGCGAGCTGGAGATGGGCCCGCCGGTCGGGTTGGTCTACCGGACTGACGGCACCATCGGTCTCGATCCCGACGCCGAGGTTCAGAGCGCCCTTCGCATGGTCTTTGAGACGTTCGAGCGGACGGGGAGCGCCGTCCAAACCGTCCGCTTCTTCCGGGAGCAAGGCTTGCAGTTCCCACGCCGGCTGCGGACGGGTGCCAACAAAGGCGACCTCCTGTGGGCGATGCCGCAGCACTCCCGCATCCTGCAGGTGCTACACAATCCGCGCTACGCCGGTGCCTTCGCCTACGGCCGCACGCGCACCCGCCACCGGCCCGATGGGGGCGTCAGCGTCGTCAAGGTCGCCAGGGCGGACTGGCAGTTCGTGATGCCGGGCATGCACCAGGGCTACATCGACTGGGAACGGTTCGAAGCCAACCAGCGGCGCCTTACCGACAATGCCGGCGCCTTCGGTGGCGAACGGCTGTCGGGGCCACGCGCGAGGGACCGGCACTGCTTCAGGGGCGCGTGCTATGTGGCTTGTGCGGCGAACGCATGGGTGTGCGTTACAGCCGCGAGCATGGCAGTACGGTCCCGACTTATATCTGTCGGGAGAGCGCGGTGCGCCGTGCCGGAAAAACGTGTCAAACGGTGCCCGGCAAGATCCTCGATGCGGCAGTTGTTGCGCTCCTGATCGAGATGATGACGCCGATGACGCTGGCTGTCACGCTGGAAGTCCAGCGCGAACTTGAGACGCGCGCTCACGAGACAAATACCGCGCGTCGCCAGCATGTGGAGCGGTTGCGCTATGACGCCGAGCTTGCCCGCCGACGCTACATGAAAGTAGACCCCGACAATCGACTCGTCGCCGATACGCTTGAGGCGGAATGGAACGACAAGCTGCGCCGTCATGCCGAAGCTGCCGAGGAATACGAACGCCGCAACAAGCAGCAGGCTGCGACACTCAGCGCCGAGGCCCGCCAACGCATTCTCGGTCTTGCCGAGCAGCTGCCACGAATCTGGAACGACTCGCGCGTCGACTTCCGTGAGCGCAAACGCATCGTGCGCCTGCTCATCGATGACGTGACGTTGATCAAAGCGCAGAGGATCACCGCCCATGTGCGTCTGTCCGGCGGGGCTACGCGCACATTGGAACTCGAACGGCCGCTGCCTATCGCCCAGCTGCGCAAGTTCAAGCCCGAGCTTGTCGCGACCGTCGACCGGTTGCTCGATCAGCATTGCGACCGCGAGATTGCCGACATTTTGAACCGCGACGGATGGCGCACTTGGGAAGGCAAGCCCTTCAACCTGAAGAAGATTGCGTTCGTTCGCGGCGCCTACAAACTGGCAAGCCGGTACGATCGGTTGCGCCGCCGCGGCATGCTCACGACGCGCGAGATCGCTGCGAAGTTCGGCATCTCGGAGACCGCCGTGCACGAGTGGGGTCGGCAGGGGCTGATTACGAAGTGCTTCAGTGATAATTTGAATCGTGGCCTGTGGGCATTACCAGTGCAGCAGACCATCCTCAAGGGGTGTGGCGGTCGAGGTGGGCGACCGGCGCGGCTCGCCCCCATCACCGCGCCATTACCTGAACAAGGTGCAGTATGAAGCGATCGTCTTGTCGCGCGGCTTGCGCGGCCGCGCCGGCAAGATGGCGGTGCCGTAATGCGCCGCCATCTCCGCGTAGGTACGATTGATCTGCGGGTCGTACAGGCTCGCCTTAATGACCGCGACCTTGGTGTTGTCGGGCACCAGCAGCGCCGGTATGCCGCCGATTGCCGCGAAGGCGCCAACATGGGCGCTGATCCAGTCGGCGAGCCCCTGCGTCCACGTCGCCTGCGCGTAGGTGAAGCTCGATGCGCCGAGCACGGCGACGAAGATCTGCGCCGTTCTGCGCTCACCGGTCAGGCGGTCGACCACCACCGGCACGCCATC